>REER01000063.1 GCA_007694945.1 Paracoccaceae bacterium | reverse complement strand
ATGTCCAGATTGTCGGGCGCAACTCTGGCTGGAAGCTGATGCTCGACTACAACACCTCGCTGTTTACGGCAGAGACGGCAGAGGCATTCGCCGATTTTCTGCTACAAACATTCGAGGCCGTCCTGCGCGACCCGGAAACTCGACTAGCCGATCTGCCGCGACAGCAAACAGCCATCGTTAGACCGGTGCCCGCCACGCCCGTCGCCAAAGTGGCGCCCCAATCTGAACGGCTGGTATCAGATCATAGCGACATCAGGGCCGAGCTGCAGCGCATCTGGTCGGAGGTTCTGGGCCGCCCCCCTTCAGACTGCGAGGGCGATTTTTTCGAGCTTGGCGGGCATTCGCTGGTTGCCCTGAGGATGCTCGCACGCGCGCAAGAGAGTTTCGGCCAGCGCCTGTCGCTAGGTGCCTTTCTTGAAGATCCGAAGCTTGACGCTTTAACGGAGACAATCGCGAGAGTTTTGGAGGGCGCGAAGGATCACGCCGCGCAGACCGTTGCAAATGCCGAACTGTGGGATGTCCTGCCACTGCGCGCCGCGGTTGCAGACAGTCCGGTGATCGTAACCGTGAACCAACCTTTCCTCTATCACGCCTTTGCCCGGCAGATCAGCGAGGGGGTCGAGGTGATCAACCTGACCATCGCAGAAGAACACGGCCTCACGCGTTTGGCAGCAAAAGATTTCGCAACTTTGGCCGCCGATGCCGCGGACCTCTTGTGCGCACGCTACGCGGGGCGCCCGATCGCGCTCATGGGGCATTGTGTCGATGGGTTGCTCGCGTTGCGGATCGCCCAACAAGAGGCTCTGGCGCGGGAAAGCATTATTCTGGTCGGGATGATTGACCCCCTTGAGCCAGTGGATTTTGTACGTCGCGGTCGGTTCGAGGGCGTCCGCGCGCGCTGGTCGGTCCGGCTTCGGCGTTGGGGGCATTATCTTGGTGCGAAACTCAGAGGGCAGATCGGCTGGGCCGATCTCTTGCGTCAGACTGGCGCGGGGGAGAAGCTTCTGCGGCGCTTCGGAGCCATTGCGCCCGAGACCGAGGCCGAGCGGCACGCATTCGCCGTGAACCATCGGCTGGTGCAGATGAGCCAAGAGGCCAGCGCGGAGCCCTTTGATGGCGATGTTGCCCTGTTCAAGACCGAAGCGCATACTGACGCCGCCCTGCGCGGGTCTTTCGGATGGTCGCGGCTTCTTCCCGCCGATACTCCCGTCTACCAGCTTCCCGGCTGGCACCAGGACGCGCTTATGACGACGGGCGTCGAGAAAATCGCGCAGATCGTGCAGGCGCGGATCGCGCGGCGCATGAAAGATGCGAGCCGACATGGCGGATGATACGGCAGCGCCCATACGCGTTGCCTTCGTCCACGCAACCGGCAGCAAGGTTCCGGCTTGGGTTCCAGGCTTGATCAAGTGGTTGCAGGAAGACCCCGGCTTTGAGCTTGTCGGAAAGCTTCCGGGCGAGCCGCTTCCTCAGGTAAAGCGCCCCTTTCTGCTTGCCGCAGAGCGGCGGGCGTTGCAATTGCTCAGGCCGCATCTGTTCGATGATAGCTTGAGTGCTGCACTCACGGTACTTCCCGAGCTTGGAGATCAGGCGCGGCAGGGCAACACCTGTTTCGCAGATATTGCCATTGCACTAGGTGCCTGCGTGCTTCCCGACCCGGTGCGCGACGCGCTGGTCCGCGAGGAATGGTCTGTCGCGCTTGGCGGCGCGCCCTCTCATTCTGCCGATGTGTCGATCATGCAGGCCATCACATCGGGTCAGCCGACGGTTCCGATGACGCTTCTGGCGCGGGGTCCGGGTGATACAGTGGCGCGACCTGTATTCACTGCGCAATACAATATCAAGCCGAGCGCGGTTCTGACGGCGGAGGCGCTCGAGGATCAGACACTGATCTTCCTGCAACGGTCACTCACCTGCCATCGTCAAGACCGGCCGGTCAACACCGGCGCGACGGCACCGCTTTGCCCTGATGCGGTGCCCGCACGCGCGCGCCGGACGTATGCAGGTCATATGGCGCGGGCTTTGACAGGCCGGATCATCGAGAAGGCAACAGAAAAGATGAACCTTGCTCGTGACGGGTGGCGGTTGCATCACGGTGATGGCTCCGGTTTCGATTTCGACCCGGCGCAACTCATGTCTGTGCCGTCGGCTTCTACTATCATGGCTGATCCTTTCTTTCTCGAACATGAAGGCGCGCTCTATGTGTTCTATGAGGCGCTGGAGCGGCGCGACCAACCGGCATGGATCGAGGTCGGCAGGCTGGATGGCGACAGCTTTACGCCTTTGGGCGAGGCATTACGCTGCGACTACCACCTGTCCTTTCCGTTTGTCTTTTCCGACAATGGAGAGGTCTACATGATCCCCGAAACCCATGCGACTGACCGGCTCGAGGTCTGGCGGGCGACGCGCTTTCCCCATGAATGGGAACTTCATGCCACCGCACTGGAGGGACAGTCCCCTGCAGACAGCTTCCTGTTTCGGCAGGACAAGACCTGGTGGCTCTTCACCAATCTGTCAAAGGTCAAACGATTGCCCGACCATATGAGCGCGTTATACCTTTTCAAGGTGGATGGCCCCGATCTGAACGAAGTGAAACCTCACAGGCTGAACCCGGTGGTCATCGGTAGTGACGTCGCACGAAACGCCGGGTGCATCCTGTCATGGCGCGGTGTGCTCTATCGCCCCTCGCAACTCAACGCCAGAGGCGTCTATGGATACGGGCTGAACCTGATGCGCATCGACCAACTGGACGGCGAGACGTATCACGAGACGCTTGTGAAGCAGATCACGCCAACGGACTTGCCGGGTGCAACTGGGGTGCATCACATATCCTGGGCGACCGGCAAGATCGTCATTGACGCGTATTCCGAATGACCGATCAGCGAGCCAATAACCCTCCGAATACAACGCCCGCCTTTCGTCGTTGGCTGCTTTCGGCATCGTTCTGCATTTCCGTGGGAATGGGGATTTCTACCACAGCGCCTGTCGCTGCGGAACAGGCGGAAGAGGATGATTTCTTCCTCGGCGTGCAGACCCATTTCGCGCAGGGCTGGCGGCTGGAGTTCCTCGATTTGCTGACCCAGCTTGGCGCCCCATCGCTGCGCGACGAGTTGTCATGGCCACGTGTCGAGCGCGCGCGCGCGCAATATGATTTGAGCCATGATCGCGCCCGCTATCTGGAGAAGGCCATCGAGCGGGGGCTAGACCCGCTGCTGCTCTTCACCGACACGAACCCCCGTTATGACGGTGGCGATACGCCCTATACGCCCGAGGCACAGGCAGCACTGGCGCGCTATATCTCGGCGGTTCTCGACGCCTATGCTCCCGGCCTGCGCCGTATCGAGATCGGGAATGAGTTCAACTCGGATGACTTCGTCAGTGGCCCCTTCATGCAGGACCGGGCGCGCCATTTTGCCGAGATGCTGCGGGTGGTGCATGACACGGTCAAGGCAGAGCACCCCGAGACGGAAATCCTCTGCACCGGCACGCATTCCATCGCCATTGGTTTCTTTCGCGAGTTATTCGAGCATGGGGTTTTGGCGTCTTGCGACGCCATCTCGCTGCATCTCTATCGCGACCAGCCCGAGGGGCTGGGTCCTGAAATCGACCGTCTGCGGGCGCTGATGGAGGAATTCGGCGGGCTGCTGCCGATCTACGTCACCGAGTTCGGCCAGTGGTTCGATGACCCCGAAGACGCGCCCGATTTCATGCTCAAGACAGTGGCACAGATGGGCGAGGCCGGGATTTCGGGCGCATGGTGGTATGCGCTGCTCGATCAGCCCTGGTGGCCAAATATGGGGCTCTACCGGGCTGACCCGACAGAGCCGATGCCCGCCGCCGCGAGCTTTCGGCTGTTGCAGGACAAGCTCTTGCCGTATGGCCGTCCCAGGCATATCGGCGCCAGTGGCGCCGATCAGATCTATGCCTTTGGCGAGCCAGTCCGCGCTGTGATCGCCTGGGGCGCACCGGCGCAACTGACCGTCGAGGGAGCGGAGCGATTCCTAGATGCGCGCGGAGTGGCCATCGCGCCGGTCTCGGAACTGGACCACGCGGCCGTTGTCATTCTGGGTGATGATCTCAGCGTCAGTGTCACGCGCGACCACAGGGTTGTCGACACGCGCTATGGCTACGGCCTCGCGCCATGGAGCTATCACGTCATCCGCCCCGATGGGCGCGAAAGCGACTTGCAGCATATCGACTGGGAGTGGGCCTCGTTTCTGGGCGATCCATGGCTGCGCCCGTTGCTTGTCAGTCAGGACTGGATTTCGGGTGCACGGTTTGACACGGGCACGTATAAAGCGGTCGAGCGCTTCACCGCGACCGAGGCTGGCGTGCATGATATCTATGCGCAGTGGTTCCTGCCTGAGGACGCCGTGTCGGCAGGGGCCGTCATCAGCATCCTGCACAATGGCGCAGAGATTCTGCGCGGGACTGTCGGGTCTGACCATTTCGCTTTCGGCCCGATGACACTGCATCTCGCGCCGGGTGACCAACTCGATTTCGCAGTCGCACCGGGGCAGGGGGACGGCGATCACGCCGTGCGCCGCGAGATCACGATCCGCGCGCCAGGGTCTGACTGACTTCAGCGCATCATGCGCCAGAAGGCGATCAGGGTGCGACGGTAAAAAGCCGCCAGCAGGAGCAGATACAAGGCGACTGCCGGCAACGAGATGATCAGCGCGCGAACCAGTACATTCAGTTCGGTCAGAATATTGGTCTGGTCAACGTAGCCTAGCAATCCGAAGACAACCGCAAGCGGGATGAGCGCGGGCAGCATATTGCGGAACACCGGCCACCACTTGAATCCAAGCTTCCTGCGATAGACTTCGAGATTGACGAAGAAATACACCAGCGCTGCTACAACCTTTGCCACCGCGACGGCGATGACCCCGAATGGGCCCGCTGCCAAGACCAGCGCGATGCCGACAACTGCAAAGAACAGGAAGAGACGCGGCAAGAATGACGCATGCCCGGTCAAGGAGAGCAGCGGCTCGGTCGCATAGCCCACGATCCAGAGGAAAGCAGCCATCGATATGATGGAAATAACTGGCGCTGCGCTCTGCCATTCCGGACCAAGAAGCCCGAGCATGATTGCTTCGGAGAAAAGGCTGATCCAGAAGAACACCGGAAGCGCTATCACCCAGGCCAGCGGGAAGAATACATTGGCGAAATTCTGATACGCTTCTTCGGTTCCGACATCGCGCACGCTGCGAAAGGTTTTCCACGCCAGTATCTTTACAGGCTCGCCAATCAGCTC
The DNA here is from genome assembly GCA_007694945.1 of Paracoccaceae bacterium. Taxonomy (GTDB): domain Bacteria; phylum Pseudomonadota; class Alphaproteobacteria; order Rhodobacterales; family Rhodobacteraceae; genus Roseinatronobacter. The sequence continues at coordinate 102,719 of REER01000063.1, read as the reverse complement.
CACGGAAGCACCGACCACACGTTCCGCAGCACGAAAAATCCCGACCGATGCAGGACCGAGGAAAAACCCGACAATGAAGACTGAGGCATAATTGCTGATCACGAGGATGATCCGGGAGGCGAGAATGTTCTTCGAGAATGACAACAAACCCGGCAGCCCTTGGCGCAGCCCGCCGAACCGTGGCAGAAGATGGGTCACGAAAATCACAAGAATTACAAAAACTGTCTGCTGTGCCAGTCTGCCCCCAACCAGCGATAGGAAGCCATATCCGGACGAGAGCATCACGAGTGTCACGACCAGCCCAACCGCTTCGCCGGCCATCCCGGTCAAGCCAAAGGCCATGATCCGGCCTTGCCAGATCATGATCCCGTTCCAGGCTGCCGAAGGTGTTGCCAGCAATATCCAGATCGCGAATCCGGCGATCAGGAGGGGAATATCGCCATGATTGAAGAATGGCAGGCCGATAGCTGCGGCGGCAATGCCGACCAAAGCCATCGCGACACCGCAAAGACAAGCGATCCCCAAGACTTTTTGTGATTCATCTGGCCCGCTGCTCCACGCCATGATGTATTCGCTCCAGCCTGCCTCGGCGACCTTGAGCGCGACGATGGCAATAGCCGAAATCAGCGCGAACAGGCCGAAATCCTCCGGCCCCAGGATGCGCGCGGCGTAGATGAAGATCACGATCTGGCAAAACTGCGCAAAGGCGCGCGAAAGCGCTGTCAGTGCAGCCCCGCCAGCGAGTGCCGCACCTTCGTGTTTGCGAGTTCCGCTCGCCCGGTCCTGTCTTTCGGGAGTGTTGGCTACCAAGAAAAACTCCAATATCTCGGACCGGACAGAGATCCTCGGCCAGAGGCCACTCATCTCCTAAGTGACTGGCGATGCAAGTTCATTGCACCACAGAGCTTGGTGCAATCTGTGCCATGAAGCGAACATGGCAAGCCAGCCGATTGCAAGAGGTTCTGCCGCAATTTCGCGACAAGATCATGGCTATTTCATGGAACTTGACGACCGATCTGTGAGCCAAGCTGGAAAAACTAATGGCCCGCTATCGGCGAGCGGGCCATTGATGAAGTAGCCCCACTGCGCAGGTTGTCACTGCGTCACAGATCACGGATTGATGCGGATCGGCGTGCCGTCGCGAACCATCGCATATATATCCTCCATCTCGCGGTCGCTCACGGCAATGCAGCCATCGGTCCAGTCACCGCGCGCCCGCTGAAATCGCGGCCCGCGCCCGTGGATGAAGATATCCCCGCCTGGATTCCAGCCATTCGTCTCGGCACGGGCGATGTCGTCTTCATTCGGATAATCAATGCCGAGTGAGAGATGGAATGCGCTGTTCGGGTTGCGCCGGTCGATGATGTAATCGCCCTCGGGCGTGCGCCGATCCCATTCGCGTTGCTTGTGGCCGTTGGGATTGCCGCCAAGCTGGATGCGGAAACTGCGCAGCCGCTGGTTATGATGGTAGAGATGCATCCGCCGGGCTGCCTTGTGGACGACTACCTGCGTGACTTCGGGGCCGTTATAGGTCCGGAATTTGCTTGGCGGCTTGCTACATGACGCGAGCAAGCCCAACAGAAGAAAAGCAACGACGACGCGAAGAAAACTCATGCTACTGCCTCGATTTTTTGTAAGAGCATGCCGCAGTTGCATGATTCTGCCAAGTATTTGCAGATTGGCGGGTCAATCTACCTGCTCACAAAACCGTCATTCGGCAGGGTGCGTGCGGTCCTTGTCACGCTCGGCCAGCCGCGTTTCGATGGCTTCCAATCGCTTGAGCACCTCGACGCGATAATCGCTTGTCGCCTGGTTGCTTTCCTCGGCATGCGCATCCTGCATCGAGTTCACGATCAGACCGACCAGCAGGTTCACCACGGCAAAGGTCGTGACCATGATGAAGGGCACGAAGAAGGCCCACGCGTAGGGATAGACCTCCATCACCGGGCGCACGATGCCCATGGACCATGATTCCAGTGTCATGATCTGGAACAGCGAATAGGCCGAATTGCCAAGGTCTCCGAACCAGTCGGGGAAGCTCTCTGAAAAGAGCTTGGTCGCCATCACCGCACCGATATAAAACAGCATCCCCATCAGCAGAAAGACCGACCCCATCCCCGGCAGGGCTTTGATGAAACCTTCGACCACGCGGCGCAGATTTGGGCTGACCGAGACCACGCGCAACAGTCGCAGGATGCGCAGCGCGCGCAGCACGCTGAAGGTTTGCGCGCCGGGCATCAGCGAGATGCCGACGATTAGGAAATCGAAGATATTCCAGCCGGACCGCCAGAACTGACCACGCTGGGCGTGAAACTTCAGTGACAATTCAATCACAAATATCGTGAGGCAGAGCGTGTCGAGCGCGATGATTACCGGCCCGGCTACGCCCATGATCGTGCCCGAGGTCTCCATTCCCAACAGCACGGCGTTGAACAGGATCACCCCGATAATGCCGTTGCGCACCCATGCCTTGTCCAGAAAGGCGGCGGTCTGTTCGCGGCTGAGCATGGTCCCTCCGAGATGTTGCGATCTGTGGGGGCGGATATGCTACCTCGTGAAGAGTGCTGCAAGCTCGACATGCGGGCTGAAGCGGAATTGGTCGATCAATTGCACCCATTCGAGGCGATAGCCGCCCTGCGTGAGGCGCTTTGCATCCCGCGCGAAAGTGACCGGGTTGCAGGACAGGGCCGCGACGCGCGGGACTCTGCTCTGCGCCAGCGCCTCGGCCTGCGACTCGGCTCCGGCGCGGGGTGGGTCAATGACAGCGGCGTCGAAGCGGTTCAGCTCTTCCGGCAATAGCGGGCGGCGGAAGAGGTCGCGCGCCTCATGGGTGACGCGCTTGAGCCCCGTGGCGTGCCGCCAGCCCGCATCGAGTGCAGCCAGCATCGCGGCATCGCCCTCGACCGCGTGGACCTCGGCCGCTGCGGCCAGTGGCAGCGTGAATGTACCGCAACCTGCGAAAATATCGACGATCCGGGCAGCGCCGCCTGCGGCGGTGCGGGTCGCGTCCCGCATGGCGACTTCGGCTTCAGGGGTGGCTTGCAGAAAGGCTCCGGGTGGCGGCGTAACTTGCGCGCGCCCGAATTGATGATACGGCTGGGCAGCCAGCGCGATCACCTCGCTGTCATAGGAGAGCCGGGCGACCTGCGCTTGCCCGGCCCAGCGTCCCAATTCGGCCTGCAATGGTCCATCGAGCGGCTTGCCGCCGGAAATCGCCAGATCGAGCCCCGCCTCTGAGCGCGTCAGCGCGAGGCCCAGCACGCCTTTGCGGCTGGCGGTCATGACAGTCACCTCTTCCAGTAGAGGCAGCGCTGCGGTCAAGTCCGGGTGCAGGACCAAGCAGTCAGGCACAGGTGTGATCACATCCGAGGCGCGTCCGTGAAAGCCTACGAGGGCGCCAGCTTTCAACCGGCGCCCGGCGAAAGTCACACGCCTGCGTGCCCCCAGTGGCGAGATATGGGGCTCCAGAAACGCCGCCTCCAGCCCTTGCGCAGCAAGGGCTTGCGTGATCACGCTCTCTTTCCAGCGAGTCACAAAATCCTCCCGCGCATGCTGAAGCGCGCAGCCCCCGCAGGCGCGGTAATGTGGGCAGGGCGGGTGGATGCGCTCGGGCGAGGGGGTGACAATCCGGGGCGCCGCAAGGCGCCCCGCCTCGATCATACCTTCCACCACCTCGCCCGGCAGCGTGCGCGGCACAAAGACCGGCCCTTCGGCCACGCCATCGCCGTGATGGCCCAGCCGCGTGATCGTCAACACGCTCACAGCGCCCGCGCGGGTGAGAAGGCATAGCCCTCGGGCGAGAGGATCGTGGCCTCGCGCAACCCGTGGGGCTTGTCAGCAGGCGGTTCGATAACACTGTCGGGGACGGCGCGGGCCACGACGGTATCCGGGTCCAGCCCGAAGAGGTAAAACTGCGCCCCGCCCCCGCGCGGTGGGCTCTCCGGCACCAGTCCGAGCAGCGGATTGGAATGGTAGGTGCCATCCGCATGCAGTTGCATCAGCGCATTGCCATGGCGGATGATCGCGAAATCATCGCTCAGGCGGAACACCTCCAGCCCAAACACATCGCGCAGGAACGCCGCCATTGCCCGCACATCGCGGCACAGCAGGTTCACCCCGACCCCTCGCAAAGACTGTCCGAAGTCTGGCGGCATGACCGTCTCGAAATCCATCTCAGGCCTCTTCCACCTCGTCACAGCCGAGGAACCCGCCCGACTGCCGCGCCCAGAAACGGGCATAGACGCCCTCGCGTGCGAGCAGTTCCTCATGTGTGCCCTGCTCGATGATGCGCCCGTCGTCAAGCACGATGATCCGATCCAGCCGCGCGATGGTCGAGAGCCTGTGTGCGATGGCCAACACGGTCTTGCCCTCCATCAGCGGCTCGAGCGCCTCCTGCACGGCCGCCTCGACCTCCGAGTCCAGCGCCGAGGTCGCCTCGTCCAGCACCAGGATCGGCGCATTCTTCAGAAACGCGCGCGCCAGCGCAATGCGCTGGCGCTGCCCGCCCGAAAGCCGCACGCCGCGCTCGCCCAGATGCGCGTGATAGCCCCGGCGTCCGGCATGGTCCTGCAGCCCGAGGATGAATTCATGCGCCTCGGCGGCCCTGGCCGCCGCCTCGACCTCCTCGCGGGTGGCGTCTGGCCGACCGTAGCGGATATTCTCATAGGCCGAGCGGTTGAACATGGCTGTTTCCTGCGTGACCATCGCGATGTTGCGCCGCAGGCTTTCCTGCGTGACGCCCCGGAGATCCTGCCCGTCAATCGTGATCCGCCCGGCCTCGACATCATATAGCCGCAACAAGAGCGCCACGAGCGTCGATTTCCCCGCCCCCGAAGCGCCTACGATCCCGATCTTCTCGCCCGGCGCGATGGCCAGATCCAGCGCCTCGACCCCGCCCGACTGCCGCCCATAGGCAAAGCCCACTTTGTCAAAATGCACGGCACCAGCCACCCGTCCCAGCTCCACGGCATTGGGCGCATCCTCCAGTGTGGGGCGCGGGGTGAGGGTCTTCATCCCGTCCTCGATCTCGCCGATATTGCCGTAAATCGCCATCAGCACGAAACTGACCCAGCCCGTCATCTGTGCGATACGGATCGCCACCGCCCCGGCAGCGGCAATGTCGCCCGGTGTCGTCGCCCCCAGTGTCCAGAGCCAGAGCGTGCCGCCAATCAGCATCACCGGCAATAATCCGGCAACCCCCATCAGCCAGAAGCGGAACACGGCCTGTACCTCGCCGAACTCGACCGCCCTGTCGCGGAACACACCCATCGCGTTCAGCGCGGCGCGATCCTCGAAATCGGCATGAGCGAAGAGTTTGACCGTCTTGATATTGGTGATCGTGTCCACCACCTGCCCGCTTACCTGAGCACGCGCGCCAGCGCGGGCCCCCGAGCGTGCTCGCACCTGCGGTAGGAAATGCCGAATCAGCGCCAAGTAAGCCACCAGCCAGAGGGTCAGTGCCAGCGCAACCCGTGTGTCGATTGTCAGCAGCAACACAACCGAGCCGATGATTGAAGCCAGCGCAAAGGCCATCGTGTTGATCGCCTCATTCGCGACATCGGTCAGAGCGCGGGCGGTCTGGACTTGTTTCTGCGCGATCCGTCCTGCGAAATCATCATCGAAGAAAGTCACCGGCTGGCCCAATGTCCAGCGGTTCAATCGCGATTGCACCAGCACATAGACATTGGGCTGCACCACCACGGCATTGGCCAGGGACGAGATGCCGAAGGCAAGCGGGCGCACCAGCACGAAGAACAGCACGAACACCGCCACAAGGCCCAAATGCTGCGCCCAGAACCCGCCCGGATCCGAGGCCACAACGGCGTCGATGATCAGCCCCAGCAACAGCGCCGAAAGCACTTCCGTCGTGCCCACCAGCGCCGAGATGAAGGCTGCAAGCAGCAGCACCGGCCAGGCCCCACGCACCGACCACAGGATGAAAGCCCAGAGGCTGTGCGGTGGGGCTGACCCTGCGGGCTCGAATGCGTCGATCAGTCCGGCGAGCCTCTGGGCCGCGCCGGGTCTGACCTCTGGTTCTGGTGATTTCTGCAGCACAACGCCCCCTGTCTCTGCCTCCGATATAGGGTGCGAGACAGGCTCAGGCCAGCAACTCGTCGCGGCTCAGCCGAAAATCCGACGCGACCCAGCGCTCTTCCAGTGCCTTGAGTGCCAGCCCCAGTGCTGGCCCATCCAGATGCGGCAGGTCGCGGGCGCGCAGCGGAAATTGCGCGTCAGCCCCGCGCTGGATCGCCTGCTGCCATCCCTCGGGCAGGGGAGTTTCCAGCAATGCCGCGCGGGAGAGCATGACATCGCGCGCAAGCTCTGCCCCCAGCCGGTAACCTAGCTCGGCAGGCCCGGTCATGGCCGCGAGCGCCGCGCGTCCTTTCACCAGCGCCTCCGCCTCGCGTCGCGTCAGACGCAGGCGCGCGGTCTCACCGCCCAAGGTCAGCAGCCGCCGCAGCGCCTCTGGCGCGAAGGCCCGGTCCAGATGCACCAACCGCGCCAGTGCCTCGGGATCAGCGCCGGGCAGGATCCGGGGCAGCACCCCCGTCTGCGCCATCGCTGCAACCGAGGGCGCGGGGTCGGGGGCGGCCAGCAACCGGCGCATCTCGCCGCCGATCCGCTCGGCCGAGAGTGTGTCGAGCCCGTGCGCGCTCTCGGCACAGGCCGCCAGGGCCTCGGCATCCACCCCGCCGAAAGGGTCACCATATTGCGCGTGAAAGCGGAAGAACCGCAGGATGCGCAGATAATCCTCGGCTATCCGCGCCCGCGCGTCGCCGACAAAGCGCACCCGCCGCGCCGCAATATCGGGCCGCCCGCCCAGAGGGTCGATCACCGTGCCATCGGGACGCGCATAAAGCGCATTGATGGTGAAATCTCGCCGCGCGGCGTCTTCGGCGATATTGCCGGAAAATGCGATGGTGGCGTGGCGGCCATGCGTCTCGACATCACGGCGAAAGGTCGTGACCTCATAGCCATGCCCCTCATGCACGAGCGTCACGGTGCCATGCGGCAACCCGGTCGGCACGGCGCGCATACCATCCCGCTCGGCCAGTGCCATGACCTGCTCGGGGCGGGCATCGGTCGAGATATCGACATCCGTCACCGGCACGCCCATCAGCGAGTTGCGCACGCAGCCGCCGACCACTAGCGCTTGATACCCGGCCTCGCTCAGCGAGCGCAGCACAGGCTGCGCCTGATCCAGCCATGCGCCCGCTACCTGCATTCATTCACCCGATCGGCCAGTCCGCGCAGGATACGCGCCGTCGCGCCCCAGATGTAATACGGCCCCCAAGGCACGATGTAGTAATTCCGCCATGTGCCGCGCCACATCCGCCGCTCGACGCGGAATTGCGCAGGATCGGTCAGATGCGCCAGTGGAACGGCAAAGACCTCGGCCACCTCGCCGGGTTCGGGGGTATAAGCCACCTGGTACGTGATCGCAGCCAGCACGGGCGTCACCTGATATCCTGTAACCGTTTCATGCGCTGGCAGTATCCCGATCACCTCAACCGCAGGCGTGGGCAGTCCAATCTCCTCGCGCGCCTCGCGCAGCGCGGTGGCCAGTAGATCGTGGTCCTCCGCATCCTGCCGCCCGCCCGGAAAGGCAATCTGGCCGGGATGATGGCGGAGATGCGAGGCGCGCTTGGTCAGTACCACTTCGGACCCCCGCGCGCCCTCCTGCACCCCGACCAGAACTGCCGCAGGGCGCAGCTTGCGCCCCTCGGGCAGCACGACGCCGGGATTCAGGTCGAAATCGCTGGACGCAGGACCAGACACTTCCAGCGCCACCTGCAGCGTCCTTGCCAGATCAGGAGCCATCGCCCGAGGCCTCGAAGCCCAGCGTCGCCGGGTCGAGCACGTAATGTGCCCCGCAGAACTGGCAATCCGCCGTGACGGTGCCCTCGGGCGTGGTCATGGTGGCGATGTCCTTGGCGGAATAGATAGATAGGCTCTGGCGCACCTTGTCCTCGGAACATGTGCAGCCGAAATGAACCGCCTGCGGGTCGAATACGCGCGGCACTTCCTCGTGGAACAGGCGCAACAGTAACTCGGGCGGCTGCACCTTCGGGCCGACCAGCTCCAACTCTTCGACTGTGTCCAGGAGCAGGTTAACCCGCGACCAGTCTTCCTCGATGATCGCGCGCTCGCGCGGGCTCGCGCCTGCGGCCTGCGGCATGTGCTGCAGCATCACCGCGCCTGCGCGCCATTTCTCGGCCTCACCGCGCAGTGACGACCGTCCCAGCGAGAGCGCGAAGCGCGTTGGCAATTGCTCGGATTGTTCGAAATAAGCCTCGGCGCAGTCCGAGAGGTGCGCGCCAGTGACCGGAGTGATACCCTGATAGGGGGCCATCCCCTGACCCTGATCGATGATGATGGCGAAATAGCCTGAGCCTATCTGCGGGAAACCAGGGCTGTTGGGGTCCAGCCGCTCGGGGTCGAAACTCGCATAGGCGCGAATCCGCGCCGGGGCACCTTCCTTGGCTGGGGCAAAATAGTCGGTCGCGATCAGCCGCAAGGGACCATCGCCGCGTACCTGCAGCGACAGCCGCCAGCGCAGTTTGATGGTCTGTCCGATCAGCGCGGTCAGCAGCGCGGCCTCGGCGACCACGGCCTCGACAGCAGGCGGATAGCCGTGCCCTGCCAGAACCCTCTCAAGCGCAGTGTCCAGCCGCGCGACCCGTCCGCGAATATCGCTGCGGTCAAGCTGAAAGGGCAGGATAGTATCATCCCAGGCGATTTGTGCACCGAAGCTCATGGCATTTTCCTAGCTTGCAGCCCGCATCTGCGAGTCTGCGTCAGCCCCGTCATATAGGAAGCATCGCTCCAGCGCCAACCCGTCATCCGGCGCGGGCCCGGTGCCAAAGCGCGTCAGATGATCCCCTGCTCGGGCAGGAAACGTTGGGTCAGGACGGTTTCCTGCAGGCGCATCAGGCGATGTGCGTTCTGCATATGGTCAGCAAGGATGCGCCGAGCGGCATCGGCATCGCCCTCGCGCAGCGCGGCAACAAGGCGCGACTGATAGTCCAGCCCCGTGGACCACAGCTCGCGATTGGGCTGGGCATAGAGTTTGCGCGAGACGGTGATATCTGCTAACATATTGGCGATGAAGCGGATCAGGAAGCGCAGCAGCGGATTGCCCGACATCTCGGCCAGCAGCGCGTGAAAGCGCAGAGAGGCAAGGTGCTGCGCGCGCTCTTCCTCTGGCGTCTTGGCGGGTTCGGAATAGCAGGTCATCACCTCTTCAAGCGCGCGCAATTGTGCCTCGCTCAGCTTCCCGGCGAGCGAGGCCGCGAGTTCGGGTTCCATTACGACGCGAAGTTGATAGACATCGTCGATGGTGAGATGCTCGAAATAGAAATAATTGCCCAAGAGCGCCGTGGCACGCTCTTCCGACACTTGGTGCACGAAGACGCCGCCCCCTGGCCCGGTGCGCGACTTCACCAGCCCCTGCGCTTCCAGAATACGAATCGCCTCGCGGATGGTGCCCTTGGCCATGCCGAAGCGTTCGATCAACTCGGCCTCGGAGGGCAACCTGTCGCCGGGCCGCGACCCATTGGCCATGACCCAAGATTTGATCGCCTCGGCCACCTGTTGCGGTCGGGACAGGCGCTCAGGCGTCGAGCGGATGGTGGCAGGCGGCAAACTGGTCTCCCTCGATCTTGCGCAGTGCCGGCACTTCGCGCCGGCACAGGTCTGACGCGCGCGGGCAACGACCGGCAAATGCACAGCCCGGCGGCGGGTTCAGCGGGTCGGGCAACTCGCCCGATTGCGCGCCACCCAGCGGCTTGCCCACGACCGGCGCCGAGTCGGCCAGCAGCTTGGTATAGGGATGGCGCGGGGCTGCAAAGACCTTTTCGGCGGGACCGGTTTCGACGACAGAGCCGAAATAGAGCACCGCGATACGGTCGCTGACGGCCTCGACCACGGCCAGATCATGGCTGATGAACAGATAGGTCAGATTGAACTCGGCCTTGAGATCGGCCAGCAGGTTCAGCACCTGCGCCTGCACCGAGACATCGAGCGCCGAGACCGGCTCATCCAGGATCAGGATGCGCGGGCTGGCCGCAAGCGCGCGGGCGATCCCGATCCGCTGCGCCTGCCCGCCCGAGAATTCATGCGGGTAGCGGTCCAGAAACTCGGGTCGCAGATTCACCGCGTCGAACAGTTGTGCGATACGCTCCTCCAGCACGCGCCCCCGCATCCCATGTAACTGGCGCAAGGGAGTCTCCATGATCTGACGGATCGTCTTGCGCGGGTTGAGGCTAGAGACCGGGTCCTGAAACACATACTGGATCAGTCGCCCGAAGGCTGCCGGATCGGCACGATTCAGCGCGCGCCCCTCGATCTCGATTGTGCCGGCGCTGGGCGGCTCCAGCCCCACCAGCATGCGCGCCAGCGTCGATTTCCCGCAACCGGACTCGCCCACGATCCCCAGCGTCTCGCCCTGTGACACTTCCAGCGAGACCGGGTGCACAGCATGGACCTGCGCGCGCGGCGGGCCGATCAGACGCTTGCCCATATCGAAGGTCTTGGCCAGATCGGTGGTCTTGAGTGCCAGCGTCATGGGGCCACCTCCGGGTAGAGACAGCGCACTTGGCGGTTCTTGCCCTTCAACTCGATCTCACCGCGGCGGCAGGCGTCCTGCGCCTTGTCGCAGCGGGGCGCGAAGGCGCAACCCTCGGGAAGTTGATCGACAGCAGGTGGTAGGCCCGGAATGGCCGCAAGGATGCGCCGCCCTTCGCCCAGTTCCGGCACGCAGGCAATCAGACGCCGTGTATAGGGGTGGGCCGGGGCCTCCAGCACCTCCTGCGTCGGCCCGGTCTCGACGATCCGCCCACCATACATGACCGCCACCCGGTCGCAAAGCTGCCCGACGACGCCGAAATCATGCGTTATGAACAGGATCGCAAGCCCGCGGCGCTGACGCAATTCGTCCAGCAGCGCGAGGATTTGCGCCTGCACGGTCACATCCAGCGCAGTGGTCGGCTCATCGGCGATGATGATATCGGGGTCATTGGCCAGCGCCATGGCGATGCCCACGCGCTGGCGCATGCCGCCCGAGAGTTCATGCGGGAAGGCACCCACGCGCCCGGCGGCGTTCGGGATGCGCACATCTTCCAGCAGTTTGACCGCGCGCTTTTGGGCTTCGGCATGGCTGACGGGCTCATGTACGCGTATCGCCTCGATCAACTGATCGCCAATACGGTAGAGCGGGTGCAGGGTCGAGAGCGGGTCCTGAAAGATATAGGCCACGCGCTTTCCCCGCAGCGAGCGCAACAACTCATAGGGCGCGCCGATCAGGTCCTGCCCTTCCAGTCGCACCGCACCCCCGGTGATCACTCCGGGCGGTGAGGCCACCAGCCCCATCACCGAGAGCGCCGTGACCGATTTGCCCGAGCCGCTCTCGCCGATCAAGCCGAGGCATTCGCCAGGCTTGAGGTCGAGCGAGACCTTGTTGACGGCCTTGTAGGTGCGTTTGCCAACCTGGAACTGCGTCTCCAGCGCGTCGATCCGCAAGAGTCCCTCATCCCGTGGCGCAGGCACCTCGCGCCGGTCCACCCGCGTCGCCGCCATGGGCCGCGCCAGCGCGCCCGAGCGCAGGCGTGGGTCCAGCGCATCACGGATGCCGTCGCCCAGCAGATTGACCGACATCACGATCAAGAGGATCATCACCCCCGGCACGATCGATGTATGCGGTGCCGTGATCAGTGCCGAACGCGCCTCACCCAGCATCGAGCCCAGATCGGCCTGCGGCGGCTGGCTGCCGAGCCCCAGAAAGGACAACCCCGCCGTCTCAAGAATCATCCAGCCGATGGTCGTGGACATGGCGATCACCACAACCGGCACCACATTGGGCACGACCTCGCTCAGCAGAATGCGCGTGTGCCCCATCCCGGCCAGTCTTGCGGCGTCGATGAACTCGCGATGCGCGATGCCGACCGTGATGCCGCGGATGTTCCGTGCGAAGAACGGGATATTCACCACTGCCACCGCGATCAGCGCGTTCAAGAGCCCCGGCCCCAGCACCGCGACAATCGCCAGCGCCAGCAGGATATAGGGAAAGGCCATCAGCATATCGATGCCGCGCATGGTGACATTATCGGTGCGCCCGCCGAAATAGCCCGCGATCACCCCGATGGCGGCACCGGCGAGCCCCGCGATCAGCGCCGCCGCGAAGCCCACCGCCAGTGACAGTCGCGTCCCCCACAAGAGCCGCGACAGCAGATCACGCCCCAGATGATCGGTGCCCAGCAAATGCCCCTCGGACATGGGTGGGAGGAAGCGGTTGGCGGTGTTGGTCTCATTCGGCGGATGCAGCGGCAGGATCGGTGTCAGCAACGCCAGCACCACGATCACCCCGAGCACCACGGCGCCGAACCCCGCCAGGCGGTTGCGGAACAGAAGTCGCAGGAACAGGCTCATGTCTTGATCCTCGGGTCAAGCCATGCCTGCGCCACGTCCACCACGATGTTGAAGCCGACATAACAGGCGGCAATGAACACGACCCCGCCCTGCACCAGCAGAATGTCGCGTTTCAGGATCGCATCCACCAGCATCCGCCCCACACCGGGCCACTGGAACACCATCTCGATATAGACTGCCCCGGAGAGCACGAACCCCGCCTGAATGCCAAGCACCGGAATGATGCTGACCATCGCCGCGCGCAGCGCATGCCCCCAGATCACGCGCCGTTCATGCACGCCCTTGGCGCGCGCGGTACGAATGAAATCCTGCCGCAATACTTCAAGCATCGCACCGCGCGACAGCCGCGCCACGACGCCTGTCGCTACGACAGACAGTGCGATGGCGGGCATGGTGAGATGCCGGATCAGGTCCGGCAGATCGCCCCCGCCCCAGATTGAATACATGCCCGAGACCGGGAACCAGCGCAATTGCACAGCGAAGAGCAGGATCATCATCATGCCAAGGAAAAACGACGGCACCGATATGCCCAGGATCACCACAAAGGTGATTGCCTTGTCGGCAAAGCCATATTGCCGCGCGGCTGAGACGGTGCCCGCTATGATACCCAACACCGCGCATAGCACAAAGGCCGTCCCCGCAAGGATCAGTGTGGCCGAGAACCGGTCCAGAATCTCGTCCAGCACAGGCCGGTTCAGTGCGAAAGATCGCCCGAAATCACCCTGCAGCATATTGCCCAGCCAGATGAAATACTGCCGCCACAGCGGCTCGTCGAGGCCAAGGAACCGGTTCAGCCGCGCCACATTCTCCGGCGTGGCATAGCTGCCCAGAATCGCCGTCGCCGGATCACCGGGGATCATCGCCATGATCAGAAAGACAATGACAGTGATCCCCAGCAGCACCGGAATGGCGGAAAGCAATCGCTTCAGGATATAGCCACCCAAAACCCTGTTCCCCCCTGCCGCTTCATCTTGCCAAAAATACTCAGAAAGGGGCGCGCGTCAGCGCGCCCCCCCTGAAAGATGCTTCAGTTCTTCACCACGTCCTTGAGCAACAGGAAGAACGATGGCTCAAGCTGGAAATTCTCGACCGAATCCGAGGTCACGGCATTCTGCATCCAGTTCGCCACAAAGACCCATGGCGCATCCTCCTGCACGATCACTTGCATCTCTCGATAGAGCCGCGCGCGCTCGTCCTGATCGGTCTCGACACGGGCCGCTTCCAGCAGTGCATCCACCTCGGGGTTGGAATAATAGCCCGAATTGAAACCACCCGCATCCGGCCAGGCATCGGTGCGCAGCGCAAGAAAGGGCAGCGTGTCCGGGTCATTGGTCATCCACGCCATCTGCGCAGCATCTGCGCGCCCTTCGAGCCCCGGGTTGACGCGGCCCAGAAACGTGTTCCACTCATAGGTCTCGATCGTCACATCGAAACCGACGGCCGCAAGATCGGCCTGAATGGCCGTGCCCATCGGGATCGGGTCCAGCATGCCCGAGCCGCCCTCGGTAACATAGAAGGTCAGACTCGAACCCTCAGCCTCTGCCTCCGCCAGCAATTCGCGCGCGCGGTCGGGATCATAGGGGTAGGGATGGAGATCTTCGTTATAGGCCCAGGCAAAGGCCGGCGGGATCGGGCCGGCGGCAACAGTCGCCGTGCCTTCGAGTACGTCATTGACCAGCGCTTCCTTGTTGATCGCGTAATTTGCGGCCTGCCGCACGCGCTGGTCGGTAAAGGGGCCTTCCTTCATGTTCAGGATCAGGAACCAAAGATGCGGGCCAGCCTGCTCATGGACCGTATGCATGTCGGTTTGGAATTGCGAGATCGCGACTGGCGGTACCTCGACCATCACATCGATACCCCCTGACAGCATCTCGGCCACGCGGGTATTCGCATCCGTGATCGGGCGGAAGATCACGGCTTCTGTGCCTGCCGTGCCATCCCAGTAATTCTCATTGCGTGTCACAACTACGCGCTCGTTCGAGCGCCATTCGGCGAATTGGAATGGCCCCGTGCCCGACGGGTTGCGCCCGAAATCGCTGCCGTGCTCCATCACGGCTGCGGGCGAGACAATCAGCCCGGTCGGATAGGCAAGGTTCGACAGAAAGGGCGCATAAGGCTCGTTGAGCGTGAAGCGCACGGTCAGATCGTCCACGGCCTCGACCGTTTCGATTGCCGAGAAGAAGAACGAAAGCGGGAAGGGGCCAGTGTCGTGATAAGGGTGATCCTCGTTCAGCATCCGCTCAAAATTCCAGACCACGGCTTCGGCATCGAAGGCGCTGCCGTCATGGAAGCTGACGCCCTCGCGCAAGTTGAACGTATAGACCGTACCATCTTCTGAGATCTCCCAGCCCTCGGCCAGTGCCGGTTCGACTTCGAGTGTGCCCGAGGCATAGCGGACCAGCCCGTCATAGACATTCATCAGGATGCGGAAATCATTGACGGCAGTCACCGCATGCGGGTCGAGCGCCTGTGGCTCGGCGATCTGGCCTACGACCAGCACACCGGGTGGAGTCTGCGCCTGCGCAGGTGCGATCAGCGCTGTTGAGGCGAGAAGCGCGGCAGTCAAAACCCCCAAGCCGCGACGGGTTAGTGATGCAAAGGCCATTTCCGGCACTCCCTGTTGCTGTACATCTTTGATGAAAATTTATCATGATAATTTGCATCGGTCAAAATTTTCATGATAAATTAGTATCGAACTGGGAAAGAAACGCATGACATTTTCGATTCTTGCGCAAGATATGAGCAGCGGCGCCTTCGGAGGTGCTGCTGCGACCGGGTCACTCTGTGTTGGTGGCTGGGTCCTGCGCGGTGATTCGCGTGCAGGTCTGACGGCGTCACAGGGCGCCGCGCCCTCGACGCTGTGGGGCGAAGATGCCCTTGCGCTGATGCGCGAGGGGCGTTTCGCGGCGCAGGTCGTTGACGAGATCACGCAGGCCGATCAGGGGCGCGACTGGCGGCAACTGGCCGTGCTGGATCGCAAGGGCGCCACAGCTTGCCATACTGGTGAGAAGAACACCGACTGGAAGGGCGCAAAGTTGGCACCGGGGTTGGTGGTTTCAGGCAACCTGCTGGCCGGTCCGGAAGTGCTGGAGGCCTTGCGCGCGGGGTTTCTGGATACGACAGGCCCGCTACCAGAGCGGCTTCTGGCCGCCTTGCGCTCGGCCGAGGCAGCAGGCGGTGACCGGCGCGGGCTACAATCCGCTGCACTTTTGGTTGTTGCCGACGACGCGCCACCGCTGACGCTCCGCATCGACTGGTCCGAGACCCCGCTTGCAGCACTGGATGCACTCTACAAGCGCAGCCGGAGCGGTGACTACGCAGCCTGGCTGCCGCGTGTGCCCACTCGTGACAACCCGGAGCGAGGGCTGGATTAATCCTGCTGCCGAAGCACTCGCCTTGGTCGTTATCGTTTCGCACTTGAAAAGCCAGACATCGCCCGGCGGCAAGATGGAAGCTGCTGTGTTTCGGGCTCTATGCGATCTCGGACTTAAACAACGCCCGAACTTCTTCAGGCCATATATTCCCGCACAAGGGCCCCGCGGTCGTTCCTCTCACAGTTGCGCGAGTGTTACTGGAAATCGCGTCTTGCGCCCCCACTTGCTATAGTGTGACGCAGGACCGGAACATCCGCGTCTGTATTGTTACTGTCCCTCGTTCCGCACCTGTGCCCGGCCTTTTGGCCGGGCTTTTTTCATCTTGCACCCTGTGCCCCGCCGGGCCACCATCGCTGTCATGACACGCCCCGACGACACAACCCTTCGCAAGATCCTCGACCAGACCCGCGTGATCGCGGTGGTCGGGGTCTCGCCTAATCCGGTGCGGCCCAGTTACTATGTGGCGCGCTACCTGCAGCTCAAGGGCTATCGGGTGATCCCGATCAATCCGGGGCATGCGGGATCAACGCTCTTTGGTGAGACTGTTCGCGCCAGACTTTCGGAATGCCCTGAAGACGTCGATATGGTCGATATCTTCCGCCGCTCCGAGGCCGTGCCGCCAATTGTCGAGGAGGCGCTGGCGCATCTGCCGAAGCTGCGCACGGTCTGGATGCAGATCGGGGTGCAGAATGCCAAGGCAGCCGAGATGGCACGGGCGCGGGAAGTCCAAGTCGTCGAGAACCTCTGCCCCAAGATGGAGTATCAGCGCCTCTACGGCGAGCTGCGCATGGGCGGAATCAATACAGGAATTCTCTCGTCGCGCCTGTGACTCGGCTTCAATCGGTGCGGCTGAGCCCGCGAGCACCGAAAGCCTGCATCATCGCCCGAACTCCACGATCATGGCACCCAGCGCAATCATCACCATCAGCGCGAGTTTGCGCGGGCCGACCCGCTCTTTGAGGATGAACCAGCCTATCAGCGCGGCAAACACGGTCGAGGTTTCGCGCAGGATCGCAGCCTCCCCCACCTTGCCGATCAGCGTGGCAACCATAACCGACCCAAAGCTCACATAGCCGATCAGGGCACCGGCAAAACCGCGCAGCATCAAGGGGCGCAGGTCAGGGGGATAGGCCATGCGTCGGTAGCGCAGCGCGGCGAGGATGGCGAAATCGATGGAAGACAGGAAAAAGAACCACGCGACAAAGCCCAGCGGGTCGCCCGAGAGCCGGATGGCCCAAGCGTCATAGGTGGTGTAGAGCGCGACCGTGACCCCGCCCACGAGCGCCCAGACCAACCCGATTTTGAGCGCGCGCAGGTCGATCTGTTCTTCAGAGAGGTTGCGCAGCGCTAGCAGCAGAATACCACCCGAAAGGCAGGCCACCCCCAGCCATTGCAACGCGGTGTAGCGCTCGCCAAAGATGATCATCGCCGCAAAGATCGTGATCAGCGGCCCGGTGCCACGCACAACCGGATAAACCACCGTGAAGGCCGCGCGCTCATAGGCCAGCGCCATGGCCAGCTTGTAGAGGAAATGGATCACCACCACCCCAACCAGCACGGGCCACATGAAAGGCGCAGGCGGGCCGAAATAGAACAGCGCGACTGGGCCCGCGATCATGACCAGCCAGAAATCGATCGCGCCGCGAGTCAGCCAAGGGTCATGCAACCCCTTCTGCAAGGCACCGAAGATCGCATGGGCAAGGGCCGCTGTCAGCGCGAGGATGGTCGCCAGCCGCGCGCCCTCAGGCGTGCCCGCAATCGAGAGCAGCCATTCATTCATCACGCGGCCCCATGATTACTTAACATGTGTTATGTATCGGAGCGACAGGGGGCCTACAAGCCCGATCAGGTCCGCGAAGCTTTTTCATCCAGGCCAGAGACACCTTCGCGCCGCGCGAGTTCGGTCTCGATATCCGCGAGCGTCACGCCCCGCGCCGCGCACATGACCAGCAGGTGATAGAGCGCATCAGCGGCTTCGGAGGTCAGCCGCTCGGGATCACCCTTCACCGCTTCGATCACCGCCTCGATGGCCTCTTCGCCGAATTTCTCGGCACACTTCTCGGGGCCTTTGGCCATGAGCTTCGCGGTCCAGCTTGTCTCCGGGTCCGCGCCGACCCGCGCGGCAATGGTGTTTGCCAACCGCTGCAGCGCGCTCATGCCAGCCTCACTGGAATACCGGCAGCGGCCATATGGGCTTTCGCCTCGCCGATGGTGAATTCGCCGAAATGAAAGATCGAAGCCGCCAGCACGGCCGACGCCCCTGCAACGCTCACCCCTTCGACCAGGTGATCAAGAGTGCCCACCCCGCCCGAGGCAATGACAGGAATACCCACCGTATCGACAATCGTGCGCGTGAGCGGCAGGTTGAACCCCGCCTTTGTCCCGTCCCGATCCATCGAGGTAAGGAGTATCTCGCCAGCTCCCTTCGCGGCCACCGTCCGGGCGAATTCCACTGCATCCACCCCGGTCGGCCTGCGCCCGCCATGGGTGAAGATCTGCCACTCCCCCGGCGCCACGGTCTTGGCATCAATCGCGACGACAATGCACTGGCTGCCGAACCGGTCCGCCGCGCGAGCGACGACGTCCGGGTCCGCCACAGCGGCAGAGTTGAACGACACCTTGTCTGCGCCTGCCAGCAGCAGCGCCCGCACATCCTCGACCGTGCGCACCCCCCCGCCGACGGTCAGCGGCATGAAGCAGTTTTCCGCTGTGCGCGTGACCAGATCGAACATGGTGCCACGGTTTTCATGAGTCGCGTGAATGTCGAGGAAACACAACTCATCGGCACCAGCGGCATCATAGGCCTTCGCGGCCTCGACCGGATCGCCCGCATCGCGCAGGTCCACGAAATTCACGCCCTTGACCACACGGCCATCAGCGACGTCGAGACAGGGGATGATGCGGGTCTTGAGCATGGCCCCTCATAGCCCCTGCCGCGAGAAGCGAAAAGAGGCATTTGACCCGGATCAATGACGCGCGCTCTTCTGCGGTGCAATCTGTCCCTAACCGATGGAGGACGAAAAATGACCGTATCAATCGAAGACCGCGCCGAGCAGATCCGCGACCGTAAGCGCGAGCTTCTGGCCCGCATGACCTATGTCGATCAGGAACTGCACCACGAGGCCAACCCAGACTGGGAGGACAGCGCGACCGAGAGCGAGCAGGACGAGCCGCTGGAGGCGCTGGGCCTTGCGGCACAACAGGAAATTCGCATGCTCGACGCGGCACTCGCCCGTATCGCCGAGGAGGAGTATGGCTTCTGTACCAAATGCGGTGCGCAAATCAGCGAAGAACGGCTCGACCTTTTGCCTGCAACGCCCTTCTGCCGGAATTGCGCGACCTGAGCATGTTGGTTTTGTTCGGGCCACAGCGATCTTGGCGCTGCTCAATCCTGCTGATAAACGCGGAGATGTAGCGTATTCCACGCTCCTCTGCGCGTTCAAGAATTTTTGGCGGCGCGCTTTCAGGAGTTGCTTCGCAACGGGTGCCTTGGACCAACCTGGAGGATTTGCCATGGGCGCCACGAAAATGTTGCAGCCTATCCGCAGTATCCGCGTGGGCACGACCGGGATAGGCAGCATGCATCCCGAGCACCGTCATGGCTCGCGCATGCCGGTTTTGCTCTGGGTGCTCCTGTCGCGGCGCTGGGTCGATGGCGTGCCCGTGCATTTCTTCGCCATCGATCATCAAGATGGGCTGGTGTTGTTCGACACGGGGCTGGACCCGACAATTGCCCGCGACCCGCGCGCCTATCTGGGGAGTGCTCTGGGCGTCTTTTTCCTGAACCGGCTGTTTCGCTGGCAGATCACGCCCAAGGACAATGTCAGCAATGAATTGGTGCGAATGGGCCATGAAGTTCGTCATGTATGCAAGGTGGTGTTCTCGCACCTGCACTTCGACCACACAGGCTGCATTGATCACCTGCTACACGCCGAGCTTCTGGCGCCGCGTCGCGAATGGCAGGCGCTGATCCAGCCCAAGGCCGAACGCAAATGGTATCTGCGCCAGCATGTCGACCGCCCCGGCGCGCGATGGACACTGTTCGACATGCAGCCCTGCGACGATCCCTATATTGCCCCGTTCGAGCGCTGTTTCGATGTGATGGGTGACGGCTCCATCGTACTGTTGCCGACACCAGGTCATACGGAGGGGTCGGTCTCTATGCTGCTGCGCGGCGCTGGGCTACCGCCGATCCTGCTGATTGCCGACCTTGCTTTCGAGCTCGGCATGCTCATGGAAGACCAAATGCCCGGCGTGGGCGAGGATTTCGAAGCAATGCGCGATTCTTATACCAAGGTGCGTAAGCTCCGCGCGCGACTGCCGGGGCTCGTGATCCTGCCGAGCCATGACATGCAGACCGTCAACCGTCTCGCCGAGGCTCTGCCTGACCGAGCTAGTCCCGAAATACCTTCGCCGCCAGCAGGATCCGTGACACAGCCGTGATCAGGCACAGCATGCCAAAACCCCACGCCAGCGGCGCAAACCAGTCCGGAAACAGGCACAGGAGTAGGAAGAACAGGATCGTCTCGGTCCCCTCCAGAAGCCCGCCCGTGAAATAGAGCGTCTTTAGCCCATGCGCATCGCTCTGCATCCGACGCTTTTCGGCCAGCACGGAAAAGCCCAGAAACGAGCCTGCATTGACGTAAAAGCTCAGCAGCAGGAACGCGCCCGCCACGCCGTGAGCCGTCGGGTCTAGGACAACAAAGGCAAGCGGGATCGCTGCATAAAAGACGTAATCGCAGGTTATGTCGAGATAGCCGCCGAAATCGCTCACCCCCCGTACCCTTGCCACAGCGCCATCCAGCCCGTCGGCCAGCCGCGAGGCGAGGATGAGCAGCATCGCGACCGCAAAAGCTTCCGCCACCACGGTCGCCGCGGCCGCCAGCCCCAGTGCGAGCCCGATCAGCGTGACCAGATTAGCCGAGATACCCGTCCGCGCGATGACCCCGCCCATGCGGTTCAGTGGCGGGTCGATATAGGGGCGCAGGTGACGGTCCAGCATGTCAGGGCTTTCGGCAAAGCAGTACGGCCATCGGCCGTGCCTATGCAGCTAAACCGAAAAACGGCCGGGTGACAGATCAATTTGTCTTGCGTGTCGGGATGAAGGGCAGCGGCAGGACCGGCAAACCTTCAGCAATCAACGCTTTGGCGTCTTCCAGTCGCGCCTCACCGTGGATTGGCCGATCCGGAACCTCGCCCAGATACATGGCGCGGGCTTCGGACGTGAAGCGTTCACCGACATAATCGGAGTTGGCCTCAATCTCGGCGCGCAGGCGTTGTAGCTTTTCAGGTAATTCCGGAGATTTCTCGCGCCTGTTTTCGGGCGCTGGCTGCGTGGGTTTTGCAACGACAGGCGTCATCAACGCCTTCTCGATTGCGCTGTCACCACAGACAGGACAGGTCAGCAGCTTGCGCGATTGCAAGCCCTCGAAAGCCGTTCCCGACTGGAACCAGCTCTCAAAGACATGGCCTTCAGAACAACGCAATGCGAATTTTATCATCTCGAAAGCTCTGCACAACTCGAGCGGCAAGTAAAGAGGTCGATCCTTAAATCAAGGTGAGCTGACTTGCTCCATTCGCGGTCTCCGCTACTCTTTGTATTTGAAAGGAGTACGTGATGCGCCTATTGCTGACTTGTCTGTTTTGCCTGACCATGGCTTTGCCCGCAGGGGCGTTCACCTTCACGGCGCTCGATGGCAGCCGGATCGATCTCTCCGAGTGGCGGGGGCAACCCGTGCTGGTGGTCAACACGGCCTCGCTGTGCGGCTTCACAAGGCAATATGGGGATATGCAGGCGCTCTACGACACCTATGGTCCGAAGGGGTTGGTCGTGCTGGCTGTACCCTCGGATGATTTCCGGCAGGAGTTGTCAAGCAACGAGGAGGTGGCCGATTTCTGCCGCGTTGAAACCGGGTTGACCTTCCCGATCACGCAGATCACTTCGGTGAGGGGAGCGGATGCGCATCCGTTCTATCGCTGGCTGTCCGAGCAGCATGGGCATGTGCCGTCTTGGAATTTCAACAAGGCTTTACTCGACCCTGAGGGCGAATTGATCGGCTTCTGGGGGTCACGAACCCGTCCGACATCGCGCGCCATCACTCGCCCGATCCGGTCGCATCTGCGCTGAGATGGCGGTTTTCGCGGAATGACACCTGTTTTCATCGGGTCGGAAATCTATCGCGGCTCCAGCTACGGCGCCTGGCACCCGCTGCACATCCCGCGCGTCTCAACTGTTATGGATCTGACCCGCGCTCTGGGTTGGATGGGTGAGGGACAGTATCGGACCAGTCCGCGGGCGAAGCCCGCGGCGCTCGAGAGTTTTCACACAGCGCGCTATATTGAGGTGCTACACCGGGCCGAGGCTCAGCAAGCGGTTGATGATGCGACCCGTGCCCGTCACGGGCTTGGCACGACTTCAAACCCGGTCTTCCCCGAGATGTTCCGCCGCCCGGCGACAGGCGCCGGCGGGGTTATGCTGGCGGCGGAACTGGTGCGCGATGGGGGGGTGGTGCATGTCCCGGGCGGTGGCACGCATCACGCGATGGCGGATTACGCCAACGGGTTCTGCTACCTCAACGACCCGGTACTGTGCTTGCTCGCGCTGCGGCGTCTGGGGCTGAGCCGGATCGCCTATGTCGATATCGACGCGCATCATTGCGACGGGGTAGAGGCAGCGCTGGGTTCCGCTGAGGACATGCTGCTGATCTCGCTTCATGAAGAGAAGCGCTGGCCCTTCACCGGAGAGTTGGAAGAGACCGGGGGCGGCCGGACGTTCAACCTGCCGGTTCCGCGCGGGTTCAACGACAGCGAGATGGCGCATCTTCGCGAGCGGCTGATCGTGCCAGTGCTCGAGCAATTCGACCCGCAGGCGGTTGTGCTGCAATGTGGCGCTGACGCCATCGAGGAGGATCCGCTGTCCCGTCTGGCGCTGTCAAACAATGCACATGTGGATGTGGCTCTGGCGCTGAAACAGATCGCACCGCGGCTGATCGTGCTCGGCGGTGGGGGTTATAACCCGTGGTCTGTGGGACGGTGTTGGACGAGGATCTGGGGGGCGCTGAATGGAATTGAGGCCCCCGAGGTCTTGCCCGAACCCGCGCAGCAGGTGCTGCGCGGGCTGTCCTGGGAGCGTCGCTCCGCTGGGCCCGTGCCTCAGGAGGCTTGGGTTATGACCTTGCAAGACACTGCTCGCGACGGGCCGGTCCGGCAGGAGATTCGTGAGCGTGTGGAGCATTTGCGTGGGCGCATGGCTTCCGCTCGACATGGGGCGGTTGATCGCGTTCAATCGGCTACGTCATTGAGCGCGGTAGAAAGCGCCCGCTTGGGTTCCCCGCCCACCCGCCCATGACCCGCTCGCGGGCGCTTGCCCCTGTGAGGCTTGAGAGGATCGCGGCTCTGGACCGCCGCGCGAGGCATACTGCTGCGCATCGCCTGGCAATTCCTCGGTACTGATCGGATCAGTGAGTATTTCTGGCAAGATGAAGCCGATATGCAGAATTGATGTGCCAGCCTCTGACTGTGCAAGTGCTGATCTTGCCGCGGCACTATCGCGGCACTATCGCGGCACCTTGCGCCGTGCGCCTGTGCCGCATAGAAGAAGTGCGCAATTCGACGGGGAAGGGTCGGCCCATGCCGCTTCTGGTGATGAAATTCGGTGGCACTTCTGTCGCTGATCTGGACCGCATTCGCCATGCCGCGCAAAAGGTGCGCGCCGAGGTCACGCGCGGCTATGATGTGATCGTCATCGTCTCGGCCATGGCGGGCAAGACCAATGAGCTGGTCGGCTGGGTGGGCGAGACCTCGCCGCTTTATGATGCGCGCGAGTATGATGCCGTGGTCAGTTCGGGCGAGAATGTGACCGCCGGGCTGATGGCTCTGACCCTGCAGGAGATGGATGTGCCCGCACGCTCCTGGCAGGGCTGGCAGGTACCGATCCAGACCACCAGCGCGCATGGGGCTGCGCGTTTTCTCGATATCCCGCGCGCCAATATCGATGCGAAATTCACTGAGGGCTTCAAGGTCGCCGTGATCGCGGGCTTTCAGGGGGTCAGCCCGGAAGGGCGCATCACCACGCTGGGTCGGGGCGGTTCGGACACGACGGCGGTGGCCTTTGCCGCGGCCTTCGGGGCCGAGCGTTGCGATATCTACACTGATGTCGACGGCATCTATACCACCGACCCGCGCATTACCTCGAAGGCGCGCAAGCTTGACAAGATCAGTTTCGAGGAGATGCTGGAACTCGCCAGCCTTGGCGCGAAAGTGTTGCAGACGCGCTCGGTAGAGTTGGCGATGCGCTACAAGGTGCGTTTGCGTGTGCTGTCATCTTTCGATGATACGGATGCGAGTTCGGGAACCCTGGTCTGCGATGAGGAAGAAATCATGGAATCGAAAGTCGTCTCGGGCCTGGCCTTCAGCCGCGAGGAAGCGAAACTGACGCTGGTTACGGTCGAGGACCGCCCGGGTATTGCCGCTGCCATCTTCGGCCCATTGGCAGAGGCCGGGGTGAATGTGGACATGATCGTGCAGAATATCTCGGAGAAAGATTATCGGGGTCATGAAAAGCCCGTCACCGATATGACGTTTTCCTGTCCGGTCGATCAGGTTGCCCGTGCCCAAAAGGCACTGGAGGAAGCGCGCGCGGCAGACTCGATCAAATATGAGAAGCTGGAGGTCGATACGGATGCGGCGAAAGTCTCGGTTGTCGGCATCGGTATGCGCAGCCATGCGGGTGTTGCGGCGCGCATGTTCCGCGCACTTGCCGAAGAAGGCATCAATATCAAGGTGATTGCGACTTCCGAGATCAAGATCTCTGTGTTGATTGACAGAAAATACATGGAACTTGCTGTGCAGTCACTCCATGATGCATTCGAGCTGGAAAAGGCAGGCTGAGGCCAGCGCCGGGATTACATCTGGAGGGGCCATGCCCCATAGAACCGAAACCGACTCTCGCAAACTCCTGCGCCGGTTGCGCGATGAGATGTCGCTGGCAAGTCCGGGGCAGGAACGGCTGGACCGCATAACCACCATCATCGCTGAATCGATGGGGGTCGAAGTCTGTTCGGTCTATCTGTTTCGCGATCCCGAGACTCTCGAGCTGTGTGCGACTGAAGGGCTGAAGCCAGAGGCCGTGCACCAGACGCGGTTACGCTTGGGCGAGGGGCTGGTGGGGCGGGTCGCAAAACTCGCCAAGCCCATCAACTCGGCCGACGCCCCTTCCGAGCCGGGCTTTCGCTACATGTCAGAGACTGGTGAGGAGGCATATTCGTCCTTCCTTGGTGTGCCGATCCAGCGGCTGGGTGAACGGCTCGGAGTGCTGGTCGTACAGGCGAGAGAGCCGCGGCTATATTCGGATGACGAGCTTTACGGGCTGGAAGTGGTGGCCATGGTCATCGCCGAGATGACCGAGCTGGGCGCTTTCGTGGGTGAGGAAACGGCCTTTGCCTCGCTGCACAAGAATCCGGTCATGCTGCATGGTGTGACAGCGCAGGAGGGGGAAGCTGAAGGCAATGTCTGGTTGCATCAACCGCGCGTGGTCATCACCAATCTGGTCAATGATGACAGCCGGGCAGAGCTTGAGCGGCTGAATGATGCGGTCGGCAAGCTGCGGGTCTCGATTGACGAATTGATGGCAGCGGCGGGCAGCCGCGACAAGGAGCATCAGGAGGTGTTGCAGACCTACCGGATGTTCGCGCATTCGCGCGGCTGGCTGAAGCGGATGGAAGAGGATATACGGCTGGGCCTCTCGGCCGAGGCAGCGGTGGAAAAGGAGCAATCGGCAGCGCGCGCGCGGCTGGAACGGGTACCCGACGCCTATCTGCGCGACCGGCTGCATGATCTCGACGACCTGTCGAATCGGCTGTTACGGATCCTGACGGGGCAGGGGCATGAGACCGGTGCCGAGATGCCCGAGCGCCCGATCCTGGTGGCGCGCAATATAGGGCCGGGAGAGTTGCTGGACTATGGTCGCAAGCTGCGCGGTGTGGTGCTGGAGGAAGGTGCGGTGGGCAGCCATGCCACGATTGTGGCGCGCGCGCTGGCGATTCCGCTGGTGATCAATGTGCCGCGCATCACCACCGAGGCGCTCAATGGTGACCATATCCTTGTCGATGGTACCGAGGGTATGGTGCATCTGCGCCCCGATGACAGCGTGAGTACGGCCTTTCGTGACAAGATGGCCATGCAGGCCAAAGCGCAGGAACGCTATGCCAGTCTGCGTGACAAGCCCGCTGTGGGGCGCTGCGGTACGCGGGTGACGCTCAAGATGAATGCCGGGTTGATGGCCGATCTGCCTTCCTTGCCTTCCTCCGGGGCCGAGGCGGTGGGGCTGTTCCGCACCGAATTGCAGTTTCTTGCCCGCGAGAAGATGCCGCGTCGGTCGGAACTCGTGGTGAATTATGCCCGGGTGATTGATGCGGCCGATGGCAAGGACGTGCATTTCCGCACGCTCGATATTGGGTCGGACAAGGTGATGCCCTATATGAACCGCCCTGACGAGCCTAACCCCGCTATGGGTTGGCGCGCGCTGCGGGTGGGGCTCGACAAGCCCGGTGTCTTGCGGATGCAGTTGCAAGCGCTGATCCGGGCTGCGAATGGCCGACCGCTCAGCGTTATGTTCCCGCTGGTGGCTGCGCCCAGCGAGTTCAGCCGCGCCCGCGACATGCTGATGCGTGAGATCGAGCGCGAGCGGCGACTTGGGCATGTGTTGCCCGAACGCCTGCAAGTCGGCGCGATGCTGGAATGCTGTGCGCTGGCCTATGCGCCCAAGAGCTTCTTTCAGGAAGCCGATTTCATCTCGATCGGCGGCAATGACCTCAAGCAATTCTTCTTCGCTGCGGACCGTGAGAACGAGTTGGTGCGGCGGCGCTATGATACGCTGAGCACCTCTTTTCTGACCTTCCTGCAACTGGTCGTCGACCGCTGTTACGAGGCCGAGGCACGCCTGTCCTTCTGCGGCGAGGATGCGGGCCGCCCGGTCGATGCGCTGGCGCTGGCCGGGATCGGGATCCCGGCGCTGTCGATGCGCCCGGCCTCGATAGGGCCGGTCAAGTCGCTGATTCGGCGCGCGAATATCAACGAGGTCTCGGAAATCATCGCGCGTGTGCAGGCGCGTGGACTTGAATCAGCGCGTCCTGCCTTGCTGGATTATGTCTCGACGCTGGTGGAGTGAGTCGCGCTTTTCTCGACCGCGCCGGTGATGCCCTCCCATGCCCCTTCAAGAAGCGCGAGCCCCAGCACGCGCGCTGGGTTCGTGGGTGGTGGCATGATTACATTGTCGGTTCGGGCAAAGCCGAAACGGCTGTAATAGGGCTCATCTCCCACCAGTAACACTCGTGTCCAGCCTTCGTCCCGCGCCCGCGACAGACTCTCCTGCATCAGCCAGCCGCCCAGACCCTCGCCCTGATGCGTGGGGTGCACGGCGATCGGGCCAAGCAGCAGGACAGGTGCGCTCGCCACCTCTACCGGCCAGAACCGGATCGCGGCAGCCAGCCCGTTTTCATCACGCAGAATGAGACAGAGCGAGGCCACGGGCCGCACCCCGTCACGCAGCCGGTAGGACGAGAGCGCCTCGCGCCCGGGCGCAAAACAGAGGTCAAAAAGCGCCTCGACCTCCCACCAATCGGCGGGTGTTTCCTGCTCAAGCTGCATGTCCTGTCCCCCGCCGCAAAGGGCGCTGGCAGGCGCCCTAGCATGGCGCTAGGGTGCGCGCAAACAGATCGGAGCAAGTCCATGTTCTACGAGCCCCGGCAGGGTCATGGCCTGCCGCACAACCCGTTCAATGCCATCGTGACTCCGCGCCCGATTGGCTGGATATCCACGCGCGGCGCAGACGGGCATGACAATCTCGCGCCCTATTCCTTCTTCAATGCTGTCGCCTATGTTCCGCCGCAGGTGATGTTCGCCTCGACCAGCGCCAAACCCGACCGCGATGGCACCAAGGATTCGGTCGCCAATATCCGCGAGACAGGCGTGTTCTGCGTCAATGTCGTGGAATATGCTGCCCGTGACGCGATGAATGCGAGTTCAGGGCCATGGCCGCGCGAGGTGGATGAGTTCGACCACGCCGGACTGGCGCGCGAAGAGTGCCGGATGATCCCGGCCGCGCGCGTAGCAGGGGCCCCCGCAGCACTGGAATGCCGCATGACGCAGATCATCACACTGGCGGGTGCCGCGAATTTCCTCGTGCTCGGCGAGGTGGTCGGGGTGCATCTGCGCGAAGATTGTCTGGTCGAAGGTATTTTCGACATCACACGATTTCAGCCCCTCGCGCGCTGCGGGTATCGCGATTACGCGGTCGTGCGTGATGTGTTCAGTCTGAAGCGCCCTGGCGAGTGATTGTTCGCCGTCAGGGCGTGTCGATCCGCGCCAGCCGGTCGCGCAGAAGGGCGATGAATTCATCCCGGTACTCGGCATCGGCGAGGGCAAAATCGACAAGCGCCGTCAGATAGCCGAATTTCGCCCCGCAATCATAGCGCCGTGATGGGTTGGTAATCGCCGCAACCTTGCCTTCGCGGGCAAGATGGTCGATGGCGTCGGCAAGCTGGATTTCACCGCCGGCGCCCGGCGCCAATTCACGCAGGATGTCGAAAACTTCGGGCGTGAAGACATAGCGCCCGAAGGAGGCCAGACGCGACGGCGCGTCCGCAGCATCGGGTTTCTCGATTATGCCCTCGACCGAGATCAGGCCATGCTCATCGACAGCGCCGGGCTTCAGTATGCCGTATTTCGACACTTCTTCGGCTGCCACTTCCGATACTGACAAAATGGTTTGCGGTTTGCGCGCAAAGGCGCTGATGAGTGCCGATGTGGGCAGGATTTCGCCTTGCATCAGATCATCGGCCAGCAGCACAACGAAGGGGTTGTCACCAACCGCGGGTGCGGCGCAGAGCACTGCATGACCCAGCCCAAGCGGTTCGGGCTGACGCACGAAGATGCAGGCAACCCCCTCGGGCACGATATTGCGCACCATGTCGCGGATTTCGGTCTTGCCCTTGGCAAGAAGCTGCGCTTCCAGTTCCAGATTTGCGTCGAAATGGTCGCCAACGGCGCGTTTGTTGCGCCCGGTGACAAAGATCAGTTCGGTGACACCGGCAGCGACGGCCTCTTCAACGGCATATTGGACGATGGGCTTGTCGATGATCGGCAGGAGCTCTTTCGGCATGGCCTTGGTCGCGGGCAGGAAGCGCGTTCCAAGCCCGGCAACTGGAAAGACAGCCTTTGTGATACGTGCCATCGACAGATTCCCTTCTTTCTTTCTCCGGGCCGGATATGGCCACTTTCTCAGATAGATAGAACGATCCGGCCTGGGTCACAAGGGAAGCGCCTTCTCCCTTGCTGTGCAGCGCGTTGCGCTGCGCATTCGCCAAGCGCGGTCTGCAATGCTTGGCATGTTGCTCAAAAACCGCCCTTTTCTGCGATACCTGCAAGCGCAGCCTTGATGCAGGGCAGACTTCCCGATTAGATGGCGTCGAAGTTGTCGACGCTGCGGGCAGACGGGCAACAATGACGATAGCGCCGCCGGGTTTATCAGTTGATCGCGACCCGTTATTTAACAAAGGGTCGTATCCGGTCCGCGGACGACATGGCTGGGCCGGAACGAAGCAGAGCATGACCGTCGGCACAAGCACAGGATGTCTTCATGACGCATGAGATTTGCCCGCTCCTTCTCTGTGGCGGCTCCGGGACGCGCCTCTGGCCTCTGTCTCGCAAATCCTACCCCAAGCAATTCGCCCCCCTGATCGGCGAGGAAAGCCTGTTTCAGGCCTCAGCGCGACGCCTGTCGGGGCCGGGTTTTTCAGCACCGATGGTGATTACCGGGTCGGATTTCCGCTTCATCGTGATCGAACAACTGGCCGCGCTGGAGATCATGCCCTCGACGATCCTGATCGAGCCTGCCGCGCGCAACACTGCACCGGCTATTTGCGCGGCGGCCCTCGCGCTCGATGCGCGTGCACCCGGCGCGCTGATGCTGGTTGCGCCCGCCGATCACGTCATTCCAGATGATGTGCGTTTCCGCGCGGCTGTGCAGGCGGCGGCGCCGGCGGCAGCCTCGGGGCAATTGGTGACTTTCGGCATCTGCCCCGACCGCGCAGAAACTGGCTACGGCTGGCTTGAACTGACGCAGCCGGCCGATCCAGAGTTCACCCCGACACCGCAACCCTTGGGCGGCTTTGTCGAAAAGCCCGATGCCCGAACCGCGGCGGCCCTGCTCGCAGGGGGAAGGCATCTTTGGAACGCAGGCATTTTCCTGTTCTCAACTACCACCATTCTCGAGGCCTTTCGCACCCATGCGCCCGATATCCTCGCCGAGGCCGAAGCGTCATTTCAGGCCAGCACGCTTGATCTGGGCTTCACCCGACTGGCACCGGAGCCATGGCAGGCGCTGGAGGATATATCGATCGATTACGCCGTTATGGAGCGCGCTCAGAACCTGACGGTCGTGCCTTATGGGGGTGTCTGGTCGGACCTCGGCGGGTGGGAAGCTGTCTGGCGCGAGAGTGGGCCGGATGACAAGGGGCTGGTCACGACCGGTCCCGCAACCGCGATCGATTGCACCAACAGCCTGCTGCGCGCCGAATCTCCCGATCAGCATCTGGTCGGCATCGGATTGGAGGATATTATCGCCGTGGCCATGCCCGATGCTGTGCTGGTGGCGCATCGCGACCGCGCGCAGGATGTCAAACTCGCCGTGCAGACACTCAAATCCGGCGGTGTCACTCAGGCGGAGACGCTGCCGCGCGACTACCGCCCATGGGGCTGGTATGAAAGCCTCGTGTTGGGGCCGCGGTTTCAGGTCAAGCGCATCGTCGTCAACCCCGGTGGCGCGCTCAGCCTGCAAAGCCACCACCATCGCGCCGAGCACTGGATTGTGGTTGAAGGCACCGCGCGTGTGACCATCGATGACAAAGTGCAATTGGTGAGCGAGAACCAGTCGGTCTATATCCCTCTGGGTGCGGTGCACCGGATGGAGAACCCCGGCAAGGTGCCGATGGTGCTGATCGAGGTGCAGACGGGGGCCTATCTGGGCGAGGATGACATCACCCGCTACGATGATGTCTATGCCCGCGGGCAGGGGGCCAAGGGCTGACGGTTCACTCCACTTGGTCGCAGATATGCGCGGCAATCGGCAAGGCGCTGGTCGCGGCCGGTGACGGCGCGTTGAGCACAGCCGTCAGGCCGGGTGCTGTCAGGATCAGGAAATCATCGACCAGCGTGCCATCGCGGCGCATCAGTTGCGCGCGGTTGCCAGCATGGTGCCGGGTCAGGTCCGCAAGCCGCAGCGACGGGCAATAACGCTGCACCAGCCGCAGATAGCGGTGCTTGGATAGCGCGCTCGCCAGTTCCCCGGCTACGGCGCGCGGGTAGTGGGCCAGCACCCGCCACAGCCCCGGATAGCCCAGCGCCTCACGCGCATCGCGCAGGTTGACCGCAGCCTTGCCATAGCCCTCGCGCGCCAGTGACAGCACGGCGTTCGGGCCGAGCGTAATGCTCCCGTCGATCATTGGCGTCAGATGCACCCCCAGAAAGGGCAGGGCGGGATCGGGCACTGGATAGATCATGTGATGCACGATCCCTGCGCGCGATGCAGGCAGAGTGTAGTAATCGCCGCGAAACGGCAGGATGCGCAGGTCGTTTTCCAGCCCCGCCATTCGCGCCAGACGGTCGGATTGCAGACCGCCGCAGAGGATCACCCGCCCGCTTGTCGCCTCACCCCCCGACCAGCGCAACTGCCACGCACCGCCGCGCGGCTCCAGCGCCGTGAGTGCCGTGCCAAAGCGCAATTCTCCCCCGGCGGTCTCGACCTCTGCCAGAAGCGCACGGGTCATGCCACTGTAATCGACAATTCCCGTCGCAGGAATACGCAACGCACCAAGCCCCGCGACATGCGGCTCATGCGCCTTCAGCCCGGCTGCATCAAGCCGTTCGGCGCTAACCTCATTCTCGGCCGCCCGCGCCTCAAGCGCATCGAGTCGCTCCAGATCATGCGCATTGGTGGCAACCAGAAGCTTGCCGCGCTGTTCACAGGCGATGCCCATCTTGCGGCAATAGGCATAGGTCTGTTCCAGCCCCTCGCGGCAGAGCTTCGCCTTCAGGCTGCCCGGCGTGTAATAGACACCCGAATGAATGACCCCGCTGTTACGCCCGGTCTGGTGGCGCGCGGGGCCGCTCTCCTTTTCCAGGACCAGCAGGCGCCAGCCGGGGTGGCGGCGGGCAAGCTCCGCCGCCACGGCGGCACCGACAATGCCTGCGCCGATGATCGCCGCGTCAAAGAGCGGCACGGCGCCTGGTGCCTTAGCCAATGATCGCGTTCAGCGTGGCCGAGGGGCGCATGGCTTTGGCGGTTTTCGCCGGGTCCATGTGGTAATACCCGCCCGTGTCCAGGTTCTGACCACGTTCTGCGCGCAGTTCCTCGATGATCTGCGCCTCTTTCTCGGACAACGCCTTGGCGACCGGCGCGAAATGCGCAGCAAGTTCGGCGTCATCATTTTGCGCGGCCAATGCCTCGGCCCAGTAGCGCGCGAACCAGTAATGGCTGTCGCGGTTGTCGGGCTGCCCGACCTTACGCCCCGGCGAATGGTCATTGTCCAGAATGCCCTTCGTCGCCACATCAACCGCATCACCCAGCAGGCGAGCTTGCTCGTTGCCCTTGGCATCGGCGAGGAAGCGGAAGCTCTCACCCAGCGCGCAGAATTCGCCCAGAGAGTCCCAGCGCAGATGGTTTTCCTCAAGAAACTGCTGCACATGCTTGGGGGCCGAGCCGCCTGCGCCAGTCTCGAACAGCCCGCCGCCATTCATCAGCTTGACGATGGAGAGCATCTTGGCCGAGGTCGCCAGCTCGAGGATAGGGAACAGATCGGTCAGATAATCGCGCAGCACATTGCCGGTGATGGCAATCGTGTTCTCGCCCCTGGTGATCGTCTCGAGGCTCGCGCGCGTTGCTTCGCGCGGGGCCATGATCTCGAATTTGTCGGCCACGCCCTTCGCCTCGAGGAGCGGCTTCACATAGGCGATCAGCTCGGCATCATGGGCGCGGTTTTCATCCAGCCAGAAAATCGCGCGATACCCCGTCGCGGCCTGCCGGTCGATGGCCAGTTGAACCCAGTCCTCGATCGGGGTCTTGCGGGTCGAAGCCGAGCGCCAGATATCGCCAGCTTCAACCTTGTGCTCGTGCAACACAGTGCCATCTTCGAGCAGCATCTGCACCACGCCATCTTGTGGCATCTCGAATGTTGTCGGGTGGCTGCCGTATTCCTCGGCCTTTTGCGCCATCAGCCCGATATTCTGGACCGTTCCGGCGGTCGCGGGGTTCAGGGCGCCGTTTTCCTTGAAGAACTCGATCGTCTCGTCATAGACTGGCGCATAGGAATTGTCGGGGATCACGCAATTCGCGTCATGCTCTTGGCCATCCGGCCCCCATCCCTTGCCGCCACCACGAATGAGCGCGGGCATCGAGGCATCGATGATCACATCCGAAGGCACATGCAGGTTGGTGATGCCGCGGTCGGAATCGACCATATACATTGGCGGGCGTTCGGCCCGGACTTTCTCGATGGCCGCCATGATCTCGGGCGTGTCCTTGACCCGCCCCAGCAGATCGCCCAGCCCCGAATTCGGGTCCACGCCAAGGGCGGTCATCTCCTCGCCAAACTGCTCGAATACGGGCTTGAGCCAGACGCGCACGGCATGGCCGAAGATGATCGGGTCCGAGACCTTCATCATCGTGGCCTTCATATGCAGCGAGAACAGCGTGCCCTCTTCCTTGGTCGACTCAATCTCGGCTTCAAGAAACTCCGACAGCGCCGTGGCCGACATATAGGTGGCATCGACAACCGTACCCTCGGGGTAGGAGACGCTCTCTTTCAGGACAGTCTCGGACCCATCCGCGCCCTTGAGCACGATCTTCGCCTTGGCCGCCTTGGTCAGCGTGGCCGAAGCCTCATTCGAGAAGAAATCTCCGCGCGACATGGACGAGACCCGCGTCTTGCTCTCGGCCACCCATTTGCCCATGCGATGCGGGTTGGACCGGGCGAAATTCTTGACCGCGGTTGCCGCCCGCCGGTCCGAGTTGCCCTCGCGCAGCACCGGGTTCACGGCAGAACCCTTGATCGCATCATAGCGGGCGCGGGCGTCCTTCTCGGCATCGGTTTGCGGCTTCTCCGGGTAATCGGGCAGGGCATATCCCTGCGACTGCAATTCGCGAATGGCCGCGACAAGCTGCGGCACGGAGGCCGAGATATTGGGTAGCTTGATGACATTGGCGTCGGGTGTCTTCACCAATTCGCCCAGAGCGGCAAGATCATCACTGATGCGCTGTTCTTCGGTCAGCTTCTCGGGGAAAGCGGCGATGATCCGGCCTGCCAGCGAAATGTCGCGGGTGCCGACACTGATCCCCGCGGCGCTCGCGAAGGACTGGATGATTGGCAGAAGCGAGGCCGAGGCAAGCTCGGGTGCTTCGTCAACCTTGGTATAGATAATGTCGGGAATGCTCTGGTCGGTCATGGATCGCCCCTCTACTGAATCTGCGCGCACCATAGGCGGTTTTTGCGGTCGCGTAAACAGTGTACCATCGTATACAATGAAAATTTATCACGCCACTCTGAGGCCGCGATCAAGAGATGCGTTGGGCCGGAACAAAAAAGGGCGGGGTGACCCGCCCGATTTTTCCAGCAAAAGAAATCGCTATCAAAGGCTCGCATCCAGCGCCGCGACAATCGCATCGCCCATGCCCGAAGTCGAGACGGGCGTGCCGCCCTCCGGCCCCATCAGATCGGCCGTGCGCAGCCCATTCGCCAGCACGGTTTCGATCCCGCCTTCCAGCCTTGCGGCCTCCTCGCCCTGGTTGAAGCTGTAACGCAGCGCCATGGCGAAGCTGAGGATGCAGGCAATCGGGTTGGCCTTGCCCTGGCCAGCGATATCGGGGGCCGAGCCATGCACAGGCTCGTACAGCGCCTTGGGGCGCCCGTTGGCCATGGGTGCACCGAGGCTGGCCGAGGGCAGCATTCCAAGCGAGCCTGTCAGCATCGCAGCCAGATCCGATAACAGGTCACCGAACAGGTTGTCGGTCACGATGACATCGAACTGCTTGGGCCAGCGGGTCAACTGCATCGCCCCGGCATCGGCATACATGTGGCTCAACTCGACCTCGGGGTAGTCCTCGCCCACTTCGGTCACCACCTCGCGCCACAAAATCCCCGACTCCATGACATTGGCCTTCTCCATCGAACAAAGCTTCTTGTCACGCTTCATCGCCAGATCAAAGGCTGAACGCGCGACGCGCGCGATCTCGGATTCCGTATAGCGCTGGGTGTTGATGCCGACCCGCTCATTGCCTTCATCGAAAATCCCGCGCGGCTCGCCGAAATAGACGCCCGAGGTCAGCTCGCGCACGATCATGATATCGAGCCCCGCGACCACGTCCTTTTTCAGCGAGGAAAAATCGGCCAAGGCGTCGAAGCACTGCGCCGGGCGCAGGTTCGAGAACAGGTCCATTTCCTTGCGCAACCGAAGCAGGCCGCGCTCGGGCTTCACCGAGAAATCGAGAGTGTCATATTGCGGGCCACCCACTGCCCCCAGCAGCACGGCGTCAGCATCCTGCGCTTTGGCCATCGTGTCGTCATGCAGGGGCGTGCCGTGCTTGTCATAGGCGCAACCGCCGACCAGATCCTCGCTGACATCAAAGGCAAGACCGCGTTTCGCGCCGAACCAGTCGATGATCTTGCGCACTTCGGTCATCACTTCGGGGCCGATCCCGTCGCCGGGCAGGATAAGCAGGGAGGGGTTGGTCATGGGTCATCCTCTTGTCAGGTCGCGCATTCGCTAACGGCTGTGTGAAGGAGCGTCAAGCTGGCGGGCTTTGGGCCTGCACCCATTTCGTGTTATGGTTGCGCTCCGCAAGCACCGGAGGGAGAGAGATGAAACACCTGATCGATCAGCCGCGCGATTCGCGTGGCACGACGCTGGCCCGCTTTGCCCGCATCGCCCGGACAGAGGAGCCGCAGAAAGCGCCCCGCAAGTTGCTGGCGCAGGCCCGCGCACGGGCCGACCAGCGGCTTGCAGCCTATGCCCG
This sequence comes from Paracoccaceae bacterium, assembly GCA_007694945.1. Classification (GTDB taxonomy): domain Bacteria; phylum Pseudomonadota; class Alphaproteobacteria; order Rhodobacterales; family Rhodobacteraceae; genus Roseinatronobacter. The sequence continues at coordinate 66,854 of REER01000063.1, read as the reverse complement.
TATCGCGCGGGGCAAGCAGGCCTGAAGCGCTATCCGTCGCGGAGTATTCAGTACCAAGCCGAAATTGGCTTCAGCCGGGCCCCTGATCGCGGCCCGGCTATTCGATGGGGTACAAACTGAAGAAATCGACCCGTTGGGCGGCCTCAATCCCGCACGACATAGACAGATTGCTTGGCATGGCGGACAACACGCGCCGCATTCGGCCCTAGCAGATAATCCTTCGCCTCCGGGCGATGTGCGCCCATGACGATCAAATCGACATCCAGCTTGTCGGCGGCGAGCAGAATCTCGTCATAAATATTGCCGTGCAGCACATGCGGATGCACTTCGACTGCATTGGGTACATTCTCTCGGACCCATTTCTGTAGCGCTTCGCCGAAACTGTGCAGGGCAGTCTGCTCGAACCCGGCCTTGAAGAACGAGCCGACCAGCGACATTCCGAAGTCGGGCAGCACGCTCACGACGTGCAATTCGCCGCCTCCGACAAGCATCTTCTGCGCCTCGGCCAGGGGCTTGATCCAGGAGACCGGAGAATTGAGGTCGATGGGCAGCAGGATTTTCTTGGCCATGCGGAGATCCTTTCCGTTCCAGGGTTCGAGCAGCAAGTGGGCGCAGCAAGGCCGCGCCGCAAGCTGGCCCTAGCTTACTGCAACAATCCCGCGAGAAGAATCTTTTTCGGGTGGACCTGATTTGGGTATCCGCGCCCTGACCGGCTGCGGGCACCGCTATTCCTGCGCGCGCAGCACCTGCGCCGGTCGCACCGAGAGCGGGCGCAGGGCGAAGGCGAGCCCGGCCAGCAAGGTCGCGAAAATACCGCCCAGCACGATCGCGATGGCTGAGACAGGCTCGAACTGATAGCTAGCCTCCATCACGAACCGCATGACACCCCATGCAGCCAGTGCCGCCGCGCCCAGCGCCACGAGCCCCGCTGCCGCCCCCATCAGCGCTGCGCGCAGCGCGAAGCTGGCAAGGATGCGCCCGCGCGTGGCCCCCAGTGTCTTCATCACCGCGGCCTCGAACACACGCGCGCGTTCACCCGCCGCCGCCGCGCCGATCAGCACCACGAAACCTGTCAGCAGCGTGGCGAGGGCCGCATAGCGCGTGGCCGTGGCCATGGTGGAAAGGGCTTCGGTTACGCGCTCGGCGGCCTCGCGCACACGGATGGCGGTAATGTTGGGGAACATGTTCGACAGGTCGCGCAGGATCGCGCCCTCGGCGGCTTCAAGCGCGTAGACAGTTGCGATATGCGTGTGCGGCGCGGCCCGGATCGGCTCTGGCGATAGCACCATCACAAAGCCGATCCCGCCAGTCGAGAAATCGACCTCGCGCAGATTGGCGATCTCGGCCGTGATGTCGCGGCCAAGGATGTTAACTGTCACGCTGTCCCCGACGCCGATGCCCAGCTCGGCGCCCTGCTCGGCCCCAAAGCTGACCAATGGCGGCCCGGAATAATCCTCAGGCCACCACTCACCCGCCGTCAAGCGGGTGCCCTCGGGCATTGTGGCCGAATAGGTCACGCCACGATCGCCGCGCAAAACCCAGTGGCCTGCACGCGGATGCTCTCGGGCGGGAATGCCGTTCAGCGCCGAGACGACGCCTCGCAGCATCGGCGCGGTCTCGACCCGGTCCACATTCGCATCGTCATCCAACCGCGCGAGAAAGCCAGCCAACTGATCATTCTGGATATCGAGGAAAAAATAGCTCGGTGCCCGGTCGGGCAGATCGAGCGCGATGGCGCGGCGCAGGTTGCTGTCGATCTGGCCGACAGCGGCCAGCACGGTCAGCCCCAGCCCGAGCGATAGCACCACCGCCGTCGCGCCCTCGCGCGGGTTGCTGATGGCGCCCATCGCCATGCGCAGCGCAGTGCGCCCGCGCAACGCGCGGGCACGCCCGAGCCTGCGTGCAAGCGCCCGCACAAGCACTGCCGCCACTGTCAGCACAGCCAGCGCCCCGAGCACCCCGCCCGCTGTCGCATAGGCCAGAAGCGGGACAGCGGCGAACCAGGCGGTGATGCCGACAAGCACCCCCACGAGCGCCACAGTCGCCAGCAGATAGGGCCAGCGCGGCCAGCGCCCGCCTGCTTCGGCAATACCGCGAAAGATCGCGGCGGCGCGCACATCTTCGGTGCGAGCCAAGGGCCAGAGCGTGAAGATGAGCGCCGTCAGCGCGCCATAGATGGCGGCCTCGATCAGCGCGCGCGGGTGCAACCCGATCTCGAGATCGACCGGGATCTGATCGACCACCAGCGGCGCCACGGCAAACGGCACGATGGCCCCGAGGATCAGCCCCAGCACCAGCCCCAGACCGGTCAGGACGCCGATCTGGAAGAAATACACCGCAAAGATCGTGCGACTTTCGGCGCCGATGGTCTTCAGCGTGGCGATGACCTTGGTTTTGCCATCGAGATAGGTGCGCACCGCCGCCGAGACGCCGACGCCGCCCACGGCCAGACCCGCGATGCCCACCAGCACAAGGAAGGACGACACGCGCTCGATCACCTGCCGGATCTGCGGCGCGGCGTTGCGGCTGTCGCGCCAGCGCACGCCCGCGCCGTCAAATTCGGTATTTGCGATCGCCCGCGCCGCATCAAGGTTCTGGCCGGGCAGCAGCATCCGGTAATTTGTCTCATAGAGTGTGCCGGGACCGAGCAGTTCGGCGCCCTTCAACGCCTCAGTCCGCACAATGGTGCGCGGCCCGAACCCGAAATTCGCGCCCAGCCCGTCGGGCTCGCGGGTCAGATGCGCATTGAGACGGAATTCCTGCACGCCAAGGCGGAACACATCTCCGAATTCCAGCCCCAGCCGCTCGGCGAGGATGCGCTCCATGACAGCGCCGGGCAGCCCGTCGCGTTCGGCCAGCGCATCGGCCAGCGGCATTTCCGGCTCGAGCCCCACACGCCCCACCAGCGGATAGGCCGAATCGAGCCCCTTGACCTGCGTGACCGAGCGCTCGGAGGTTTCGCCCTCGCCAGTGACGGCCATCGAGCGGAAATCGACGATTTCCGAGACCTCTGCCGCGAAATCCTCCATCCATGCGCGCTCATCCTCGGTCGCAAAGCGGTAGGTCATGCGCAATTCAGCATCGCCTCCCAGCAGCGTCGCGCCCTCACGCGCGAGGCCTGCGTCAATCGCGCCGCGTACCGAGCCTACAGCCGCAATTGCGCCCACACCCAGCGCGAGACAGGCGAGAAACACCCAAAACCCGCGCAAGCCCCCGCGCAGCTCGCGCTTGGCGATGTTCCAGGCGACGTTCATTCAGCCGCCTCGGCGCGTTTCGCGTCTTCGCCCGCAATGGCCCCATCCGCCAACCGGATCACCCGGTCACAGCGCGCCGCCAGGCCGGGCGCGTGGGTGACAAGGATCAGCGTCGCGCCGTGCCGGTCGCGCAGCCCGAAGAGCAGGTCCATGATCGTCTGACCATTCGGCCCGTCGAGATTGCCGGTCGGCTCATCCGCCAGCAGGATCGAGGGGCGCGGCGCCGCAGCGCGCGCCAATGCGACGCGTTGTTGCTCGCCGCCGGACATCTGCGCCGGGTAATGGTCCAGCCGGTGGCCAAGGCCGACAGCCTCCAACTCTTCTTCGGCGCGCTCGAAGGCATCCTTGCGGCCAGCCAATTCCAGCGGGGTCGCGACATTTTCAACCGCTGTCATGGTCGGGATCAGGTGGAAAGACTGGAACACCACCCCCATATGCTCTCTGCGAAACCGGGCCAGCGCGTTTTCGCCCAAAACGGTCAGATCATGTCCCAACGCCATGACCTGCCCGCCCGTAGCGCGCTCGAGCCCGCCCATGAGCATGAGGAGCGAAGATTTGCCCGACCCCGAAGGTCCGACCAGACCCAGCGTCTCGCCGCGCGCCACATCCAGTGTGATCCCGCGCAGGATGTTGACCGGCCCCGCATTACCTTGGAGCGTCAATTCCACATCCTTGAGCGAGAGAACCATGTCCTTCATTCATTTCATCCTTTGTGCCGCGCGCTTCACTGCATATGGGGCATCGGGGTCGTTCGGCAACCGCTGCAATGCAGCGCTTTTGTCACTTACGCTTGCGCTCGGGCTTTCCGTCGGGACGGCTGCGGCAGAGCCTTTGCGGCTTGTCGCACTGGGCGACTCGCTGACGCAAGGCTTTGGCCTGCCTTCGGACGAGGGCTTCGTGCCGCAGCTGGAGGCATGGCTGCAGGCGCAGGGCAAGGATGTGGTGGTGATCAATGCCGGGGTGTCGGGGGATACCACAGCGGGCGGCCTCTCGCGGATGGACTGGACGCTGGCTGAGCCGGTCGATGCCATGCTGGTCATCCTGGGTGGCAATGACCTGTTGCGCGGCATCAACCCGGCTGCCAGCCGCGAGAATCTTGATGGCATTCTTGCGCGGCTGGAGCTCGAGGGCATCCCGGCCATGCTCGCGGGTCTGCCGGCGCCGGGGAATTACGGACCCGAATTTCAGCTTGCCTTCGAGCGGATGTTCATCGATCTGGCCGGGAAATATGACGTGCCGCTCTACCCCAACTTCATGCAGCCCATGAGCGACAAGGCCGATGCCGGAGCAAGTTTCGCCGATCTGATGCAGGACGATAACATTCACCCCAATGCTGATGGGGTTGCCATGATTGTCGAAGGGATCGGTCCCGAGACACTCGCCTTTCTTGAAAGCCTGTCCGCAGGAGATTCCTGAGCCAGAGCGTCGCAGAGGTCAGAGAGTTGCCCTGACCCATCCTTCTTGCTAGAGGGCGATGCAAAGGAACAGATGCAGGTTTGTGCGGGCGCTTCCGCTCGGTCCGACTGCGGTTTGAGGGATGGGCAGGCATGGCACGTCAGAACTATATCTTCACCTCGGAATCGGTGTCCGAGGGGCACCCCGACAAGGTTTGTGATCGGATTTCCGATGCGGTCCTTGATGCGCTTCTCGCCGAGGAACCCACGGCGCGCGTGGCCTGTGAGACATTTGCGACCTCGTCCATGGTAGTGATCGGCGGAGAGATCGGTCTCTCGGACCCCGAGCGGCTCAAGGATTACATGGGCCGCATTCCGCAGATCGCGCGCGATTGTATTCGCGATATCGGCTACGAGCAGGAAAAGTTCCACTGGAACACCTGCCATGTGCTGAATTTCCTGCACGAGCAATCCGCGCATATCTGGCAAGGCGTTTCGCAGGACGGTGCCGGTGATCAGGGGATCATGTTCGGCTATGCGGTCGATGATACACCCGACCTGATGCCAGCGCCTATTCAATATGCCCATGCGATCCTGCGGCGTCTGGCCGAGGTGCGCAAATCGGGGGCAGAGCCGACCCTGCGTCCTGACGCCAAGTCGCAGCTTTCGCTGCGCTACGAGGATGGCAAGCCGGTCGAGGTGACGCAGCTTGTGCTCTCGACCCAGCACGCGAGCGAAGACCAGAGCTCGGACGATATCCGCGCGATTGTCGAGCCCTATATCCGCGAGGTGCTGCCCGCTGGGTGGTTGACCGAGCGCACGGAATGGTGGGTGAACCCGACTGGCACATTCGTGATTGGTGGCCCGGATGGCGATGCCGGTCTGACCGGGCGCAAGATCATTGTCGATACCTATGGCGGCGCCGCGCCCCATGGGGGCGGCGCATTCTCGGGCAAGGACCCGACCAAAGTCGACCGCTCGGCCGCTTATGCCGCGCGTTATCTGGCGAAGAATGTGGTCGCGTCGGGCCTCGCAAAGCGCTGCACGCTGCAGATCTCCTATGCCATCGGCGTGGCCAAGCCGCTCTCGATTTATGTCGACACCCATGGCACGGGTGTCGTCGCGGATGAGGCGATCGAGCAGGCGGTAGGCGAGGTCATGGATCTCACCCCGCGCGGTATCCGCGAGCATCTGGGCCTCAACCGCCCGATCTATGCGCGCACGTCGGCCTACGGCCATTTTGGCCGCGCGCCTGAAGCGGATGGCGGCTTCTCATGGGAGCGGACTGATCTGGTCGAGGCTCTCAAGAAGTCCGTTTGAGCCCTTGAGCGCTTGAAAAGGAGGCCACGAAAAAGGCGGCCAGAAACACGTTGTTCAGCATCATGACGCCAGCGAATGCAAGAACGGTTTTATCGATCATCATGGTTTGGGCTCCGATCAGGAATAACGCCCGGCACCTAAGTGAGGCGCGAGCCGACCAGCGGTCCAGTCCCGCGCAGCAAGGCTTCCGCCGTCATCGTCCGCTTGCCCTCGCGCTGGACCTCGCGCAGGTCCACCGCGCCACTGCCGCAGGCAACTGACAACTCCGCGATCACTTCACCCGGCGCGCCCTCGCCCGCAACCGCGCGTGCATCAAGCAATTTGAGTCGTCCGAACGGCGCCTCGCACCACGCACCGGGGAAGGGCGAAAGCCCCCTTATGTGGCGCGCGACTTCCTCAGCCGGGCGCGACCAGTCCACTCGTGCCTCTGCCTTGTCGATCTTGGTGGCATAGGTGACGCCTTCCTCGGGCTGTGGCTTGGGTACAAGGTCCGGCAACTGCGCCAGCGTCTCGACAATCAGCTTCGCTCCTGTCTGCGACAGCCGATCATGCAGACGCGCGCTGGTATCCTCGTCCGTAATGGAGGTCGCCGCACGCATCAGCACCGGCCCGGTGTCGAGCCCGGCCTCCATCTGCATGATGCAGACCCCGGTCTCGGCATCACCCGCCATGAGCGCGCGCTGAATTGGCGCGGCCCCGCGCCAGCGGGGCAAGAGTGAGGCATGGATGTTCAGGCAGCCATGGCGCGGCGCATCGAGCACGGCTTGCGGCAGGATCAGTCCATAGGCCACGACCACCGCCACATCGGCCTCCAAAGCGGCGAATTCCGCTTGCGCCTCTGCCCCCTTCAGCGAGACCGGGTGCCGCACGGGCAGACCCAGCGCCTCGGCGCGGGTATGGACCGGCGTCAGGCGGGCTTGCTTGCCGCGCCCGGCAGGGCGCGGCGGCTGGGTGTAAACGCAGACGATCTCATGCGCGGCATGTATCGCCTCCAGCGCTGGCACCGAGAAATCTGGCGTTCCCATGAAGATCACGCGCATCCTCTCGTCAGCTTCACTCATTGGGCCACCTTCCGCGCGCGGCGCAACAGCATGTCGCGTCGGGTTTTGCTCAGATGGTCGAAATACATCCGCCCGTCCAGATGATCGATCTGATGCTGCACACTTGTCGCCCAAAGCGCCACGAAATCCCGCTCCTCGACTGCGCCCGCGTCATTCAGGAACCGCAACGTCACCGCCCTTGGCCGCTCAATCCGGACCGAGACACCCAGCAGATTGGGGCTCGCTTCCTCATGTGCGCGCATCTGGCCGCTGGCATGCAGGATTTCCGGGTTGGCCATGCGCACGGCCTGCCCGCGCTCGGATGAGGCGTCGACCACTGCCAGCCGCAACATCACCCCGATCTGGGGCGCAGCAAGGCCCACGCCCGGCATTGCCTCCATCGTGTCGATCATGTCCGTCCAGATCGCGCGGATCTCATCCGTGATCGCCTCCACAGAAGCCGCGGCCGCGCGCAGGCGCGGATCGGGCCAGCGCAGGCAGCGCCGAACGCTCACCCGCGCCCCTGTTCGCGCTTGAGCTTGGCCATCCTGCGCGTGATCATGCCGCGCTTGAGCGCGCCCAGATAGTCGATGAAGAGCTTGCCATTCAGATGGTCCAGCTCATGCTGCGCGCAGGTCGCCCAGAGCCCGTCGAACTCTTCTTCCTGCAGCTTGCCGTCGAGCCCGGTCCAGCGCATGACGACGCGCGCAGGCCGTGTGACCTCGGCATATTGCTCGGGGATCGAGAGGCAGCCTTCCTCATAGGTATTCACTTCTTCCGAGGTGCTGACAATCTCGGGGTTGATCAGCACCAGCGGACGCGGCGCAGCGTCTTCTTCCTTGACGCAATCCATCACGAACAGCCGCTGGAGCACGCCCACTTGCGGCGCGGCCAGCCCCACCCCGGGCGCGCCATACATGGTTTCAAGCATATCCTCGGCCAATTGACCGATCTCGGGCGAGATGCTCTCGACCGGGGCGCAGCGCTTTTTCAGCCGCGGGTCAGGGTGGATCAGGATCGGGCGAATGCTCATGGCATGCGATCTAAGCCAAGCCTCGGCGCCGTTCAATGGCTTTTCCCCTTGCAGCGGCGCGCCCGTCAGGCCAGCTTACAGCGCGATAGCGGAGGGCAGGCATGAATTTCGACCAGATCACCGAGAGACGCGGCACCCATTCGATGAAATGGGACATGATGCAAGAGCGCTACGGCGTCTCGCCCGAGACGGGTATCCCGATGTGGGTGGCCGATATGGACTTCCTGGCCCCCGACTGCGTGCAGGCCGCACTGCGCAACGCCGTGGACCATGGCATCTATGGCTATTTCGGGGATGATGCGGCCTATCGCGCCGCGATCTGCTGGTGGATGGAGAATCGCCATGGCTGGCAGGTGAATCCGGCGCATATCTTCACCACGCATGGGCTGGTCAATGCCGTGGGACTCTGTCTGCAGACATGGACCATGCCTGGCGATGGTGTGATGCTTTTCACGCCAGTCTATCACGCCTTTGCCCGCACCATCGAGGGGGCAGGGCGGGTCGTGGTCGAATGCCCGCTGGTTGAGCGGGACGGGCGCTATGAGATGGAATTCGACGCGGCGGATGAGGCTGTGACCGCGCGTACGCGCATGGTGATCCTGTGCTCGCCGCATAACCCCGGTGGGCGGGTCTGGACGCAGGCCGAATTGCAAGCGCTGGCCGATTTCTGCGCCCGCCATGATCTGCTGCTGGTCTCGGACGAGATCCACCATGATCTGATAATGCCCGGACACCGGCATGTCCCGATGCCGCTGGCCGCGCCTGACTGCCTGTCGCGGCTGGTGATGCTGACTTCGGCCTCCAAGACCTTCAACATCGCGGGCACGCATTGCGGTAATGTGATCCTGCCGAACGCCAAGCTGCGCGCTGCATTCGCCCGAACGCTGGTAGGCCTCGGCATTTCCCCCAATTCCTTTGGGCTGCATGCTGTGACCGCTGCCTATTCGCCCGAGGGCGCGGAGTGGGTCGATGCGCTTTGCGGTTATCTTGATGCCAACCGGCAGGTGTTCGACCAAGCCATCAATGCCATTCCCGGCTTGCGCTCAATGCCGCTGGAGTCGACCTATCTGGCTTGGGTGGATTTCGCGGGCACGGGCATGACGCAGGCCGAGTTTACTGCTCGCGTCGAACAGGAGGCGCGGATCGCGGTCAATCACGGCCCGACTTTCGGCACCGGGGGTGAGAGTTTCCTAAGGTTCAATCTGGCCACACCGCGCAGCTTGGTTGAATCGGCCGCCCAGCGGATGCAGAGGGCCTTTGGCGACCTGCAGTGACAGCGCGCGCGGCGCGCTGGATTTCGTGGCGATAGTGCTAGATATTATTTAAGTGACCTAGTGAAAGGGGATAGCGATGACCGATCAGGCAAATACCCTTCTGGATGCCGCATTGATCCATGTGCCCTTTGATGGTTGGAGCGAAGACGCGCTTCGCGCGGCGGCCTCGGATACTGGCATCGACCTTGCCACGGCCCGCGCGCTCTACCCGCGCGGCGGAGTTGATCTGGCGCTGGCCTTTCACAAGCGTGGCGATGCGCAGATGGCCGCGCGGATCGAAGCTGAAGATCTAAGCCATCTGCGTTTTCGTGACCGTATTGCGACCGCGGTGCGCTACCGGATCGAAGCCGCTGCGGATCGCGAACTGGTGCGTCGCGGCACCACGCTCTTTACGCTGCCGCCCTATGCCGCCGATGGGGCCAAGGCGATCTGGGGCACGGTGGATCTGATCTGGACAACGTTGGGCGACACATCGACCGACTACAACTGGTACACCAAGCGCGCGACACTTGCCGGCGTCTATTCGTCTACGGTGCTCTACTGGCTGGGCGATGACAGCCCCGGTTCTGCCGCGACATGGAGCTTTCTGGATCGCCGCATCGACGGGGTGATGCAGTTCGAGCGGGTGAAGGGAGCGGTGCAGAAGAATCCGCTGGGGCGCGTGTTGATGGCGGGGCCGAATGCGGTTCTGTCTTGCATCAAGGCCCCTGCGCGGGCCGCGCGCGATGACCTCCCCGGCTATGTGCCGCCCGCGCCCAAGGCTTGACGCGAGTGCGACAACGGCGCTAGGTGCCCCCGAGACAGACGCATTGGGGGGATCAGATGGCCGTGGGTAAGGAAATCCTGACCTGGTATGAGGGGCAGTGGCACCGGGGCAACGCGCCGATCATCGGCGCTGCGGATCACGCGGCATGGCTCGGCTCGCAGGTCTTTGACGGTGCTCGCCAGTTTGAGGGGGTGCGCCCCGATCTCGACCTGCACAGCGCGCGCATCATCCACTCCGCCGAGGCAATGGGAATGCTCCCACCCGTCGATGCCGACACGGTGCAGGGGTTACTGGAAGAAGGGTGTGCGAAATTCCCGCAGGGTGAAGCACTTTATCTGCGCCCGATGATGTGGGCGCGCGAGTCGGCGCCGGGCATCATCGACCTTGTCCCCGAGAGTACGGGCTTTGCGATCTGCATCGAGAGCCTGCCGATGCCCGAGCCGGGGTATTTCTCGCTTACCGTCTCGCCCTATTGCCGCCCCCGCCCCGACATGGCGATGACCGAGGCCAAGGCAGGTTCGCTCTATGCCAATAATGCGCGCATCATGGCCGATGCCCGCAGGCGTGGCTTCTCGAATGCGCTGTCGCTGGATGTGAACGGGCATGTAGCGGAGACGGCTTCGACCAATGTCTTCATGGTGCGCGACGGGGTGGTGTTCACGCCGGTGCCGAACGGCATGTTTCTTGCCGGGCTGACCCGGGCGCGGGTGATCGGGCTGTTGCGCGCGGATGGGGTTGAGGTGGTCGAAACCTCGTTGACGCTCGCGGATTTCGACGAGGCCGAGGAGATCTTCGTCACCGGCAATATCGCCAAGGTGATGCCGGTTACGCGCTATGACAACCGGGTCTTCGCCGCAACGCCAACGGCGGATCGTGCGCGCGCGCTCTACTGGGATTTCGCGCTCTCGCGTGAGGTGGCCTGAGCGCCACCGACCGGCATGGTTGCGGCGTCGCATTTGAGTATTTTTGGCAAGATGAAGCACAGGGGAATGCTATGGACCTGCCACATGTGATGCGCGTTATCGAAATCTCGAAGCCAGGCGGGCCGGAGGTCTTGCAACTGGCCGAGCGCGCGGTGCCGGTGCCGGGGCAGGGGCAGGTGGTGATCCGCATGGCCTGGGCGGGGGTGAACCGGCCCGATTGTCTGCAACGCGCAGGCGCGTATGACCCACCGCCGGGGGCGAGTGATCTGCCGGGGTTGGAAGGGTCGGGCACGATCGTGGCGCTGGGCGCCGGGGTGACGCGCTGGAAGATCGGCGACAAGGTCTGTGCGCTGTTTCCCGGCGGGGCCTATGCAGAGCATGCTATCACGGATGCGGGGCAGGTGCTGCCGGTGCCCGAAGGCATGGGGCTGCGCGAGGCGGCCTGCCTGCCCGAGACATTTTTCACGGTCTGGTCGAATGTCTTCATGCGCGGAGGGCTGCAGGCGGGCGAGCGGTTTCTGGTCCATGGCGGCTCGTCAGGGATCGGGACGACAGCGATCCAACTGGCCTCGGCCTTCGGCGCGCGGGTCTTCGCCACGGCCGGCTCGGCGGAGAAATGCGTGGCCTGTGTGCAACTGGGGGCCGAGCAGGCGATCAATTACCGCGAGGACGATTTCGTCAAGGTGCTGCAGGGCGAGGGTGGGGCAAATCTGATCCTCGACATGGTAGGGGGCGATTATCTGCCTCGTAATCTCAAATCACTGGCCGAGGATGGCCGTCTGGTGCAGATAGCATTCCTGCAGGGTCCCAAGGTCGAGGTGAATTTCGCACCGCTGATGGTGCGGCGGCTGACGATCACGGGCTCGACCCTGCGCCCGCAATCCAATGCGGCCAAGGCCGCCATCGCGCGTGAACTGGAAGCGAAGGTCTGGCCGCTATTGGCGGCGGGACGCCTAGCACCGGTTATGGACAGCGAATTCCCGCTTGCAAAGGCTGCAGAGGCGCATGCGCGGATGGAAAGCTCGGCGCATATTGGAAAGATCGTTCTGAAGATCGGGCAATAAAACGGATCTTTCCATCAAAACCGCGGCAATTTCCCAGAATTTGATCAAATTTGGGCGCCCGAATGCGAAACAGGCTTGCCAAAACGCCGGGTTTTCATGTGGTATGGCCCCATGATGACACAGTCGTCGAATGAACGAGCGACGGTCGCAACTGGGAGACTGACATGAGCACACGCACCTTCCTCGCCCTCGGCACCGCTATGGGGCTGGCCGCAGGACCGGCAATGGCCGATACGGTCAATGTCTTCAACTGGTCGGATTATATCACCGACGAAGTGCTGGAGCTGTTCACTGAGCGCACCGGTATCTCGGTCAATTATGATGTCTATGACAGCAACGACACGCTCGAGGCGCGGCTGCTGGCCGGTTCCTCGGGCTTCGATGTGGTGGTGCCGACGGGTACCTTCCTCGAGCGCCAGCTTGCGGCCGGGGTCTATCAGCCGCTGAACAAGGACCTGATCCCCAATCTGGCGGGCATGGACCCGGAACTTACGGCCGCAGTGGCGACGCATGACCCGGGCAACGAACACTCGGTCATCTATATGTGGGGCACCACGGGCATAGGGTATAATATCGACATGGTGGCCGAGCGTCTGGGTGAGGATTTCGAGGTCGATACATGGGACATGATCTTCGATCCCGAAATCGCGGGCCAACTGGCCGATTGCGGCATCTCGTGGCTCGATTCGCCGACTGACATGTTCCCGGCTGCCTTTGCCTGGATGGGCATCGACCCGCAATCGACCGATCCGGACGATTTCGACGCAGCGGCCGAGATGATGATGGAGGTGCGCGAGACCGTGCGTTATTTCCATTCGTCGCAATACATCACCGATCTGGCCAATGGCGAGACATGCGTTGCTGTCGGTTGGTCGGGTGATGTGCTGCAGGCCGCTGAACGCGCGGAAGAAGCGGGGCAGGGCGTAAATGTCTGGTATGCCATCCCGCGAGAGGGGGCCATGCAGTGGTTCGACGTGATGGGCATTCCGGCAGATGCGCCGAATCCCGAAGCCGCGCATGCTTTCATCAACTTCATTCTGGAGCCAGAGATCACAGCGATGATCACCAATTATGTCTGGTTCCCGAACGCCAATGCGGCCTCATGGCCGATGGTGGAGGAAGATATCTTCACTGACCCGGCGATCTTCCCGACCGAAGAGGTGACCGATACGCTGTTTACAGGGATCACCTATGACAGCCGCACTGACCGCACTGTGACCCGCCTCTGGACACGGGTGCGTACTGGTCAATAAGCCCATCGCCCCTGCCCCTCTCGGGGCAGGCGTTTTCACTTTGGAAGAGATGCCCGCATCCATGGGGAGAGCGATGGACGGACGCGTGATCGCCGCTGAAAGCAAACCTTGGCAGAACCCCTCTGCGCAGCCATTCATCTCGTTGCGCGGGGTGACCAAGCGTTTTGGCAATTTCACGGCGGTCTCGGAGGTGGATCTCGATATCTATCGGAGCGAGTTGTTCTGCCTGCTCGGCGAATCGGGCTGCGGAAAATCCACCTTGCTGCGGATGCTGGCCGGCTTCGAGTTGCCGACCACCGGCAGTATTCGGATCGATGGCGAGGATATGGCACGCGTTCCACCCGATCGGCGCCCGACCAACATGATGTTCCAGTCCTACGCCTTGTTCCCGCATATGACCGTTGAAAAGAATGTTGCATATGGGTTGTTGCGCGAAGGGTTGAAGAAGTCCCCGGCCTATGAGCGGGCCAGAGAGATGCTGCGTATGGTCAAGCTGGAGAAGCTCGCCCGCCGCAAGCCCGACCAGTTGTCAGGTGGCCAGCGCCAGCGCGTGGCACTTGCACGTTCGCTGGTGAAGCGCCCTAAACTCTTGCTGCTGGACGAACCTCTGGGCGCGCTTGACAAGAAGCTGCGCGAGGAAACCCAGTTCGAGTTGATCAAGATTCAGGAAACGCTGGGCGTGACCTTCATCGTCGTGACTCATGATCAGGACGAAGCAATGACACTCGCCACGCGGATCGGGGTCATGAAAGATGGTGTGATCGAGCAGATCGGCGAGCCGCGTGAGATATATGAGACGCCAAGATCGCGTTTTGTGGCTGATTTCATTGGCACAGTGAACCTCTTCGGTGGCAAGGTCGATGTTGCGGCGCCCGATATGATGCGGCTCGACATTCATGAGCTCGGCCCGGTGCTTGTGCCCCCGCAAACCGGTCTCACACATGGGCAGACGATTTGGGGCGCTGTGCGGCCGGAGCGTTTCTCGCTGTCGCGGGCGCGCCCCGAGAACACGCAGAATGCCTGGAAAGGCGTGGTCGAGGAAATGGGCTACATCGGCCATATGTCGCAATACCGCATCCGGTTGGCGAATGGCGTGCTGATCCGCGTCAGCCAGTCCAACCGCCTGCGCGACGAGGACCCGATTTCCTGGGACGAGAAGGTGTGGGTGTCGGCCAACCCGGCGGCGTTTCGGGTGCTGACGCGATGAACGCGCTGACCCGTTCGGTCCCGTGGCGCGGCACGGCCTGGGCCTTTGGCAAGCTGGGGCTGTCGGGTCGGTCGCTGGTCATCGCCGTCCCGATGCTATGGCTGGGCGTGTTCTTTCTGGCGCCCTTTTTCGTGTTGGGCCGCATCTCGCTGGCCGAAGCGATCATTGCCCGCCCGCCCTTCACGCCGCTGTTCGAGCGCGCGCCGGACGGCTCGCTCGAGATCATCGCGAGCCTTGAAAATTACCGATTCCTGATCGAGGACGCGCTATATCGCAACGCTTACCTGTCCTCGATCCGGGTCGCGCTGATTTCGACCATTTTCGCGCTGCTGATCGGCTATCCGATTGCCTATTACATTGCCCGCGCGCCAGAGCCGAAACGCTCGATCCTGCTCTTGATGGTGATCCTGCCGTTCTGGACCTCTTTCCTGCTGCGCGTCTACGCTTGGATGGGTTTCCTGCGCACCAATGGGGTGATCAACAACACCCTGATGTCACTGGGGATCATCGACGCGCCGCTGCGCATGATGCACACGGACTTGGCCGTCTATATCGGCATCGTCTACACTTATCTGCCCTTCATGATCCTGCCGCTATACGCCAATCTGACCAAGCTGGACGGCGCGCTGCTGGAGGCATCATCCGACCTTGGCGCCTCGCCCATGGTGACGTTCTTCACGGTCACGCTGCCCTTGTCGCTGCCGGGGATCGTCGCGGGCTCGATGCTCGTCTTCATCCCGGCGATTGGCGAATATGTCATCCCGGCGCTGTTGGGCGGCCCCGACACGCTGATGATCGGGCGGGTGCTGTGGGACGAATTCTTCTCGTCCCGCGACTGGCCCGTGGCCTCGGCGGTGGCTATCGTCATGCTGTTTCTGGTCGTCGCGCCGATCATGTGGCTGCAATCGGTGCAGAACCGGCGGGGGATAGACTGATGCGCGGCTGGTTCCTGCCCCTGGCCGTCGCCTTCGGCTTCATCTTCCTTTATGCGCCGATCGTCTCGCTGGTAGTGTTTTCCTTCAACGAAAGCCGCCTCGTTACGGTCTGGGGCGGCTTCTCGACGCGGTGGTACGGCGAGTTGCTGCGCGACCGGCAGATCCTGGGCTCAGCCTGGATCAGCCTGCAGGTGGCGTTCTGGTCGGCGAATCTGGCGGTCATTGTCGGCACGCTGGGGGCCTTTGTGCTGACGCGGTTCGGAAGTTTCACCGGGCGGCTCGTGCTGACCGGCATGATCACCGCACCGCTGGTCATGCCCGAGGTGATCACCGGCCTGTCGCTTCTGCTGCTGTTCGTCTCGATGGAGTTGTCGCTGGGCTGGCCCGCCGGGCGCGGGATAACCACGATCGTCATCGCGCATACGACCTTTTGCGCAGCCTTTGTCGCCGTGATCGCGCAGTCGCGCCTGCGCTCGATGGACGAGTCTCTTGAAGAGGCGGCGCGTGATCTGGGGGCCGGGCCGGTGCGTGTGTTCTTCGACATCACCCTGCCGGTGATTGCGCCCGCGCTGGTGGCGGGATGGCTCCTGGCCTTTACCCTGTCTCTCGACGATCTGGTCATCGCCTCCTTCGTCTCTGGCCCCGGTGCATCGACCCTGCCCATGGTGATCTTCTCCAAGGTCCGGCTGGGGGTCAGCCCGGATGTGAACGCGCTGGCCACCATCATCATCGGGTTCGTTCTGGTCGCGGTCATCATCGCCGGATGGCTGATGCGGCGTGCGGTGAAAAGAGATATTGGATAGATAAGCTTTTCTGACCAGATCAATCAGAAGAAACAGGTTTTACTGATACAGATGACCTGTTAGAACGATTCCAGAAATCAACTCATGGAGGGAATCATGGATGGTTCTGACAACGCCGGCAAATGCCCGGTAATGCATGGTGGGCAGACAACCAAAAGCGTGGATGTGATGGATTGGTGGCCCAAGGCGCTCAACCTCGACATTCTGCACCAGCATGACACCAAGTCGAATCCGCTCGGGGACTTCAACT
This sequence comes from Paracoccaceae bacterium, assembly GCA_007694945.1. Taxonomy (GTDB): domain Bacteria; phylum Pseudomonadota; class Alphaproteobacteria; order Rhodobacterales; family Rhodobacteraceae; genus Roseinatronobacter. The sequence continues at coordinate 50,338 of REER01000063.1, read as the reverse complement.
ACCGTGAAGAGGTCAAATCGCTTGATTTCGAAGCCCTGAAGAAAGACCTGCACAACCTTTTGACCGATTCGCAGGAATGGTGGCCTGCTGACTGGGGCCATTATGGCGGGTTGATGATCCGGATGTCGTGGCACGCGGCGGGCACCTACCGGGTGCAGGATGGCCGTGGTGGCGCAGGCACAGGCAACCACCGTTTCGCGCCGCTGAACTCCTGGCCCGATAACACCAATCTGGACAAGGCCCGCCGCCTGCTCTGGCCGATCAAGAAGAAATACGGCAACAAGCTGAGCTGGGCTGATCTGATGGTGCTTGCCGGAACGGTCGCCTATGAGAGCATGGGTCTCAAGACGTTCGGATTCGCCTTCGGCCGTGAGGATATCTACAGCCCCGAGAAGGATGTCTATTGGGGGTCCGAGCGCGAATGGCTGGCCCCTTCGGACGAGCGCTATGAGAATGTTGGTGACGCCGCGACCATGGAAAACCCGCTGGCTGCGGTGCAGATGGGTCTCATCTATGTGAACCCCGAGGGTGTGAATGGCCATCCCGACCCGCTGAAGACCGCCCAGCATGTGCGCGAGACTTTCGCCCGCATGGCAATGGATGACGAGGAAACCGCGGCGCTGACTGCGGGCGGGCATACGGTCGGAAAGTGCCACGGCAATGGCGATGCTGCAAACCTTGGCCCCGCACCCGAAGGTGCTCCGCTGGAAGAGAGTGGCCTTGGCTGGATGAACTACAAGACCCGCGGCATCGGGCGCGATCAGGTAACCTCGGGGATCGAGGGGGCCTGGACCACGAACCCGACGAAATGGGACATGGGTTACTTCAAGCTGCTGTTCGGCTATGAGTGGGAGCTGAGAAAATCGCCCGCCGGTGCATGGCAGTGGGAGCCCATCGACATCAAGGAAGAAGACAAGCCTGTCGATGTCGAGGACCCGTCGATCCGCTACAACCCGATCATGACCGACGCTGACATGGCCATGAAGATGGACCCGGCATATCGCGCCATCTGCGAGAAGTTCATGGCCGACCCGGCCGCGTTTGACGACGCCTTCGCGCGCGCATGGTTCAAACTGACACACCGCGACATGGGCCCGCAGGAGCGGTATATCGGGCCGGATGCGCCGAAAGAGATCCTGATCTGGCAAGATCCGGTTCCGGCTGGCCGCACGGATTATGACGTGGCCGCCGTCAAGGCAAAGATCGCCGAAACCGGACTGTCCGTGTCCGACATGGTCGTCACGGCTTGGGATAGTGCGCGCACGTTCCGCAAGTCGGACTATCGCGGCGGCGCCAACGGGGCGCGTATCCGCCTGGCGCCCCAAAAGGACTGGGAAGGCAACGAACCCGAACGCCTCGCCCGCGTTCTGGCCAAGCTGGAGCCGATTGCCGCGGAAACCGGAGCGTCGCTGGCCGATGTGATCGTGCTGGCCGGCAATCTGGGGGTCGAACAGGCCGCCAAGGCTGCCGGTCACGATGTCGAGGTGCCGTTCGCACCCGGTCGTGGCGATGCCACGGACGAGATGACCGATGCCGACAGCTTCAAATGGCTGGAGCCGCTGGCTGATGGTTTCCGCAACTGGATGAAGAAGGACTATGTCGTCTCGGCCGAGGAAATGCTGCTCGACCGGGCCAGCCTGATGGGGCTGACAGGGCCGGAAATGACGGTGTTGCTGGGCGGCATGCGCGCCATGGACACAAACCACGGTGGCACGGCACATGGTGTGTTCACGGATCGTCCCGGTGCGCTGAGCAATGATTTCTTCGTCAATCTGACCGATATGGCGTGGAAATGGGTGCCGAAGGGCTCGAACCTTTATGAGTTGCAGGACCGCGCGACCGGTGCGACCAAATGGACCGCCACGCGCGCCGATCTGGTCTTTGGGTCGAATTCGATCCTGCGGGCCTATGCCGAGGTCTATGCGCAGGATGACGGCGCCGAGAAGATGGTGCAGGACTTCGTCACGGCCTGGGCCAAGGTGATGAACGCGGATCGCTACGATCTGGCCTGAACGCCTGTTTTGTTATGAACCAAAGCGGCGCGCCCGAAGGGCGCGCCGATTCGCTTTCGGGGTGCGGTGGCTGAACGGCCCGATTAGAGTTGGCGCATGGAAGTGAGCCTGACAGAATTTGCATTGGTGATGCTCGGTGGCGGCCTTGGCAGCATGGCGCGCGCGGCGCTCTCGGGTGTGTTGATCCGGCAGATGCCTGCGGCGGCGGCAGTGTTCATCATCAATGCCACTGGCAGCCTTATGATCGGCCTTGCACTGGGCGCAGCGCTCGGCGCGATCTCGCTCTTGAATTCTGCCGAGGTGCCATTGGGCTTTACCTACTTTGCGGTTGGCCTGATGGGCGGCTTCACCACCGTCTCGACCTTCGCGCTGCAGGTTCAGGAGCTTTGGCACGCGGGCAAGCGGCTCGGAGCTATCGCCACGGCGCTGGGCTCGACGCTGATCTGTCCGGCCCTTGCTGCGCTGGGCGTGTTTCTGGTGATGCTTGTGCGGGGGCTGGTCTGATGTCGCCGGGCCTGCTCTGCGTCGGTCTGGGGGGCGCACTCGGGACCGGGCTGCGCTTTGCCTTCAGCCTGCTGGCGCTGCGGGTTATGGCTGACTATGCCTTTGTCGCCACATTGGCGGCGAATGTGCTGGGCGCGGCGCTGATTGGTTATCTGGCGACGCGGGACCTTGGAGCTACAGCGCGCGCCTTTTGGATGACCGGATTTTGCGGCGGGTTCACCACGTTTTCGCTCTTCTCGCTCGAAGTCGTGCTGCTTATCGATAGCGAAGCAGCGCTGGCGCTGGCCTACGCCGGTGGGTCGCTGCTGCTGTGGCTGCTGGCGCTTTGGGGGGGCGTAGCGCTGGGCCGCAGAAGCGCCCCCTCGGGGTCCCCACCCACCCGCCCCTGACCCGCTCGGGGGCGCTTGCCCCGTCCGGGGCGCAGGGGTCAGATATTCTCGACCTGCGGCATTCCCATGATGTGATAGCCGCCATCGACATGGATGATCTCGCCCGTGGTATGCGCGCCATAATCCGAGGCGAGGTAGACCGCCGTACCGCCGACGCTATCGAGCGTCGCATTGCTGCGCAATGGCGCATTCGCTTCGGCATGGCGGAAGGTCTTGCGCGCCCCGCCAATGGCCGCGCCCGCGAGTGTTTTCATCGGGCCGGGGCTGATGGCGTTGACGCGAATGCCCTCGGGGCCGAGGTCATTGGCGAGATAGCGCACCGAGCTTTCCAGCGCGGCTTTTGCCACGCCCATAACATTGTAGAAGGGTGTCACTGTGTTAGAGCCCTGAAAGGTCAGCGTCAGCAGGCAGCCGCCATCCGGCATCAGCGCACTGGCGCGGCGGCCAAGGTCAACGAAGCTGTAGCAGGAGATCTCAAGCGATTGGCTGAAATTGGCGCGGCTGGTGTCGCGGAACCGACCTGTCAGCTCGGCCTTATCGGAAAAGGCGATGGCGTGGACGAGGAAATCGAGCTTGCCCCAGCGAGTGGCGAGGGTGTCGAAAGCGGCATCGAGTGAGGCATCGTCGCTGACATCGACATTGAGCATCAGATCCGAACCAACCGAGGCTGCCAGCGGCTCAACCCGTTTGCCGAAGGCCTCGCCCTGATAGCTGAAGGCCAGTTCCGCGCCTTGACGCGCCATGGCCTGCGCGATGCCCCAGGCGATCGAGCGTTCATTGGCAACGCCCGTGATCAGGCCGCGTTTGCCATCCATCAAGCCTGCCATGGCCGCCTCCTCAGTCGCGATAGGCGCTCATCAAGAGCGTTGCATTGGTGCCGCCGAAGCCGAAACTGTTGGACAGGACCGAATCCAGATCAACGTCCTCCACAAGCTTTGTCGCGATTTCGTCTTCGCGGATGGCGGGGTCAAGTTCGGTCACATTGGCCGAGGCGGTGATGAAGCGCCCCTGCAGCATCAGCAGGGAATAGATCGCCTCCTGCACGCCGGTCGCGCCGAGGCTGTGGCCCGTCAGCGACTTGGTGGAAGAAATCGGCGGCACATTGCCCTCGCCCCAGATGCGGCGGATCGCTTCGACCTCGGTCACATCGCCTGCGGGCGTCGAGGTGCCATGCGCGTTGACATAGCCAACCTTTCGCCCCTCAGGCAGTGTGTCGAGCGCCAGCCGCATCGACCGCTCACCGCCCTCGCCTGAGGGGGCGACCATGTCATACCCGTCCGAGGTGGCGCCGTAGCCCGTAACTTCGGCATAGATCTTCGCGCCGCGGGCCTTCGCGTGCTCGAGTTCTTCAAGCACCAGCATGCCCCCACCACCACCAATCACGAAACCGTCGCGGGTGGCGTCAAAGGCGCGCGAGGCGGTTTCGGGTGCGTCGTTGTATTTCGACGACATCGCGCCCATGGCGTCGAACAGACAGGAGAGCGTCCAGTCGAGTTCCTCGCCACCACCGGCAAAGATGATGTCTTGCTTGCCCATCTGGATCAGTTCGGCGGCATTACCGATACAATGCGCCGAGGTCGAGCAGGCCGAGGTGATCGAGTAATTTACGCCTTTGATCTTGAACGGCGTCGCAAGACAGGCCGAATTGGTTGAGGACATGCAGCGCGTGACCATGAACGGCCCCATGCGTTTGGGGCTGCCTTTCTCGACCACGATCTTGTGAGCTTGAAACAGGTTCGAGGTTGATGGACCGCCAGAGCCCGTGATCAACCCCGTGCGCGGGTTCGAAACATCGGAGTCCTCCAGGCCGGAATCGGAGATGGCCTGTTCCATGGCAAGGAAGTTATAGGCCGCACCAGGCCCCATGAAGCGCAAGTTGCGTTTGTCGATGTGATCTTCCAGAACGATCTGCGGTTTGCCGTGGATCTGACTGCGGAACCCATGCTCGGCATATTCGGGCGCGAAGACGATGCCGGATTTGCCTGCGCGCAGGCTTGCCTCAACCTCGGACGCAGAATTTCCGATGGGCGAGATGATCCCCAGACCTGTGATGACAACGCGACGCATGATGCCTCCCCTGCTATGCTTTCTCGCTGTCTAGGGTAGTGGCGGGAGCGGGGCAAGCAGTTAGGTCGGGGGAGGTGGTTCCGGACGCGCTGCGCGCTGCGAGGGTTGGTGTCACACTATCAGGTTGCCAGAGGGGCTCTGACGTGGTCAGGGGTTACAAGGTCAGATCGACAGCCTGGTGTCGCTGCGGGTCTTCCGCCACTCGAGCAAAGACATTGAAATCGGGCAAGCGCGCGGAACCTGAAGGTTCCGCATGCGGCATTGGATCGGGCTCGCTGTCTTGCCTTTCGGATATGATGGCGCTGCGTTGATCATTCGACGGGAACGGCAAAGTCGGTTCGAGCTGCGTCTGGTCAGGCACTAACTTTGATTCGCGGATATCCTGCAGCAAATTGACCTGAAAGGCGGGCGGTGGGCCGACGAGTCGACTGTTCCGATCCAACTGCGCTTGGGTCTGTTTCAGAAAACTGGCGACGGACCGGTCTGAAGAGAGGGTCTGTTCGACTGCGAACGGGAGCATGGGGCGCGAGGTGGCCTGTACGGCGCGCGCTGCAGCAGGTTGCGCGAGTTGCACAACTGGCTCGCGATAAGACGCCGACAAGGCGCCTGTTGCGGGTATGGATGTAAAGGCCGACATGGTTCACCTCCAGAAGCAAGCGGCAGGTTGCGCCCCTTAATCAGCTTTCAGGATCGCATGATCCGCTTAACAAAGCATGAAGGGGAGGCCGGCGGCCTTGGACCAAATCGATAAAATGAGATCTTTCGGCAGGCCCGGAGGATTCGCCTCCGGGCTTCTTAGCCGCGCTCAACGCAGGATCGACACGCCTGCGTAAACAGCTGAATCGCCGAGCATTTCCTCGATCCGGATCAACTGGTTATACTTCGCCAGCCGATCCGAGCGCGCGAGCGAGCCAGTCTTGATCTGCCCGCAATTCGTGGCCACGGCCAGATCGGCGATCGTGGCATCCTCGGTTTCGCCCGAACGATGCGACATGACGCAAGTCATGCGCGCGCGGTGTGCCATGTCGACCGCCGCGAGTGTTTCGGTCAGCGTGCCGATCTGGTTGACCTTGACCAGCAGCGAATTGGTGCAGCCCTGCGCGATCCCTTCGGCCAGTCGCACCGGGTTGGTCACGAACAGATCGTCGCCGACAAGCTGGCATTTGTCGCCGATCAGCGTGGTCAGCTTGGCCCAGCCGTCCCAGTCATCCTCGGCCATGCCATCCTCGATGGAGATGATCGGGTAATCCTTGATCAGCCCCATCAGATAGGCTGCGTTCTCGTCGCGGCTCATGACCGCGTCCTCGCCCTCCATGTGATATTTGCCGTCGCGGTAATACTCGGTCGCGGCGCAATCCAGCGCCAGATAGATGTCTTCACCGGGTTTGTAACCCGCCTTCTCGATGCTGCGCAGGATGAAATCGAGCGCATCTCGCGTGCTCGACAGGTTGGGGGCAAAGCCGCCCTCATCGCCAATGCCGGTATTCAGGCCCGCGGCGGAAAGTTCCTTCTTCAGCGTGTGGAACACTTCGGCGCCCATGCGCACAGCTTCACGCAGGCTGGGCGCAGCAACAGGCATGATCATGAATTCCTGAATGTCGATCGGGTTGTCGGCATGCTCGCCGCCATTGATGATATTCATCATCGGTACGGGGAGTGTGCGCGCCGAGGTGCCCCCGACATAGCGAAACAGCGGCTGGCCGGTGTATTCGGCCGCAGCTTTGGCGACCGCCAGCGACACCCCCAAAATGGCGTTTGCACCAAGGCGGGATTTGTTGGGGCTGCCGTCAAGTTCGATCATGGCAGCGTCTATGGCGACCTGTTCAGTCGCGTCAAACCCCACCAGCGCTTCGGCCAACTCACCATTCACCCCGGTCACGGCCTGCAGAACGCCCTTGCCCATATAGCGGGCCTTGTCTCCGTCCCGCTTTTCCACGGCCTCATGCGCGCCAGTCGAGGCCCCCGAGGGCACGGCTGCACGACCCATGGTGCCGTCTTCGAGGATCACATCAACCTCGACGGTCGGGTTGCCCCGGCTGTCCAGAATCTCACGGCCGATAATGTCGATGATCGTGCTCATGGCATGCCCCCTGCGCTGCGCTGTCGCAGGTTCTATAGCGCCCTTGAATGGCAGTTGCTAGGCCACGCGCGTTTCGCGCCAGAGGCTGAACAGCCCCGCCGCGACAATGATCGCCGAGCCGATCAGCGTCAGGGCATCGGGCCGCTCGCCAAAGACCAGCACGGCGACGATCAAAGCAAACAGCATGCGCGTGTAACGAAACGGCGTCACGAAGGACAACTCACCAAGTCGCATTGAGGCGACAAGCGCGTAATAGGCGATGACCCCAACGCCCATCGCGACGGCCAGCGTTGCCCATTCGATGGGCGAGGGGGCCACGGGGGCCTCGCCCATCACCAGCATCAGGAACAGGCCCGCAGGCACGATGATGGCGAAGGCCCAGGATGAAAGCTGATAGGATGAGACCTCGCGCGGAATAGCGCGTGTCGCCAGATCGCGCCCGGCGAGCCCGAAAACGCCGATCAGCGCCAGCAGGCTGGCAGGCTCGAACCCAGCCATGCCGGGGCGCACGATCAGCAGCACCCCCAGAAAGCCGACTGCGATGGCTGACCAGCGACGCCAGCCGACTTTCTCGCCCAGGAATAGAACGGCGCCCAGCGTGACCAGCAATGGTGCAGACTGCAGGATGGCAGTGGCGGTCGCAAGGCTGGCCAGTACGAAGCCCAGCACGAAGCCAATCGTTCCGATCATTTCCGACAGATTGCGGATAATGACGGCGCGGGTCAGCAATAGCGGGGTGACCAGTGGCTGGCCCTTGCGATGTGCGATCAGCCCGAAGACGAGCGCACCAACTACACCCAGCAACACGAGGATCTGTCCCACCGGCAGCGCATCGGCCAGAAGCTTGATGAACATGTCCTCCAGCGAGAAGCCCGCCATGGCCAGCGCCATTAGCATTGCACCGCGCAGGTTCTCGGACATGGAGCAGGCATCCTTCACAGGTGAAACATCGCCTGCCTATCCTCTGTGCGCCTTCGGGAAAAGCGAAAAGCGCGCCCCGAGAGGGCGCACTTTCCAATCAAATCGGAGGAACGATCTCAGCTCTCTTTGGCGGTTTTCTTGATCGGCGCCCAGAGTTGTTTGTTTGTCAGATAGAGCAGCACAGCGAGGACCGACAGAAAGATCACGCCGATGAACCCGGCGCGCTTGCGCTCGACCAATTTCGGTTCGGCCGTCCACGTCAGGAATGCCGCCACGTCAAGCGCCATTTGTTGCTCGGTGGCAGGTGTGCCATCCTCGTAGAACACCATATCGTCAAACAACACGGGAGCCATAGAGACCCAGCCACCATAGGCCTTGTTCTCATAGAACATCGACCCGGCCTGGAAGTCTTCCTCACCGGTGTAGCCCAGCAGGAATGAAGCCACATATTCCGGCCCACCGATACCTTTCATAAGCTGGTTGATGCCCAGACCATAGGGGCCCGAGAAGCCCGCGCGGGCCTTCGTCATCAGGCTGAGATCCGGTGCGCCCTCGAACTGCGACTCGGGGAAGTGATCGGGACCAGTCGCGGGCCGCCAGTCGCGCAGGTCTTCGTCCCAGATTTCATACATGTCGGCGAAGGCGCGCATCTGGTCTTCGGGCAGTTCCGGACCATTGGGGTCCGACAGCGTGCGGAAGGCCACATATTGCAGCCCATGACAGGAGGCGCAGGCTTCGTGATAGACCTGCAGCCCGCGCTGCAACTGGTTACGGTCATAAGTGCCGGTCAGGCCCTGAAAGGAAAAGTCGAAATTGGTGACTTCGCCTTTCACCTTGGTGGCCTCGGCCATGGTGCCGGGCAGAGCCAGCGCCAGAGCCGAGAGGGCAGCAACGGCAAGGGTCTTGAGTTTCATCAGTCAGGTCCTTTCGGGTTGCCGTTACTCAGCAGGGATCGGTTCAGGCGCAGGGCCTTTGGGACCGCCGTCACCAGACTTGGATTTCAAGGTCTCGTTGAAATCCTCCTCGATCGTTTCAGGCACCGGGAGCGGTTTCTCGAGCACACCCAGCAGCGGCATGATCACGAGGAAATAGGCGAACCAGTAGGCCGTGCCGATCAGCGCGATATTGGTGTAGATCCCCTCGGCAGGCATCGCCCCGGCCCAGGTCAGCACCACGAAGTTCACGATGAAGAGCCAGAACCAGATCTTGAACATCGGGCGATAGCGACCAGACCGCACCGAGGAAGTGTCGAGCCAGGGCAGCAGTGCCCACACAAAGATCGAACCGAACATCGCCAGCACGCCGAAGAAGGTTGCGTCCACGATACCGAAGGTCAGCCAGTTGACCGCAATCACGATCCACACATCCGAGGTGAAGGCGCGCAGGATTGCGTAGAAGGGCAGGAAGTACCATTCCGGCACGATCTCCGGCGGGGTCACCAGCGGGTTGGCCTCGATATAGTTATCGGTGTGGCCAAGGAAGTTCGGCATGAAGCCCACCACAGCCCAGAACAGAGCCAGGATCACAGCGAGCGCGAACAAGTCCTTGATGACGAAGTAGGGCCAGAAGGGCAGCGTGTCCTTCTCCGCCTCTTCCTTTGAGCCACGACGCACTTCGACCCCGGTCGGATTGTTGTTGCCGGTGGTATGGAACGCCCAGATATGGACGATGACCAGACCAAGGATCACGAACGGCAGTAGATAATGCAGCGAGAAGAAGCGGTTGAGCGCGGCGTTATCCACCGCGGGGCCGCCAAGGATCCACGTTTGCAGCGTCTCGCCGATGCCTGGGATCGCGCCGAACAGGCCGGTGATCACTGTGGCACCCCAGAACGACATCTGACCCCAGGGCAGCACGTAGCCCATGAAGGCCGTGGCCATCATGGCCAGATAGATCAGCATGCCGATTATCCATGTGATCTCGCGCGGTGCCTTGTAGCTGCCATAATACATGCTGCGGAACATGTGCAGATAGACGGCAAAGAAGAACAGCATCGCGCCGTTCTGGTGCAGGTAACGCATCATCGCGCCGCCATTGACGTTGCGCATGATGTGCTCGACGCTGGCGAACGCCATGTCAACATGAGGAGTGTAATGCATCGCCAGGACGATGCCGGTCACGATCTGGAGAACGAGACAGAACACCAGCACAACGCCCCAGATCCACATCCAGTTGAGGTTCTTGGGCGTCGGAATCATGATTGTGTCGTAGATCAGCCCGACAATCGGAAGACGCCGGTGCATGTACTTCTCGGCGTTTGTCTTGGGCTCGTAATGGTCGTGTGGAATACCAGCCATATGTCGTTACTCCCTTAACCGAGCTGAATCGTAGTATCGTCGACGAACTGCGCGTCCGGAATGTGCATGTTTTCCGGCGCCGGGCCGCGACGAATGCGGCCTGCTGTATCGTAGTGAGAGCCATGGCAGGGGCAGAACCACGCGTCGAAATCACCTGCGCCATCACCCAGCGGTACGCAACCCAGATGCGTGCAGACCCCAATCATCACAAGCCACTCGCCAGCGTCGTCCATGGTGCGGTTCTCATCCGAGGCATCGGTGCCGGGCTTGTTCGGATTGCGCGAGTCGCGGTCGATGGAAAGCTCCGATACATCCACAGCGCGCGCCGCGTCGATCTCTTCCTGAGTCCGGCGGCGGATGAAAACCGGCTTGCCGAGAAAGTTCACTGTCAACTGACTGCCGGGCTCGAGCCCGCCAATATCGACGAAAATGGACGAAAGTGCCTCGACATCTGCCGAAGGGTTCATCTGATTGACCAGCGGCCACACGGCGGCGCCTGCAGTCACGACCCCGGCACCCGCCGTGGCGTAATAGATGAAATCCCTGCGGCTGCTTTCGGTGTCATCAGCTTGGGACACGGGCTTTCTCCCTCTTAATGGGTACGATGGCTTCAATAGTCACTTTGGCCATGGTTTCACCACAGCCTTCTGATTGCGGTATTTAGCGGGGTTTGCCAAAGCCGTCCAGCCGCCAAAGCGGGTTAAGGTGTCGCAGGCAAGCCCATTTTCAGAGGGATTCCGTACCCGTGTTATAATTAGCGCAAACACCGCCTCAGCTCGCAGGCGGTCGCGTTGTCTGAAACGACTTTCGTTCGGCAAGGCGCGCTTCCCAGCGGGCCAGGTCCTGGCGTGTTGCCCGCCAGTCGTGCACGGCGTGGCGCAGGTCCAGATAGCCGAGTGCGCAGCCCAGTGCGATCTGACCGATGCAAAGCGGACCGGCCAGATAGGCCATCCAGCGCGCCTCGATCACATCGAGACTGCGATCGATCTTCTGCCATTGCCCCTCGACAATCGCAGCACTGCGCTGCGCCTCGGAGCGCAGCCGCGTCTCATAGACCATTGCCAGCGCCGCATCGAGCATGCCATCGGCGGTTGCCTCCAGCACCAGCGCGTCCCAGCGTCGCGCGCCCTCGGGGTAGAGGCCTGCTTCGGCTCGCGCGTTCAGATACTGGCAGATCACGCGGCTATCATATAGGGCTGCACCATCCGGGCGCAGCAATGTCGGGATCTTGCCGAGCGGGTTTGCGGCCACTGGGGCTGTGCCGGGGTCGAGCGGAGTGCCCGAGCCCATCACGAGTGTGATCTGATCCATCAGACCGGCCTCATGCGCCAAAACGCGGCATTTGCGCGCGTAAGGTGAGGCGTCGCTGTAATAAAGCGTCAGTCGGCTCACAAACGGCGCATCCGTATCCGGCCCACCGCCGAGGCATCGATCTCGATGCCGGGTCCGTTGGTGCCCAGCCGGATCACGCGGCGAAAGCGCACAGCGGCATTCACCTGATCGCGGTCACGGGGGCGATGGGCGCTCACGCCTTCATGCACTTCGTCCAGCGCATCTTCGGCCCGCTGATCGGTGTGCCCGACATGTACCTGTCGCGCGAGAGTGTAACCTGCAAGTGCGACTGCGCCGTATTTCGCTGCCACAACGGCAATCGGAGCGAGGGGAAGTGCCATCCTGTCTGACCTCCACGTATTTTTCAACTGTATCAAAAACGCCGGAGTTGTCCATTCCCAGATGTGCCGGCCAGCTCAAGAAGTGATGGTGAGATTGGGCGCAAGCATTTCGCGGGCATCTACGGCGATCCGCCCAAGTGGCCAGTCCAGCCGGATATGGGCGCCATTGAGCACCGGGGCGCCGGGCAACTCGGGTACAGGGCCGTCGCAATTGGCGAAGTCCAGCTGTGCGCCCGTGCGTTCCAGCAGCGTCTTTGCAATGAACAGCCCTAGCCCCATGCCCTCGTAATCGGGCCGATGGCGGGAGCGGTCCGGGTCACGGCGGCGTCGGATAAATGGCTCCCCAAGATAGCCCAGAAGAGTCGGCGGGAAGCCGGGTCCATCGTCGATGATATGGACGATCAGCCTGGTCTCGGTCCATTCGGCTTGAACCCAGACCTGCGTGGCCGCGAAATCGACAGCGTTCTGGATCAGATTGCGCAGCCCGTGGATGATCTCGGGGCGGCGCAGGATGACAGGCTGCCCCTCAGTTCCCCCGGGGCCGGGTGCCAGCAGGAAATGCACTTGCTTGCCGCGGTCGCGATGAGGCTCTGCCGCCTCCATCAGAATCGTCTCGAGCGGCGCACGGCGTAGATGAGTGTCTTCCTTGCCCGCGCGCCCCATCGATCGCAGGATATCGCGACAACGGTCGGCCTGCTCGACCAGCAGGCGAGCATCTTCGCGCAGATCGGGATTGTCCCGCAACTCGTCAGCCAGCTCCGAGCTGACCAGCTTGATCGTGGCCAGCGGCGTACCCAACTCATGCGCCGTGGCCGCCACAACCCCGCCCAGATCGGTCAGTTTCTGTTCGCGCGAGAGCGCCATTTGCGCTGCCAGAAGGGCATTGGCCATCGTACTGGCTTCGGAGGCGACCCTGTGCGCGTAAAAGGCCTGAAAGGCAATGCCGGTCACGATGGCCGCCCAGAATCCGAAGGCGAAAATGGGCGGAACGGTCAGGGCTGTGCCATCGGCAAAGCGCAAGGGCTGGTAGGTCACGCTTATCAGCGTCAGCAGAGCGACGGCGACCACAGCGAGCAGCAGGGTTGAGCGCGGCTTGAGCGCCATCGCCGAAACCGCAACCGGCGCCATCACCAGAAGTGAAAACGGGTTAGTCACTCCGCCAGTGAGGTAAAGCAGGCAGATCAGCACCGCGATATCAAACAGGAAGGTCAGCATAGCCTCGGAATCCGACAGCCGCTTGGACTGCGGAAACAGCAGCAGCGACGCCAGGATCGAGAGCGCAGCCGCACCCATCACCAGCCAGACGAGCGGGACCTGGAAGCGTAGCCCGAAATAGAAATGCGCCACGAGCAGCGCAGCACCTTGTCCGGCCAGAGCGACCATGCGCAAATATGTCATGGTGCGCAAGCGCACCCATTCACCACGATAATCCTGCGAGATTTCGCCAAAGGTAGGGGTCTGCATGAGCGCTCCGGGGTATGGACGCGTTGTCACACTTGCGCCAATTGGGATTGTTAGGGCGCATTGCCTGCGGCATCAAGGGACCGTACGAAACGCCATGAGGTCGTCATGATTCGTCTTTATTCAACGCTCGCGCTTGCCTCGGTGGCCGCTTTACTGGGCGGGTTAGGCTTCATGGTCTATTCAAGCTCGCAGCAATCCGGGTTCGACCAGTGTCGCGCCACATCGGTTGCGGGCGGGTCCGGCAGTATCGGCGGGCCATTCGAACTGGTCGATCATACAGGTCAGACAGTGACGGATGCCGACTTCGCCGACCGCCCGGTACTGATATATTTCGGTTATACGTTCTGCCCCGATGTCTGCCCACTCGACACCGCGCGGAATGCACAGGCGGTCGATCTGCTAGCCGAGCGCGGCTACAGCGTGACACCGGTTTTCATCTCGGTCGACCATCAGCGCGACACGATCGAGGCACTGGCCGAATTCGTGCGCTTCATGCATCCGGATATGATTGGGCTCACCGGCAGCGAAGAGCAGATCCGCGATGCGGCGCGCGCCTATCGGATGTATTACGCGATTCAGGAAACGGATGACGATTTCTATCTGATCGACCATTCGACCTTCAGCTATCTGCTGTTGCCCGGCCATGGTTTTGTTGAAGTGATCCGCCGGGACCAGTCGCCCGCGCAGGTGGCCGACACGCTGGCCTGTTTCATCGACAATGCCTGAACGTGCCCGGAATTGACCTCCCTACATTCGCGCTCTAGCTTTCCGGGACATGACAGAGAGTTTGACCATGCCCGACAGCGTGCAGCACGATCTAGGCCCGGACCCGACCCTTTTGCTGGTTGATGATGACGAGGTGTTCCTCAAGCGTCTTGCGCGCGCGATGGAAAAGCGCGGGTTTGCCGTGGAAACTGCCGGGTCTGTGGCAGCGGGCAAGGTCCTCGCGCGTGCTCGGCCCCCGGCCTATGCCGTGATCGACCTGCGGCTGGAGGATGGCAATGGGCTCGACGTGGTCGAGACCTTGCGCGAAATCCGCGACGATGCGCGGATCGTTGTGCTGACCGGTTACGGTGCGATTGCCACTGCCGTGGCAGCGGTGAAGATCGGTGCGACGGATTATCTGTCGAAACCCGCTGATGCCAATGAGGTGATCCGCGCCTTGCTGGCCAACCCCGAGGAGCCCCTGCCCGAACCGCCCGAAAACCCGATGTCGGCAGATCGCGTGCGCTGGGAGCATATCCAGAGGGTCTATGAGCAATGCGACCGCAATGTTTCCGAGACCGCACGGCGGCTTAGCATGCACCGCCGCACCCTGCAGCGTATCCTCGCCAAACGCTCGCCAAGGTGAAAGGGATAGCTTGTTCTGCGCGATACGCCTCGTTAGGCTGGCAGGATGGAAAAGGCGGTGCGGTACATCTTTGGATTTACCTTGGTTGCAGGGCTGATTGCGGCTTGCGCGACGCCACAGCAGACATGCCTGCGCGCCGCACAAGCCGAACTAGTCGCGCTTGATCGGGAGATTGCCGAGGCAGAGCGTGCCGTCGCACGCGGCTATCGCATGAGCGAAGCGGTCGAGCCCCGCACCACATTGCATATCTGCGCCTGGCCCCGCGAGCCGGTCCTGTTCTGCACCCGTCATACGCCCGGTGCAAGTGCCGAACGCAGACCGGTGAACCGCGCCGCCGAAGAAGCCCGGCTTGAGAGCCTGCGGGCCCAGCGCCCTGGGCTGATAGTGCAGACTGAGGCGGCAGTCGCGACATGCATGGCTGGCTGAGCCGCTGCAAGACAGATTATTTCCGTTCTCAGCAGGGAGTGTCGCCCTCCTCGAACAGGCAAGGAAAAAGGCTGCGTCACACCGCGACTTTGCCTCTCAATGCGCAGGCACCGACACCGGGTCGAGCAAGGTGCGCCCGCCATCAATCGTGATGATCTGGCCGGTCATGAAGGCCGCTGCATCCGAGGCCAGAAACTGCACGGCCTCGGCCGCTTCCGAGGCGGCACCGATCCGCCCCATTGGGGTCTGCTGCAGGATATTCTCGCGATAATCTTCATGCTCGTTCATCTGCTCTTTCAGATTTGCGCTCATGACACTGCCCAGCGCGACCCCGTTGATCCGGATTCGGTGGCGCGCCAGCGCCACCGCCATCGAGCGGGTCATCTGATCAAGCGCTGCCGAGGCGATGGAATAGGCCATCAACTCGGGCTGCGTCCGCCGCGCGGCAATCGATGACAGGTTGACGATCGAGCCGATGGCATTGCGCCGCTCTTCCGACCCCTTCGCCTGTGCAATCATGCGCCGCGAGACGATCTGGCTCAGGCGCATGCTGGCCAGAAGGTTCTGCTGCAGCGCAGCATGCACGGCATCGCTCTGGTCGTCGAGCGGGTCAGAGGCAGTGCATTGCCGCGTTGCATTCACGAGGATATCCACGCGATCAAAGGCATCGACCGTGGCTGACAACAGATTGGCCAGTGTCAGTCGCTCACGCAGATCGCCCGCGAAGAAGATGGCGTGCTCATCCGCGCCCGAAAAACTCGCGACCTCTGTTTTCAGCTTGCTCTCGTCGCGGTCCACCAGCACGACATTTGCGCCCTGATCGACGAAATGTCGGGCAATCGCAAGCCCTACACCATTGGCCGCCCCGGTGATGATCGCAGTCTTGCCGGAAATCGAATAGCTCATGTGCGCCTACCTTCTGTGACGGAGGACGGTCTTGCCGCGGGTGCGCGGACCACTGGCATGCCAGACGCGAAACGCGCCGGTTTCGGTCAGGATATCATGTTGTGCGAACAACTCGCCGAGTGCCCCTTCATAGGGCAGATGCCGGTTGGCGACCATCCACACTTGTCCGCGCCTGCTCAGCATCCGGGCCGCCGCAGCGATGAAGGCGAGCCCGAGGGCGGGTTGCGCCTTGCGGCTGGTGTGGAAGGGCGGGTTCATCACCACGCCGTCGAGCGGTTCGGGCAGGGTCAGGCTGGTAGCATCGGCCCAGTGAAACCGAGCGCGTGGATCGGTGATATTGCGGCGCGCGAGATCGAGCGCGCGGGCCTCCGCCTCGACCAGATGCAGGTGCTCGACACCCCTGCGCGCCAGGCAGGCAGCCGACAGATACCCCCAGCCCGCGCCCAGGTCGGCCATCTGCGCAGGCAGGTCTTCGGGCAGTGCCTGTGCCAGGAGCTGCGAGGCCGGGTCTGCACCATCGGCAGAAAACAGTCCCGGCAGGGTTTGGAACTCGCCCAGTGCCGTGTCGGTGACAACCGCCTCCTGCAGCGCCCAGTCGCTGAAATCCTCACCACTGGGCGCGAACCAGAACAGCTTGCCATGGGCTTTCGAGACGATGCCCTTGGTCGCCGCGCGCATCCGCACGGCCTTCAGCACGCTTTCCACCCCGTCCGTCTTCTGCCCGTCCACCAGCACGATCTGCGCGCCCTGAGCCACGGCCTCGGCAATCAAGCCTAGCCCTTCGGACTTGGATCGCGGCAGACAGATCAGTGCAGAGGGCGCCGGGATAGAGCTTGTGCCGACCTGATGCCCGGCTGCGGCTAGCGCCATGTGATCGGGGAAGAAGCTCTGCATCAGATGGATCTGATTCATGTGCAGGGGTGAAAAATCCTCACCCGCGCGGGGTCGGTAGATGCAAACCCGCCCCTGGTGCAGAGCCAGCCCCTCGCTCTCAAGCGCGATGGCCAGACGAACCGCGCGCGGGGCGGGGTCGGCGTAAAGGGCAGGGGACAGGGTCATGGGGCGCGCGGCGCCTTATTCCTTTTCCAGCGTGCATTGCAGCGGGTGTTGATGGCGGCGCGAGAAATCCATCACCTGAGCCACCTTGGTCTCGGCCACCTCGTAAGAGAAAACGCCGACCACGGCCACGCCTTTCTTGTGCACGGTCAGCATGATGTCAAACGCCATGGCATGGGACATACCGAAAAACCGCTCAAGCACGTGCACCACGAACTCCATCGGAGTGTAATCGTCATTCAGCAACAGCACCTTGTACATCGGCGGGCGCTGCGTGCGCGTCCGCGTCTTGGTGACGACAACGCCATCACCCTCGGGGCCCTTGGGGTCGTCACTGGACATTTTCGGATCGAGGATCATCCGGCTCCGGCGCCTCTCTGACGTGTGGATTAGAAACTTCGGATGCAATATAGCGTAACTGCTCAGTGTGAAAACCCCTTCATCTCAGGACATCGTCATGCGGCGCATCACGACTATCGGTTTCGACGCAGATGATACGCTCTGGCATAACGAGCGCTTCTTCCGCATGACGCAGGAGCATTTCGCCTCGTTACTGGTTGACTATACAGACCGCGAATCACTCATGGCGCGGCTGTTGGCGGCGGAACGGCGTAACCTTGGGCAGTACGGGTTCGGGATCAAGGGTTTCGTGCTCTCGATGATCGAGACTGCGATCGAGGTGACCGAGGAGCGGGTGCCCGCTGCGGTGATTGCCGAATTGCTGGCCGCCGGGCAGGAGATGCTGCGCCATCCGATTGAATTGCTACCGCATGTGGAAGAGACCATCGGAGCGCTCGCGCCGACCCACCGGCTGGTGCTGATCACCAAGGGTGATCTGCTGGATCAGGAGCGCAAACTCGCGCAATCCGGGCTGGGGGACAGCTTCGACGCGATCGAGATCGTGTCGGAGAAGACGCCCGAGGTCTATGCACGCATCTTCGCCCGGCATGGCGAAGGGGCGGAGGCCGCGCTGATGGCGGGCAACTCGATGCGCTCGGATGTGGTCGCGCCGATTCTCGCTGGCGGCTGGGGTGTCCATGTGCCCCATGGTCTGGAATGGGAGATAGAACAGGCCGAGGTGCCGATACACCATGCCCGTTTCCGCGCGCTGTCGCATTTGGGCGAATTGCCCGATCTGATCGGCTGGATCGACGGGAGCTAAGACGCGCCCGCGCGCGCGACTCGGGCAGCGTTTGTGCGGGCGCGGCGCGTCATGGCACCGCAGCGGACTGACGATGGCGCTGATATTGTGATTGTGCTGCCAAAGGACGCTATATCTATATGTGAGCGCTTTAAGAAACACATTAAAAACATTGAAAAAACATACTTTTATTGCATCGAGCGGCGTGGTAACTTTTATTCAGCAGTGATCCCGTATCAAAAAACCAACCGCGGGACAGGTCAGAGGCAAAGAATGCAGGCGCAGGTCATCCGATGGCTTCGTGATGCGCTGGTTATGCCAGCTATATTGTGTGTCGTGTTCGCGGCAGGCATGGCGGGTGCTGCGCCCTATGCGTCCATGGTCATGGACGCCCGCAACGGCGAAGTGATCTTCGCGCGCAATCACGACACCCGGTTGCACCCAGCCTCGCTAACCAAGTTGATGACGATCTATGTCGCGTTCGAGGCCATCAAGCATGGCGAAGTCACGCTTGAGACGAAATTCACCACCAGCAAGCGTGCCACACAGCAAACCTGTGTTTGCCTCGGCTTGCGACAGGGGCAGAAATTGTCGCTGCGCTATCTCATCCGTGCTGCGGCCTTGCGTTCGGCCAATGATGCGGCCGTGGTGATCGCCGAAGGGATTTCCGGCTCGGTCGAGGCCTTCGCCGAGCGCATGACGCGCACGGCCCGCGCCATGGGCATGAACAACACGACATTCCGCAACCCGCATGGCCTGACGCAGTCGGGGCATGTTTCGACCGCACGCGACATGACCATTCTGGGGCGCCAGCTTTATTTTGACTACCCGCAGTATTTCAATCTTTTCTCGCGCCGCAGCGAGGATGCGGGCGTGACGCGGGTCGCAAATACCAACCGCCGTTTTCTGGACAGCTACACAGGCGCTGACGGGATCAAGACCGGATACACACGGGCTGCCGGGTTCAACCTGACTGCTTCGGCGCGGCGCGGCGAGCGGCATATCATCGCAACGATGTTCGGCGGCACATCGGCGGCGGCACGCAATGCCCATGTCGCCGAACTGCTTGATATTGGCTTCCGCCGCGCGAATGCGCGTGTGGCAACGCGCGCGCCGCGCACACCCGATTATCAAGGCCGGCGTGGAGCGCCGGCTGCCGTGGCCCAGGCCCCTGCCACGCCCGCGCGTAATGGCGATGATGACCCGACAGCCGCCGCAAAGACCATCCGGCTGCAACTGGCGGTGCGCAAGAGCCCGCGTCCCCAGCCCCGCCCGCTGCCAGCGCCGGATGACGAGTTGCTGCTTGCCGTGCGCGAGAGTGTCGAGACGGCGGTTGCTGCTGCGGCCTCGGAGCCATCCCCGGATCCCGAGCCAGAGGATCTCTCGCCTGTTGTCGCCGCACTCGCCCCAGAAGCACTTGCCGTGACGCCAAGGCCTCGGCCCGACGACCTGGCCACCGAACTGGCGATCTCGGCCGGCGAAGAGGATGTCGACCTCGCAGCAGCTGTCGAGGCAGGATTCTCTGTTGCTGAGCCGGCGGATCTGGCTGCTCTGGACGATGAGGCAGAGGCCGATCTTTCCGAAGATCTGGCCGACGGGGCCCGCGCCAGTGCGACGGACCCGGCAGAGATCGAAGCTGAGGCCGGGCAGGACATGGCGCGTGCCGATGCAGTTGAGGACGGCGCCGAAGCGCCAGTCGAAGCTGAGACAATAGCCTTGAGCGAAGACCCGCGGACCGAAGAGAGTGAAGCATTCGCTGCTTCCGCGCATGCGCAGGCAGAGCCGATTCTAGGGGAGGATACTGTCTGGATCGGTGGCGAGACCGCCTTCCTGCCTGACCCGGCCGCAGCGAACCCTCCGGCTTCACCTGCGATGGCAGCCGAGTCTCAGGAAGTTCTCAGCGCGGATCTTGATCTGACGCCAGAGCGCCGGATGCCTGCGGCCAATCCCGATATCATTCTGACTAGTACTCCAAGCGTCGGCCGCGCTGAGCCCGATGCGCACAGCATTACCACCGCGACCGAGGCTCAGGCGGCGCAATGGGGCGAGACGGTGCGCCTCTCTACATCGGATACCGGGCGGCTTTGGGGCGTCTCGTTGGGCGAATTCCACTCGCGCGCCGCCGCCGAGCGCAGCCTGATCACTGTCAAGATGGCCGAGGCGGCGGCCTTGGGCAATGGTGTCAGCCGCATTCGGCAGGTCTCGGGGCGGTTTGAAGCAAGTGTTGCGGGTCTCACGCAGACAGAAGCCGAGCGCGCCTGTCTGCGCCTTGTCGCGCGCAGCATGGATTGCGACATCGCGCGCCCCTGAATTCCGATGGTCAGCCAAGAGGGCGCAGAGTAGACTGCGCCCATGTCCGTTCTCTGTCGTGACTGCCTCACCCGGTTTGACCAAGGCGCGCGCTGTCCCGCCTGCCACTCGCGCCGTCTGGTTGCGGGGGCAGAACTGTTCGATCTGACGATCGCGCATATGGATTGCGATGCGTTCTATGCCAGCGTCGAGAAACGCGACAACCCGGCACTGCGCGACAAGCCGGTGATCGTGGGCGGGGGGCGGCGCGGTGTGGTGACAACGGCCTGCTATATCGCTCGCATCCACGGCGTGCGCTCGGCCATGCCGATGTTCAAGGCACTGCAGCTTTGCCCTGAGGCAGAGGTGGTCAAGCCGCGATTCGAGGCCTATGTGGCGGCCTCGCGCGAGATCCGCGCGATGATGGAAGACCTGACACCGGCCATAGAGCCGCTCTCGCTCGACGAAGCCTTTCTGGACCTGAGCGGGACGGCGCGTCTGCATGGCGCGCCGCCAGCCGTGATGCTGGCGCGGCTCTTGCAGCGGATGGAGCGGGAGTTGCATCTGACCGGCTCGGTGGGGCTGTCGCATAACAAGTTTCTCGCCAAGATCGCCTCGGATATCGACAAGCCACGCGGGTTCTCGATCATCAGCCGGGCCGAGACTGAGGCGTTTCTACGCGGCAAGCCGGTGGGGATCATCTGGGGCGTGGGGGCTGCGCTGCGCGGGCAACTGGAACGCGCGGGGATTGTCACCATCGACGACCTGTTGCGCTGGGAGCAGACCAATCTGGTGGCGCGCTTCGGTTCAATGGGCGTGCGGCTCTGGCATCTCGCCCGCGGCCAGGACGCGCGCATCGTGGCGCGTGATCCGAATGTGAAGTCGATCTCGAAGGAGACGACATTTTCCGAGGACTTGCGTGACCCGGATTTGCTGGAGGGCCATCTGTGGCGGCTGGCCGATCAGGTCTCGGCGCGGGCCAAGGCGAAGGGGCTGGCCGGGCGGGTGGTGACGCTCAAGCTCAAGCGCGCGGATCACCGCATACTGACACGCAGGCAGAGTCTGCCTGCGCCTACAGCGCTGGTGGATGTAATTTTTCGCACTGCTCAGCCACTCTTGACCCCTGCAATGGAGGCCGCACCGTTTCGGTTGCTCGGAGTCGGGATATCTGAACTGACCGCGGATAGTGGACCGGGCTTCAGCGCCGATCTGCTCGATCCCGAAGCCGGGCGCCGTGCCGAGGCAGAGCGCGCCATGGACCGGCTGCGCGCGCGGTTCGGGGCGGATTCGGTTGTGAAGGGGCGCAGCCTGCGCTGAACCCGCCCGCGCCCCGCCGCGACGGGGCGCGGGCGAGCAGGGATGCCCTTCAGGGATGCGAAAGCCCCGCCAAAAAGGCGGGGCTTTGCAGTGTCGATCGTCGTGGGTGTCAGGTGTTGCTGAACTCGGGATAGGCTTCCATCCCCAGATCGCTCTTGTCGAGACCGGTCACCTGATCCTCGTCGCTGACACGGACTCCCATGACGGCTTTTAGGATCAGCCAGACCACCAGCGAGGCCGCGAACATGAAGCCGAAAATCAGCACGATGCCGATGACCTGTGCCGTGATTGTCGCGTCCGGGTTGGTCAGAACCACAGCAAGCGTGCCCCAGATGCCAGCAAAACCGTGCACCGGGATCGCGCCCACCACATCGTCGATCTTCATCTTGTCGAGCAGCGGGATGGTCAGCACCACGATCACACCGCCCACGGCACCGATCAGCGTGGCCATGCCCAGACCCGGGGTCAGTGGCTCGGCCGTGATCGACACGAGCCCGGCCAGCGCGCCGTTGAGCACCATGGTCAGGTCAGGCTTCTTGTAAAGGATGGTGGACAGGATCAGCGCCGCCACGGCACCGCCCGAGGCGGCGAGGTTGGTGTTCGAGAAGATCCGGCTGACATCGGCGACATCGGCAATGGTGCCCATGGCAAGCTGCGAGCCACCGTTGAAGCCGAACCAGCCGAACCACAGGATGAACATGCCCAGCGTGGCCAGCGGCAGGTTGGAGCCGGGCATGACGTTGACCTTGCCATCCTTGCTGTATTTGCCATAGCGCGAGCCAACGATAAGTGCGCCAGCAAGTGCGGCCGATGCCCCTGCGCCGTGCACGATCGACGAGCCCGCGAAGTCAAGGAAGCCCAGTTCATCGAGGAAGCCTTCGCCCCAGCTCCAGGAGGCCTGGATCGGGTAGATGATGCCGGTCAGCACGACCACGAAGATCAGGAAGGGAAAGAGCTTCACGCGCTCGGCGACGGCACCCGACACGATAGAGGCGGTCGCGGCACAGAACATGAGCTGGAAGATGAAATCCGACCCGATCGAGGCATATTCTATATCGTCAACCTCATCGAGGCCAACGCCAACGGGCTCGAGCACGGTCGGCGAGATGCCCCCGAGCCAACCCTCGATCACCCAGTCACCGAGCGGATACATCAGGTTGAAGCCGACGACGAAATAGGCGATCCCCGCAAGCGAGAACAGCGCCACGTTCTTGGTGGCCTGCATTGCCGCGTTCTTCGAGCGCACCAGCCCTGTTTCCAGCATGCAGAACCCGGCGGCCATGAAGAACACCAGAAACCCGCCGATCAGGAACAGCAGCGAGTTCATGATGAACACCATTTCGGTGTTCAGTGCGGTTACGGCTTCGAGCGCATCAACGGCCTCTTCGGCTTCCTGTGCGAGCCCCAATGTCGGCAGAGCCACGCTCAGCGCCGCAAGAGGGAGTATCTTTTTCAGTTGCATCTGCATTGGTCCTCTCTGAATTATCTCGCCCACGCTCTCAGAGCGCGTCATCCCCGGTTTCACCTGTCCGCACGCGCGTGGCGGCCTGCAGATCGAGCACGAACACCTTGCCGTCACCGATCTTGTCGGTGCGCGCGGTCTTCTGCAGTGTCTCGACAACCTGATCGGTCATCGCGTCCGAAACCGCGATTTCCAGCTTCAGCTTGGGCACGAAATTCACGGCATATTCGGCACCGCGATAGATCTCGGTATGGCCCGACTGTGCCCCGAAGCCCTTTATTTCCGTTACCATCATCCCGCGCACGCCGATCGCTGTCAGCGCTTCGCGGACCTCTTCAAGTTTGAACGGTTTGATTGCCGCTATGATGTATTTCACAGGTCATCCCCTTTCTCTCGAGCGAGTGTCCATCTGGTCGCACGCTCATAATCAGGAGTGGGCTGGCGGTGAGTCTCAACATCTTGCTGCGTCGCGGCGGGAGCTGTTGCGGCAAAATGGAAATAAATGTGCAAAAAAAATAGTCACTGCATAAAAATTATGCGCTAGCGGGATCGCGCCAATAGGTCACAACCGGGTAAGCTGGCCCAAAGGCAGTGGTGTTTTCGCCTCGGGAATGGCAAAAGAGAGGCAGTAACCAGTCAGGCGGGTCGGGCAGACATCGCGACGAGAACAGGGCAAGAGATGAAAAACTCTGCAAAGGGTGGTCGACGATTGGTCGCCGATCGTCGCGATCTGAAACCTTCCAGAAAGGCGAAAGCGGCACCGCAGCGCCGGGCGGCCACGCGACGCGAGGCGCCCCGCAAACGCGGCGGCAATATCGTTGTGCGGCTCGTCACTGGCTTTGTCAGCTTTGTATGGCGCATCATCTGGGGCGTGACATGGCGCCTTGGGGCGACGATTGCTGTGCTTCTGTTTCTCGCGACAGCCTATTTCTACATCAGCATGCCACCGCTTGGCGATCTGCTCGACGCCCGCGCGCGCGGGTCGGTCACGATGATGGACGCCGATGGCTCGGTCTTTGCATGGCGTGGCGAAACCTTTGGCGGAGTGATTACTGCCGACACTGTCTCGCCGCATCTTAAGAATGCGATCATCGCCACCGAAGACCGCCGCTTCTACCGCCATCTCGGGATCAGCCCGCGCGGCATCGCAGGCGCAATCCGTTCCAACCTGCAATCGGGGCGCGGAGCCTTTTCCGGCGCCGGTGGCTCGACCATTACGCAGCAGGTGGCGAAACTGCTCTGCCTCGGTGTCGAATTCGACCCCGAGCAATGGGCTTCCGAGGCCGCGTATGAAGCCGACTGCCGTCGGGGCACCGTCTGGCGCAAGATTCAGGAGTTGCCGTTCGCCTTCGCGCTGGAGGCAAAATTCTCCAAGGACGAGATCCTGACCATCTACATGAACCGCGCTTTTCTCGGTGCGGGCGCGCGCGGTTTTGAGGCCGCGGCGCAGCGCTATTTCAGCCGCTCGGCCAATGACCTCGGCCCCGCAGAGGCCGCGATGCTCGCGGGGCTACTGGTCGCGCCCTCAAATTTTGCGCCTACCCGCAACCTCGCCCGCGCCCAGGCTCGGGCCAATGTCGTGATCGGTCTGATGGCCGAACAGGGCTATCTGACCGAATACGAGGTGGTCGAGGCGCGTGCTTTCCCGGCGACACTCTCGCAACAGGCCGAATCGCAGCGCGGTATCCATTTCGCAGACTGGCTGATGCGGTCCGGCCCCGCTTACTTGACGCGCAACACCACCGAAGATGTGCTGATGCGCACCACGTTCGATCCGGAAATTCAGAACGGCGCAGAAGAGGCCGTGCGCCATGTCTTCGATACGCGGGTGCGTGAGGGGTCCGAAGCCGAAGTCGCTGTGGTCGTGATGTCGGCCGATGGTGCCGTGCGCGGCATGGTGGGTGGGCGCAGCCCGTCGGTCGGCGGGTTCAACCGTGCCAGCCAGGCCCAGCGGCAGACTGGGTCGGCCTTCAAGCCCTTCCTGTATGCGGCCGCGCTGGAAAACGGGTTCGAGCCTTTCGACATCGTCGAGGACGCGCCGCTGACCATAAATATTCCCGGCTCCGGCCCGTGGTCGCCGCGCAACTATGACAATCAGTTTCATGGCTTCGTGACCCTGACCGAGGCGCTGGCGCGTTCGCTCAATACGCCTGCGGTGCGCATCTCCGAAGCGATGGGCCGGGCGCAGGTGCGCGAGGTGGCCAATATGTTCGGGCTGCACAGCGATCTGGCCGAGGGGCCTGCACTGGCGCTGGGTGCCTCCGAAGCCAGCCTGCTCGAGATGACCGCCGCCTATGCCGGTATCCTGAATGGTGGGCAGGCGGTGCGGCCCTTTGGGATCGAGGAACTGTCGTTGCTGGGCGAGAAGACGCCGCTTTTCAGCACATCGGACGGGATGGGCGAGCGCGTGATCTCGGAGCGTTCAGCCCAGGTGCTGACATGGATGATGACCCGTGTAGTGGCAGAGGGCACGGGCGGGCGCGCGCGGCTCGATGGCTGGCAGGTGGCGGGGAAGACTGGTACCACGCAGGCTGCGCGAGATGCGTGGTTTATCGGATATACGGCGGATTATGTCACCGGGGTCTGGATGGGCTATGACGACAATTCACCGCTACGTGGTGTGACCGGTGGTGGCCTGCCCGCCGAGATCTGGCGTGAAACCATGCAGCGTGTGCACCGTGGCCAAAGCCCACGGCCTCTGCCGATGCTCGAACCACAACGCCCGGTGCTGGATGCGCCGGAAACGCCACCGATGGCAACGCAAGCGCAGGCGCCCGCGCGTCAGGACCGGGGCGGCTCATCGCTGGACGAAGCGATCCGGGGTGTTCTGGGCTCAATCTTCGGGAGCAACTGACCGGGCTTTCTGGTAATAGCTCAATAGACCGAAGCCGGTTTTGAGGGCCGCACATTCCGTCAGGCAACCAGCGCAGTTATCGCCCGATCATCTCCGCAAGGCTCATCCGCAGCCCGTCCACCAAGCCGACATAGGAAGTCAGCGCGGGTTCAAGCGCAGGCAGGCTTGCGCTGAGCTGGGGGGCCGCGACGTAGAGCGCGATAAGGACTATCCCCAGCGCAATAGGGATCACCAGCCCGCGCAGAAAGCTGCGATTACGCTCCTGCGCAGTGGCGGGCAGGTCTATCTGGCCCTCATCGGTCTTGCGCTTCGATTTAATCGGCTCCAGGGTCGCGCTGATATCCTCGATATCGGGAAACGCCGCTTGCGCGACCGGGTCCCGCCCGCCTTTCTGGGGCTCGACAGGCACGGTTTCGGGTTCGGGTTCAGCACCAGGTGTCCTCGGCCATGGCGCGCTGCCCTGCAGACCAAGCTCGGGCTGCGACTCCAGGCGCTCGGCATCGCGCGCGCGGGCCTCGGCCTCGAAAGCGGCTTCCTCGCGCAGAATTCCCAGCACCTTTTCATCCACGGGCTTTGGTGCCGGTTGCGGCGCGACCTGCGATACTGCCGGAGAGTGATCCGTCTCTGCCCCGTCAGTGTCAATTTCGACCGTGGTGGTTGGACTGGGCTCTGGAGCGACGGGGGCAGGAGGCGGAGCTGGCGAGGCTGCGCGTGGACCGGTTTGGAACCAGACATGCGAACAGGCCGAGCATTGCACCTCTCGGCCTTCGTCAGGCAGGAGGCTGGCGTCGATCTCATATTGAGCCGAACAGTTCGGGCAGGTTATTCGCATCTTGACACCCGGACACTGGGACGAGGGGCATTGAGGGCATTGGAGCTTTCGCTGTTATGTTGTAGCAAGCAGTCTGAAAAACGCAAATTCTATTAACCCTCACTCGAATGCGGCCGCAGATCATGTCTTACATGTTCCAATTTCAGGGCAGTCCATTGCTGTTTTGCCGTGCCAGACTGGAGTGGTCATGATCGCATTCGAGGATGTTGCGCATGATTATGGTGGCGGGCCACTGTTCCGCGAGGTCTCGGTCCGCTTGGAACCCGGCAGTTTTCATTTCCTGACGGGTCCTTCAGGCGCGGGCAAAAGCACTTTCCTCAAGCTGTGCTATGGCGAATTGTTGCCGTCCTTCGGCGTTGTTCGCCTGATGGACCGCGATGTGCGGACGCTCTCGCGCGATGCGCTGGCCGAGACGCGCGAGCGTATCGGGGTGGTGCATCAGGATTGCCAGTTTCTCGACCATCTGAGTGTTGAGCAGAATGTCGGTTTGCCGCTTACTGCAACCGGTCGTCCGTTGCGCGAAGCCGATCTTTCCGATCTGCTGGGCTGGGTAGGGCTGGGTGAGCAAGCCGAGGCCCTGCCGCCGACGCTCTCGGGCGGGGAACGCCAGCGCGCAGCGCTGGCGCGCGCCATCATTGCAGCGCCCAATGTTCTGTTGGCCGATGAGCCAACGGGCAATCTGGACTGGGAAATGTCGCAGCGCCTGATGATGCTTATGATCGAGTTGAACCGCATGGGGACCGCTGTATTGATTGCGACCCATGACCTGCAATTGATCCGCTTCGCCAAGGCGCAGGTGAATGCGCGTGTGATGCGCATTGCAGGACGGCGTCTGCAAATCGCGGGGGCTGACCTGTGAGCGCGCGCGAAATTTCCCGACTGGTG
Organism: Paracoccaceae bacterium; assembly: GCA_007694945.1. Taxonomy (GTDB): domain Bacteria; phylum Pseudomonadota; class Alphaproteobacteria; order Rhodobacterales; family Rhodobacteraceae; genus Roseinatronobacter. The sequence continues at coordinate 22,412 of REER01000063.1, read as the reverse complement.
GTGCCGAACCGGGGGCAATCGGTCTGGCTGGTCTTGCTTAGTGCCAGTGCGATGGCCTTTCTGGCGGTATTCGCACTGGCACTTTCTGTCACCTCGGCCCAGCTTGCCCGGAATTGGAGTGCGGCGCTGGCGCAGACGGCCACAGTGCGCATCTCGGCCCCGCCGGAGGAGATCGAGGCGCAGACCGCGATCGTGCTTGAAGTGTTGCGCACTACGCCTGGCATAGCTGAAGCGAATGTCATGGTCGCGGCGGAACAGGCGGCACTGCTTGAAGCCTGGCTTGGCCCTGACCTGCCACTCGATGCTCTGCCGCTGCCGCGCCTGATCGAACTGACCGAGACCGAAGAGGGTCCCGACCGTCAGGGCCTGCGCCTGCGGCTTGCTGCCGAGGCCCCCGGCGCTGTCTTCGACGATCACACCCGTTGGCGGCGCCCGCTGGCCGAGGCGGCGGGACGGTTACGCGCCTTCGCACTCGTGTCGTTGGGGCTCATCGGGGGCGTCACGGCAGCGATCGTCGTGCTGGCCTCCAGCGCGGCGCTGGCCTCGAACGGGCAGGTGATCCGCGTGCTGCGGCTCGTGGGCGCGCGTGATCGTTTCATTGCGCTGGCTTTCGTGCGCCGAATTTCGAGCCGCGCCTTCATCGGCGCGGCGGCCGGCACCGCACTGGGAATGCTGGCCCTGCGTGCCCTACCCGAGGCGGGCGGAAATGTGCATCTGCTCTCGGGGCTGGGTTTCTCAGGCGCGGGCTGGCTGCTGCCGCTTGCCATTCCACCATTGGCCATGGTGCTGGCCTGGGCGGCCAGTATGGCAACGGCTTTCAAGCTTCTCAGAGAGGTGACATGACGCGCAATCCTGTCCAGATGGTCCGGTCCCTGGTCTTCATCGTGCAGATGTATCTGGCGATGGTGGTGCTTGCGATCGTGTTTCTGCCCTTCGCTATCACCCGGCGCGACATGGCACTGCGCGCCTGCCATACCTATTGCCGCTATGTGCGCTGGTCGGCGGCCTGGATGGTCGGGCTGCGCTCGGAAGTGCGCGGTGAGGTGCCCGATGGTGCGGTTCTGGTCGCGGCCAAGCATCAGTCCTTTTTCGACATTCTGATCATCTTCGGTGCCCTGCCTCGCCCGCGCTTCATCATGAAGAAACAGCTCAAATACGCGCCGATTTTCGGCTGGTATGCGCTGCGCCTCGGTTGCGTGCCCGTGGACAGGGGCAAGCGCGGACAGGCGATCAAACAGATGGTGGCGGCGGTCAAGAATGGCTGGAGAGAGCCGGGGCAGTTGATCATCTATCCGCAGGGCACCCGTGTCGCCCCTGGCGCGCATCTGCCCTACAAGGTGGGCACGGCGGTGCTCTATGAGCAACTCGGGCAGGATTGCGTGCCCGTGGCAACCAATGTCGGCGTGTTCTGGCCGCGCCACGGTCTCTATCGCAAGCCGGGTCTGGCCGTGGTCGAGTTTCTGCCGGTGATCGAGGCAGGCGAGGAACCACGCGTGTTTCTGGAAAGGCTGGAGCAGCAGGTCGAGGATGCCTCGAACCGGCTGATGCAGGAGGCGGGGTATGATGGAGGGAAAACGTGAGCGACATACGAACCATAGAGGCGCTGGAGGCGCTCTACGACGCGCCCTCCGAGGCGTCGCTGACAAAGGTCACCCCGGCCCTTACCCCGGCCTATCAGGCCTGGATCGAACACTCGCGCTTCTGCATCCTGTCGACTGCGGGGCCAAAGGGCGTGCAGGCGAGCCCGCGCGGTGATGACGGGCCGGTTGTGCGCGTGACCGACCCGGCGACGCTGATGATCCCCGACTGGCGCGGCAATAACCGGCTGGACTGTCTGCGCAATATCGTCAGCGACGGGCGTGCGGCGCTGATGTTCTTCGTGTCGGGCTCGACCAATGTGATCCGGGTGAACGGGCAGGCGCGGTTGAACGCCGCGCCTGATCTCTGCGCCAGTTTCGCGCGCAAGGGTGTGGCCCCGCGCTCGGTCATCATCTTCGCGATTTCCGAGGTCTATTTCCAATGCGCCCGGGCGTTGATCCGCTCGCGGCTCTGGTCCCCAGAGAACGAGAGTGCGGGCCTGCCCAGTGCGGGCGATATCCTGAGCGAAATCACGCAAGGCGGCTTTGACGGGGCCAGTTATGACGCGCAATGGGCGGCGCGGGCAGAAAAGACGATGTGGTGAGGGCCTGACCCGCATGCGCTGTGCCGGGACGCGGGCCGGGCAATGAGTATTTTTGGCAAGATGAAACAGCGGGTTGGTCAGAAACTGCCTAAGATCGTGCCCAGTGTCACCAGCACGACAAGCGCGATGATCGGGATGATCACGGCGACCACGGCGATATCGCGATAGGCTTCGCGGTGGGTCAGCCCGCAGATCGTCAAGAGCGTGATGACCGCCCCGTTATGCGGCAGCGCGTCCAGCCCGCCCGTGGCGACTGCCGTGACCCGGTGCATCAGTTCGGGCGAGATGCCCGCGGCCTGTCCCATCTCCAGATAGGTCTCGCCAAGCGTGGACAGCGCGATCGACATGCCCCCCGAGGCCGAGCCCGTCATGCCGGCAAGCAGGCTCGTGCCGATGGCGAGCGAGATCAACGGGTTGTCGCCGCCGACCGTGACCACCCAGTCGCGAATCAGCGTGAAACCCGCCAGTGACGCGATGACCGCGCCAAACCCGACAAGGCTTGCCGTGTTGAAGATCGGGAGCAGCGAATCCTTCGCGCCCTCGTCCAGCGCAGTACCGAGGCGCTTGCGCAGGCGGCCCCAGTTCAGCGCGACCAGAAACAGCGAGGCGAATGTCAGCGCGGCGATGATCGACCAGACCCCGCGCAGCGCTCCGATATCGGTCTCGCCATAGAGTTCCTCGGCAAGAAAGGCAGTGTCCAAACGCGGGATGATGACAAAGGTGAAGGTCAGATTGAGAAGCAGCACCAGCACCAGCGGGCCTGCTGCCGCCGCGAGGCTGGGCAGGCTCTCTTCGGGTACGTCTTCGTCGTCTTCGGTCGCGCCATAGCCCGGCCCGATTGCAGCGGCGCGGCGCTCCAGCCAGATCCAGCCCAGCCCGAGCATCAAGAGCGCGGTCAGCACCCCCAGACCGGGCGCGGCGAACGGCGTGGTGCCGAAATAAGGCATCGGGATGGCGTTCTGGATTGCGGGTGTGCCGGGCAGGGCGGTCATGGTGAATGTGAAGGCCCCCAGTGCGATGGTCGCCGGGATCAGCACCTTGGGCAGATCGGCCTCACGAAACAGGGACGAGGCTATCGGCCAGACCGCAAAGGCCACCACGAAGAGCGACACGCCGCCATAGGTCATCACCGCGCAGGAGAGGATCACGGCGAGGATTGCGCGTCGCGCGCCAAGGCCGCGGATGATTCCGTCTGCCAGCACACGGGCCGAGCCTGAGACTTCCATCAGCTTGCCGAACACGGCGCCGAGCAGGAAGAGCGGGAAGAACTGGATAATGAAACCGCCGGTAGCGTCCATGAAAATCTGCGTATAGCTTGCCAACACAGGGCCACCCTGTGCCGCGAACACGGCGAAGAGGGCGAGCGCGGGGGCCAGAAGCAGCAGGCTGACCCCGCGATAGGCGAGATACATCAGCGCGCCGAGCGCACAGGCGATGACGAGGATGCCGAACATGGGCGGTGCCTTCTTGTTGCTGCGGTGCGGCATCAGCGTCGCATTGCTTTTTCGGTCCTGCAAGAGAAAATGCTGCAGCGCAGCGCCAAGATCGCGCAACCGTGTGGTGACAGGGGGCGGCGTCCCGTCACGCTAGGCCTTCTCTCGCAGGCGGGTTCATGGCAAAACTGATCAAAGGCAACGAGGGCAGCGCATGACACAGCCAGTGATCCATATCCTGAACGGCCCCAATCTGAACCTGCTGGGCCATCGCGAGCCCGAGATTTATGGCCATCAGACGCTTGACGACATTGCGCGCGACTGTGCGGAGCTGGGTCATGAGTTGGGGCTCGAGACGCATCTGTTGCAGAGCAATCATGAAGGCGCGCTGGTCGACATGATCCAGGCGGCACGCGGGAAGGCGCAGGGGATCATCATCAACCCGGCGGCCTATACGCATACATCGGTCGCCATCCTCGATGCGCTTGCTGCCTTTGCGGGGCCGGTGATAGAGGTGCATCTGTCGAACATCCACAAGCGCGAGGCCTTCCGGCACCATTCCTATGTCAGCGCGCGTGCGGATGCGGTGATTGCGGGCTGTGGCGGGCTGGGTTACCTGCTCGCGCTTCGGCGCATGGCGGTATTGGTGGTCTGATGACCTCGCTTTTGACGCTTTTTTCTGACCGTATGGAATGCGGGTTGGAAAGGTTGCGGTCCGCTACGTGGGCTGTTCTGTTCGTAGGCATCACGCAGATTTTGCCTGCGAACGCCGAGGAGTCTGCGATTCATGAGCTCGGCGCGCGCTTCGATGCGCTGGCGGAAGCCTTCATGACCACGCAGCAGGTACCGGGTGCGATTGGCGCGCTGGTGCTGGGCGATGAAGTGATTCTGCGCGGCTGGGGGTATTCCGACATCGAGGCAGGCACAAGCGCAGGCCCGGATGATGTGCGTTTCGAGATCGGCTCGATCAGCAAGCTCTTTACCTGGCTGGGCGTGATGATGCTGGTCGAGGAGGGCGCGCTGGACCTGCAGGCGGATGTCTCCGGCTATCTGGTCGAGGCCACCGTGCCGGGTGAGGAGCCGCTGACGCTGGCGCAGTTGATGAGCCACCGGCCCGGCTTCGAGGACAGCTATGCCCTGTTCGACCCTGACACCGGTGCGCTGCCGCGCCCGCAGGCCTTGGCGGCTAGCGCGCCCGATCAGGTGTTCCCGCGCGGGGCAGTGACCGCGTATTCCAACTGGGGCGTGGCGCTGGCCGGGCAGATCATCGAGGATGTGGCGGGCATACCCTTCGAGGAGTTCGTGCAGGCTCGTATCCTCGACCCTTTGGGCATGGTGGACACCACCTATAGCGAGGCGATGTCCCGCCCTGACCAGCCGCCACTCTCGCGCAGCTATCGTGTGCAGGGTGGCATCAACCATCCGGCATTCCGCGTCGATATCGGCAGTTTCGGCCCGGCGGGGAGCTTCGCCAGCACGGCTGCCGATATGGGACGTTTTCTGCGATTTCTGCTGAGCGATGGCGCGATTGACGGTACAAGGCTGTTTTCCCCCGCGACGATAGCGCAGATGCGCACGCGGCTGTTCGACGATCTGGACGGGGCCTCGGACATGGTGCATGGGTTTCAGGCGCGGCCCCTGTTCGGTACCGTGGCCTTTGGTCATGCGGGCGGGTTGAACGAGTTCCTGTCGAATCTGGTCTTCATCCCCGAGCTAGGCGCGGGCGTGTTCATCTCGCAGAACGGCGGCACAGGGGCGAGCCTGCCCTTCCTCGTGCCGGATCTGATCCTCGCCCATCTGGCCGCCGAGGCCGGCCTGTCCGATTCCGCGCCGCAGCCCGTGCCCGATGCCAGCGCCCGCGCCGAAGAAGTCGCCGGGCGCTACCTGGCCAACCGTCGCGAGTTCAGCGGCCCGCTGCAAGCGATGGCGCCGCAGATCAGCGTGCAGGCGCAGCCCGACGGGGCGATCCACGCGCCGTCGATGCGTGTGGGCACCATGGTAAGGCATGACCCCATTGATCCCGATCTGTGGCAAGGCCCCGACGGCGAACGGATCATGGCGATCCGGGACGATGCGGGTCGGGTCGTGCGGCTGATGGATGGCTCGGGAAGTATGACATACGAGCGAATACGTTTCGGCAATGACCCCATGCTGGCGGTCACGGGTTTCGGCCTGTCGGCGCTGCTGGCGCTGACCACGCTCCTGGGGTTGATCTGGCGGCACGGGTTGAAGGGTGGCAGCCGCATGGGCACACTGGTGACCAGTCTCGGGGTCGTGGCGTCCGTTCTGGTCTGGATGCTGGTCGCCGCTTCCGGGCTTGCGCTCGCTACGGCCCTGCAACTGGGCATGGAATACATGATCGACCAACCGCAACCAACATTGGTCGCTGTTTTCGTTCTGGCGGATGTCCTGGCTGTGTTAGCGCTTATCTTGCTGGTATTGCTCATTCTCTGGCGCGGGCGGGGCTGGAGCCTGGGGCGGCGTTTGCATCATTTCGCCTTTGTCATGGTTCTCACGGTCACGGCGGCACTGTTCGGGCATTGGGGGCTGGCCTTCGGAGGCTTTGACTGAGCCATGCGCTGGTCGCGCGTCCGATGGCTCCTGCTGATCGCAACCTGCGGCGTGCTGATCGTCGTCGGCTGGACCTACATGCGCGACCTGCGGGCCATAACGGCGCGGCTCGAGGCCGGGGCACAGGTGATCGAGACCTCCTTCGGCCCGGTGGCCTTTGCCAAAGGTGGTGATGGCGCGCCAGTGCTGGTGATTCATGGTGCAGGCGGTGGACATGACCAGGGGCGGCTCATGGCCGAGGCCTTCCTGCCCGAACGCACACGCTGGATTGCGCCCTCGCGCTTCGGCTATCCGGGTTCCGCGATGCCAGCACACGGATCCACTGCCGCGCAGGCCGATGCCTTTGCCGAGATGCTGGATGGTCTCGGGCTCGACAAGGTAACGGTTGCCGCGATGTCCGGTGGTGTCCCGCCAGCGCTCCAATTTGCGCATCGCCACCCGGAGCGGACGCAGGCGCTGATCCTTCTGTCGCTCGCACCTTACGCCCCGCTCACGGACGAGGAACAGGACCTGCCGATCCCGATCTGGCTCTATGATGCGCTCTTTGCCACTAACTTGCCGCTCTGGGCCGTCCTGCGCCTTTCGCCGAATGCGCTGGCGCCAGTATTCGACGCACGGCCTGATCTGACCAAACAGATGACCGAGGTCGAAGCCGGTTTCGTTGATGCGATGAGCACGGCTTTCCTGCCGGTGACGCTTCGCCGTGACGGGCTGGCGAATGAAGGCGCGGCCATCGACCCTGCTGCCGCACTCGACACTTCCGAGATTACGGCGTCCACATTGATCATCCACGCCCGCGATGACCGGATCACGCCCATCACGACAGCGACGTTCACTGCAGAGTGGCTGCCGCGGGCCGAGGCCCTGTTTTTCGAGACGGGTGGCCACTTGCTGCTGGGTCACCATGCCGAGGTGCGGACGCGGATCGCAGAGTTCCTTGCTGTTCAAGCAGCGCCAGATGTATGGGAGTAGCCAGGCGCAAGTATCGCCGTCGGCCCCCGGCCTCTGTTAAGGATCTTTGCCCTCGACTCGGGATCCGGTCTTTCAACTAGTTCCTTGCAACGCGGCATACCTTGGCAAGGCAATGACGGATCATGCACGCCAAGCGCGCGCAGCTTGGCTTGAAGAACGCGCGTCGCGGTCCTATCGTCGTGTGTTTTAGGATAGTCATCGAAAGGGGCGCCATGCGCATCGACGTTTTCAGCGCCAAGCCACATGATCTTGTCTTCATGCAGCATGCCGCGCAGGGCACAGCGCTGGATATGCAGTTTCACGAGGCGCGGCTGAACCCGGACACGGCGCGACTGGCGCAGGGCGCGCAAGCGATCTGTGCCTTTGTCAATGACGACCTCGGCGGCGCGACCATCTCGGTGCTCTCGGATCTGGGGATCAAGCTGATCGCGCTGCGCTCGGCCGGGTTCAACCATGTCGACCTGCGTGCTGCGCAAGCGGCCGGGATTGCCGCGGCCCGCGTGCCGGCCTATTCTCCGCATTCCGTGGCCGAGCACACGGTCGCGCTGATCCTGGCATTGAACCGCAAGACGCATCGCGCCTTCAACCGAGTGCGCGAGGGGAATTTCGCGCTGGACGGGCTGATGGGCTTTGACATGCACGGCAAGGTCGCGGGCATTGTCGGCACCGGGCTGATCGGCACGGTTCTGGCGCGCATCCTGTCCGGATTCGGCTGCGAATTGCTGGCCTATGACCCTTATCCCAGTGCCGAATGCGAAGCGCTGGGCGTGCGCTATGTCGAGATGGACGAGCTTCTCGGTCGGGCAGATATCATCACGCTGCAATGCCCGCTCACGCCCGACACGCACCATCTCATCGACGATGATGCCATCGCCCGCCTGAAAGCCGGGGTCATGCTGATCAATACCTCGCGCGGAGCCGTGGTCGATACGCGCGCGGTCATTCGCGGGCTGAAATTGGGCCAGATCGGGGCGCTGGGTCTGGATGTCTATGAGGAAGAGGCCGATCTTTTCTTCGAGGATATGTCGCAGAGCTTTATCCCCGATGATGTCTTTGCCCGGTTGCTGACCTTTCCGAATGTACTGATCACGGGCCATCAGGGCTTTTTCACTCGCGAGGCCCTGCGCGCGATTGCCGAGACCACGATCGCGAATATCACCGAGTTTCAAAGCACAGGCGCGCCGCTCCACCCTGTGAATCTGCCCGACTGACATGCAGGCGCTGCTCGCCGGTTTGCCGCTTCTGGTCGTGCTCGCGGCGATGGCGTTTCTGCGTTGGCGCGCGGCGCTCGCCGGGGCCGCAGGGTTGGCCGTCGCCTTGGCGGTGGTCTGGGGCATCGGCGGGCTCGAGGCCCCGTTGCTGGTCGGGGTCACGCTTGAGGCCGCCAGCAGCACGGCCACGATCCTGTGGATCATCCTGCCTGCACTGGCGATCTACGAACTGCAGTCGCGTGTCGGCGCGCTGCAGCGTCTTTGCCAGGCGCTGGCGCGGATCAGCGATGACCGTGCCGTGCAGGCGCTGTTGATCGCGTGGTTCTTCGGTCTGTTCATGGAGGGCGCGGCGGGATTCGGGACACCGGTTGCGCTGGCTGCGCCGCTGCTGGTTGGTCTTGGTTTCACGCCGGTCCGGGCGGTGGCGCTGGCGCTTCTGGGTCATGCCGGGGGCGTTTCCTTCGGGGCAGTCGGCACCCCGGCATTGACTCAGGTCGAACTGCTGGGCCTGTCCGCCAATGCGCTTGCGGGCTGGACAATGGCGCTGCATCTGCTGCCCATGATCCTGCTTGCGCTGGCCGTGATGCGGCTGGCGCATGGTGAGCGGCTCACATTGGCGCAGATGCGGCTGGCCGTGCTCGCAGCGCTCTGCTTCCTTGTACCCGCAACGGCGTTGGCATGGCTCGCCGGGCCGGAACTGGTGACGCTCGGCGGCGCGCTTACAGGCGGAGCTGTCTTTGCGGCGCTCGTCCGCCCGAGCAGCGTGCAGGCACAGGCGGGCTGGCGGCTGGCCGATCTCATGCCCTATCTGCTCATCCTAGCGCTGGTTCTGGTCACGCGCCTTGTCCCACCGCTGCAGCAGGCACTCTCGGGCCTTTGGCTGGGCTGGAGCTGGGGCGGGTTCTCGGGCGGGCTGGCGCCTCTCTACCATCCCGGGACGCTGCTGGTGCTGGGCTTGGTGCTGTCTGCAACGTTGACCGGGCGCAGCGCCGCGCTCGGCCCCGCGCTGGGCGCGGCGCTGCGCAGGCTCGCGCCGGTCGCGCTGGCGCTCTTCGTGATGCTGACCCTTGCGCGGCTGACGGTCCAGGGCGGTCTGATCGCCGAAGCGGCCGAGGCGGCAGCACAGGCGGGCGCATTATGGCCGCTGCTCTCCCCGCTCATTGGCGCTCTGGGGACTTTCGTCAGTGGGTCTGCCACAGCCTCGAATATCCTCTTCACCGAGTTTCAGGCCGCCACGGCGCACAGTCTGGACTTGCCGCTGATCCTGATGGCGGCCGCGCAAGCCGTGGGCGCGGCGATAGGGAATGCCATCGCGCCGCATAACATCATCGCAGGCACGGCCACTGTCGGCCTCACCGGGCGCGATGGTGAGGTGCTCCGCTATACGCTTGTCCCGGTTCTTACCTATACGATCTTTACAGGTGCGATCCTGATGCTTCTGCTCATCCTGTGGTTTTGACCTTCATCAACGCGCGCTTCGGCTCCGCAGGCGATAGATCATTGGACAAACCCGTCATTGCGATGCGCAAAGTGGTTGAAACGATTCGTAAGGGAAGCCCTCGTGACCCTGTTCAAACTGATCCTGTTTGCACTCGCCAGCGGCCTGATCGCCGCTACAGCCCTTGGCCTATGGATCCACTCCCGCGACCGATCGCAGGCCGAGCATGTCTGGGCAGCGCTGGAGGACGCGCGCAAGGCCGAGCCGCCGCGCTATGACCCGTCGATGGTCGAAGGCCTGCCCGAGGTCGCGCGACGTTACTTCGCCCGCACCATCGAGCCGGGCACGCCCCTGCACCGCGTCGTGAGGCTGGAGATGGTGGGCAGTTTCATCATGAATGGCAATGAGATGCCGATGCGGGCACGCCAAATCCTCGCCCCGCCCGCACGTGGCTTTGTCTGGCAGGCCGATATCGGTACCGGACTGATACGATTTGGCGGCTCCGACGGGTATCATCGCGCGGACGGTCAGGAAGAAAGCTGGACCAAGTTCTGGCTTCATGGGCTTGTCGCATTGGCCCGGATCGGCGGGACCGAGGATCATGCGCGCGCCGCGGCAACTCGTGTGCTGCTGGAGGCGGTCTGGGCGCCCGCAAGCCTGTTGCCGCAATTCGGCGCCGAATGGGAGCAGACCGGCCCCGACAGCGCCGAGATCCGCTTCGCCGATATACAGGCCATTGAGCCCATGCAGATTAGCATCGATGCCGAGGGCAACCTGACCGAGGTCTGGGCGCTGCGCTGGTCCGACGCCAACCCAGATAAAACGTACCGCCTGCAACCCTTCGGCGGGCGGATGCTGGAGATGACGCGCCACCAGGGCTTTCTCATCCCCAGCCGAGTGGAGCTTGGCAATATGTGGGGAACGCCTGATTACGCGCCTTTCTTTCTCGCCACAGTCACAGGTGCGAAGTTCTGATATACTGGACGCTCCGTGACAGCATGTGGTTGATTTAAGGGAGGATTTGATGAGCACTGTCGTTCTGGGCTGCGGCACTGTTGGTCGTTCGGTGACGGAACAGCTTGCCGCGCTAGGTGAGCCCGTCCGGGTCATACAGCGCAGTCCACCCGATAGTCTGCCGGAAGGCGTAGAGTTTGCTCCCGCTGATGCTGTAGGTGGGACAGGATTGGCCGAGGCGATGGGCGCGGCACATACCCTCGTCTGCACAGTCGGGCTGCCGTATTCGGGCAAGGTCTTTCGGCGCGACTGGCCGCGGCTTGCCAGAAACTGTCTTGACGCCTGCGCCCGGACGGGCGCGCGCTTCCTCCTCGCTGATAATCTCTACATGTATGGCCCGCAGACAACCCCGTTGACCGAGGACATGCCGCTGGCCAGGGACGGGGACAAACCGTCGGCGCGAGCAGAGGTGACCCGGCTCTGGCAAGAGGCACATGCCGCCGGGCAGGTCATGAGCTGTGCCGTGAGAGCGTCGGATTTCTATGGCCCGGGAGCGCAGAGTTCGATGCTGGTGGCACAGGGGATCAACCGCTTGCTCGCGGGCAAACCGGCGCGCATGGCGTTTCCGGTCGATCACGCCCACGACTATACCTACGTGCCGGATTTTGCCTGCGCGATCATACAGTTGCTTGACGCCCCCGAGGGAGATTGGGGGCAGGCATGGCATGTGCCGAACGCGCCCACGCGCACGACGCGCGAACTACTTGCAAAAGCTGCTGAAATCGCGGGCGTTCCCTTGCGGGTCACGGTCATGCCCGACATGCTGCGGCGTCTTCTGGGAGTGTTCATCCCGATCCTTTCAGAACTGGAGGAAATGCGGTTTCAATGGGACCTACCCTATCAGGTGGATAGCAGCAAATTTCTGCAGCGTTTCGGCGGCACTGCGACACCGTTCGAAGAGGGTCTTGCCACTGTCATCGCCGTCCACCGGCACAGCGCCAGCTAGCGCGTCCAGCATACTGATATGCGGAGTTCTGACATGATTACCCCCGCCGCCACGCCGCCAATGTTACGTTTATCTGACATCACTGCCGTGCTGGCACTGGCCGCTGTCGCCACAACGTTTCTACTACCAGACCCTTATGCCGCCGTACCTGACCATCTCCGTCCCGGTGCCTGGAGCCAGGACACTATCTCGGCCCTTGCCGCCTTGGCGCTTCTGGCGGTGAATGCGCGGCTGCGGCAGGGCTGGGCCAAGGGTTGGCTGATCTGGGCCGGGCTGGTTGGCTATCTGTTCTATGCCTACGCGCTCTACAGTTTCGACGGCGTTCTGAACCCGGCCTATCCGCTCTATCTGGCGATCATGGCCCTCAGCGTGTTGGCTCTTGTGCTGTTCGTCCGCGCGGTCAATCCCGCGTCGCTCGTGAGCGCACGGCGCCGGCCACCGCGCCGCACTGTTGCGGGTCTTTTCGGGCTACTGCTGGTGCTCTTCACCGCACTTTGGCTGTCGCAACTCCTGCCAGCCATGGCTGCGCGTCAGCCGCTTCCAGGTCAGACAATCTTTGTGCTGGATCTGGCCATCGCGCTGCCATTGACTGGGCTGACCGCATGGCTGTTGTGCCGCGGCCATCCTGTCGGCGACCTGCTGGCGATCCCGATGCTGATGAAGGTGGCCTTGCTCGGGATCTCGGTCTTCCTCGGCACCCTCTACACCTACGCCTTCTTTGATGGTCCGTTTATGCCCTTTGATCTCGCGCTTTATGCGCTGATGGGCTTTGGCCCGGCAGCGCTTATCTGGCCGTTCTGGCGCGGATCGACGCTCGCCGACTGAGGCATCTCGATCCATCGCCCCGGTCTCAGACGGATCATTCCCGCCGGTTGATCCAGTGAACCATCGGCTGTGTCTCGCAGACCTCTCGTGCAATCTCGACCACATGGCGGTGATGCGTCAGGTAGACCGCCTGACCGCTGCGCCCGATCCGCTCCATCAGGCGACAGGCGGCGCGGGTGCGGTCCTCATCGAATGTTTCGAACACATCATCGCAGAAGAAGGGCAGCGCAACGCCCTGTGCGGCTAGTTGCTCATAAGCCGCCGCGCGCAGTGCCAGATAAAGCTGGAACCGCGTTCCTTTCGACATCTCGCCGATCTGTCGAGCAGTGCCATTCGCATCAATGGCCAGCAGGATTTCGGAAGCGCCTTCGGGGCGGGTTCGAAGCGCTTGGTAGGCGCCATTGGTCAGTTCGGCAAAGGCGCGCTCGGTGGCGGCCATCATGTCGCTGCGGTGTTTGTCTCGATAGCGGCGGATAGCCTCTTCGGCGATGCGCAGGCCGAAGTCCCGTTGCAGATAGTCAAGCAGCGTCTCCTCGATCTGAAGCTGCAGCGTGCTGCGCTGTTCGACCAGTTCGGCGATCTCGGCACCCCCGGTGACCGCGTCAAGGTCGCGCGCGGCATTGGCCCGCGCAACCGTCGCTGCAGACAGGCGCTCTTCCGCGCGGTCGAGATCGGCTTTGAGCGACTGCGACTGCGCCTCCAGTTCCGGGGCCGTGGCGTCACCGAGAAGGGCGCGGGCCGCGTCGATATCGGGCAGGGACAGATCACCAAGGATCTGCGCTTCCAGTTCTGCTATCTGGCGCCGTTTCTCGATCACATCGCGCGCAGTGCCGGTCGCCTCGCGCAGTGCCTTGAGGCTGCTGGCGTCGATTGTCGCGGGGAAGACCGCGCTGAATGCTGTCACATTCCGGTCGATATCGGCCAGTGTCGCCACCAGTTCTGCGCGCCGCTGCGCAGTCTTGTCAAGTTCGCTGGAGAGTTGCGCCTGCCGCGCCTTGTCGGCCTTTGCCTGCTCCGCGAACTCACGCAGATGCCGGAAGGTCTCGAGCGGGTCCGGCTGGACCTCAGCAAAACGTTGGCCGATGGTTGTCATCGCGTCCGTGAAGCGCTGCTGGTCGTGCTGCATGGCCATGATACGGTGCGCGGCCTCGCGCCGTGTCGCGTCATGCTCGCGCAGGTCCCGCAACTGACCAAGCGCCTCGGCAAGCCGGTCGGGGGGGAGCGTGTCGCCAAACAGCGCCTCGACGCCTGCGCGCCACTCTGCGACCGCCTGTTCAGCCGCGCCCTCAAGCGCCGCTTGCGCGCGCTGCCGGTTGTCGAACTCGTCGCGAAGTGCTGTCAGTCTGTCAGCGGCGCCGCGCAGCCGGTCCAGATAATCGCGCTCGGCTTCGGCAAGATGTCGCGCGGCGGCCAGTGCGGCGTCGAAACGGGGGCAGTCGAGATCAACTAGTGGCGCAAGCTTCGCGCGAAGCTGCTCGGCGCGGCCAAGGATATCGCGGTGCTGCTCGGCGACCATATCCCGCCGTCTCTGCGCCTCTGATGCTTTGGCATGACGGGTGACCCAGTCGGCGAAACTGGCAACCGAGAGCGCTGGTAGGCCGATTGCGCGCATGACCTCTTGCGCCGCGGTCTCGATCTCCTGCGCCTGTGCCTCCAGACTGTCGCGCTCTGCGCGGGACTTCGCCGCGCGCGCTTTTGCCTCGGCCATATCCTGCCCGAATTTGCGCAACTCACCGAGTTCGCGCGCATGGGCGAGGCGGGCGGCGTCGATCCTGTCCAGCGCCTCCATGGCGTGCGCGAATTCGTCCGCGCTCTCGGCTGAAAGCGCGGCGCGATGGGCCTGCCAGAGGGCGTCGCGTCGGGCGCGTGCCTCTTGTGCGGCTTCATCGTTGGCCCCGCCAGTGCTGTCGGCAATGCGGCTCATGCGGGCCTGATACGCGGCCATGTCTTCGTCAAGCTGGGCCAATTTTTCCGACGCGCGCGCGATCTTTTCGGACAGCGCGGCATGGCGCTCTGCAAGTTCGGTGGCGGTTGAAAGGTCGACCGGACAGGGTGGGAGCGCGCTGAAGCGCTGCGCACCGCTGGCCAGCGCGCCCAGAGCATCGCGCAGCGCTACGTCGGCAGAGGCGATGGCCTGTGTCGCGGCGGCTGCCTGTGTGGCCAGCTGGTCGGCATCGAAACGGCGCAGCAGGTCGGTCATACCCGTTTGCGCGGGTGGCGCGTCGACCAGGGCTTGATGGGCTTTCTGAGTCTCGGCAAAACGCGCCTGCACGGCGTCTATTTCCCGCGCGCCGGTCGCGCGAGCGGCGATGGCGTCGCGCATACGGTCGCGCAGTGTCTCGATGTGCGTGATGTCAGATGGCGCGATGATAAGCCCGGTTGCGTCGCAGCCCTCCTTGGCGCCGAGATCACGCGCGATGCGCTGCATTTCTGCAAGCGCCTCGTCATGCTCGCGCTGGCGGCGGGGCAGGTCCAGAAGCGCGGTCTGCATCCGGCTGCGCAAGGCGTCCAGATCGTCGAGCTCCCGGTCAAGGGTGAGGCGTTCTTCGTCGATGACCAGTTCCGCGCGCGCAGTGCGCGTTTCCGCGATATGCGCGTCGAGGCGTTCCAACTCGGCCCTGGCCTGCCCCTGCTCAGTCATCATCGTGACAAGCGCCTCAGAGTTGATGTCGATATACGCTGGGTAGTCGGCATAGTCCGCGACCTTGGCCACAAGCCGGTCGAGCCTGGCCAGATTTGGCAATGCGCGGCGCTGGGCTGCAACCTGTGTCTGTTGGCCGCGTAGCTCGTCGCGGGCGGCGCGCGCCTGCGCCTCTTCCTGCTTGGCCGCCTGCAGCGCCTCCTTGAGCTTGCGCCAGGCATTGGCTGTCACATCCATCTCGCGAATGCTGCTCTCGACCTCTGTCAGGGCGCGCTTGAGTTCTGCGACTCGCGTGACGCCAGAGCGCTTCTTGTAGAGCGTATTCGCCTCGTCCCGTGCCTGATCGAGCACGGCATTCAGGTCCGCGACACCGGCGGCGGCAGAAAAGAGCAACCGGCCAATATCGCCCTTCGCCTGCGCGATATCCTCGCCGCCCTTCTCGATGGTGTCATCATCGAGGCAGAGCAGACTGCGGTAATCCTCCAGCGAGAGCCCGCCAAGATGCGCGGCGATGGCGCTCTCGGGCAGGACAGTGTCGGCCTCGCCGCGCAGATTGCCACTGCGCGAGGGCAGGCGGGTGAAGAGGCGCACCTCGCCGTCGATATCGAGCAGACCCGAGACCCGCAGATTCTGGCGCTGGTGCTGAAACGCGTAGGGTTCGCGTTGTTTGAAGCCGTAGAGCAGGCGCAGATAGGCTTCCATCGTGGTGGATTTGCCCGCCTCATTGGGGCCGTAGATGACATGGAAATCCGACCCGTCGCGGAGTTTGCCGAAATCGAAACTCTTGCCGGTGAAATGCCCGAAGAACTCGAGCGACAGCCGCTCGATCCGCATCAGGACGACGCCCCTTTCATCCGCGCGAGCAGGCGCTCTGCACCCGTTGCTGCGAGGCGCTGGGTAAGCTGGTCCATCGCGGTCTCATCCGGCAGAAGCTCGGCGCGCTGTTTCGGTGTGAATTCCTGCAAGACCTCTTCGATATCTGCGCGCAGACCCGCCGAAAATCCGGGCTCGCCGCGAATGGTTGTCATGATCGCGGCCAGTTCGTCGGTCGCACTCTGTCCGGGCGCTGCGCTGTCCGACAGATCGAACACCAGCTTGTCCAGCCAGAGCCTGCCGGTCGCGCGCGCCATCTGCGCGACGGTATCCCTCCAGACATCCTGATCGCGGAGCATCTGCCAGCGGCGCGCGGTATGCCCGCTCAGCGTCAGTCGGATCACAGCATTGTCCGAGACCAGCGCGCGGGCGATCTCCTGCAACCTCTGCCGCAGCAGGTCGCGCAGGGCGTCATCACTTTCGGTCTGGGTGACATCCACCTGCAGCGGCAGGAATTCCAGCGCCGAGGTATGGGCTTCTTCGACCCGGATGCCCTCGCCAATCGTTACCAATGCCGCTGTTTTCGGCCCCGGCTCGCCGATATCGCGGCCTTGCGGTGTTCCGGGCATGACGACCCAGGGCGCCTCGGAATGTACCTGCCGGCGATGCACATGCCCCAGCGCCCAGTAATCGAACCCGGCGGCGGTCAGGTCTGAGAGCGCGCAGGGGGCATAGGGGTCATGCCCCTCGGCCCCGCTGAGCGAGGTATGCAGCATCGCGATATTGACCGCACCTTCGACCGGGGCGGGGAATTTCGGCAGCAGACTGTCGGGCGCATGGCGGCTGGCGAAACTGACACCATGCACCCAGACACCCTCGGAAAGCTGTACCTTGCCGCCGCGCCCGTCAAAGACATGCACATTCTCGGGCAGGGTGACTTCACCTGTCAGCGGGTTTTCGGCATCGTGGTTACCCTTTATGTAGAAGACGCGCACACCACCTGCGCGCAGGCGTTCGAGTTGCAGCGTCAGAAAGGCCGCTGTCCGCGCGCTGCGCTCGGCACTGTCGAAAAGGTCGCCAGCGATGAGCAGGGCAGCCACATCTTCGGCAAGGGCAATGTCGATGATCCGGGTCAGGGCGGTGCGGCTGGCGGTCTGCACCTGCTCGCGCAATTCGGGGTCCCGCAGGGCCAGCGATTTCAGCGGCGAGTCGAGGTGAATGTCAGCGGTATGGAGCACCCTGATCATGCGTAACGGCCCCTGATTTGCCCCATGGAAGGGGCTTTCCTCTTGCCTGGTGTAACAGGTCTGGCGGCAAACCCAAGCCCTTGGACTGCGGTGAAGAGCAGCCCAGCATTGTGCTCAGCCTGGATACGGGCTTGCCAGAGAAAGGGGGACTCGCCTGCCTGTGCCGAAGCGCGCTTGCGGCCGCTCAGAACATCGGCGCGTATTTCCATGCATCCGCATCGGGCGTGACCGCGTCGAGGTCGTAATCCGCCGCCTGCAGGCGACGCGCGATCCCGAGGCCCTGTTTGGCCGCGCGATCGACCAGCGCGCGCCCGCCCTCGATATTCTGCGCCACGCCGCGTCCGCGGATCATGTCGATGCCATGATTTTAGGCGCCGACAGCGTCGCCCGCCTCGGCGGCGCGGCGGCTCCATTCTGTAGCGTGGTCGGGGTCCTCGTCGGCGCCAAGGCCGTTATGGTCAAGCTGGCTCATCCAGTTCACGGCCTGCGTCCAGCCTGCATTGGCGCAGGCCTCGAAGATGATGCGCGCTTGTTCGTGGCGCCCGCCCTTGGTGGCCAGATACCCATTGGTGCAGACAATCATGTCCACATCGCCCCGCCGTGCGCGCTCAACCAGGCGCTCCAGCGTCATCTCTTCGGGGTTGGTCGTGCCGTATTGCGAGAAATCTTCTTCGGCCAGTGCAGGCAGGGCCAATAGCAGCAGGGGGGGCGAGCAGACGCATGTCAGTTCCTCTCGGTTAACGGGTTTTGCGCGTCATGACACCACGGGCAGGGTCGAATCCCCAAAGCGCAAGTGCCAGAAACACCGCGAATGTCAGCGCGACCCAGCCGAAAGCTTCCAGTTTGAGGCGCATGTAAAGGGCGAAGCGGATCAACTCGACCGCGTGGCTGAACGGGTTCCATGCACATATATCGCGCAACAGCCGCGAGGATTCCGCCATCCGCCACAGCGGATAAAGCGCGGTCGAGAGGAAAAATACCGGGAAGATGACGAAATTCATCACGCCTGCGAAATTCTCGAGCTGCCGGATGGTCGAGGCTAGAAAGAGCCCCACAGCCCCTAGTATCAGCCCCGCGACCAGGAGCGCCGGCAGCACCCAGAGAGAACCCATCGGGGGCAGACGGATGCCGAAGGCATAGGCCTGCAAGATCGACACCAGCACCCCGGCCAGAAGCTTGCAGACCAAAAGTCACCAGCGGGGCAGGGGCGCGATCAGCAAGAGCCGCATCGAGCCCATCTCGCGGTCATAGACGAGGCTCCTCGCACAACAAGAGCTGCGGGCCAGCATCGCTGCCTTGCCCGAGGTCGAGACTGTCATGGTACTCGACACTGAGGGCAAGACACGTTCCTTGTTCGCAAAGGAACAAGCGCTGCTGCCATGATGTGTAAGGGTGCGCAGCATTGTCTTGGAATTACTCACGGTCAGGTCGCGCAACTCCGGGTCTGAAGCTGTTTTCTTTACCGACCGCGTAGCAGTAGCTTCCAGCGCGCGGTGCGCCTCTGGTAAAGTTCCATCACTTCGGCGTAAAAGAGGCCGTCGCGAGTTGGTACCAAGAACCTGGGGCAAGTTGGACGCGGACTTGGATGGGGTTCTGCACATTGCTTCAAAGAGCCGCGAGAAGCCGCACGGGTATTGCGTGTATATGGATACAATAACTGTGCAATAACCTGATCCAGCGAGAAAGCTGCCATGTTAACCCGCACCCGCTTGCTGACCTTTGCCATCGCCCTTGCAGGGGTCGGGGTGTTTCACGCGCTGGACCTCCCACTTCCTTTTTTGTTCGGGCCGATGTTCGCGTGTCTTGTCGCTGCGCTTCTCGGAGTTGGTATGCAGGGTGCAGAACCAGTTTCTGTCGCTGCGCGGACAGTACTGGGAATTGCGGTGGGGGCCTCAATCACGCCTGCGATACTCGGACAGGTGCCGTTGATGGCTGTGACGATGGCGATGATCCCGGCTTATGTGGTGCTTATCGGCATTATCGGAGTGCCCTTTTTCCAGCGGATTTGCGGCTTCGACCGGGTTACAAGCTATTACGCCGCGATGCCGGGCGGGTTTCAGGACATGGTGATCTTCGGCCAAGAGGCCGGGGGTGACCCGCGCGCGCTTTCGCTGATTCATGCCACGCGGGTTCTGGTGATCGTGACACTGGTGCCGGTGCTGCTGGTCGGCTCCTTCGGTCTCAGCCTCGACCAGCCCATCGGCGCGCCTGCTCGAGAGGTGCCGCTTCGCGAAATGGCCATCATGGTGGTGATTGCGCTGATCGGTTGGAAAGGGGGCGAAAGGATCGGGCTGTTCGGCGCCGCCATCATCGGGCCGCTCATCCTCGCACTTGTGCTCGCGCTGGGCGATGTTCTGCACAATCGCCCGCCTGCCGAGGCCATCATGGCCGCGCAATTCTTTATCGGCATGGGGATTGGCATGCAATTCCGAGGTGTCACGCTAGGGGAATTACGCCATGACGTGGCGGCGGGTGCTGCCTTTGCTGTCATCCTCGCGGCGTTGGCGGGGGTGTTCACGGTGCTCGCTTTCTGGATCGGCGGTGCGCCCATGCTTGAGGCATTTCTGTCTTTCGCGCCGGGTGGTCAGGCGGAACTGACAGTGCTTGCCATAGTTGCAGGGGCGGACTTGGGCTTCATTGTCATCCACCATCTGATGCGGCTGGTGATCGTTATCACAGGCGCGCCTGTCGTGGCGCGCCTGATTTGGGGAAAGCGCGATAAAGATCGCGGCGTGGGACGTTAATGCAGGTGCCGCGCAGGTTTATGGTGATTGCGACGGGTTGGGGGAGATGAGTGTCTTTTTCGTTGCTAGTCCTGTGGTGACCGGACCGATCACGCGGTTGACCTGATCTGTGGCATGCGCGAGCGTTCCCCCACTACGTATCGATTTACCTGTGACGCACGGCAGGAACCAATGGAGGATACTATTGAGTGCGTGAAAAGGTCACGCAAGCCGCCGCAAGCCGAGCATGTCCCGCGCCTGCTGCCAGCTTGCGACGGGCCGCGCGTATTTCTCGCAGATCTCGACTGTTCGTGCGACTAGCACGGCATTCGACGGTGCCAGCCGGTCGCGATCAAGGCGCACATTGTCTTCGAGCCCGGTGCGCGTATGACCGCCTTTGGCGATGGCCCATTCATTCACCACGATCTGCTCCGCGCCGATCCCCGCCGCACACCAGAGCGCATCGGGCGCAAAGCGGGCCAGCGTCTCGATATAGATGTCCAGAATGCGCTCATCCGCGATCATGGCATTTTTCACCCCCATGACGAATTGCACATAGAGCGGGCGCCGCAACCGTCCGTCATCGGCCATTTTCGCCGCTTGAATCACATGCGAGAGGTCGAAGGCCTCGATCTCTGGTATCACGTCATGGGTGCGCATCTCGGCGGCGAGCCAGTCCACGAGATCGGGCGGGTTCTCGTAGACACGGGTCGGAAAGTTGTTCGAGCCCACGGCCAGCGAGGCCATGTCGGGCCGGAGCGGCAGCATGCCACCGCGCGCGGACCCTGCACCCGAGCGCCCGCCAGTCGAGAACTGGATGATCATGCCGGGGCAATGCGTCTCGAGCCCCTCCTTTAGGCGAGCGAATCTCTCGGGGTCGGATGAGGGTGTCCCGTCATCATTGCGGACATGGCAATGCGCAATAGATGCGCCAGCCTCGAAAGCCTCCTGCGTGCTCTCGATCTGCTCTGCGACCGTGATCGGCACGGCCGGGTTGTTGGCCTTGGTCGGCACCGAGCCAGTGATGGCGACCGCGATGATACAGGGGGTTGTCATATCTGCTGTCCTTTCCTTGCCCGCGCGCGCGAAACACCCCAGCCACCCGTCCGCGTTTCGCGCGCGCGGGCACGAAGGTGGCCGCCGCCCACAGAAAAACCTTTTCCGCTGGTCGCTGCAAGCCGATTGCGCAGTGCCGGTTTGGCTGTTCTCCGATCACTTTGCAGCGTTCGGTCTGAAATAAGCAGTATTTATATTGCAAATGATTATCATTTGCATAACTTCGCATGAAGCACGGATCGACACGAATCAAGGAGATCGAGATGAACAGACAGATCGCATCGCGTCACAGCATTGCCTTGGGAGCGCTTCTTGCGCTCGCCAACCCGGTGGCCGCCGAGGAGACACCACTGAATGCGCTCGCCACGGTCGGCATGATCGCCGATGTGGCGCAGAAGGTAGCCGGGGAATGTGCCAAGGTCTCTGCCCTGCTCGGGTCCGGCACGGACCCGCATTATTACTCCGCCACGCCCAGCGACGTGGATGCTCTCGCAGCTGCAGAGCTGATTTTCTATGTCGACCGCGCGTTGGAAGAACGTCTGGCCGATGTGCTTGATGGGTTTCGTGCCCGCACGCCGACTTTCGGGCTCGCCTCAGCCAGTTTTTCCGAGGCTGACCTGCTGGAAGACCCGGATGAACCCGGCGAGCTCGACCCCCATCTTTGGATGGATGTCAGCCGCTGGGCGCGTATCGCGCCCGTGATTGCCGATGCCATCGCCGCACAGCGCCCCGATTGTGCAGATGCGATGGCCGATAATGTCGCGGCGCTCGAAGTGCAGATGGATGCGCTGCATGGCTGGGTGGGCGACGCCATTGCTTCGATCCCCGAGGGCAATCGCATGTTGGTCACGGCCCATGATGCTTTCTACTACTTCGCCGATGCCTACGGGATCGAGGCGTCCGAGGCGATCGAAGGCATTTCCACGGCGTCAGAGGCCAGCATCGGCGACATCCGCGAGGTGGCCGATTTCGTCATTGCGAATAACGTGCCTGCGGTATTCGTAGAAACCACCATCAACCCCCGAACCATCGAAGCGCTGGTCGCCGAAGTGCAATCCCGCGGCCATGATGTGGTGATCGGTGGCGAGGTCTTCTCCGACGCCATGGGCGATGAGGGTACGCCTGAGGGTACCTATATCGGCATGATCCGCGCCAATACGGTGACCATCACCGAAGCGCTGGGCGGCACTCTGCCTGACTGGCCCGAAGCGTTGCAAGCCTGGGCGCAGGAATGGCGTATCGCACCCTGACCGGAAATCCTGTATCGGATTTGCAAGGGGCGCGGGGCGCCATTGCGCGCGCCCGGGAAAAAAGGAAAAAGCCCCCCAGAACCCCCCCCC
>REER01000125.1 GCA_007694945.1 Paracoccaceae bacterium | reverse complement strand
TGAATCAATGATCTGCATGCTACCTTTTGGCACAACACCCTCGACTCATGATGTGCGCGGATCAAATTTCGTACATATGGGAGTGGTTGGTGATCGGGTACCGGGACGAGCGATTGTGGTAGCGGCACTCGATAACCTGTGCAAGGGCTCCAGCGGGCAGGCAGTACAGAACGCCAACCTGATGCTGGGACTGGAAGAGACGACTGGATTACTGGGGGCGCCGTTATTCCCCTGAGGTGAGGACAAGATGAAGAGCCTTAAGAAGACCCGCCGCATTCAGATCATCACAGTGGCCGCTGTCGCGTTGGCGCTCTCCACAGCTTTGATCGGCTATGCCATGCGTGACGGGATAAATTTCTTTCGATCGCCGTCGGAAGTTCTGGCCTCTCCGCCGCCGCCCAATGAAGTGTTCCGGATCGGCGGGCTGGTCGAGGCTGGCTCGATCGTTCGCGGACAGTCGGATACCGTGCGTTTCCGCGTGACGGACGGCATGTCCTCGGTTGAGGTGCAGTATCGTGGTATCCTGCCCGATCTCTTCACCGAGAATGAAGGCACTGTCGGCACTGGACGCTTTGTCGATGGCGTGTTCGTCGCGCAAGAAATTCTCGCCAAGCATGACGAGACCTATATGCCGCGGGAGGTGATGGAAGCACTCAGAAAACAGGGTGAATGGCGCGGACCGGACCCGCAGAGCTAAAGGATCATGCAATCGCCGGACACTTGGCAGACGCTAGTTCACAATCGGCTCACAGCGTGATCACAGCTTTCGCCTCTGCGCAATCACATGAAGACTCGCCGGTGTCCTTGCGCGTATGTTCGAACGTGAGTGTTGGTCCAACTCCTTGGATCAGCGCTCAGACAATGAGAAAAGGGAGCCCCTCATGAAGTTTTTCCCAGTTGCCGGCGTTATTGCAGCCTGTGTAATCGTTATCTCCGCCTGCTCGAGCGATCCACAGATCAATGCCGCGACAGGCGGGCTTACAGGAGCCGCCATCGGGACGCAGATTGGATCAGGGTCCGGAAACAGGGCGGCGATCCTCGGCGGCGCTGCTCTCGGCACGGCAGTCGGTGGCAGCTCTCAGGGCGGACGATACTGAGCCTGAGGCCTTGAACGGCACCGCACGCGCCTGATCGGCGCGTGCGCTCGCGTGCCTCATGTACCGGATCCGAGCGTTTCAACGCCCCTCGAAACTGGCAGGCCGCTTCTCGAGAAACGCCAGCACACCTTCCTGAAAATCGCGCGTCTTGCCGGCTTCCGCCTGGAGGCGGGCTTCGAGCGCTAGCTGCGCGTCGAGCGTGTTCGACAGGCTTGCCCGCAATGCGCGGCGGATGTTGCGATAGGCGATTGTCGGACCGTGTGCCAATGAGTGAGCGCGCTCGTGCCAATGGGCAGCGAAACCCTCATCTGGCACTGCCTCCCAGATCATGCCCCATGCGGCGGCCTGCGTGGCGCTGATCTTGTCGGAAAACAGCATCGCCCCCATTGCACGGGCAAAACCGATCTGGCGCGGCAGGAAGTAGGTACCGCCTGCGTCTGGAATGAGGCCGATCCGGGCAAAGGCCTGAATGAAGCTCGCGGATTGCGCCGCGATGATGACATCGGCAGCCAGCGCCAGATTCGCCCCAGCGCCCGCTGCCGACCCATTAACCGCCGCAATCACCGGCACCGGGGCGTCATAGATTGCACGCAGCATCGGCTCGTATTCCTCGCGCAACGTGCGCTCCAGGTCGATCTGCGCGGCATTGCCGCCATCGCCCAGATCCTGCCCCGAGCAGAAGGCGCGCCCTGCCCCGGTCAACACAAGAACGCGTACGCGTGCCGTCAGATCGTTCACCGCATGGGTGATCTCGGCCCGCATCTGCTTGTTAAGCGCATTCATCACCTCGGGGCGGTTGAGGGTGATCGTGCCGATGCCATCGGCTTCGGTTACAATGAGCGTGTCGTACTCCATGAAACTCTCCTCGCGGTTTTGCGCCACATTACCCGTGGTGCGCGCGAGGGGAAGCCCCGACATCACGTCAGTCTTTCAGAAGCTCCTTCAAACGCGCCTCTTCCTCAGGGCTGAGACCCGAATTGGTCGGCTCCTGCGCGGTCGCCCGTGATCGAAGATAGAGCAGCGACGAGCCCAACGCGATCAGGAAGAGCACTGGCGCTGCAATCCACAGGACAATATTGATCCCGTCTGTTGTCGGACGCAGCAGTATATATTCGCCGTAGCGCTCGACGACAAAGGCCAACACTTCGGAATCGCTATCGCCTTCGACCAACCGCTCACGCACCAAAAGGCGCATGTCGCGGGCGAGATCAGCGTTCGATTCGTCGATCGATTCGTTGCGGCAGACAAGGCAACGCAGCCCGGCCGAGATATCCCGCGCGCGGCTTTCCAGCGCCGGATCATCCAGGATCTCATCGGGCTGCACAGCCAGAGCGGGCACAGCCAGCGCAACGGCGATCAGAAGGGTCAGCGCACGTATCATTCTGCCGGAACCGCTGCCCGAGGCTCTTTCGAAGCACCCGCTGCCACTCGATAACGCCTGTCGCTCAGACTGAAGATACCGCCCAGCGCCATCAGGAAGCAGCCAAACCAGAGCCAGTTGGCAAAGGGCTTGATATAGGTGCGCACTGCCCAGCCACCATCGTCTTGTGGGTCACCCAGCGTGACATAGAGGTCGCGCATGATGCGATAGTCGATGGCGGCTTGTGTCGTGGGCATCCCCGCAACCGGGTAGAAGCGTTTCTCGGGCCTCAGCGTCGCGACATGCCTTCCGTCGCGGGTAGCCTCGATCACGCCCATGGTCGAAACGTAATTTGGCCCCTGCACCCGGTCGACCGATTGCAGAGTCAGCGTGTAGGCCCCTTTCTGGTAGCTCTCACCGATCTGGACAACCCGAATATCCTCGGTCTCCCACCCCATCAGCGAGGCAACGGCGAAAACACTGACACCAAGCCCGGCATGCGCGGTTGCCTTGCCCCAGTCCGCACGCGGCAGACGGGTCAGGCGACGCATCCGCCCCCCCAAATCGCCACGTCCAGTGCGCGACCACAGATCCGCCATAGAGCCCAGCACCACCCATACTGCGAGCGCGAGTCCGATGGGCACGAGCGGCGAGTTTCCGGTCTGCAGTGCCCAGGTCAGCGCGCCCATGGCCACCGAGAACACCGCCAGACCCCAGAGTGGGCGCATCGTTCGCGTAAGATTGCCGCGCTTCCACGGCAGCATGGCGCCAATTGGCAAGACCATAGCCAGCGCCACCATGAAGGGCGTGAAGGCCATGTTGAAGAAAGGCGGTCCAACGGACAGCACCCGGTCGAACAGCATCTCGGCAAAGAGCGGCCACATCGTGCCGATGAAGATGACGAAGCTCGACACTGCCAGCAGCACATTGTTGATCACCAGCGCCGATTCGCGGCTGACGGTCGAGAAGACGCCCTTTGCCTCCAGGACCGGGGCGCGGAAGGCAAACAGCGTCAGCGCGCCCCCCATGAAGGCCGCGAGGATCATCAGGATGAACACCCCGCGTTCGGGGTCCATCGCAAAGGCGTGGACCGAAGTCAGCAGCCCCGAGCGCACGATGAACGTGCCCATCAGCGAGAACCCGAAGCCCAGAATCGCCAGCAGGATGGTCCAGCTTTTCAACGTCTCGCGCTTTTCCACCACGATGGCCGAATGCAGCAAGGCGGCCGCGAACAGCCACGGCATCAGCGAGGCATTCTCGACCGGGTCCCAGAACCAGAACCCGCCCCAGCCCAACTCATAATATGCCCACCATGAACCTGTCGCGATTCCGATTGTCAGGAACACCCAGGCGGCAAGCGTCCAAGGCCGCACCCAGCGGCCCCACGCAGCATCGACCCGTCCCTCAATCAATGCAGCAATCGCGAAGCTGAAGGACATCGAGAGACCCACATAGCCGAGATAAAGGAAGGGCGGGTGGAAGGCTAGGCCGGGGTCCTGCAACAGCGGGTTCAGATCGGTGCCATCGAAGGGTGGCGCCGCCAGCCGGGTGAATGGGTTGGACGTGAACACCGTGAACGCGATGAATGCTGCCGTGATCGCCGATTGCACCGCCAGAACCCGGGCCTGCAAGGTGGCGGGCAAATTGCCACCGAACCATGCCGCGCAGGCCCCGAACAATGTCAGCGTCAGCACCCAGAGCAGCAGTGAGCCCTCGTGATTGCCCCATACGCCCGAAATCTTGTAAATCAGCGGCTTGAGCGTGTGCGAATTATCTACAACCAGTTTGACCGAGAAATCGGACACAATGAATGCGTATGTCAGCGCAGCATAGCTGAATGCCACCAACAAGAACTGCGTTGTCGCCATCGGGTTGGCGATGACCATCCAGTCGCGCCAGCCCTTGTGGGCACCAACAAGGGGAATTACAGCCTGCACCAGAGCGACGGCGAAGGCGAGGATAAGGGCGAAATGACCGAGTTCTACTATCATGAAATACGGTTTATCGCAGATGCCGAATTTGGCAAAGAGTCTTTGCATGGCCAAACTGTGGCCTTCAGTCACAGATTTGTGGGGTCGGCCGATAAGACCCCACTCTTTGCCCGGCCCATGCCTCCTTCCTTGGTCGTAGTCCTGCCCTCGCAGACTTGACCATGCGCCGCGCGCGCGTCAGCTTGTGCCAAGACAGATGGAGGCGCCACGCATGACCGACAGCTTCGAGAGCATCAGCGCCGTGCAGGCGCGTCTCGCAGAGCAATCCTATATCGCGGACCGGGCACTGGCGACTGTGGTGTTCCTCGCACTCCGCCTTGGCCGCCCGATCTTTCTCGAGGGTGAGCCCGGCACTGGCAAGACCGAGATCGCGAAATCCATTGCAACCGGTCTGGGGCGCCGCCTGATCCGGCTGCAATGCTATGAGGGGCTCGATTCGGCATCGGCAGTTTATGAGTGGAATTTCGCCGCGCAGATGCTGGCGATTCGCGCCATGGAGGCGCGCGGCGACACCGCCGACATGCAGGCCACGCTCTTCGGCCCCGACTACCTTATCGAACGTCCGCTGTTGCAAGCCATGCGCCCGCAGAAAGGCGGCGCACCTGTTCTACTGATCGACGAGATCGACCGCACCGACGAGCCTTTTGAGGCCTTCCTGCTCGAAGCACTGTCCGATTATCAAGTCACCATCCCGGAACTCGGGACCATCAAGGCAGCTGATCCCCCCATCGTCATCCTCACCTCCAACCGCACCCGCGAAGTGCATGACGCGCTCAAGCGCCGCTGCCTCTATCATTGGGTTGGCTACCCGTCCTTCGAGCGCGAACTCGAGATCCTCAGCGCTCGCGCCCCCGACGCCAGCGCCACCCTTTCGCGTGAGATCGTGGCCTTTGTGCAGCGGTTGCGCACCGAGGACCTGTTCAAGAAACCCGGCGTGGCGGAAACCATCGACTGGGCCAAATGCCTGCTCGCGCTCGACGTGCTCGAACTCTCCCCCGAGGTCATCTCCGACACGCTCGGCGCGATACTGAAATATCAGGACGACATTGCCCGTCTGCAAGGCATGGAGGTCAAGAAGATCCTCGACGAGGCCCGCCAGTCCCTGGAATCCGCATGAGCTTCATTTTGCTTGAAATACTCTGGGGTGCCTTGGCGCAGCCAAGAGGGGCAACGCCCCTTCGCCCGGCCTGATCATGGCGCGCTACGCAGACCTTCCGATCCCCGAAGACGGCAAACTGGTCGACAACATCATCCATTTCGCCCGCGCGCTGCGCCGCGCTGGCCTGCCCATAGGGCCGGGTCGCGTGCAGGCCGCAATCGAGGCCGTCGCCGCTGCCGGATTCGAGCGCAGGGCCGATTTCTACTGGGCGCTACATGCGGTGTTTGTCAACCGCCCCGAAGAACGGCAAATCTTCGCGCAGATATTCCGCCTTTACTGGCGCGACCCGCGGTATCTGGAACACATGATGTCGCTGATGCTGCCTGCGATCCGCAATGTCGCCGAGGAGAAAGCGGCCGAGGCGGCTGCGAAGCGAGCCGCCGAGGCCCTGCTCGACGGTGCCATGGCACCTGAATTGCCCGGCAGCACGGGGGAGGAGGAGAACACTGAAATCCAGATCGATGCTTCGCAGACAGCCTCGGGCGACGAGCGGCTGCGCACGCTGGATTTCGAACAGATGTCCACCGAGGAAGTGGCTGCGGCAAAACGCATGCTCTCGCGCCTGTCGTTGCCGGTTAAACCCATCGCTACCCGGCGCTTGACCGCCGACCCGCAGGGTCGGCGGCCCGACTGGCGGCGCACTCTGCGCGCTTCGGTCCGTCAAGGCGGTGTGATCACCCGCATTCACCGTCGTCGCCCGCTAACACGCTGGCCCGCGCTGGTGGTTCTGTGCGATATCTCCGGGTCGATGTCACAGTATTCGCGCATGGTGTTGCATTTTGTACATGCCGTCGCCAACCGGCAGGGGCAAGGCTGGGCCAAGGTCCATGCCTTCACCTTCGGTACACGACTCACCAATATTACCCGCCACCTGCGCACCCGCGATGTCGATGCGGCCCTGAATGCGGCAGGATCGGAGGCACAGGACTGGCAGGGCGGCACACGAATCGGAGCCTGCCTTCGGTCGTTCAATGTCGACTGGTCGCGCCGTGTCCTCGGGCAAGGCGCGGTCGTGCTGCTCATTTCCGATGGACTCGACCGCGACGACCCGGAACTTCTGGCGCGCGAGATGGAGCGGCTGCACCTCTCCTCGCGCCGTCTGATCTGGCTCAACCCACTGCTGCGCTGGGATGATTTCGCACCACGCGCGCGTGGTATCCGTGCGATGCTGCCCCATGTCGATACGTTCCGCGCCGCGCACTCCATCGCATCGCTCGAAGCCTTGGCCGAGGCAATCTCGGACTCGCAGGATCATGGTGAGAAAGCGCGTTTGATGACCGCACTCGCGCAGGCGTGACGCCCCCTTGGCAGAGGCCCCGCTTTGCGTCACCATACCCTATCAAAGGAGGGCAGCCGATGCAGATCACAACCGACCAGGACGGGCAGACCGTCATCAGCACCTTTGAGATGACACCGGGCACCTGCACAGATGTGCTCGAAGCCCTGCAGGATGCCTATGACAAGGTCATCCGGCACCAACCTGGCTTTATGGGCGGGGCGATCCATGTCAACGACGCCCAAACGCGCATCGCTACCTATTCGCGCTGGCGCGATCGGGCCGATTTTCAGGCCATGCTGCGTACCCCCGAGATGCGCGAGCGGAATCGCGCCATTGCCCAGATGTGCGCCCGGTTCGAGCCAATAATGTACGAGGTTGCGGCCCTTTATCACCCCGACTGAGCTCATGATACGCACCTTCCTCGGGCTGGAACTGCCCCAGCACATCCGCAGCCAGCTTGTGCTGCAGCAATTTCTCATGCCGGTCAAACGCAAGCTGCCGCCCGAAAATTTTCACATCACGCTGGTCTTTCTGGGAGAAGCGAATAACGCCCAACTCGACGCGCTCGATCTGGAGCTGTCACGGCTGGATGTGACGCCCTTCACGCTGACGCTCGAAGGGCTCGGGCTCTATGGCAAGGGCAAGGCGCATAACCTGCACGCTTTGGTGCGCCCGGAACCAGATCTGATGGCGCTGCAGGAAAAACTCCTGCGGCGCGCGCGCGAGGCTGGTTTCACACCTGACAAGCGGCGTTACCATCCGCACGTGACACTATCTTATCTGCGCCCCGGCAGTTTCGAACAGCGTGAACTGGAAAAAGCAGTCGCACACTCAAGCCAGTTCCGCACCGAACCTTTCGAGGTCACGGAAATTGCGCTGTTTCGCTCGCATCTGCGCCCTGATGGCGCAATTTACGACGTGCTCGAACGCTATCCGCTCTCGGCGGAACTGCGAGCCTTGAAACAATAGCTGTGAAGCTGCGGGCCATGGGTGCGTAGCCAGTGGCGATGCGCAGTGTAATCGGGCATCAAGCGCTCCACGCAGTCCCAAAAGGCGCGTGAGTGGTCCATATAGGCCAGATGCGCGACCTCATGTGCGGCGACATAGTCCAGCACCTGCGGCGGCGCCATGATTAACCGCCACGAGAACATCAGCCGCCCATCCGCCGTGCAGGACCCCCAGCGCGAGCGCGTATCCCGCAGCGCGATCGCGCGCGCCGCGCGACCCAATTGCTCGGTATGGCGCGAAACGACTGGCATAAGCACCGCGCGCGCACTGGCCTTCAGAAACGTCTCCACCCTTTGGGCCGTGCGCGTCCCGCTAGGGTCAAGGGGCACGATCAGATGATCATCTTCAAGCCGGATGTGATGCCCGGCGCCTTCGCGCACGCGCAGGAATTGGCCTTTGAACAGAATGTCGCCACCGGGTGCCACTGGTTGCCTTGCAGGCACGCGGTCCAGCGCCTGGCGCAGCCAGCTCTCCTTTTCGCGGAGAAACCTCAACGCGTCAGCCTCGGGGTACCATGACGGCATGGTCAGGGTGGCACGCCCGTCCAGCCCCGAGACGCGCAGGCTCACCCGCCGTGCACGACTCGACCGACGTATCGCGACTTCCAGTGTTGGCGGACCCGGCAATTGCAGCACACGACCTTCTCCCCCGGCACTTTCAAGCTTTTGTGTCCGCTGACGCATACGGTAAAACACACAACCCTATCTCTCGCCCGGTGCATGGGCCTTTACAGCATGGCGGAGTTATGGCACGGCACGTGGCTTGACGGAAGACATGCACGCAGAGGAAATTCCGATGTCGAATCCAGAATGGGGTGTGAAGCGCGTCTGCCCCGAGACAGGTAAGCGGTTCTACGATTTGAACAAGGACCCGATCATCAGCCCCTATAGTGGCAAGGTTGTCATTATCGACTCCCAGGACCGTCGGAGTGGAGAAGCGGTGACTGCAGTCAAAGCCAAACCCGCTGCATCTTCCAAGAGTGATGATGAAGAGCTTCTGGTCGATGACGACGACTCGGTCGAAGTGGATGATGAACTGCTTGAGGATGACGACGACGATACAGTCGCCCTTGATGATCTGGCGGATGTCTCTGCCGATGATGACGACTGACGGACGAAAACCCGCACCAGCGCGCGATTTTTTCTATTGCGTCGCTTCGCCTGCTTGCGTAAGACGCAGGTCCAGAGTGGGGCCATAGCTCAGTTGGGAGAGCGCTTGAATGGCATTCAAGAGGTCAGCGGTTCGATCCCGCTTGGCTCCACCAAATAGAAAGCTAAGTGAGCGAAATCTCAAGAATTAGTGTTTTTCAGAAAGTTGGACGTCGGCTTGTGAGCACATTCTTGGAACACATGAGGGCTTGGACGACTTGGCCGACAACCACCATCTGGAACGTAGTGGGGACATTTGACACCACCGCCGCAGGGTGCCCATATCGCTTTTGTCGGCATTTGAAAAGCAAGCGCTCAGACACTCGCCGGAGACCTCCGGCCTCAAACAGGCGCGCCGACACCGGAACGAGTACAACGTAGAATACGAGCGTCAGTTCTCCGAGATCGAGGTATGGTTGTCCAGCGAGGCCGCAGAGGACAGTTGGCAGCCTGAACCAAGCCTCGGCGTTTTGATTGACCGCGTAAGAGATGAGGTTCCCAGGCAAGATAATGAGTCGGCTGCTTCGCTTTGTAAGAACCCGCCTAGGTCGGAAGCACAACGTCAAGAAATGCTTATGGGAGCAATGCTGGGCTTGTCAGCGCTGCGTGACCGGGACAACCCAAAGGCTGAGCAAGCCGCCCACCCCCTCGGCCATGGCCAGTGCAACGCCCAATTCATAGAGCGTTATGTCCGGGTCTTGCGCGACAAGCTCCTCAATGAACGCCTGATAGGGCGCAAGTTTGCCGCGCCCAAGTGGACGCCCCTGCTTCAACGGGGCAGCCATGCCGCGCTGGCGGATCGCGCGCGCCCAGCGTGACACAGTCGCGGCTGAAACCTTCAGCCGCGCCGCAGCAGCACGGCCGCTCAGGCCCTCTTCAATGAAACTTTGAAAACGCTCGGAAGTGTATTCGGTAACAATGCTGACATGACCTATGCGCCCAGATAGGACGAGTCACAAATCCATAGCCTTTGAAATCTCACGATTCAGGGTTTTGTCGAAACGCTTTAGTTACACGCGCCCTTAGTAATCGCCCCACCTTTACCGATCCGCAATCGCCACGACGCGCTTAGGACATTCTAGCGCCACCCTCGAAACATGCCGGCTGGAGGACGTGGGAGCAGGACAATGCTGCCGCATTATTGCACCGTATGCAGCCCAGTCACGCCAACATATCCCGTAGGGCAACCTTTTCTTCAGCTACGGCAAAAAGCAGTTCAGCGAAGCTCACAGTGCCTTTCAGGAAGGTTTCCCCCGAGGGATGAAATGGGACGTCTGCGGGTATCGCGGGCTAAGCAAGGGGACATCGCGTCCTGCTCGTAAAAATATGACCCTCTGGCGCATGCCTGCTTTCACAGGGTGGGACACAAAACCGCAATTGTACAAGGTGTTGGCCAGCATGCCGTCCTATGAAGGTCGCAAAGGTTTGGCCTCCGAGACAAGGAGGTTGTTGATTGCCACATTCTGGAAACCGGCAATGTCAACTGTCGCGTCAAGGCCAGCTCCGAGACAGCGAAAAAGAAGCGTGAGAAAATACCAGCATTGACGCCATCATGACAAGCAGAACATACCAACTGGGTAGGTCAGATCCCGGTGATAATGCCGGGTCAATTTTCATCGGCAATCGGGAGCCTAAAGCCATTTCGCGCCATTTTCAGCTCTCCATCGCGTGCCTCACTCATGCCCGGCACGGAGACCTCGGCGACACTCAGCGTACGCTGTCTCAGACCCGTCTTTACCTCTGAAAGCCTATTCTCGGCTTCTTATCTGCGTGCACGGATTCAAACCGGGCACTCAAAGGCTTCGGAGTATCGACAAAAGGAACGCTGCCATGACCAACCCCTTTGCCAATCGCGTGCCGCCGCTGAGCGGGCCAGCGACCGATATTGTGCCTGTCACCCCAGACGATGCCATCGAGATGGATGATGTCGCGCTTGCCCTCTATGTCGAGACTGGTGGTAGCCTGTCCTTCATAACGCTGCATGGCGAGACGCGGATCGTGCAGGTGACTGACCACATGATCCTCCCAGTGGCCTGCCGCAGAGTCAATGTGACCGGGACCACCGCAACCGGGCTCCATGCGATGGTGATGGTATGAAGCTAATCGTCGATTGTTCTCTGACAGGACGGCGAGCGGCGCAACAACCCAATGCCGGACCGCCAGCATTTCCCCTGGCGACGGGCGGCACCGAGACTGTCATCTCGCAGGCTGGCAAGTTCTACCGGGTGCATACCTTCCTATCGTCCGGAACACTGACGATCACCCGCGAGGGGAAGTTTGAATACCTGGTGATTGGTGGCGGCGGTGGCGGCGGAGGTCGTGGTGCAGGCGGTGGAGGTGCCGGAGAAGTATATAAATTCGTTGCAGGTGAATTGAATAATACCGCTGTCGAACCAATAGACTTGGCCGTGGGTGCTCATAGCGTCGTTGTCGGCCTCGGTGGCAATGGTGGCGCAAACGCTGCGGGCGAAAACGGCACCGGGCAGAACGGCCAAAATACAACGGCATTTGGGATTGAGGCATTAGGCGGTGGCGGCGGGACTAACAATCGAGATGCCCCTGATGGAGCTTCTGGCGGAGGTACTGGCGAAGGAAATAACACTCCAGGTCAAGCAATTGCATCAGGTCTGGGGAATGATGGTGGTATTGGCGCAGCCAGCGGAACCAGTCGTCGGGGCGGTGGAGGCGGCGGGGCATTAGCTGCAGGCGAAGCAGGAGACGCCATAACCGATGGTGTTCCCGGTCGAGGTGGCGATGGTGTCTTGTGTGCCATTTCTGGCGCTGATGAATACTACGCTGGCGGTGGCGCTGGTTCTCACTTTCAGGACATAGACACGGCAACCGGAGGCATCGGTGGTGGGGGCGATAGCAAAGCCAATGGGGAAAACGGTCGCGGCGGTGGTGGCGGTGGTGGCACCTCATTGGCTGGCAACGCAGGGAGCGGTGGCTCCGGTATTGTCATCATCCGCTATGAGATTGCCGAAGCTGACTACAATGCGGAGGCTGCTTGATGGATGTGATATTTAGACTACAGTTACCGATAATGTCGAATTTTCCGATGTGCGATGGCGGCATTGAGCTTATGCTGGCGTCGCCATCTTGACCAGTCCCAGATGACATCAAGATCAAAGATTGTG
>REER01000045.1 GCA_007694945.1 Paracoccaceae bacterium | reverse complement strand
CTCGACCGGGATGCCCAGACGCTCTTCGAGCGCCACGCGCAGGCAGTCATTGTTGCGCAGGCGATCAGCTTCGTTTTCGCCGCCCAGCAGGCCGATGCGGAATGCGGGCAAGTCGCTGCGCCAGTCAGCGCTCGCGGTCAGGGGGAGCGCGCTGAGAGCTGTGGAAGTGGCAAGCAGCAGTGCAAGAGCCTTGGTGTTCATTTTGATCTCCAGATCAGATTTGCAGCTTTGATCCCGTGACGGGGACGTGCCTCAAATTGCAGGAGTCGGTAACAGCGGCTTGACATTGATGTGAAGAATTCGTGAAACCTCTGTCTTCGGCGGTGTCGGTGACAGTCCTCATGTCAGATCAAGATGAGAGAGCCGGGAACACCTCGTTTGCCTAGGCTCGCCACTCAGCGCTGTTCATTGCGGCCCAAGTGGCTGACGTTTTTCTATAACCAAAGCTAATGCAGATAGTGTCTGCGCAGCTCTTGGTCCGCATGCGCAGCCCGGCATCGAGTTGCGGCGATGAGGGACGACAATCAGCGGCTGCCCCAGCAGACTAGCAAGCCGTCCGTCTACGCACAGTTGCAATCCGAACAGGACGGCAGTGCGCGACTGACTTGTCGCAAGATCAGCCGCACCGCGACAGGGATCAGGCGGAAAGTCATAGGCGTTGTCGACATGTGTGTCTCACCTGACGCGGCGTACATATCGCACCCGGTCGATGGTCTGAAACGCTTCTGTTGATCGCCTTCAATCCTTACTGCCAGGCAGGCCATCCATACCGCTTCGAAGCAAATGGTGTTGGTCAACAGGCCAGTCCCATCTGTTGCAGGCGGGCGACTGTGACAGGCAAACGTTCCAGATCACGGCGTACTTCGAGGGTCAAGCGCGGGCGCTCTGCCAAAGCCGCCAATGCGCTGAAAACAGGTTGCCAGGCAATCCGGCCATCACCCGGATGCCAGTGCCGGTCGGCATAGCCGTCCACATCCTGCAGATGCACATGATCCAGACAGCCCGCAGCCGCAGCGATGAAATCGACCACATGCGGGGCGTCATATCGCCCATGGCAGATGTCCGCATGCCCCGTGTCGATGGACACCCGCAGATTGGGATGCCCGATCTGGCGCACCAGATCGACCCGCACTGCCGGATCCGTGTCGTCGCAATTTTCGAGGACGAGCGTGCAACCCACATCCGCTGCGCGCACCAGCACAGGGCCAAGGCAGGCGGCGGCGTCGTCCATCAGGCTGGGATAGACGTCGGGGTAATTGGTTCGGTTGAGTTGGTGCCAGTGGTTGAAGGGACTATGGATGACCATGAGATCGGCCCCAAGGGCCTCGACGACCGCAAGCCCTTGAAACATGCGCTTCTGAACCAACGTGCGGATCTCGGTATCCGGGGTCGAGATGTCGAGGCCGAAGAACGGCCCATGAATGCCGCGCGGGCCGTGATGGCCGTCAAGCTGCTTTTTCCATTCGGAAAGCAGGTCGGAATGGTCGTGCTCCAGCACGCCGATCTCGCAAAAATCCTGTATTTCGACTGCACGCCCCGGTCCGCAGATCCAGTCGCGGAT
Source organism: Paracoccaceae bacterium (assembly GCA_007694945.1). GTDB lineage: Bacteria > Pseudomonadota > Alphaproteobacteria > Rhodobacterales > Rhodobacteraceae > Roseinatronobacter. The sequence goes on along the minus strand of REER01000045.1, from coordinate 10,803 downwards.
CAATGGATATGTTTTCAGGGTGACGGCGGTCCCGAGCAGAGGCAAGGTCATTATCGTTCCTTCACTTGATACCAGCGCGCATGAAACTTCGCACGAACTGGCGCTGAAACAGCAAAACGCCGATCAGAAGCGGGATCGCTGTAATCAGCGTGATTCACGTCCCTGACGCGGCACATACAACGGCGTTTTGACATCTCCATGACGTTTTTTGAGGCATGTACAGCATCATCTCACCCGGGAAAGCTTTAGCCCGCTGACTGACATTGAGCTGTCATCGAGCGTGTCTAGTAGTAGCTAATGAACAGAATCGGGTCCAAGCTGATATGCCATCGTCAAAGACTGATCGTCGAACGCTATCTGTCCCCGGCGCGCGCTTTCATGATCGGATGATGCGCCAGGCTGTCGGGCGTGCAACTGGTGGTCTTGCGCCGTCGGTGCTGGCCGGGGCGATGCTGGATTGGGCGCTGCAGATGGCGGCCTCGCCAGAACGTCAGGCACAGCTTGCAGAGAGAGCATTGCAACATGCCCTGCAGCTTTCCCACCCCATTGGCGCAACAAGAGAGGTGCTGCCACAGGATCGTCGGTTTGCCTCGCCGCTATGGGATCTGCCGCCCTGGAACCGGATGCGCGACAGCTTTCTTCTGACCGATGACTGGTGGCAGGAAGCCACGCGCGATCTGCGCGGCCTGTCGCCGCAAAGTGCGGCCCAGGTGCGGTTCGCCCTGCGTCAGGCGCTGGACGCAGCTGCGCCCCCGAATTTCCCGCATCTGAACCCCGAAGTGATGGCACGCGCGCGCGAAACTGGCGGGTTCAGCCTCTTACGCGGGATGCAAAGCGTCTGGGAGGGTCTGGCGAATGGCGCGAGCAGCACGTCAGGGCCGCATCCCGACTTTCCGCTGGGCGAGGTGCTTGCCGCAACGCCAGGAAAGGTCGTGCTGCGCACCCATTTGATGGAATTGATCCAGTACAGCCCCACGACCGACATGGTGCAGCCTGAGCCCGTGCTGATCGTACCTGCCTGGATCATGAAATATTACATCCTTGATCTGTCGCAGCAAAATTCACTTGTACGCTGGCTGGTGGCGCAAGGCTTCACGGTCTTCATGATCTCTTGGCGCAATCCGGATGCAGAGGACGCCGATCTGGGGATGGCGGAGTATCTGGAGCAAGGCCCGCGTGCCGCGCTCGATGCTGTGCAGGCGATCACAGGCGCGGCGCGGGTCCATGCGGCGGGCTATTGTCTGGGGGGCACTTTGCTGACGATCATGGCGGCGGATCTGGCGCGGCGCAGCGATGACCGGCTTGCCTCGGTCACGCTGCTGGCCGCGCAGGTCGATTTTTCGGAACCGGGTGAACTGGGCCTGTTCATTTCCGAAGCACAGGTCACGCTGATCGAAGATCTCATGGCGGAGACCGGCTATCTGGACGGGGCGCAGATGGCGGGGGCGTTCACGCTCCTGCGCTCGAAGGATATGTTCTGGTCGCGCTTCGTGCGCGAGGCGATGCTGGGCGAGCGTGATGATCCGAATGATCTGATGGCCTGGAATGCCGACACAACTCGGATGCCCTTCCGGATGCATTCGGAATATCTGCGCCAGCTCTACCTCGACAATGCGCTGGCCAATGGACGCTACCGGGTCGATGGTCACGCCCTGTCGCTGAGCGATATTCGTGCGCCCGTGCTGGCGGTTGGCACCGAAAGCGACCATGTCGCACCCTGGCGCTCGGTCTGGAAGATCCATCATCTGACCAAGGGCGACGTTACCTTCATCCTGACCTCGGGCGGGCATAATGCCGGGATCATCTCGGAACCCGGCCATCCGCGCAGGCGCTTCCGGATGGCAACAGTGCGAGCCGAGGATCATCCCGGTGATCCACAGGAATGGTTCGACCGGATTGCTCCGCAGGATGGAAGCTGGTGGCCTGTCTGGGCGGACTGGCTGCGCGCGCGTTCCGGCGCGCCCGTCGTTCCCCCGTCGATGGGCGAGGAACTGGGCGATGCACCCGGCAGCTATGTGCTGATGCGTTGAGGGTTAAGTCATGCGACTGAAGGGAAAACGTGGGCTTGTGGTGGGTATCGCCAATGACCACTCGATCGCAACCGGCTGCGCGCGGGCTTTTGCCGCCGAAGGGGCGCGGCTGGCGATAACCTATCAGAATGCGCGCGCGCTACCGCATGTCAGCCCGGTCGCGGAAACAATAGGGGCAGACCTGATTTTGCCGCTGGATGTCACCCGCCCTGATGACATGGACGCCGTATTTGACCGGATCGCTACTGATTGGGGCGGGCTCGATTTCCTGCTGCATTCCATCGCCTTTTGTCCCAAGGCTGATTTGCACGGGCGGGTTATCGATTGTTCAGCCGAAGGTTTCGGGCAGGCGATGGACATTTCCTGCCATTCCTTTCTGCGGCTTGTCCGGCGGGCTGAACCCTTGATGGCGCAGGGTGGCAGCTTGATTACGGTCAGCTATTACGGGGCCGAGAAAGTCGTCGATCATTACAATATGATGGGGCCAGTCAAGGCGGCGCTGGAAGCTGTGACCCGACATGTCGCCGTGGAGCTTGGACCCCAGCGCATCCGTGCCAATGTCATTTCGCCCGGCCCGATTGCGACGCGGGCGGCCTCTGGTATCGCGGAGTTTGACGGGCTGATCAGTGACTCATGTGCCCGCGCCCCCGAGGGCCGGATCGTGAGCATTGACGAGGTCGGGCAGGTCGCGGCCTTTCTGGCGTCTGACGCGGCGTCTGGCCTGACAGGAACCCTCACACATATTGACGCAGGCCGCCATGTCCGGATGTGACCCAAGCATCATCATGATCGAGAACCGGACGCTGGATGAAATCGCTATTGGCGACAGCGCCGAGATCACACGCGTTCTGACACAGCAGGATATCGAACTTTTCGCGGTCATGTCCGGCGATGTGAACCCCGCGCATCTGGACCCCGCCTATGCCGAGGGCACGCAGTTTCACCATGTCATCGCCCACGGCATGTGGGGCGGCGCGCTGATTTCCGCCGTGCTGGGCACGCGCCTGCCGGGGCCGGGCACGATCTGGTTGGATCAGCGGCTGCGCTTTCGCGCACCGGTCGCGCCGGGGGATCGTCTGACCGTACGCGTGACAGTCACCTCGGTGGACCGCGACAGCGGGCGCGTCCGGCTCGACTGCCTGTGCCGCAATCAGGGCGGCATAACTGTGATTGAAGGCGAAGCGCTTGTGCTGGCCCCGCGCGAAAAGGTCTCGCGACCGGTCCCGGCCCTGCCCGATGTGCGCCTGCATCATCCCGGCGCAAGGCTGGGCCTGCTGGTGGCGCGGGCGCGCGCGCTTCCGCCGCTGCCGACTGCTGTCGTGCATCCCTGCGACGCGGCCAGCCTGACAGGCGCGCTTCAGGCTGCCGAGGCGGGGTTGATCGCGCCGATACTGGTGGGCCCGCGCGCAAAAATCCTCGCTGTGGCAGACGCGTCCGGGCTGGTGGTGGATCATGACCAGATCATCGACGCGCCCCATAGCCATGCCAGCGCCGAACTGGCCGTGGCCGAGGTGCGGGCGGGCCGCGCCGGGGCCTTGATGAAGGGCAAGCTGCATACGGATGAACTCCTTGCCGCCGTTCTGTCGCGCTCTGCCGGATTGCGCACGGAACGCCGCCTGAGCCATGTCTTTACGCTCGATGTGCCCGGCCATCCACGCCTGCTGCATATCACGGATGCGGCGATCAACATCGCCCCTGATCTGACCGCGCTGGCCGATATCGTGCAGAATGCGCTGGATCTGGTGCGCGCCCTGGGGGTGGACTGCCCGCGCGCCGCACTTTTGTCGGCAGTTGAAACTGTCAGCGACCGTCTGCCCTCGACGCTGCTCGCTGCCGCGATTTGCAAGATGCATGATCGTGGGCAGATCACGGGCGGTCTGGTCGATGGTCCGCTTGCATTCGACAATGCCATCTCCGCGGCTGCGGCGCGGGACAAGGGGATTGAGTCACCAGTGGCCGGGCTGGCTGACATTCTTGTCGCCCCCAATCTGGAAAGCGGCAACATGATCGCAAAGCAACTGATCCATCTGGCCGGCGCTGAAGCGGCGGGGATCGCCTTGGGGGCACAGGTGCCGATCATGCTGACCAGCCGCGCCGATACTGCCGTTGCGCGCGTGGCTTCTGCGGCATTGGCGCGGCTGGCTGCAGCCTATCCGGTGTGAGCGTCTGAATGCTGGCGACTTGCGTAAGGTGCAGTGCTGCGCAATCGAAACGCATTGTTCATTATGTACGAACCTGCTTCCTGTCAGGCAGTGCTCGTGGGCTATTGGACAGGAGGTTACTGGCTTAGCGCGTAGGCTTTCAGGCTGTTCGAGAATTCCTCTATGAATTCGAGCGCGATCAGAGAGGGCGCCTTATGGATGGGGCGCACCAGCGAAAGCTTGTGCGGCAGCGATGGAGTGAATGGCCGAAAAGCCACGCCACGCCCGGCATATTGCGCCGCGTCCAGTTCGCTGATCACCGAGACGCCCGCCCCATGGCGCACGAATTCGCAAGCTGTGGTGAATTGCCGGGCCTCGATGAAGGTCTCGATTTCCGCGCCATCCTGAGCGAACGCGGCCTGCAATTGGCGGAAATAATCGCTTTCGCGGCGCGCATGGATCAGCCGCTCGCCAGCCAGATCGCGCGGGCGGATGACAGTCAGGCGCGCGAGCGGGCTTGCTTCGGGGAAGATGCAGACTGTGCGGATTGCAATGCGCGTACTCTCAAGCGCCGGGTGGCCCTCGAACCCGTCTGTATCGGTGATACCCACATCAAACTGTGCGCCTATCATCCATTCGAGAATACGCTCAGGCCGATCCGGCTCTAGCGTCAGGGTGACATCGGGGCGGGTCTGCAGGAATTTCGCCAGAAACTGGGGCAGATGGCTGACGGCAAAGCCCGGCAGGCAGGCAATGCGCAATTCCCCCGCCTTGCGTTGGTTGATACTGCGCCCGGCTTCCGAAATGCGCTCGACCAATTCGAGCGAGCGCTTGATGTCGGGCAATAGGAAGCGGGCTTCCTGAGTGGGAGCAAGCCGCCCGTCGCGGCGTTCAAGAACCGGAAAGCCCAGTGATTCTGTCAGATCGGCCAGAAGGCGGCTGACGGCAGGCTGCGAGATGTCGAGCGCTTGCGAGGCGCGTGTCATCGTGCCGTGTTCAACCACGGATAACAGTGCCTCAAGTTGGCGCAAGCTCAGTTGGCGGTCCATGATTTCCTCAATGATAATACAGCGCCACCCAAAAGCATAACATAACATTATGACAAAAACAGAAAAAATTGTCCTGTCTTATGGGTGTTACATTGCTCCGGTATCGCCATCCGAAGCGATCAGAACACGGTCGCGGTCGACAGAGTTTATCAAACCTATCTCCAAAGGGAGTATGAGATGAAGAAACATGTTTTCGGGGCCTGTCTGGCAACTGCCACAGCGCTTACGCCGGTCTGGGCACAGGCGCAGACGACGATCAACTGGTGGCACGCGCTGGGTGGCGAGCTTGGTGAACTGCTCGAAGGCGTTGCCGAAGCCTTCAACGAAAGCCAGGACGAATTCCGCGTCGTGCCCTCGTTCCGCGGCACCTATACCGAAGCGATGACCGGCGCGATTGCGGCTTTCCGCGCGGGTGAACAGCCGCATATCGTGCAGGTTTTCGAAGTCGGCACCGGCACGATGATGGCCGCCGAGGGCGCGATCGTTCCGGTCTATCAGCTGATGGCCGATGCCGGCGTGAATTTCGACCCCGAAGCCTATCTGCCCGCAGTGGTCAGCTACTATACCGACCCGAACGGGAACATGCTGTCCTTCCCGTTCAACTCGTCCACACCGATCATGTATTACAACAAGGACATCTTCGCAGCGGCCGGGCTTGACCCCGAGGTCGCGCCCGCGACCTGGGCGGATGTCGAGGCAGCCTCGGTGGCTATTCTGGAATCGGGCGCAGCGCCTTGCGGTTTCACCACGTCATGGCCAAGCTGGGTGATGCTGGAAAACTTCATGGCATGGCACAACCAGCCGCTCGGCACGCTCGCCAATGGCTTTGAGGGTTTCGAGACCGAGTTTGTCTTCAACACCGAATTGCTGGCGAACCACTGGGACAACCTGAAAGCCTGGCAGGATGCAGGCGCATTCCGCTGGGGTGGCCCTGGCCCCGGCCCGGATGCTTTCCCGGCTTTCTATGCAGGGGAATGCGGGATCGTCTTTGGTTCGTCGGCCAGCCGTGCAGGGGTTCTGCGCAATGCTGATTTCAACGTGGGTTTCGGCTTCCAGCCCTATTATGATGATGTCGAAGGCGCGCCGCAGAATACCATCATCGGCGGGGCCACATTGTGGGTGCTGACCGGCCACACGGATGAGGAATACCGCGGTGTTGCGCGCTTCTTCGAATTCGTGTCCGACCCGGCAGTGCAGGCGCAGTGGCATCAGGACACTGGCTATCTGCCAATCACCCAGGCCGCATGGGATCTGACCCGCGAACAGGGCTACTATGACGCCAATCCCGGTGCCGAAACCTCGATCCAGCAGATGCTGCTGAACCCGCCCACCGAGAATTCGCGTGGTCTGCGCTTCGGCAACTTCGTGCAGATCCGTGATGTGATCTCGGAAGAGATGGAGGCAGTGATGACGGGCGCAAAGACCGGCCAGCAAGCTGCCGATGACGCTGTGCGTCGTGGCAATGCATTGCTGCGCGAGTTTGAAGCCGGCATGAACTGATCTCCCTTCAGCTTCTGGCGCCCCCGCAAGGCTTGTGGGGGTGTCTTTTCCTGTTGCGTTTTGGACCGGAGCGCCCATGCAAACCAAACGGATGACGTTCTCGAATAGCTGGCTGCCCTATGCGCTGCTCGCGCCGCAGGTGATCGTTACGCTGATCTTCTTCATCTGGCCCGCAAGCCAGGCGCTCTATCAGTCGTTTCTGCGTCAGGATATTTTCGGCCTGCGCACCACATTCGTCTGGTTTGACAATTTCAACCGGCTGTTTGCCGATCCGCTTTATCTGAACTCTCTGACAGTGACCTTCTGGTTCTCGGTCGGCACCACAGTGCTGTCAATGTCGGTGGCGCTTTTGTTTGCGGTCATGGTCAACCGCATGATCCGCTCGCGCGACAGCTACACGACTTTTCTGGTCTGGCCCTATGCCGTGGCCCCTGCAATCGCGGGTGTGCTCTGGTGGTTCATCTTCAACCCCTCCATCGGGATCATGCCCTATATGCTCAAAGGATTCGGCTATGACTGGAACCATCGGTCTTCGAGCACGGATGCCATGATCCTTGTGATCATCGCAGCCGCGTGGAAGCAGATCAGCTACAATTTCCTTTTCTTCCTCGCCGGGCTGCAATCAATCCCCCAATCGCTGATCGAAGCGGCGGCGATTGATGGCGCGAGCCGGTTCAAGCGCTTCTGGACGATCATCTTTCCACTGCTCTCGCCAATCACATTTTTCCTGATGGTGGTGAATATCGTCTATGCCATGTTCGACACCTTCGGGGTAATCCATGCCACCACCGAGGGCGGGCCTGCACAGGCCACGAATATCCTTGTCTACAAGGTTTACCGCGACGGCTTCGTCAATCTCAACCTCGGCTCGTCAGCCGCGCAATCGGTGATCCTGATGGGCATCGTGATCGTGCTGACCGTCATCCAGTTCCGCTATATCGAGCGGCGCGTGAATTATTGAGGGCAGAGCAATGGTCGAGAATAACCGCTGGGGCAATCTGTTTGCCCATCTGGTCCTGATCCTTGGCGTCACGATTGTCGTCTTTCCGGTCTATGTGGCGATCATCGCCTCCACCCATCCGCCCGGCACTTTCATTCGGGGCGTGATGCCGCTCTTGCCTGGACCGAATGCGCTGGAGAATTACCGCACTGTCATCACCGAGGGGCGCTCGCGCGCAGGCACGCCGCCCATCGGGGGGATGCTGTGGAACAGCTTCGTGATGGCCATGGCCATCACTATCGGCAAGCTGTCGATCTCGCTTCTGTCGGCCTTTGCGATCGTCTATTTCCGCTTCCCGTTCCGCATCTTCTTCTTCTGGGTGATTTTCCTGACGCTGATGCTGCCCGTCGAAGTGCGGATCGTTCCGACCTTTCAGGTGGTGGCCGATCTGGGGATGCTGAACAGCTTTGCGGGCCTGTCGATCCCGCTGATCGCCAGCGCGACCGCGACCTTCCTGTTCCGGCAGTTCTTCATGACTGTGCCGGAGGAGTTGATGGAAGCTGCCCGCGTCGATGGGGCGGGGCCGATGAAATTCTTCAAGGACATTCTGATGCCCTTGTCGATTACCAATATCGCGGCGCTGTTCGTTATCATGTTCATCTATGGCTGGAACCAGTATCTCTGGCCGCTGCTGATCACGACCGACCCGGAATATTACACTATCGTCATGGGCATTCAGCGCATGGTCACAGGCGGCGATTCCGAACCGCTGTGGCATCTCGTGATGGCCACAGTCGTGCTTGCAGCTCTTCCGCCCATTCTTGTCATCTTGTTCATGCAGCGCCTGTTCGTGAAGGGCCTGACCGAGACGGAGAAATAAAACATGGCTTCCATTACGATGGACAACCTCGGCAAGGTCTATACCGGTAATGTCCGCGCTGTATCGGATGTGAATATCGACATTGCCGATGGTGAAATGATCGTGCTTGTCGGGCCTTCGGGCTGCGGCAAGTCTACCCTGCTGCGCATGGTGGCTGGGCTCGAGACGATCACCGAAGGCACCCTCAAGATCGGGGATCGGGTGGTGAACCAGCTTGAGCCCGCAGATCGCGACATCGCGATGGTGTTTCAGAATTATGCGCTTTATCCGCATATGACGGTGTTCAACAATCTTGCCTATGGCCTGAAGAATCGCGGCTTCAAGAAAGACGAGATTGACCGGCGCGTGCGCGAAGCTGCTGCCATGCTGGAGATCGGCCAGTTCCTCGACCGCAAGCCACGTCAGCTTTCCGGCGGTCAGCGGCAGCGCGTGGCGATGGGGCGCGCGCTGGTGCGCGAGCCTGCGGCCTTCCTGTTTGACGAGCCGCTCTCGAACCTTGACGCGAAACTGCGCGTCCAGATGAGGGTCGAGATCCGGCAGTTGCAAAAGCGCCTCGCCACGACCTCGCTTTATGTGACACATGACCAGCTTGAAGCGCTGACAATGGCCGATCGGCTTGTGGTGCTGAACGGTGGGCGGATCGAGCAGATCGGCACGCCGATGGAGGTCTATCTGCGCCCTGCCACGACCTTCGTGGCAGGTTTCATCGGCTCGCCCGCGATGAACATGCTGCCTGCCGCATATCTGAGCGGACTGGTCGCGGCAGATGCCTTTGCGCATATACCTGTCGCAGCTGATCTGGTGGGCCTGCGCCCCGAAGACCTCTCGCTTGCGCCGGCTGGCGAAGGTGAAATCTCGCTGACGGGGCAGTTGATGCTGCTTGAGCCTGCAGGGGCCGAAAGCCATCTGCATTTGACCTTCGAGGGGATCAAGGACACGATTATCGCGCGTCTGCCACATGTGCCGGATGTTCAGGAGGGATCACACCTGACCTTCAGCATCAGACGCGACAAGTTGCATCCCTTTGACTGCAACACAGGCAAGCGCGTGGCATGACCCCCAATCCATTTCGCAGCCCGCATGGCGCACCCATCATCTACGGTCATCGCGGCGCGCGCGGTGTGCTGCCGGAAAACACAATGGCAAGCTTTCGCTACCTGCGCGGGACCGGCGCGCAGGGGCTGGAGATTGATGTCCAGAATGCTGCCAGTCATGTGCCGGTCGTGGTGCATGACCCGTGCGTCCCGATGCAGCTTGCGCGCGGACCCAATGGCAAGTGGATGTGTGCAGCGGGGCCGAAAATTCGCGACCTTAGCCTTGCGCAACTGCAGAGCTATGACGTGGGGCGGCTCAACCCCGACCACGCCTATGGAAACTCCTATCCCGATCAGCAGCCGCGCGACGGGGAACGCATCCCCGGCCTTGAGCAGGTTCTGGACTGGGCCACAGGTGAAGATGGGCTGATCCTGAATATCGAAATCAAATCCTATGCCACGCGCGATGACCTGGGCGACCCGCCCGCAATGCTGGTCGAGGCACTCTTGCAGGCGCTCGCGCGTCATCGCATGCCGGGCGAAGTTCTGGTGTCCTCTTTCGACTGGCGCGTGCTTGATGAAGTGCAGTGCCAGGCACCCGATCTGGCGCGTGGGTATCTGACCTATGAACAGCCCGGCGAACATCTGACGGTTTTCGAGGGATCGCCCTGGATGGCAGGGCTGTCACTTGCGCAACATGGTAACAACCTGCCAGGGCTGATCGCTGCGCAAGGCGGGCGCTGCTGGTGCGCTCATCACCGCGATCTCACTGAAGTGCGGATCAGGCAGGCTCACGAGGTGGGCGTCGCGGTCAATGCCTGGACAGTCAACGCGCCGGAAGATATCGCGCGGTTGGTCGCGTGGGGGATAGATGGCATCATCACAGATTATCCCTCTAGGGGCGCGCGTCATGGGTCACGGGGCACAGGGTAAGAGGATGAACGGACGTCTGGATGGCGCATCACTACTGGCAGGCTTTCAAGCTGCCAGATTGCGCGTCCAAAACCACGGTCACAGGCCCGCAACGGCATCGGGAAATGGTTGGCCTATTGCGATGCCGAACGGCTTCATTCGATCCAAGGGTTTTGGCCCCCGGATGAGGGTCATACCACCAAACCAAACCCATGAAAAAGGCAGCCTGATATGAAACCGAGATCGGCCTTTACTGGGCCGCAATCTGGTCGAAAAAGGGACCACTTCTCGCTTCGTTTGTGAATCAGCATGCAAAA
>REER01000117.1 GCA_007694945.1 Paracoccaceae bacterium | reverse complement strand
CGCGCCACATGCGCCACAGGAAGAAGGCGATATAGACCAGCATGATCAGGAACAGGATCACGGCAATCGCGGCACCATAGCCCATGCGGAAGCCATATTCCGAGAGCGAGACCTCGAACATGTAATAGGCCAGCACGCGGGAAGACCCGAACGGCCCGCCGCTGGTCATGACCGAGACCATGTCGAAACTGCGCAGCGCGCCGATGACAGTGACCACCACGGCGATGAAAGTTGCGGGACGCAGTTGCGGCAGGATGACATACCACAGCATCTTCCAGCCCTTGGCGCCATCAAGCCGCGCGGCCTCGACCTGTTCGGGATCGACTGCGTTCAGACCGGTCAGATAGAGGATCATGCAATAGGCCACCTGCGGCCACAGGCCGGCGGCGATGATGCCATAGGTGACTGTATTGGGATTGCCGAGAATGTTGACCGGCCCGGCACCGAACAGCCCGAGAATGGGGTTCAGAAGCCCGATCGAGGGGTTGTAGAACCACGCAAAAACCAGCCCGACGACGACCTGGGAGATCACGAAAGGAAAGAAGAACAGCGACTTGTAGAGCCTTATGCCGCGCACCTGCTGGTTCAGGAACAACGCGATGAACAGCCCGCCGGGGATGGCCAGCAGATACAGCACCAGCCAGCGGACATTGTTCCACAGCGAGGTATAGAAGGCCGGGTCGTCGAACAGCCGTTCGTAATTTTGCATCCCGATATAGCGCGCCTCGCCCAGGCCATCCCAGCGATAGAGGCTGATATGGAAGCTCTGAAAGATCGGGAAGATCACATAGATCGCGAAGAATACGATCCCGGGCGCCAGAAAAAGCCAGGGCGCCAGCTTCATCTGGTTGCTGCGCCAATAGCCGCGCGCAGGGGTCAGGGCGGGTTCGGTGATGGTGGGGGCGTTCATGGTCGTCCTGAGCATCTGGTGTCAGCAAAACAGCCGGGGCAGCCCGAAGGCCACCCCGACCGCGGGAGGAACCCATCAGTCCTCGAGGATGCGCTGGCGCACGCTCTCCAGCCGGTTCAGGATCGCGTCGAGGTTGTCGGGCATGACCATGAACTCCTGAAAGCCCTCCATCCCGGCCGACGCCATCTCGGCATCGGCATCGCGGTCGAAGAACTGCGCGATGCCGCCTTCGGCGTTGGACAGCATCTCGAAGCCGGCCTGAATGAACTTGTCATCGGCGACTTCGGCGTTGCTGTTGATCGGCAGTTGACCCAGAACCTCGTTGGCGATGGTCTGGTTTTCCGCGCTCGCGACATAGCGCAGGAATTCGCGCGCGGCTTCCTTGTTCTGGGCTTGTGCCGGGATGTGCAGCGTATCGGTGGGCGCATCCTCGGCCATCGGGATACCGGGCGTGATTTCCGGGAACTGGTAGAAGCCCACCTGATCGTCGGTCATGCCCGCGTCGCGCAGCGGCTCGACCAGGAAATTCCCCATCAGATATGCCACTGCTTCGCCATTGACGAGATAGGGCTGCGCCTCCTGCCAGGTGTAGGCCGTGTGGTTGTCGATGAACGCGCCCATATCGATCAGTTCGCGCCAATTCGCGAATGTCTCGCGCACGCGGTCATCGGTCCAGGGGATCTCGTTCGCCGTCAGCGCCATGTGGAAGTCATAGCCATGTGTGCGCAGGTTCAGATAGTCGAACCAGCCGCCCGCCGTCCACAGAAAGCGCGTGCCGATGGTGTAGCACTTGCGCCCCGAATCGAGGATCGCCTGGCAGTTGGCAAGCTCTTCGTCCCACGTTGTCGCCGGGGTCAGGCCAAGCTCGTCATAGATATCCGAGCGGTAGTAGATGCCCCATTGGTAGTAGGTATAGGGCACGCCCCATTGCTTTCCGTCGAGGGTCAGCGCCGGCCGCGTCGAGGCCAGTTCTTCGCCCATGGGGCCATCCCAGAGGTCCGAGACATCCTCGAACAGCCCTGCATTGACGTAGGGGCGCATCCGGTTGCCCGCATACCAGCCGTTCACGTCCGGCGCGTTCGCGGTCAGGTAGTTGCGGATCTGGGTCTTGTTGGCCTCGCGGTCGATCAGGGTCAATTCGATGTTCAGGTCCGGGTGCATCTCCTGAAACCGCTCGACCATCCCCTCGATCGCCGCGCGCGGCGCCGGGTTCTGGTCGTTGAAGAAGATGCGCAGATCGCCGGTCAGCTCGGCATTCGCCGGACCGGCCAACGCGGTCGTCATTGCCAGCGCGGCTGCCGCGCTCTTGAGTGTGAACTGCATGTTTTCCTCCCTTGCAGGTTTTACTATTTGAAACTAACTTTTATATATTGAAAATGATGATCCGACTCGCTACGTTTTGTCAAGAAAAGTTTGCGCGCTCGGGGGAGGGGATATGGCCGCAAATCCTGCTGCGGACGGCACAGTTGCCAAGGCGCTCGATGTGCTCGACTTGGTCGCGGCGCGTGCGCGCCCGGTGCGGTTTTCGGACCTGCTCGACGAAAGCCCTTACCCAAAGGCCACGCTCTATCGGCTGCTGCAAACGCTGGTCGGGCAGGGGATGCTCGCCTATGACGCGCAGGCGGGTAGCTATACGCTGGGCATGCGGCTGGTGCGGCTGGCCCATGTGGCCTGGCAGCAGAGTTCGCTCGCGCCCATCGCGCGCCCGCATCTCGACCGGCTCTCGGCAGAGGTGGGTGAGACGGTGCATCTGGCGCAGCTTGACAATGCGCAGGTGCTCTATGTCGACAAGCGCAATGCCCGCGACCCGGTGCGCATGTATTCGCAGGCGGGCAAAGTGGGGCCGGCCTATTGCACGGGAGTCGGCAAGGCGATGCTGGCCTTTCTGCGCGAGGCGCAGCTGCCGGACATGTTCGCGCAGCAAAGCTGGCACCGCTTTACCGACAAAACGCTGACTTCGCCTGACGCGCTGCGGGCCGAACTCGCCATGATCCGTGCGCGCGGTTACGCCTTCGACAACGAAGAACACGAACCCGGTATCATCTGCGTGGCGGTGCCGATCCTGTCCTCGAGCGGCTCTGTTTTCGGCGCGCTCTCGGTCACGTCCACGACAGCGCGCACGGATCTGCATGCGCTGGAGGCGCTGGTGCCGACCATCCGTGAGATTGCGCAGACCATTGCCGTCGAAACCGAAAACTGGCGCTTTCCCGAAGAGGGCGCCCAACACCGCCGAAAGAGGGCCTGATCCATGTCCGGAGTGACGCTCAATACTGTCATCAAGAAATATGGCGAGACCCAGGTCATCCATGGGGTGGATCTGGGCGTTGATCCGGGCGAGTTCTGCGTTTTCGTCGGCCCCTCGGGCTGCGGAAAGTCGACGCTCCTGCGCATGATCGCGGGGCTGGAGGAAACCTCGAGCGGTGAAATCCGTATCGGCGCGCGCGATGTGACGCGTCTGGACCCGGCGCGGCGCGGCGTGGCAATGGTGTTCCAGACCTATGCGCTCTACCCGCACATGACCGTGGCCGAGAATATGGGTTTCGGACTCAAGATGAATGGCCACCCCAAGGCTGAGATCCGCGAGAAAGTGGCGAAAGCCGCCGAGATACTTCGCTTGAATGACTACCTGACCCGCAGGCCCAAGGCGCTTTCGGGCGGGCAGCGCCAGCGCGTGGCGATTGGCCGGGCCATCGTGCGCGGGCCGGAGGTGTTCCTGTTCGACGAGCCGCTCTCCAACCTCGACGCCGAATTGCGCGTCGAGATGCGGGTCGAGATCGCACGGCTCCACCGCGAGATCGGGGCGACGATGATCTATGTCACCCATGATCAGGTCGAGGCGATGACGCTGGCCGACAAGATCGTGGTGCTGCGCGGGGGGCGGGTCGAGCAGGTGGGCGCGCCGCTCGACCTCTACCGCGACCCGGATAACCTGTTCGTCGCGGGCTTCATCGGCTCGCCCGCGATGAACCTCGTCGCCGCGCTCCCGGTCGAGGGGGGCGTGGTGGCCCCCGCGCTCGGTCCCGATGTCATCCCCTGCCGCCCGCCGTCGCATGTCACTGATCTGGTGCTGGGCGTGCGCCCGCAGGACATTCATGTCCGCGAGGGCAGCACCCACCGGGTCGAGATGACCGAGGCGCTGGGCGGGGTGTCCTACATCCATTGCGCGGCCGGGTCCGAGTCCAAGCTGGTGATCGAGACCAAAGGCAGCCATGTCGAGAAACCCGGCACCGATGTCTCGGTCCATGTCGCACCGGAAGAGGTGTTCCTGTTCGACAAGGAAACCGGGTTGAGGCTGCGCTAGAGATGCGTTTTCGATGGCGCAGGGGTGGCCGCGCAGCCCAAGGGTTGCAACTGGCAGCGCATCTGTTTGAATGCGGCCCATGGCCCGCGCCTTCACCCACAAACCCCTGTTCGACCCGCTGGTGCCCGTCGCACTGACCGCCGGAGCGCTGGCCTTCACCACGGCGTTGACGCCGTCGCTGATCCCGCGCACCGGGGCGCTGCAAGGGCTGCTTGCAGGGGCGTCCTTCGTTGCGGTCTATGCCCTGATCGTCGTGTTGGGCGGGGTCCTGTGCTGGCTCGGGATGCCGCGCTGGCGCCCGGCCTGGGGATACTGGGCAGGAAGGGCGATTGCCGCGGTGATCATCATCTACGGGCTATCGCGCGCGACCGACTGGCAGAATGCGGTCAACGCAGCCGCCGGCATGCCGCCAGTGGAAACGGCCCGCCCCTTCATCATCGTCGCTGTCGCACTGGCAGTTGTGGTGCCCCTGCTGGCGCTGGGGCGGATCGTGCAGGCCGCCGTGGTAGCGGCGGCGAATCGCATGTCGCGATTTCTGCCCGCGCGGCTGGCGCTGACCGTGGCGCTGGTGCTGACCGCCACGCTGTTCTGGACAGTGGGCAATGGTGTCCTCGGCGGCGCAGTGCTGCGCGCGCTCGACAGCGGGGCGCAGCAGGTCGATGCGCTGATCCTCGCCGATGTGCCGCCTCCGACGGACCCGGTGGTTTCGGGCAGTGCCGAATCGCTCCTCGACTGGGAGAGCCTGGGCGCGGCCGGGCGCTCCCGCGTCAGCGCCTTTCCCAGCGTGGCGCAGATTGCCGATATCGCTGGTGACAATGACACGCACCCGGTTCAGAGCCCGGTGCGCGTCTATGTCGGCCTCAACGCCGCCGAAACGCCCGAGGAACGCGCCAAACTGGCGCTGGCCGAGTTGCTGCGCGCCGATGCTTTCGAGCGCGAGTTGCTGGTGATCGCCACGCCGACAGGGACCGGCTTCGTGCATCCCTCCAGCCTCTCGACGCTGGAATATCTCTGGCGCGGCGATGTGGCGACGGTGTCGGTGCAGTATTCCTATCTGCCCAGTTGGCTGGCGCTGCTGGTCGATCCTGACTACGGTGCAGAGACCGCGCGCGAGGTGTTTCACGCCATCCATGACCATTGGCGGCGCCTGCCCGAGGACGCGCGGCCCCGGCTCTACCTGCACGGGCTCAGCCTCGGCTCGCGCAATTCCGAACTCTCGGCTGATGTCTGGAACATTCTTGCTGCGCCTTATGATGGGGCGTTCTGGGTCGGGCCCACCTTCACCAACCCGCTCTGGAAGCAATTCACCGCAAGGCGCAATCCGGGCACCCCGGCATGGCGACCGGTGGTGGGGCAGGGCAGTCTGGTGCGCTTTGCCACCCAAGAGGGCATACCTGACCATGGCGACTCGCCATGGGGGCCAGTGCGAATCCTCTACCTGCAATACCCCTCGGATGCGATCACTTTCTTCTCGCCTGACAGCCTGTGGAAGCGCCCGGAATGGTTGCGCCCGCGCGCGCCCGATGTCTCCTCGGCCTTTCGCTGGGCACCAGTGGTGACCATGCTGCAACTCTTCGCCGATCTGGTGGCGGCCTTCCGTACCCCCATTGGTGTTGGCCATGCCTATGCTGCCACCCATTATATCGATGGCTGGATCGCCATGACCGAGCCGCCGGGCTGGGACGCGGCGCGGCTGCAAACGCTGCGCGAGTTCTATACCGCAATCGGGCGCTGAACCCGGCCATTTGACAGGAACCGGCGCGGTTATCACTCTGAACCCCGAGCCGAGCACAGATCCCTTCCCCACGCCGCGCTTTCTTGGCAATATGCGCACACCATGAGCCGTATCATTGATCCTCCGCCCGGATCAGTCTGGGTTTTCTTCGCGCTGACATTCGCCATCGCATGGGGGTTGGCAGGGCTGCTTCTGGCCTTCCCCGAAAGGATCGAAGCGCTTTTCGGCGAGGTGCGGGCCACCAACCCGCTCTTCATGCTCGCAGTCTATGCTCCCGCCATCTCCGCCTTCGCGTTGGTGCTGTGGTATGGCGGATGGGCGGGACTAAAGCTGTTTCTGTCGCGCCTGCTGCTGTGGCGCGCGCCGCTGGCTTGGTGGGCGCTGCTGATCCTCGTGTTGCCGGCAATGTCCTTTATCGGCGCGGCCATGGCAGGTACGCTGACAGCAGAGGCACTGGCGCAGCCGCCGCTCGCGGAGCTGCTGGTGCTGATGGGCTTCATGCTGATCCTCGGCCCGGTCGAGGAGTTCGGCTGGCGCGGCTATGCCACACCCTTGCTGCAACGCCAGATGGCACCGATCTGGGCCGGGCTCGTGGTGGGCGTTTTCTGGGCGATATGGCATGTGCCGGCCTTCTACCTCTCGGGGACCCCGCAAAGCGATTTCGGCCTGCTGGCTTTTCTGGTCGGCGCTGTGGCGGTCAGCGTGATCCTGACCGGGTTCTTCAATGCGGCGCGGGGGTCTATCCTGATCGCGGTGCTGTTTCACTGGCAGCTCAACATGCCGATTTGGCCCGACGGTCAGCCATGGGATTTCTACCTTTTCGTGCCGCTGGCCGCGCTGGTCGTCTGGCTGGATCGCAAGGCCATGTTCACCAGCAAGGGGGCGGCGACCGAGGTGATCCCACGCGCCGGATAGAGGGTCATCAGGCGCGGTGCGGGGCGAAGAACGCGCTGAGCATCAGCATCAGTCCCGCCGCAGCAATTGCCAGCCCCAGCCATAGGCTCAGCCCGGGCAGGACGGAATCGGTGATCAGATACTCCTGATTTGCTGCCCATACCAAGATGGCGATGAGACCGGCACCGCCCAGGGCGAGCACATGGCGCGCCAGTGTGGGGCGCTGCCACCGGCGCCTTCCGCGCCGCCAGCCGATGGCCAACCGCGACGCCTGTGCTGCCGCCCCGAGTGCCAGCGCAAGCGTCAGCGCGAGCCCCAATACCCAGAGATGCGCCACCCGCGCCATGCCTACCGGTGCCACCCCTAACGCGTTTGACCATTCGCGCAGCACCCCGGCGAAGAGCGGCCAGGCGCGTTGACTATTGGTCAGCAGGATGATCGCATCGCCACTCTCGGGCACGAGGTGGAAATGCGACATCCAGCCGTGTCCCTGCCCTCCGTGCCAGACAACCTTGCGACCATCCGACAGGGTTTCGGTAAAGTGGCCCAGCCCGTAGCCATCGGTCACAACGCCATAAACCCCGCCCACTGGTACCTGCGCGGCATGCATCTGTGCCAGCAACGCATCCGGTAGCCCGTCCTCCGCCGCGCGATGGGGCGCGTGCATCCCGGCGCGGACGAAGCGGGCAATGGCGTCGATATCGGCCAAGAGCCCGCCCGAGGCGCGCGCGGGATAGACATGCGGTGCGATCCGCTGTGCCTGCAAGTCATGGCCGACCGGCATCCGATCCGCCAGCGCCGCGCTCCAGTCGAAGCTGGCCTGCCCGGCCCCGAGCTTCGCGAGGACCATCTCGTTCATGAATTCGCCGAAATCCTGTCCCGAGACATCCTCGATCAGGATCTCGAGCAGGTTGAAGCCGGTATTGGAATAGTGAAATCCCGCGCCCGGCGCGCCGATCACCGCGAAATCACCCTCCATCGCTATGCGCAGGGCAGGGGCCGCGCCGGGTGGGTGGCGCGCGGTGAAATCGCCGATGCCGAGGCCTGCGCTGTTGCTCAGCAACTGGCGGATGGTCATCCCGGGCGTTTCGGGGGGCGGTGCCCATGAGGTGATATGCTCCCAGACCACGTCATCAAGCGTGACATCGCCGCGTTCGACAAGCCGCATCACCCCCCAGGCGGTGACCGGCTTGGAAATCGACTCCACCCGAAACACGCTCTCGCGGGTCATCGCGACTGCGGCCTCGGGATCGGCCATGCCGAAGGACCCGGCCCAGACCTCGCGCCCCTCGTGCAGGATAACCGCGTTTACGCCGGCGACGCCATGGCGTTCCATCAGGATGGGCAGTTGGCGTTTCAGATGCTCGCCAAGCGGGTCTGCGCGCAGTGACATGGCCGAGAGCAGCAGCATGAGCGCGCAGCCCAAAAACGATGACAGTCCATCGTAGAGGAGTTTCCGTGACGCCATGTGCCATTACTGTGGTATTCGCGCTCGCATGTCGAGCCTGAACCGAAACCGGCCTGATATGGCCACTCCGACCGGACGCCGAAACAAAACCGCGATGAGGGCTTTCTGGCCGCTGGCCGCGCTGGTCAGAGGGGCGGGCGTCAGAACAGCCAGTTCAGCAGCGCCTCGGCGAAGCCCTTGCCGCCCCAGGTGACCACGGGCAGGGCGAGGTAAAGCAGGCCGCGCCCGATTCCGCCCAGTCCGACAGGCAGGGCAGGCGCCGCCTGCACCCGGTTGCGCAAAGCGATCAGCGCCTCCAGCCGCTGCGGCTCGTCAGGAACGCCATGCTTGTCGACGGCCTGCAACGCTTCGGCAATCGCGGCGTCGATCCGCTTGATCTGCTGTGCGCGCGCCTCGCGGATACGCGCGCGCAGACCGCGAAGGGGCAGCCACACCACCGCCAGCGCGAGAAGCGCTGTCGCCACCGGGCCTATAGCGGCAGAGGCCTCTAACCCTGCGGCGGTGCCCAGAAGCATCAGCGGATAGGCCGCAAGCAGCACCATAACCAGAAGCATCGGTCGCAGGGCAGCGCTGGCAAAGGGGCGCAATCGGTCGAGCATGAGGATTTCCACCCGCACCCCGCTGCGCCCGAGATGCGCGAAAAGCCGGGCATTGGCAACGAACAGGGTTCCGGTCTGCACCATCATGGCCCAGAGCGCGACGGTACCCAGCGCCAGTACAAAGGACAGCGGATCGCCAGATACAGCCGCCCAGCCCGACCCGAGCAGCGCCACATGCAGGACGCCGATCGCGAGCCCTATGGTCGCATTCACGGCAACATCACCGGTCTGATACCGGATCAGCGAGGCTTTCAACCGCTCGATATGGGTCGGGTCTAAGGTCAGTTCGGTGGATAGCGCATCCAGATCGCCCTGCGCCGCGCGCGGGATGAGTGCGGCCAGCTCAACGATCAGACCAAGCGACAGCGCGAAGAACAGGGCTTCTCCCACCTGTGCGGTCGGCAAGGCTGCGATATGACCGCCGCCTGCCGCAGCCCAGGCCAGCAACAGAAATGCGACGGCGACAATGCCTCCGGCAAGACCTGGCAGCGCGAGTCGGTTTTGCAGTCGCAACGGCCAGAATACCGGGGCATCGGCGCGGGCGCCGAGCTGTTGTAACGCCTCTGGCGCCAACGTGTCGTGATCTGCGGTATCAAGACTGTATCTCATGGGTGATACCTGTTGTATCCTGTCGTTGAGCTGCGAAGCAGATCAGGAAGGTGGGCCCTTTGCGAGCCACTGAGAATCGGTGTCTCCGACCACGCGTCGGGGCATTACGACCAAGGGCACCATAAAAGCACAGCGCCGCCCTGTCACCCTGACCGAACCTGCGCCTGCGCAACACGGATGTCTCGGTATACGGCGGGCCTAATCAACGATTTATGTCACCGCGGCACTCGCGTGACCAAAATTGCCCCCATGATGCTTCCTCCCATTCCGGTGGATGGATCGCACCATCAAATCTCGGAATCAAACAGCTTGGACCACCTGAGGATTTCATTTTCTCGCGGCGCAGAGAGCAACCGCTCTGCTGAAACTATGTGATTGAAAATCGATCGCTTTAACGCCACTTCTCAACAGAGTCGCATTTCACGCCACTCTTGTCAGATCTCGGGCTGCCACGCATTTCGGAATCACCTAAAGTCGGAAGTCAACCCAGAGGTCTGCCATGCGTTATTCCGGCTTTAGCGTCATCAAAGAGGCCCTGACCGGCCACAAGGGCTGGAGACCTGCATGGCGCGAGCCTGACCCGCAGCCACATTATGATATCGTCATCATAGGCGGTGGCGGGCATGGCCTGGCCACGGCCTATTACCTGGCCAAAGAGTTTCGCCAGCACCGAATCGCGGTGCTCGAGAAAGGGTGGATCGGTGGCGGGAATGTCGGGCGCAACACGACCATCATCCGCTCGAATTACATGCTCGATGGCAATGAGCCGTTCTACGAATTCTCCCTCAAGCTCTGGGAAGGGCTGGAGCAGGATTTCAACTATAACGCCATGGTCAGCCAGCGCGGCATTCTGAACCTGATCCATTCTGATGCGCAGCGCGATGCTTTCATCCGACGCGGCAATGCCATGATCCTCAACGGCGCGGATGCCGAACTCCTGAGCCGCGACCAAGTCCGCCGCGAATATCCGTTCCTGAACTTCAATGATGCGCGGTTCCCGATCCAGGGCGGACTTGCCCAGCGTCGCGGCGGGACCGTGCGCCATGATGCCGTGGCATGGGGTTACGCGCGCGGGGCCGACCAGCTCGGTGTCGACATCATCCAGAATTGTGAAGTCACCGGCTTTCGCATCGAAAACGGCAAATGCATGGGGGTCGAAACCTCGCGCGGATTCATTGGCGCGGGCAAGGTCGGCGTGGCCGTCGCGGGCAGTTCGTCGCGGGTCATGGCGATGGCGGGCATGCGCCTGCCTATCGAATCCCATGTCTTGCAAGCCTTTGTCACCGAAGGTCTGAAACCTGTCCTGCCCGGCGTGATCACCTTCGGCGCAGGGCATTTTTATTGCAGTCAGTCCGACAAGGGCGGGCTCGTCTTCGGCGGTGATATTGACGGCTACAATTCCTATGCCCAGCGCGGCAATCTGCCCGTGATCGAGGATGTGGCCGAGGGCGGAATGGCGCTCTTCCCCGGTCTTGGCCGCGTGCGTCTACTGCGCGTCTGGGGCGGGATCATGGATATGAGCATGGATGGCTCGCCCATCATCGACCGCACCCATATCGATGGGCTCTATTTCAACGGTGGCTGGTGTTATGGCGGGTTCAAGGCCACCCCTGCCTCGGGCTGGTGCTTCGCGCATCTTCTGGCCACAGACCAACCCCACCCGACCGCCACGGCCTACCGATTCGACCGTTTCGAACGCGGCTACATGATCGACGAGAAAGGCATGGGCGCGCAGCCCAATCTGCACTGAGCCACCCCATGTTTCATCTTGCCAAAAACACTCAATCACACCGCCGCGCCCCGGCGCAGCGCCAGCGAGAGCAGTCATGATCATCAACCACCCGCTCCTTGGGCCCTGCGATGCGCAGGAATTCGTTTATAAAGGCGATCTCCGCCTGATCGACCGGCCCGATGGCATGGCCGAGAGCGCGGAGGCAGCCTTCTTAGACTACCTTTATCTGCGCGAGAATCCGGCCGGTGCGCATCGCGAATTGTGGTTCCATGAGCAGGGCGACCGTTCCTGGCTGGTCGTCACCCGCAATACGGTGACGCATGAAATATTAAAGGTTGAACTGGCGCGCGATGTCGCGCGAAGCATGGGGCGCAGCAGATGAGGCTCGGGACAGGCGGCCAAATCGACCGCGAGACTAAACTCAGCTTCCGTTTCGACGGCAGATACTACAGGGGCCATCCCGGCGATACGCTGGCCTCGGCCCTGCTTGCCAATGGCGTGCGGCTGATGGGCCGGTCCTTCAAATATCACCGCCCGCGAGGGGTCCTGACGGCGGGCAGCGACGAACCCAATGCGCTGGTCGAATTGCGCAGCGGCGGACGGAAGGAACCCAATACCCGGGCCACGGTCGTAGAGCTTTTCGACGGGCTGCGCGCCGAGCCGCAGAACGCCTGGCCAAACCTGAAATTCGACGCGCTCGCGATCAATGATCGTCTCTCGACCTTTCTGACAGCGGGTTTCTACTACAAGACCTTCATGTGGCCCGCTGCCTTCTGGGAGAAGCTTTACGAACCGATGATCCGCCGCGCGGCAGGTCTTGGCGCGATCACCACCAAGCCCGACCCTGACGCTTATGACAAGGGTTTCCTGCATTGTGACCTGCTGATCATCGGGGCCGGGCCCTCGGGTCTGATGGCTGCGCTCACAGCCGGGCGCACAGGCGCGCGGATCATCCTTGCGGATGAGGATTTCCGCATCGGCGGGCGGCTCAACGCCGAGACCTTTTCGATCAGCGACATGGCAGCGCGCGACTGGGCTACTCAGACAATCGCGGAACTCAGCGCCCTGCCCAATGTCCGCCTCATGCCCCGCACGACTGTTTTCGGGGCTTTCGACCACGGCATCTATGGCGCGGTCGAGCGTGTCTCGGACCACCTGCCGACCCCGCCCGAGGGCCAGCCTC
>REER01000100.1 GCA_007694945.1 Paracoccaceae bacterium | reverse complement strand
CGGTAAAGCGCTTGACCAGATCATCATAGCGCCCGCCACCCGCGACCGAGCCGAATTGACGCGGGCGGCCCTTTTCGTCAGTGATCTCGAAGGTCAGTTCGGCCTCATAGACCGGACCAGTATAGTAGCCGAGACCCCGCACGACCGAGGGGTCGATTATAATGCGGTCGGAGCCGTAGCCTTGAAGTGCAAGAAAACGCTCAATGTCTCTGAGTTCTTCTACGCCCTCGCGACCCATCTTCGAGCCCTCGATCAGGTGATCTAAGGTTCCTATTGTCTCCGTGTTGTTGGCACGACGTGCGTGAACGAAAGTTCGTATCTTATATATCTGCTCCTTTTGAAGATTAGCTCCCTTTGTAAAATCGCCTGAAACGTCTTTGCGCCCTTCGCCTAAAAGCTGTGTCAAACCTTCGATCCCAAGTCGATCATACTTGTCAATCGCGCGCAGCACGATCCCGCGCTCGTGCTCGAATTTCGACGGGTCGGCGGGGTCGAGTATCCCCGCAACCTCCATCACCCCGTTGAGAACCTTGCGGTTGTTCACCCGGATCACATAATCCCCGCGCGGAATGCCCACTTCTTCCAGCGCGTCCGCCAGCATCGCGCAGATCTCGGCATCCGCCGCGACCGAGGCCGCGCCCACCGTATCCGCATCGCATTGATAGAACTGCCGGAACCGCCCCGGGCCGGGCTTTTCATTGCGCCAGACCGGCCCCATCGCATAGCGCCGGTAAGGCGTCGGCAGGTCATTGCGATACTGTGCCGCCACCCGCGCCAAAGGGGCTGTCAGGTCATAGCGCAGCGCCAGCCAGTCGCCCTCTTCTTCCCAGGCGAAGACCCCCTCATTCGGACGATCCACATCGGGCAGGAACTTGCCAAGCGCCTCGACCGTCTCGACCGCCGATGTTTCCAGCGCATCGAACCCGTAGCGGTGATAGACGGCTGCGATCTTGTCCAGCATGGCCTTGCGCGCGCTGACCTCGGCACCGAAATAGTCGCGAAACCCCTTTGGCGTCTGGGCTTTGGGGCGTCTGGGACCCGTGTTTTTCGCCATTGCGGCGCACTCCCTGCAAGCTGCGCGCCTCGCTTAGCCCAAGGGGGGCGCAGGGGCAAGCCTGCTGGACTGCACCCCCAGATACCCCCATGATCTGGGCATAATCTGTAAATTAACCACAATATGGGCTTATCCACAGGCCACCCACAGGCTTATACAATTTGCAAGACACGCCCGAATCCGCTACCTTGCGACGTAACAAGCCGGGCAGTGGCATAAGTCGGGGGCAGGGATGAACGAGGTCACCACAATCCGTGGTCAGGATACATCTGGCGTCGAGGGGCTGCCCAATAATATCGAAGCTGAACAGCAGCTCCTCGGCGCGATCCTCGTCAATAATGACGTCTATGACCGCATCTCCTCGCTTGTGAAGCCCGAGCATTTCTACGAGCCGGTGCATCAGCGCATCTTCGAGATAGCCAGCGCCCGCATCCGCAAGAATGCGCTCGCCTCGCCGGTCACGCTCAAGGCCTTCATGGAAGATGATGCCGGGCTGAAGGAGTTGGGCGGTCCGGCCTATCTGGTGCGCATCGCGGCAGCGGCGATCTCGGCCTATGCTGCGCGCGATTACGCGCAGATGATCTATGATCTGGCCGTGCGGCGCGACCTGATCCGGCTGGGGCAGGATATCTCGGCGCGCGCCGCGCAGGTCGATGTCGCCTCTGAGCCGCGCGAGCAGATCGTCGATGCCGAGCAGAAGCTCTATAAACTCGCCGAACAGGGTGTCGCCGAGCGCGGGTTTCAGTCCTTCCTCAAGGCGGTGACCGATGCTGTCAATATGGCCAATGCCGCCTATCAGCGCGACGGCGGGCTGGCGGGAATCTCGACCGGGCTGGTGGATCTCGACCGCAAGCTGGGCGGGCTGCACCCATCGGATCTGATCATCCTTGCCGGGCGTCCGTCGATGGGCAAGACCTCGCTGGCCACCAATATCGCCTTCAATATCGCAAAGAACTACAAGCACGGGATGCGCGATGACGGCACCGAAGGCGCCATCGATGGCGGCTCGGTGGGGTTCTTCAGCCTCGAGATGTCAGCCGAACAGCTTGCAGCGCGGATTCTGTCCGAGGCCGCCGAAGTCGCCTCCGAACAGATCCGCCGCGGTGACATGCGCGAGGACGAGTTCCGCCGCTTTGTCGAGGCTGCCAAGGCTCTCGAATCCTGCCCGCTCTATATCGATGACACCCCGGCGCTCCCCATCGCACAGGTGGCCGCCCGCGCCCGGCGCCTGAAGCGCACGCATGGGCTGGATGTGCTGATCGTGGACTATCTGCAACTCCTGCGCGGCCTCGCGAAGGAAAGCCGCGTGCAGGAGGTCTCGGAAATCACGCAAGGGCTCAAGGCGATTGCCAAGGAGCTGAACATTCCGGTAATCGCGCTGAGCCAGCTGTCACGCCAGGTCGAGAGCCGCGAGGACAAGCGCCCGCAACTGTCGGACCTGCGCGAATCGGGCTCGATCGAGCAGGATGCCGACGTCGTGATGTTTGTCTTCCGCGAGGAATATTATCGCGAGCGCGAGAAGCCTTCGGATCATGACCTCGATGCCATGGCCAAATGGCAGGAATTGATGGAATCGGTCCATGGCAAGGCTGAGGTGATCATCGGCAAGCAGCGCCACGGGCCCATCGGCACGATTGAGCTGAGCTTCGAGGGCCGCTTCACCCGGTTCGGCAATCTCGTCAAGCCATGGCAGCAGGGCGAGCAGGGCTTCTGAAATGATCACTGGCGTCAACCATGTGACGCTGGTGGTGGCTGACCTGGAGCGGAGCCTGGGGTTCTGGCGAGAGCTGCTGGGTTTGACGCTACGCGCGCGAAGCGCGCGCCTGGCCTATCTGGAGGGCGGCAGCCTCTGGCTCTGTCTGGAATACGGCACCCCTGCGCCCGCGCGCGATGACAGCCATATCGCGTTTTCCTGCGCACCCGAGGATTTTGCAACGCTCGAAGCACGGCTCGCCAACGTGCCGCATTGGAAGCGAAACCGCTCCGAGGGCGCTTCGCTCTATATCCTCGACCCCGATAGCCACAAGCTTGAGATCCATCTCTGCACGCTTGAGAGCCGCCTCGCGCATTATCGCGCGACCCGCCCCGAAGGCATGCAGATTTTCTGATCTTCATCCTTGCCCGCCTGCCTTATCTCAAAGCGCCTTCCGCGCCTTGAGCGCCGCACCAATCGTGCCATCATCGAGGAAATCCAGCTCACCCCCCATCGGCACGCCCTGGGCCAGCGCCGTCACCCGCACCTCCAGATCCGAGAGCGCATCCGCAATGTAATGCGCCGTCGTCTGGCCATCTACTGTTGCCCCAAGCGCCAGAATCACCTCGCCCACACCCTCATTGCGCACACGCTCCACCAGTTCAGGAATACGCAACTCCTCGGGCCCCACCGCATCGAGCGCCGAGAGCGTGCCGCCCAGCACATGATAGCGCCCGCGAAAGGCGCCGCCGCGCTCCATCGCCCAGAGGTCGGCCACATCCTCGACCACACATATTTCGCCTGTCGCGCGCTTTGGGTTGGTACAGACCGGGCAGATTGGCGCGGTCGAGATATTGCCGCAGATTCTACAGTTCTGCGCGCTGAGCGCCACGCGCTCCAGCGCGCCCAGGAGCGGGCGCAGGCTCTGGTCGCGACGCTGGATCAGATGAAGCACGAGGCGGCGCGCCGAACGTGGCCCCAGCCCCGGCAGTCGCGCCACCTGCGCGATCAGCGCCTCGATCTCGTTTTGCGGCTCATTTGGCGGCGCGTGCACGGCGCGGACTCAGATCGGCAGGTTCATGTCGCGCGGCAGGCCCATGCTCTCGGCGATCTTGCCCATCTCCTCCTTGGAGCGCGCCTCTGCCTTGCTCTGGGCATCCTTGATCGCGGCGAGGATCAGGTCTTCGACCACTTCCTTTTCATCGGCGTTGAAGATCGACGGGTCGATATCGAGCGCGGTCAGCTCACCCTTGGCGGTGGCGGTAGCCTTGACCAGCCCTGCGCCGGATTCGCCTGTCACCATGATCGATTTCAGGTCTTCCTGTAGCTGGGCCATCTTGGTCTGCATGTCCTGCGCAGCTTTCATCATCTTGGCCATATCGGCCATTCCACCCAAACCTTTCAGCATGTTACAAGCCTTTCTTCATGTGTCTTCAAACGGGTCCCAATCAGGGTCGATCTCGTCGGCATTCGCAGGCAATGCCTCGCTCGCCGCGTCTTCCTGCAGGCTCTCCAGGTCCCGGATCTCACGAACGCGCGCCTTTGGGAAGGCCTCGAAGACCGCCGCGACAATCGGGTTGGCAAGCGCGGCCTCGGCCTTGGTTTCGCGCGCGTCAGCGCGCGCCTCGGCCAAAGTTTGCCCGCCGCCGGAATTCTCGACCGAAACCCCCCAGCGTGCCCCGGTCCAGCCCTGCAAGCGCGCCGTCAGCCGCGCGGCCAGGTCGGGCGCGGCCTCCCCGGTGGGTTGGAACGCAATCCGGCCAGGGCTGTAGCGGACCAGCCGCAGGCAGGTCTCGACCTCATAGAGCAGCGCCATATCGCGTTTCTCGCGGATCAGCGCCACGACATCATCGAATTGCGCATAACCAGCGAGCACTGGTGCGGCGCCAGCCAGTGCAGTCGCTGCACCACCCTGTGACGCGTTCCCACCGGCGCGCCCGCCAGGGCGCGTCGCCCCCGGCGCTTGCTGCGCAGCCGCCCCCTTGCCACCGCCACCGGCGGGCCCGGCATCCGGTGTGTGATCCTGCCATTTACGGAGGATCTCCTCTGGGCCGGGCAGATCGGCGACATGGGTCAGCCGGATGATCGCCATCTCGGCGGCCATCATCGTATTGGGGGCATTGGCGACTTCTTCCAGCGCCTTGAGCAGCATCTGCCAGCTCCGCGTCAGGACCCGCATCGGCAGCGCCTGCGCCATCGCCGCGCCGCGATCGCGTTCCTCGGGGCTCAGCGTCGGGTCATTTCCGGCCTCGGGGGTGACCTTGGTCACGCTCAGCCAATGCGTGATCTCGGCGAGGTCCCGCAGCACGGCCATCGGATCGGCGCCATCGGCATATTGCGCAGCCAGTTCCTCGAGCGCCGCCGCGGCATCGCCCTTCATGATATTATCGAAGAGATCCAGCACCCGCGCCCGGTCCGCGAGCCCCAGCATGGCGCGCACCTGTTCTGCCGTGGTCTCGCCCGCGCCATGGCTGATCGCCTGATCCAAGAGCGACATCGCATCGCGCACCGAGCCCTCGGCGGCGCGCGTGATCAGCGCCAGCGCATCTGGCGCCACCTGCCCGCCCTCGGCTTTGGCGACCTGTTGCAGATGCGCCATCATCACTTCCGGTTCGATCCGGCGCAGATCGAAGCGCTGGCAGCGCGAGAGCACCGTGACCGGTACCTTGCGGATCTCGGTCGTGGCGAAGATGAATTTCACATGCGCTGGTGGTTCCTCAAGCGTCTTCAGAAGCGCATTGAACGCATTGGTCGACAGCATATGCACTTCGTCGATGATGTAGATCTTGTATCGCGCCGAGGCCGCCCGGTAAGCGACCGAGGCGATGATCTCGCGGATATCATCGACGCCTGTGCGCGAGGCCGCGTCCATCTCCAGCACATCGACATGGCGGCCCTCGCTGATCGCCACGCAATGCTCGCAGACGCCGCACGGCTCAGTCGTGGGGCCGCCCTGCCCGTCCGCCCCGATGCAGTTCAGGCCTTTGGCGATGATCCGCGCCGTGGTGGTCTTGCCGGTGCCGCGGATGCCGGTCATCACGAAAGCATGGTGGATGCGGTCGGTTGCAAAGGCATTGCGCAGCGTGCGCACCATCGCGTCCTGCCCGATCAGATCGGCAAAGCTCTCGGGGCGGTATTTCCGCGCCAGTACCTGATAGGGGGTCTGCGTGTCGCTCATGGAGCTAATCTAGCGCGCCGGGCAGGTGATGGGAAACCGGTTTCTGCCCAGCTTGCGATCTGCGTGGGGTCAAAGGTGGAATTGGGTATTTTTGGCAAGAAAATGAAACAGGTCATGCTGGCAGTATCCCTGTGTCGCGCAGAAATCCTGTGAGGGCCTCGGCATAGGTCTCGGGCTGTTCGACATGGGGCAGATGGCCAGCACGGCGGATCAGCGCAAAGCGCGCCCCCGGCACAAGCTCGGTGGTCTCACGCACGAGATCGGGCGGGGTGGAGCCGTCACGGTCGGCGCCAATGCCCAGCACGGGTAGACGCAGGCCCGAGGTGCTGGTGTAGAAATCGCTCCCGGCAATGGCGGCGGCGCAGCCGGCCCAGCCCTCCAGCGGGGTCGCCTGAAACATGTTCTGCCAGAGCCCCAGCTCTGGCCGCTTGCGGAAATCAGGCGAAAACCAGCGTTCCATTGTCGGTGCGGTCAGCGCCGCAAGACCCCCGGCGCGGGCCTTCTTGATGCGCTCCTGCCACATCTCGACTGTTCCGATCCGCGCGGCCGTGTTCGACAACACCAGGGCGCGGATCAAATCGGGGCGCTTCACCGCCAGCCCCTGCCCCACCATGCCACCGATAGAGAGTCCGACAAACACGCAGCCCCGCCAACCGACAAGATCAAGCAAGCCTTCGGTGTCGCGCACAAGCTGCCCCATGCTGTACGGCCCCTCGGGCACATCCGAGAGCCCATGCCCGCGCCGGTCATAGCGCAGCATGCGGAGCCCGTCGGGCAGATGCGGCAGCAGTGGCTCCCAGACTCGCAGATCAGCACCGAGAGCATTGGAAAAGACTACCGGCAGCCCATGCTCGGGGCCGTCGATACGATAATGCAGGCGGATATGGCCCAGATCAGCGATCTGCATCACAAGCACCTTGCTCAAGGGCGCGGATAAACACGTCCGCGTCGACATTGCCGCCCGATGCGATCACGACCACAGTATCGCCCGCAATCTCTTCGGGATGAAACAGCGCGGCGGCCAGCGCCACGGCCCCGCCCGGCTCGATCACGAGTTTCAGATGGGCAAAGGCCAGCGCCATCGCGCGCAGAACCTCGACATCCGTGACCACCAACCCCCGCCCGGCCAGACGGCGCAGGATGGGCAGCGTAAGCCCGCCCGGCTCGGGGGTCAGGATGGCATCACAGAGCCCCGTGCGCGCTGCGTTGGGAGTGATGGTGCCCGTGGCGAGCGCACGCGCCATGTCTTCGAAGCCTTCGGGCTCGACTGTGCGGAGCCGCATCTGCGGGGCGCGAGCCTCGAGCGCAAGCGCGATGCCCGCGCTAAGCCCACCGCCACCACAGCAGACCAGCACCTCTGCCGCCAGCCCCCGGGCCTGTTCGGCCAGTTCCAGCCCGACACTGGCCTGACCGGCAATAACCTCAGGGTGGTCGAAAGGCGGGATCAGCGCGAAACCACGCGCGCTGGCAATCTCGTGACAGAGCGCATTGCGATCCTCGCGCGCGCGGTCATAAAGCACCAACTCCGCGCCGAGCGCCCGCGTGCCCGAGATCTTGGCGCCCGGTGCGTCCGATGGCATCACGATCACCGCCGCCTTGTCATGTCGCGCTGCGGCCAGCGCGATGCCTTGCGCATGATTGCCCGAGGAGGCCGCGACCACGCCCCTGACCTCTTCAGGCAAGGCCGAGAGCGCAGCCCAGCCACCGCGAAACTTGAAGCTGCCCGTGTGCTGCAGGCATTCTGCCTTGACCAGCAGCCGCCGCCCGGCCATGGCATCCAGAGCAGGCGCAGACAGGAGCGGCGTGCGCCGCACCTCGCCCTTCAGCCGCGACTCGGCAGCCAGAATCCGCTCCAGATCAACGGCCTCGCTCACAGGCACATGCCCAGCCATTCATGGATCACCCGCAGTGATTCCGGCTCATCGAGAAACGGGATATGCCCGCGCCCCGGCACCTCGCCGAACACCATATCCGGGCGCAGGCGCTGCATCTCGGCGGCCGTCGCGGCGCTCAGCAGCGTCGAGGTCGCGCCTCGGATCAGCGCCAGCGGTACGCCCTCCAGCGCCTCGAACATGGACCACAGGTCGCCGCCGCCACCCTCCATCGCCTGCAGGAAGGCCTTGCGCAGCGCCGGATCATAGGTCAGATCCAGCCCCTGATCGGTCTCGACAAACTGGCGCTGCGCCTCTTCCAGCCAGCGCCCTTCGGGCATGTCGCTGAACTCGGGGAAGGCGCGCTGGAGCGCAGCGGCGGCCTGTGCATGGCTGCGCGCATTGGGCGTCCGCCCGATATAGTCGGAAATCCGCGCCAGCCCCTCGGCCTCGATCACCGGGCCGACATCATTGAGGCACAGCCCGCGCAACCGATCCTTGGCGACCGCGGCCAGATACATGCCGATGATCCCCCCGCGCGAGGTACCCAGCACCGCCACCTGCTCGACCCCGAGATGATCGAGCAAAGCCAGCACATCGGCCCCTTCCTGCGGCACCGAATAGGTCTCGGCTCCGGTCCATTGCGAGCGCCCTCGCCCCCGATAATCGGGCCGGATCAGGCGCAGGGGCGGCAGATGCGGGGCGAGATAATCGAAATCGCGCCCGTTGCGCGTCAGCCCCGGCAGGCACAAGAGCGCGCGCCCATGCCCCTCATCTGTGTAGAACAGTTCCGCCCCATCGGGCGCTGTGAAATAGGGCATCCCGGCCTCCCTGCTTGTCACCTAGAAGATGTGACACGCCGCCTGACAAAGGAAAACCCCTGTTACATTTTCTTGCCAAAAATACTCAAATTGTCGCCCGGACCCGCAGCCCTGCCTCAGCGATTGAGTCGATCCAGCCGTGCCCGCACCGAAAGCCCATGCGCCTCGAGGCTCTCTGATATCGCGAGTTGCTCTGCCGCAGGCCCGATGGCCGCCAGCGCCTCGGGCGTCATCCGCGCAAGCGTGGTGCGTTTCATGAAATCGAGCACCGATAGCCCTGAGGAAAACCGCGCCGAACGCGCCGTAGGCAGGACATGGTTGGGCCCGCCGACATAATCGCCAATGGCCTCGGGCGTCCAATGACCGAGGAAAACCGCACCTGCATGGCGAATCCGCGCGAGCAACGTCTCGGGTTCGGCGACGCAGAGTTCCAGATGCTCGGGCGCGATCCGGTCCGACAGCGCGGCGGCCTCGGCCAGGTCCCGCACAACGATCACTGCGCCATAATCGCGCCAGCTTGCGCCCGCGATGGCGCGGCGCTCGAGTGTCTCAAGCCGCTTTTCCACCGCTTGCATGACCGCCTGCCCGAACTCCGCATCGGTCGTGATCAGGATCGATTGCGCGCTCTCGTCATGCTCGGCTTGGCTCAGCAGGTCGAGCGCGATCCAGTCGGGGTCATTCTCGCCATCGGCGATGACCAGTATCTCCGACGGCCCCGCGATCATGTCGATCCCCACCCGCCCGAAGACGCGCCGCTTGGCTGCAGCCACATAGGCATTGCCGGGGCCGGTGATCTTGTCCACCGCCGCGATGGTTTCGGTGCCATAGGCGAGCGCGGCAATCGCCTGCGCGCCGCCGATGCGATAGACTGTGTCCACCTCGGAAAGCTGCGCGGCCAGCAACACCAGCGGGTTGACCTTGCCATCGGGCGTGGGCGCGCAGATCACCAGCCGCTCGACCCCCGCCACCTGCGCTGGGATGGCGTTCATCAGCACTGATGACGGGTAACTCGCAAGCCCCCCCGGCACATAGAGCCCTGCGGCTGCCACAGGCCCCCAGCGCCAGCCAAGTTCAGCCCCTGTCGCGTCACGCCAGCGGGCATCCTCCGGGCGCTGGCGGGCGTGATAGGCGCGGATACGCTCGGCCGCAAGGCCGAGCGCCTCGGCCTCTGCCGCAGGCACAAGCGCCACCTGCTCGGCAATTTCCTCGGGCGAGAAGGCGAGCGTTTCGGGTGTCAGGTCCAGCCGGTCAAAGCGCGCGGTCAGCTCGATCAGCGCGGCGTCGCCACGCGTGCGGATATCGGCGATGATCGCCGCCACAGTGTCGTCGACATCGACCGACTCTTCGCGCTTGGCGGAGAGGATCGCTGCAAAGTCGCGGTCGAAATCGCGGGCGCTGCTGTCAAGGAACCTGGGCATCGCATCTCAATCCTTTGGTGATGCAAAGCCCTAGCTTGCCATGTCAGCAGGCTCAACCCCTCTGACAGCGCATTGCGACGCGATACCGCGGCAATACCTGACAAGCGCGCCTTTTGGCGCGCTTGTCTCCCTGAAAGGGCCCTTACTTCCCGCCGCCAGCGATGGCTGTCAGCGCGCTGTGTTGAGAATGAACAGAATGCGCCCCGAGGGCTGGGTTGTTGTGCTCACCGCCCCACCGCTCACCACCGATGTGCTCGGCGCAGTGACACCGGGGGTGACGGGCTGCGGTCCTGCAAGGGCCGCAGCCGCCGTAAGACCTGTGACGAAGGCAGTCGAGAGAGCTGTCCTGTAGAGTGTCATGTCATTTTCTCCTCATATTGAAGCTGCGCCCGATATCGACTGTCAGCAGGCTTGTCCTGCTGCCCCAGTCCCGGCTCAGGCCGACCGAAAGGGTTGCTCCGCGTAGCACAGCCGGGACGGCGGTCAGGCCGATCGTGCTGCGTTCACCCAGTTGCGCGAAGCTGATCGAGGTCTCGTCCGAGATGCCGACGCCCATTCCGAACACGCCCACTGGTCTGCGGTCGGACCGGGTATTATTCGCTACACCCAGCGTCACCAGCCCGAGCCGGGGCCCGAAACCGGTCATGTAGGATAGCAGCAGATTGCCGCTTGGCTTGTTTTCCCGCGCTTCGCCCCAGGGCGCGAGATAATCGAGATTGGCGGCCACGGAATAGAGACCGTGCTCGCTGGTCTGGAACATCTTGTGCGCGCCAAGCGTGAAATAGCCCGCTGCACCGAAATCACGGAACGAGGTGATCGAGGTGCCCATCTGAAAGCCGATCCCGTCGACCGGGTCCCCGAAGCCGATCAGGATCGAACTCGAGGCATCGAAACGTGTCGGGCGCAGCCCGCCTCTGCTGCGATTCTCATAGCTGCCCGAGAGAGCCGCCGCGATACCCCCCTGCGACAGGCCGAAGGCCGAGGGCGCGCCGGGGGTGCCGACGACCTGTGCTGCGACGGGCGTAGCCAGGAGCTTTGCCGCAAGACAGGTCGCGGCAATAACATGAAACACCCGGCCCATAGCCAAACCCCACGACATCTCGCCTCACGGCGTTAATGTCGCGTTAAGGTTTCGCATTCAACAAATGTTGGAATTGTTGGTTAACGCGCCGCGACAGAGCGCTGACACCGACACTTACGTGTCGTGGCGTGGGCTCTGGCCGGAAATGGCGCGATAGGGGCGGGTTACATCGCGCAGCATTACCGAGAGGCATTCCACCTCTATCCTGATCTCACCATCGCCAGCGAGGATGATCGACACCGCGCCAGTGCCATCCTCACCGGGCTCGAATTCCAGCGCCAGCACCGAGAGCACGAGATCAGGATCGCCGCGCGGAACGCCCTGCGAGGCCACGGCCAGGACATCGTCGATCAGCATCAGTGAGCGCACGCGCTCGGCAGTTCGGCTACGCTGTTCTTCCCAGCGAAAGCGGTTGATCAGCATGGCGAAGCTTCGGCGTTTGCGCTCATAGCGCATTTCCGACGCGGGCAGGATCGCATCCTGAACAAGCGCCGAGATGATCTTCAGATCCTCGGCATCCAGCGCTTGCAGCCGCAGGGGCGACTCGGCCCCTTCCTCGAATATCGCATCATCGCTCATGCCTGCACCCGTTCGATCCGCGCACCACAGGCGCCCAGCTTGTCCTCGACATGCTCATAGCCGCGGTCGAGATGATAGACGCGGCTGACGACCGTCTCGCCCTCGGCCGCAAGCGCTGCCAGAATGAGCGAGACCGAAGCGCGCAGATCTGTCGCCATCACTGGCGCGCCGCGCAGCTGCTCGACCCCGGTTACGGTTGCCGTGCCGCCCTGCACATCAATCCGCGCGCCCATGCGCATCAGTTCCGGGGCGTGCATGAAGCGGTTCTCGAAAATATGCTCCTCCAGCACCGAGACACCATCCGCCGTGCACATGGCCGCCATGAGTTGCGCCTGAAGATCGGTCGG
Organism: Paracoccaceae bacterium; assembly: GCA_007694945.1. Lineage (GTDB taxonomy): Bacteria > Pseudomonadota > Alphaproteobacteria > Rhodobacterales > Rhodobacteraceae > Roseinatronobacter. Next base: position 99,272 of record REER01000100.1, on the reverse strand, counting down.
GAAGCCGGGAAAGGGCTCGGTCGCAACATTGACCGGGTGCAGCCGGTCGCTCTTGCGCGTCACGCGCAGCCCGGTGCCTGTTTCCTCGATCTCGACCCCAGCCTCTTGCAGCTTGTCGGCAAAGGCCTGCACCAGATCAAGCCGCCCACCCAGACATTCGACCGACCCCCCGGCAATGGCCGGGGCCAGCATGTAGGTGCCCAACTCGATCCGGTCGGTGACCACGCGATGCGTGGCCCCGTGCAGGCTGTCTACACCCTGAATGGTGAGGGTCGAGGTCCCCTCGCCCTCGATCTCGGCCCCCATTGCCCGCAGGCAGTGGGCAAGGTCCACGATCTCGGGCTCACGCGCGGCGTTCTCCAGCACCGTGGTGCCCTTGGCGAGAGTCGCCGCCATCAGCGCGTTCTCCGTGGCCCCCACCGAGACCAACGGAAAAGCGAACCGGGCGCTTTTCAGCCCGCCGGGGGCCTTGGCATGGACATAGCCATCGCGCAGCGTCAGTTCCGCCCCCATCGCCTCCAATGCACGCAGATGCAGGTCCACCGGGCGTGCGCCAATCGCACAGCCCCCCGGCAGCGAGACCACGGCATGCCCGTCGCGCGCCAGCATTGGCCCCAGCACGAGGATCGAGGCGCGCATCTTTCGCACGATGTCGTAATCCGCGCGGTGCGAGGTCAGGTCATGGCTCGAGAGTGCCAGCACCTGCCCGCCCTGCAGACTGGCCACCTCGGCCCCCAGCGAACCCAGCAGTTCCGACATGGTGCGGATATCCGACAAGCGCGGGGCATTGGTCAGCGTCAGCGGCGCATCGGTTAGCAGGGTGGCGGGCATCAGGGTCAGGCAGGCATTCTTGGCCCCGGCAATCGGGATCACGCCATTGAGCGGGCCATTTCCCGTCACCACAATCGAATCCATCTGCCCCGTCCCTTATGGTTTCTCTTTACTGCTGTCATCCGCACCCGCCCCGCGCGCGCGGGCCTGCGCCTTGCGTTTGGCGATATTCGCTTTCAGCGCGGCTTTCAACCGCGCGGCGCGAACCGCCTCGGCAGATTTCGGACGATCCGGTGAGAGTGGTGTTTCCTTGCCCATGCCCCCTCGTAGCGCAAGTTGGAAAAACCGTCCAGATTGGGGTTGCGCGGACCCGAGTTTCGGACTACTCAGCCGCGCACAAGCTGCTGTAGCTCAGGGGCAGAGCACTCCCTTGGTAAGGGAGAGGTCGAGAGTTCAAATCTCTCCAGCAGCACCATCCCAGCCTCACACCCGCATCTGCCCCAATTGGTCGAGCAGTGCAGCGCCTGTGCGGATACCCGCGTGAAACAACGCTACCTCGATATTCTCATTGGGCGCGTGATTGGCCTCATCGGCATTGGCATAGGGCACCACAAAGGCCGGGATGCCAAGGATTTTCGTGAACACATAATCCGGCAGGCTGCCCCCGGCCGACGGGATCAGATAGGGCTCCTCGCCCCGCGCCGCCCTGACGGCCGCAACAATCGGCGCGGTAAAGGGCGAGTCGATGGGGGTGCGCGAGGGCAGCATGCCGCCTTGGGCAACGACCTCGACCTCTGGCGCGGCTTGGGCGACATGGGCGCGCACGCAGTCGAGCGCCTGCTCGGGCGTCATGTCGGGCACCAGGCGGATATCGCATTTCGCCACCGCCGCGCAGGGCAGCACAGTCTTTGACCCCGCCCCGCCATAGCCCCCGTGAAGCCCGTTGATGGTCAGCGTCGGGTGGAACATCAGCCGGTCATGAAAGCCGCGATCATCGGGCGTATCGAGCTTTGACAGCCCCATCTCGGTGAGATACCCCGCCACATCGACCGGCAGCGCCTCTGCCGCCGCGCGCTCGGCATTGCCGGGCGGCAGGATCGGGTCGTGCAGCCCGTCAATCGTGATGCGCCCGTCCGGGTCCTTCATTGTCGAGAGCAGATGCACCAGCGTCCAGATGGCATTGGGCATGGTGCCGCCATGATTGCCCGAATGCGCATCCGTGCGCCCCGTGCGCACCCGTAACTCGAAATTCACCACACCGCGCACGCCAAAGGTCACCACAGGCCGCCCCGAGGGGTGCAGCGGCCCATCCGCCGTGATCACCAGATCGGCCTTCAGCCGCTCGGCATGAGCGCGGACGAAATCGGCGATGCGCGGGCTGCCGATCTCCTCTTCGCCCTCCAGCAGCACGATCACATTGCACGGCAAGCGCCCATGCACGGCGAGCCAGGATTCAATCGCCAGAAGCTGCGCGAAGTGCTGGCCCTTGTTGTCACCCGCGCCCCGCGCATAGATGCGGCCGTCGCGCAAGGTGGGCTCGAAAGGCGGGCTGATCCATTCCTCCAGCGGCTCGGGTGGCTGCACGTCATAATGCCCGTAGAGCAGCACGGTCGGCGCGCCCGGAACCTCCGTACGTCGCCCCAGCACCATCGGGTGGCCAGCAGTCGGCACCGCCTCGGCCTCCATGCCCAGACGCTCCAGCATCTCCACCAACAGCCCCGCCACCTTGCCGATGCCGATATCCTGCGCAGAGATGCTGGGGTGGCGCAGATAGTCCATCAGCCGCGCCAGATGATCGGCGCGCTGCGCCTCAATATGGGCGAGAACCGGGTCGAGTGAGCTCATGCAAGGGGCCTTTCTGCAGCCATTTCTCGCCAGCCGACCCGATCCCCGGCCAAGTGTCAAGCAGCGGGCGATTTTCGCGCTTGACCTTATCCCCGCGCTGCCCCATGCCCCGATCATGGCACAGGCAGTCCTGCAGATCGACCTTACCGCGCTCCAGAACAACTGGCGCGCCCTTGATGCGCGTTCAGATGTCGAGACGGCCGCCACGGTCAAGGCCAATGGCTATGGGCTGGGCGCCGGCCATGTTGCCCACGCGCTGGCCCATGCCGGTGTGCGGCGCTTCTTCGTCGCCGTGGCTGAGGAGGGGCTCGCCGTGCGCGCGGCCATCGGGCCGGAATTGCCGATCCATGTCTATGGCGGGCATATGGAGGGCGATGCGCGTATCCTGCGCGATGCCGACCTCATCCCGATGCTGAATTCAGTCGACCAGCTGTCCCGCCATCTCGAGGCCCTGCCCGGCCATCCGTTCGGCATCCAGCTTGACAGCGGCATGAACCGGCTGGGAATGGAACTTGCGGAATGGGAGGCCGTAGCCGAGATCGTGCTGACGCGCGATCCGGTGCTGCTGATGTCGCATCTGGCCTGCTCGGATGAGCCCGAGCATCCGATGAACGCGCAACAATTGAGCAATTTCCGCTACATGACCGACGGCACGGATGTGCCGCGCTCGCTGTCAGCGACAGGCGGCATCCTGCTCGGAACTGAGTATCACTTCGACATCACCCGCCCCGGCATCGGGCTCTATGGCGGCGCGCCCTTTCTTGAGGCGCAACCCGTGGTTAGGCTGGCGATCCCTGTGATCCAGATCCGCGAAGTGCTGGCAGGCGAGAGCGTGGGCTATGGCAACACCTATATCGCCCCGCGCGACATGCAGGTGGCGACGATTTCCGCAGGCTATGCCGATGGCATCCACCGCGCGCTGTCGAACCGCGCCACGCTCTGGGCCGAGGACACCCCCTGCCCGCTGGTCGGGCGCGTGTCGATGGACCTGTTGACCATCGACGTCACCGACGCCCCCGAGCCGCCCGATTTCCTCGACCTGCTCGGCCCGCATCAGGGGGTGGATGACATTGCGGGGCTGCTGGACACGATCGGCTATGAAATCCTGACTGGGCTGGGGCCGCGCTATGCGCGGCAGTATTTCTGACTGGGCGGCGCGTGAAGCGGGGGCTGTGAGCGCGCTTTGAGCCCAGAGCGCGCTTACAGACCGTAGATTCCAACTTCAAATGCTGCGGGTACAGCGGGCTCCAGGCCGTTGGTGGGTATCTTGTGTCAGGTGAGGACCACTTGAAAATGATGGCTCGCGACGCGGTGTTCCGTTCCCCTATAGTGCCAGATCATGCGGGTAACGGTCGCCCTTCGAACCGGCGCCGGATCGTAGGGCTGAGTGCTATGAGCAGAATACCGATCGAGAACAGGCACCAGATAGCCGGAACTTCGTTCGGGTTGTCCGTAAGCTGGCCTGCCAGAACCGGCCCGAAAAGCAGGTGAAACAGCACCAACCGCCATGCACCGTATATGAGCGGCAATACGAACACTGCCAGCATGTAGGTCGGAAAGCCCCAATACCGGATCAGCGGCCAGTCAATCCACGCGAGCAGACCGTTGTAAGGCACGTCCCATGCAAGATGCCAGTTACCCGACACGGTGCAGAGCTGCTCTGCGCAAAGCGTGCTGCCTGACACGCAGTTTCCAGCCCATGGGAACGGGTAGATCTGCAGCAGCATGATCGTCGCGGAAACTGCGCACAGCGCATAAACTGCGACCTGCATTCCAAGTCGGACAGGGCGCGCGACCAACGCCATGGCGAATGCGTTGATGACGAAGGGCTGGAAGACAATGTGAAGTATCGAAAGCAGTGTCACCGTCTGGTTTGCTGGTGCGCCGCATTGGTCGATCACCAGATAACCTGCGACCTGCAAAGCCTCCATCACGGTGAAATACCCGAGCGTCAAAGGCACTGCTGGTGTGTCACCGCGCTGGATGGTCAGCGCTGTTGCGGCCCCACCTATACCAACCATCACCACCGATACTGACATGCTGAAACACATCAGCGCCTCCTGCGAGTATGACGGCCGGATGGCTCTGGCCGGTTATTTGCGGACAGTCATCGATTGACGCGCCCTGTGCCACGAAGGTCGCCTGAAGAGGCATTCAGATCAAGTGCCATTCCTTCTGGAGGGTCGCATTCGCGTATGGCTGCCTTTCAACGCTCACCCAACTGGTGACCTCGTCCATCATCCTGGAGAAACCTCAGCTGCATGGGCATTCGTGCACCGGGCCGAAGGCCTCGAAAACCCCGCAAAGCTGACTGTCCCACCTCATTCCAACCCCTACCCGGCGGGCAATATCCGGCCAGCTTCCAGCGCCGCGCGCAACTGGTCCAGCACGTCTGCCAACCTCGAATCGATCACATCGAGATATTCGGTCCAGCTGTGCAATCCTTCCAGCGGCGCGGCCCCGTCCGAAATCCCGCGCAGCACGATCAGCGGCACATCGAAGTGCTGGCAGGCGCGCCAGACCGCGAAGCTCTCCATATCGACCATATCCTCGGCAATCGCAGCATACTCCGCCCCCGAGACGATATTCGCCCCTGTCGAGAGGCTTGCGCCCGGCACACCCTCAAGCCGCAAGGGCAAAGGCAGCACGGCGGGCAGGTCCAGAAACGGGGTCACACCCTTCTTGAAACCCAGCGCCGAGGCATCCATGTCGCGATAGGCCAGATGCGTCGCCTGATAGACCCGCGCCTGTTCCAGACGCGCCGAGCCCGCCGAGCCCAGCGAGACCACCAGATCGGGCCGGCCCGACCCTGCCGCCAGCCCCGCGAGCGTGGCCGCGGCCGCAACCCCGCCCTCGACCGGCCCGACACCCGTCATCACGGGCGCGATCCGGTCGCGCAATGCGGGGCCATATTCAGGCTCGGCCGCCATCAGGAACAGGACACGCCGTCCGCCCCACTCCGCGCAAACGCTCATTTCCGTCTTGCGACATGGATCGCGCATTGCGCGCGCGCCACCACCTTGGACGCGGTCGAGCCCAGAAACAGCCCTTGTGAGCCAGGCCGGTGCGAGGCGATCACAATGCAATCGGCCCCCTGATCGCGGGCGGTCTCGAGGATTTCATGCGCGGCATCGCCTTCCACCACCAGCCCGGTCGCGTTCTCGATTCCGTCGGCCAGTCCTTCGAGGTCAGAGACAATGGCCGCACGCATCTCGTCATGCCAGCCCTCGGGAAGGTAATCGACCGCGAAAACCGGCGCCGGTTCCATGACATGAAGCAGCGTGATACGGGCACCGGGCGCGGCCAACGCCTTGGCGATTTCCAGCGATGGGCTGGCATCATGGCCCTTGTCATAGGCCACGGTGACAAGAAGATGGGAATACATGCGGGCTCCTCGATGGTCTGCGATCTCGGTCCGATCTGATCAGGAATGACGGCGATGGGCAAGGCCCCTCCGGAGCGGCCTTGCCATGCGCGGGCGCCCCCTTGAAACTCCGCTCGGAACTGCTCCGTCGCCCCGAAAGACGCACCGAGCCACGGTTGCCCATTGCAGTGGCTTGTTGGCGCAGAACTCTCATGACCATGGTCGCGCAATGAAAAACGCCCGCACCGAAGGTGCGGGCGCCTGTAAATCGGTCGAAAAACCTTAGCGCTTCGAGAACTGGAAGCTGCGGCGGGCCTTGGGCTTGCCGTATTTCTTCCGCTCGACCACACGGCTGTCGCGGGTCAGGAAGCCTGCCGCTTTCAGCGATCCGCGCAGGGCGGGATCATAGAGTTGCAGCGCCTTGGAAATGCCGTGCTTGACTGCACCGGCCTGACCCGACAGACCACCGCCCTTGACCGTGGCCATGACGTCGAACTGATCGGTCACCCCGGCAACCTGGAAGGGTTGGCGCAGGATCATCTGCAGCACCGGGCGGGCAAAATATTTGGTGTAGTCGATATATTGGCCCTTGTTATCGCGGATCAGGACCTTGCCGGAGCCCGGCTTGATCCAGACACGGGCAACAGCGTCCTTGCGCTTGCCGGTGGCATAGGCGCGGCCCAGATCGTCGCGCATGGGCTCGCGGACAGGCGCTTCTTCTGCAACCGGGGTGACAGCCGATTTCAGATCGTCGAGGGTTTTGAGATCTTCAGCCATGCTCATGCACTCCGCGTGTTTTTCTTGTTCATCGCCCGCACGTCCAGCACTTCGGGCTGCTGGGCCTCATGCGGGTGCTCGGCGCCTGAATAGACGCGCAGATGGGTCATCTGCTGGCGCGAGAGCGGCCCGCCGGGCAGCATGCGCTTGACGGCCTGCATCACGACGCGCTCGGGGAACTTGCCCTCGAGGATCTGGCCCGTGGTGCGCGACTTGATGCCACCGGGATAGCCCGTGTGCCAGTAGTTCGGCTTGTTGCGCTTGTTACCGGTCAGTTGCACCTTGTCGGCATTGATGACGATAACATTGTCACCCATGTCCATATGCGCCGTGAAGCTGGGTTTGTGCTTGCCGCGCAGGCGCATGGCGATGATCGAGGCAAGACGGCCCAGAACGATGCCCTCGGCATCGATCAGGATCCATTTCTTGTCGATCTCTCCGGCTTTGAGAGAATAGGTTTTCATGACGAGATCCGTGATTGCGTGATCGGTTGGGCGCTGTGAGGCGCGACATCGCTGCCTTCTACCGATTTACACGCGCGGGTCAAGTCGAGTACGTCCCAGATTATTATTTATAAACAGTGACTTGAAATTATGGTATTATTATACCCCACAAATTCGTACCCTATGTCATCTTTTTATCAGAGTGTAGCGTCGAGCCGCTCTTCGTGACGGGGGCTAAGCCTGTTGGACATGACAAGATCGCGCATGCGTTGTGCCACCCGTGCGGATCCGCTACTCAACGCAACCGTGGTGGCGTGTCGGGGTCAGAGCCCGGTGGCTGGCGCAGCGCTGGTTCGGCAGGTTGCGGCAGATCGAAACGCAGCCCGACACGGGCGAATTCCGCCGCGCGCGCTTCGGATGACACCAGAAAGGTCACATCCAGCGCCCCCGCCTCAAGCCCCGAAAAGCTCAGTGCCGATTGCACGGCGCGCGCAAGCGCGCTCTCGGCCCCCTCGGCCGGATCGACAAAGGCGAGCATATGGCCGCGCGCGCCGGCCTCGCTCTCGGTCGCGACCAGATAGGCCATCGCCGCCAGCCCCTCCATCCGCGCCAGCCGTTGGTCGAGTGCCAGCAACACCGCTTCGGGCAGCCCTCGGGGCGGGGATAGACGGGCAATCCGCGCGTCCAGTTCTTCGGGGCGCTGCGCGGCCATCTCGGCCAGCCAGTCCAGCACCTCGGGCGGCAGCAGCCGCGATGAAGGCGCCACCCCCAGATTGAGCCCCAGCCCCATGCCGGTGCCCGTCAGCATCTCGGCCAGTGCGCGGCCAGGCAGGGCGGCATAGGGCGCGGGCAAGCCAGTGAACTCGGTCAAGCGTTCCTCACTGTCAAAGGCCAGCACGATCGGGCCATCCTCCAGATCGAAGACCCTGGGCGCGATCTGCTCGCCTACGGCTTCGCGCTCCAGCAGCAAAAACAGTTCCGCTTCGACCAGACGCGCGAAATAGGCCAGCCGCAGGCTGTCATCCTCGGGCGCATCTTCGCTCGCCTGCCAGGCCTGATCGATCAAACTCTGCGCCATACTTGGCCTCCTGCAGCTTGGGCCATGTCAGCTAAAGCGCCTGTCGCGCGCTGGCAAGTCTTCAGACGCCCTGCCCTTGCATCACCGGCCCGTCCGGCATACTACACATGTGAAGAACCTTGGAGTCCTCATGCTGTCCAGCGGCACCTCGGCCCGCCCTTTCATGGGCATTGCGCTCAATCTCAGCGCACTTCTGGTGCTCGTCAGCATGGCCGCAATTGTGAAGTCGGTCAGCGCCCATGTCCCCACCGGGCAGGCGGTATTCGCACGGGCCTTTTTCTCGCTGCCATTCATCCTCGCCTGGATCGCCATGCAAGGGCCATTGATCGACGGGCTGCGGATGCGCCGCCCCAAGCTGCACCTGTTGCGTGGGCTGCTCGGCTCGGCCACGCTGGGCATGAATTTCATCGCACTCTCACTATTGCCCTTGCCCGAGGTGACGACGATCGGCTTTGCTGCGCCGGTCCTGACACTGGTCTTCGCGGTACTCTTCTTGGGCGAGAAAGTGCGGCTGTTTCGCTGGACAGCCGTCGCGCTGGGTCTTATCGGAGTCCTGGTCGTTGTCTGGCCGCGCCTCACCCTGACGGGCGAGGCCGACGCACTCTTGCGTTTCGGCGCGCTTATGGCGCTGGGCTCCGCCTGTTGTGCGGCTTTCGTCAAGATCATCGTGCGGCGCATGGTGGTGACGGAAACGACGCCCTCGATCGTATTCTGGTTCGCGGTCACGGCCTCCATCCTGTCGTTGATGACGTTTCCCTTCGGCTGGGTCTGGCCCTCGGGCGAGGTGATGGTGCTGCTGGTGCTGACGGGCGCGCTGGGCGGGGTCGGCCAGTTGATGATGACGGCAAGCTATCGTTTCGCGGATGCCTCGGCGCTCGCACCCTTTTGGTATGTGCAACTCTTCTTCGCCAGTTTCATCGGCTATGTCTTCTTCGGCGAGGTGCCGACCGGGCCGATGCTGGCCGGGGCGCTGCTGGTCATCGCCTCGGGCTTGCTGATTCTGTGGCGCGAATCGCAACTGGGTAAACCACCTACCCCGCGCGAACCGCTGAGCTGAGAGCAGAGTTTCGCTGTGGCGACCGCTTGGTTCGGAAATAAGGCGGTCCTTCCGTCATCAGCGTCAGAAACCGGGAAATATTTCTGCGTCCACAGGCAGACCGGAACACGCGCCCACTCTGCCCCGGCCACAGCAAACACCTGTCGCGCTGCCATGCCCTCGCGCCATGCCCGCAATCTTGCCAGCCAGGAAGGCACTCCCTACTTGCCTGCAACACCAGAAAATATGCAGGAGACCCGTCATGCTGCGCACCACTGCCCTGAGCCTGAGTTTTGTCGCAATCCCCACGCTCGCACTCGCCACCCCTGAAGGCTGGAGCCCACTGATCGAGCCCAGTGAGCTTGCCGCGTTTCTCGATGCGGGCGAGCCAGTCCATGTGATCCATGTCACTGGCGATTTCGAGGCCGGGCACATCCCCGGCGCGGTCTTCTCGCCCTATGCCAACTGGCGCGGCGGCCCGTCCAACCCCGGTGGGCTGCTGCCGAGAGAGGAGTATGTGCAAGAGGCCGCGCGGATCGGCGTTGACGCCGATGTGCCTGTCGTGGTGGTCCATTCCGGCGCCAACCAATCCGACATGGGCGCGGCAGCGCGTGTTTACTGGACGCTGAAATCGCTTGGCGTACAGGACCTCGCTCTGCTCAATGGCGGCTTTGCCGCATGGGCCGAGGCCGAACTCCCAGTTTCGACCACACCTGTCCCGCCTTCAGAGACGGATTTCACGGCCGAATGGAGCGATGACTGGTATATCTCCACCGACGAGGTGGCCGAACTAGTCGATCGTGGTGAGGCTCGCCTGCTCGACAGCCGCCCCGAAGGCTTCTTTCAGGGCATCACATGGTCCATTGCCCGCCCCGGTACCATTCGCGGTGCGGAAAATCTCGAATTCGCCGATTTCTTCGAGGGCAACCGCATGGTCGGCCCCAAGCGTGCCCGCGAAGTCGCCGTGGATCAGGGGCTGATCGACTCGCCGATCACGGTCTCCTTCTGCAATACCGGCCATTGGGCGGCGCTGAACTGGTTCGCGCTGAGTGAACTGGCCGAGGTCGAGAATACCCGCCTGCATGCCGAAAGCATGGCCGAATATGCGGCCAACGGCCACGCGCTCGACAATGAGCCCAGCCGCATCGCCTTCCTGTGGCGCTCGACCCGCCGCTGGGTCGAGGGTCTGTTCTGAGCAGGTTTCATCTTGCCAAAAATACTCAAAATTCACCGCGCGCGGATTTCGCGCGCGGTCTGCGTCTGACGAAAGGCCCTAGACCATGTTCCTCCGCCGCGCCTCGGTTCTCCTGATCGCTCTGGGCATGACCGGCTTTACCTTCCTGATGGCGGGCCCGCGCGCGGGTCTATTGGTACTCGTCGGTATCGGCTTCGGGCTGGTGCTCGAAGGGTTGCGCTTCGGCTTTGCCGGGCCATGGCGCATGATCGTGACCGAGCGCGACGGGCGCGGTCTGATCGCCCAACTGATCGCGATTGCGCTGGTAGCCGTGGTGGCCTTCCCGCTGCTTGCCGCCAGTCCCGGCGAACTGGCCCCAGCGCATGCGCCGGTCGGGATCGCGATGATCCTCGGCGCGTTTGTCTTCGGCATGGCGATGCAGCTTGTCATGGGTTGCGGCTCCGGGACGCTGGTCAATGCCGGCAGCGGCAATCTGGTGGGGCTGATCGCGCTGGCGGGCTTCATCGGTGGCAGTTTTGCGGGCACGCTGCACCTGGGCTGGTGGACCGGCCTTGGCGCGCTGCCGGTGGTCTCGCTGCAAGGGATTGCCGGGGCGCAGGGCGGGCTGGTGCTGACGCTACTGGGACTTGCCACGGTCGGCGGCATCGCGCTGAGCCGGTCCGCGCCCGGGAAACGCCTGCCGCCCAGACGCCTCTGGATCGCGGCCGCACTGATCGCAGCGCTTGCGCTCGCCAATCTGGTCATCGCGGGCCAGCCCTGGGGCATTGTGTATGGTCTGGGGCTCTGGGGCGCGAAACTCGCTGAGGCAGGTGGGGCCGATCTCGCGCAGACAGCCTTCTGGGCAGCTGACGCCAACGCAACGCGGCTCAGCGCTTCGATCCTGACCGATGTCACCTCGCTCACCAATATCGGCCTGCTGATCGGTGCCTTTGCCGTCATGCGCTGGCGCGCGGAGCCCGGCGTTCCGACACAGGCGCTGACATGGGCCTCCTACGGGGCCGTGCTGCTGGCCGCATTGGTGCTGGGCTATTCCGCGCGGCTGGCCTTTGGCTGCAATGTCGGGGCCTTCTTCAGCGGCATTTCCACTGGCTCGCTACATGGCTGGGTCTGGCTGGTTGCGGCCTTTGCCGGCTCGACCCTAGGCATCCGGCTGCGCCCGATCCTGTTGCGCCCCGACCCGGCACGGGGGGTCTACGCATGAGCAGCCTCTCCCGCCCCATAGTCGGCACGCTGGCCATTGCCCTCATTGCCGCGATTCTCGTGCTCGATCTCGCCCGCAGCGGTGCGCCAGATCTCTTCTCGGCCCCCGCCGCAATAGCGCTCGGGTCGGGCGCCGCGCCCGAGGGGGCACATTGCTCGGGTCAGTAGGCTTGTATCCAAGCCGATGGGATTAGCGCTGGCATGGCGCAGGTAATTCTGATTTCATGGTGCAAGAATTCACAAGAACTGGAGTTCCGCCATGCGCGCCGTTGTCTTCACCCTGCCTGCCGCCCTCGCACTCTCGGCCTGTATCGAGGTCGATGTCGCAATCGAGGTCCTTGGCGAGGATGAGGCGCGTGTCACCGGTTACATGCAGATGGAACGCGCCATGTTCGAAATGGCGGGCGCCGATGCGTCTTTCTGCGAAGACGAGGAGGGCGGCACACTGACATTGACCGACATGCATGCCCGCTGCGATTTCGACCAGACTGGCAGCTTCGACGAGATCATGTCCGCCGATTCTGATGAGGACGTTCCCGTCGACCTTCAAGGCCAGTTGGAGAGCCTCGGAGACGGGCGGGTACGCGCCTTCATGCCGCTGACCGGCATGACCGATGACATGGACGAGATGATGGATGACCCGGCGATGATGGCCATGATGCGCCAGATGATGAGCGGCATGTCAGTCACTTTCACTGTCAAAGGCAGCGAAATCGAAAGCTCGACCGGCACGATTTCAGAAGACGGCACCAGCGCCACGGTGTCTTTCGGTGTCGATGATCTGCTGGCTCCGGCCGATGAGCGTCCGGTCGATTTCGAAACGATCCTGCGCTACTGACCCGCTTGCGCGCTCATCCCTGATGGGCGCGCAGATAACCGATCAGCGCCTGTGTCGAAGGGTCCTTGTCGCTGGCATCCGCGCCCTCAAGCAAGGGCCCGAGCGCAGTAGCCAGCTCCTTGCCCAGCTCCACTCCCCATTGGTCGAAGGAATTGATCCCCAGGATCACCCCTTCGACAAAGACCCGATGTTCATAAAGCGCGATGATCTGGCCCAGCGTGAAGGGAGTGAGCTGCGGATAGACCAGCATGGTCGAGGGCCGGTTGCCTGGAAACACCCGGTGCCGCGCCTGCCGCTCCAGCTCTGCGCCCTCCAGCCCCTTGGCGGCCATCAATGCCCGCGCCTCCTCCAGCGAGCGGCCACGCAACAGCGCCTCGGCCTGCGCCAGACAATTCGCGGCCAGTAACCGGTGCTGATGCGCCAGATGCGGCTCATGCCCCTTGGCGGCCAGCAGGAATTCGCAGGGCACCACCCGCGTGCCCTGATGGATCAACTGATAAAAGGCATGCTGCCCGTTCGTGCCCGGCTCGCCCCAGACCACTGGCCCGGAATGCCGCTCCAGATCGCGCCCGTCCATCGCTACGCGCTTGCCATTGCTCTCCATCTCAAGCTGCTGCAGGTAAGCCGGCAGGCGGCTGAGGCGCTGGTCATAAGGCAGCACGGCGCGGGTGGTATGGCCGCAAAGCTGGTTGTGCCAGATCCCGACCAGCGCGAAGATGACCGGCATGTTCGCGACAAGCGGTGCGCCGCAGAAATGCGCATCCATCGCCCGCCCACCGGCCAGAAACTGCTCGAAGCGCTCAGACCCGACAGCGATCATCAGCCCCAGCCCGATCGGCCCCCAGATGGAATATCGCCCACCGACCCAGTCGGCGAACCCGAAGACCCGCTCGGGTGCGATCCCGAAGGCTGCGGTCTTGTCCATCGCGGTCGAGACGGCGGCGAATTGCGCCGCCGGATCGGCGACGCGCTCGGCCATCCAGTCGCGCACCGTCTCGGCATTGGTCATGGTCTCGATGGTGGTAAAGGTCTTCGAGGCCACGATCACCAGCGTCGTCGCCGGATCCAGCCCCCTGAGCACATCCGCCACATGCGCCCCATCGACATTCGAAACATAGTGCACCCTTGGCCCGTCATGGTAGGGTGCCAGCGCCAGTGTCGCCATGGCCGGGCCGAGATCCGACCCGCCAATGCCGATATTGACCACATCGGTGATCGCGCCTCCCTGCCCCCGGAAGCGCCCGGCGCGCACGTCTTCAGCAAAGGCGTAGGCCCGCGCGCGCACGGCGCGCAACTCGGGCATGACATCGGCCCCATCAACCTCGATCCGGGCTGCCCCATCCGCGCGCTGCGCCACATGCAGCACCGCGCGCCCCTCGGTCTCGTTGATCTTCGCACCCGAGAACATCGCTACGCGCTTCTCGACCACCCCGGCCTCTTCTGCCAAGCGCAGCAAAAGCGCGCGGCCATCAGTGTCGATATTGGTCCTGGAATAATCCAGCACCATCTCGCCACAGCTGACTGAGAACGCCTTGGCCCGGCCCGGATCGGCGAAGAGGTCCAGAATGGAACACCCCTCGCAGCCACGCTGATGCTTCGCCAGATCACTCCAGATGCTCATGCGCCCATCCTGCTCATTTTCTTGTCAAAAATACTCATTGCGCCGCCTGCGCCCCGGCGCGTCACTCGGCCCAGTGCACCATCGCATCATCCAGCACCAGCGCGATGGGGGCCTCGCGCGGCGCCAGCCGCGCGCCCTTCTCGATGGCTGCGTGCTTCTCGGCTCCTGTGATCAGCACATGTACATTAACCGCATCGCGCAGGACCGGTGCCGTAAGGGTGATCCGTGGCTCGCCCGCAGCCTCGGCGCGCAGCGCCATCACTGGCGGTGCATCCGAAGATAGCGCCTCTTCCAGCCGGTCCGCCCCGGGAAAGAGCGACGCCGTGTGCATATCCGCTCCCATGCCCAGAAGCAGCACCGAGATCGGCAGATGCGGGCGCAGCCCGTCGCAGAGCCCCTCCAATGCCTCTTCCGGGGTGTCGGTATCTGCCCGCATCGGGATCAACGTCGCCGCCGCAGCCCGCCCGACCAGGAGCCGCTCGCGCACCAGACGCGTGTTGGAGCGCGGGCTGTCCTCTGGCACCCAGCGCTCGTCGTTTAGCACCACCGAGACCCGCGACCAGTCCAGATCGGCGCCCGAGAGCGTGTCGAAGACAGGCCCCGGTGTCGTCCCCCCGGGCACCGAGAGGGTCGCACGGTCATCACGGCGCAGGGCCTGTCCAAGCTCCGAGGCGATGCGCTGCGCCACGCGCAGCATCATCATCTCGCGGTCCGGATACTCATGCAGATCCATCAGCGTATCTCCCGCCAGCGACGCCCATCCCGGTGCATGAGCATAAGCGCCCCTTCCGGCCCGGTCGAGCCCGGATCATAAGGTTCGGGCCGGTCGCCCCGCGCTTCCCAGGCGGCGATGACCGGATCGACCCAGGCCCAGGCGGCCTCGACCTCGTCTCCGCGCATGAACAGCGTCTGGTTGCCCCGAATCACATCCATGATCAGCCGCTCGTAAGCGTCAGGAATGTCGAGATCATTGCCAAGCGCTTCGGCAAAACTCATGTCGAGCGCGACATCCTTGAGCCGCATCCCGCCCGGCCCCGGCTCCTTGATCATGACGCGCAGGTCCATGCCTTCATCAGGTTGCAGCCGGATTACCAGCACATTCTCGCGCCAGAGATTCGATTCGCCAAAGATCGAATGCGGCGGCTCCTTGAAGGTGACGGCAATCTCGGAGACACGCGACTTCAGCCGCTTGCCCGTGCGCAGGTAAAACGGCGTGCCTTTCCAGCGCCAGTTGGAAATCTGCAGCTTCATCGCGATGAAGCTCTCTGTCATGCTGTCCGGGTTGCCCGATTCCAGCAGGTAATCATCCCCGCCGTCGCCACTATACTGCCCGCGCACCAGATCGCCCGGTGCCAGCGGGTCGAGAGCGCGGATGACTTTCAGTTTCTCGTCGCGCATGGCGTCTGGCTCGAAATGATGCGGCGGCTCCATTGCGATGAGGCAGAGAAGCTGCATCATGTGATTCTGCACCATGTCACGCATCGCACCCGAATGGTCATAATAGTCGCCGCGCCCGCCAACGCCCACAGTCTCGGCCACCGTGATCTGGACATGATCGACGAATTGCGCGTTCCAGAGCGGCTCGAACAGGATATTGGCGAAGCGCACTGCCATCAGGTTCTGGACCGTCTCCTTGCCCAGATAATGGTCGATCCGGTAAATCTGATCCTCGTGAAAATGCCCGGCGAGCACGTCATTGAGCGCGCGCGCAGACTCGAGATCATTGCCGAAGGGCTTTTCCACCACGATTCGCGAGGCCCGGTTGGCGATGCCGTGTTCATGCAGCCGCGCCGCGATATCGCCGAAGAGCGCCGGTGCCACCGAAAGGTAGAAGGCCCGCACCATATCCCCGCGCATTTTTCCGGCCAGCGCCTTCCATCCGCCCTCGCCGCGCGCGTCGATGGCGACATAGTCCAGCATGGCGAGGAAGCTCTGCATCACCTCCGGGTCCCGCTCGGAAGGGTTGAGAAACTCGTCCAGCGCGGCGCGGATCATCTCCCGGTAGCCGTCGACATTCATTTCGCTGCGCGCGGCGCCGATAATCACCGCGCCTTCGGGGATCTGCCCCTCTTTCCAGCGCCGATAGAGGCCGGGTAGAATCTTGCGCCGGGCAAGATCGCCCGTTGCGCCGAAAATGACGAGATCGAAGCAGTCAACCGGGATGACGCG
This sequence comes from Paracoccaceae bacterium, assembly GCA_007694945.1. Taxonomy (GTDB): domain Bacteria; phylum Pseudomonadota; class Alphaproteobacteria; order Rhodobacterales; family Rhodobacteraceae; genus Roseinatronobacter. The sequence goes on along the minus strand of REER01000100.1, from coordinate 82,935 downwards.
CGCGACCATGAAGCCTCCGAGGCAAAAACGGTATTCGTTAGCGCTATCAGCCTTTATCCACGACCGAGCGCCCTGTCCAGCCCTGTGCGTGCGATCGCGTCAAACTCAAGCCTCGAGTTCGCTATCCCAGTAGAGATAATCAAGCCAGCTTTCGTGCAGGTGGTTGGGTGGAAACCGGCGGCCGAGATTGCGCAACTGCTCGGCATGTGGGCGCACTGGCTGTTTGCGCAGCTTCAACCCCGCCTCGCGCAATGTCTTGGCACCTTTCTTCAGGTTGCAGGGTGCGCAGGCGGCGACGACATTTTCCCAGCTTGTCACGCCTCCCAGCTTGCGGGGCAGCACATGGTCAAAAGTCAGGTCATTTTTGGCGCCGCAATACTGACATGAGAACTCGTCGCGCAGGAAGAGATTGAAGCGCGTGAAGGCCACCCTTTTTCGCGGGCGCACATATTCGCGCAGCACCACAACAGATGGCACCCGAATTTCCATCCGCTGACTGCGCACGACATGGTCATATTCCGCAAGAATATCGACCCGGTCGAGGAACACGGCCTTTACGGCGTCCTGCCAAGGCCAGAGCGACAGCGGATAGTAGGAGAGTGGACGGTAATCCGCATTCAGCACGAGTGCCGGATACTGGCGCAGTCCGACAGGGTCGCGCACGAATTCGGTTCTGAACTCACCATCCATCTGGTGCCGCCTCCGATCTGGCAGCCCATTGGGGCGATCAACTCACGCGCCCCCGCGGGCCGGTCCGATGCTGCGCCACAGCATCTCTCAAATTGGACTATATCTTGCGAAAATCATCTGGCAAGCCCTTCGCGCGCACCAGATGTCGCAGGAGATCGTCTATGCGTGATGCATGACACAAGCATGACAGGCGTGCATTTCGGGGCGCCCTAGTCCTCGCTTTCGCTCTCGGCCTGTTCGGCCGACCATTCCGCTGCGGCCTGCACGGCAACAGCCGAGGCCGAAGGCAGCACGCTGACATATTTCTCGGTCTCGTCCGTCGGCATCGGCGGGCGTTGGGTCATGCGCCACATTGCATAGCCCGCGATCAGGGCGAAGGTCCCGCTCATGATCAGCCAGAAAGTATAGGCGCCGAAGCGCTCCATCGCCGCACCTGTCACCAGTGGCCCCAGAATTGCGCCCAACCCAAAGGTGAAGACCAGCGCGCCCGAGGCGGCTGCCATTTCATCCTGCGCGAGCCAGTCATTGGCATAGGCGAGAAACAGCGCGTAAAGTGGCGTTGTCATGCCCCCGGCGAGGAAGGCAGTGGCCAGAAGAGACACCTCGCCACCCTGCAAGGCCCAGCCACCGAAAGAGAAGACCGCCCCGGCGGTTGCCGCACCACAGATCACCATGCGCCGGTCCATTCGGTCCGACAGCCATCCCATCGGCCCTTGCAACACCAGCGCGCCCGTAAAGAACGCCGCCACCAGCAGCGCCACCTGTGCCGCACTCATCCCGATCTGGCTGCCGAAAACCGCGCCCATGCCCGATTGCGTGGCATAAATGCTGCCCAGCAGGAATATTCCGATGGTGGAGAGCGGTGCGCGCTTGGACAAGTCACGCAACGACAGCGCGCGCGTAATTTCGACCGCCGGCACCGGGGTCGCAGCCAGCAGGATCGGCGCAAAGGCAAGCGACACGAGAATCGAGGCGATGATGAACAGCACAGATGTCGTCTCATCCCCCATGCTCAGCAGCGCCTGTGCCCCGATCAGCCCGAGGGTCTGCATAAGCATATAGGCCGAGAGCACCTTGCCGCGCGTCTCGTTGGTAGAAGCATTGTTCAGCCAGCTTTCGGCCGCGACATAGATGCCAGACATGCAGAACCCGATCAGGATGCGCAGCAATGTCCAGGCAATAGGGTCGATCAGCAGCGGAAAGGCAATGAGCGCCGCCGACATGAAACTGCCCAATGCGGCAAAGACGCGCACATGGCCCACATTGCGAATCAGCAGCGGCGTCAGCCGCGCGCCGGACAGGAAACCGATGAAATAGCCCGAGGTGACAATCGCCAGCGCTGTGGTGGAGAAGCCCTCCAGCCCACCGCGCACCCCGATCAGGGTGAAGTGCATCCCGTTGCCCAGCATGATCAACAGGATGCCCAGCATCAGCGGCCAGACACCCGAAAACACTTTACCCATGATTGCCTGCGTCCCTTGGCTTGCCGCGCGCCCCCCGAGCAGCATATCGCATGCGTTATGCTGCGATGCAGCGCAAATCACGCCTCCTGAGCGTCGGAAAGCGACATGCGACCTGCCCGTTTTTTGGTCCCGAATGGCCCCAATCCCGCTGCACTGCGTCGTCAGTCTAACCGTAGTGGGTTTGTTCGAGGTAACGATTATGGCTTCTCTACGCTGGTTGATCCTGACCTGGCGCTTCACAGCGCTTGTCGTGCTCTTTCCGATCCTCGCGCTTGGTCTACTGACACTGGCGCTGCCCTCGATCGTCGGGCAGCCCTTTTTCGCGCTCGCCATGCTCTGGCCTATGATTGCACTGCTGGTCCTCGGCTGGTTCGGCAGCATGCAGGCGCTCTATGATCTCCTGGCTCTCGCGCTGGTGATCCTGCTTGCAGCCGTTATGCTGCCGGCGCTTGGGGGTCTGCCGCGGGTGATCTTCTGGCTCCTCGTGCCTGTGCTTGTGCTGGCGGGATTCGTGCTGTGGCTGGTGCTGATCAACGTGTTGGGATTCATCACCACGATGGCCGCGCAGCCTGCAAAAACGCCCGGTCGGACGCGTGTCAGCCGGGTCTCGCTGCGCAGTCACCTCGACGCCGCGACCATCGCCACTACCTTCCGCATCGCCCCGGACACGGAAACCCAGTTTGCGATCTGTGGCAGTGCGACCGAGAAGGGCTGGTTCCCCGTCGAGATGAAGATGCCCCATATCAATTCCCAGGCAGACCTGCCCAACGACTTGATACCGAGTAGAGGAAAGGAGGGCGGCGAGACGTCACCACGAGAGATAGCGCGCGGACAACTCTGGGCCATCGTCATCGAAGACAGCCCGCTTGAGCAGATCATCGCCTTTGCTGATGGCACCGGACGGGTCGAATCGAAACTGTGGCGCGAGGTGATCCCGAAAAACAGCGGCTGCAAAATCGAAGAGCATGAGGCCTTCGACTGGATGCGCCCGCTGGGATGGCTGATCTACCGGCTCGAAAATTACGCCCGCTGGTCGCTTGCAAGCCGCCTCGACTACCTTGCCGATCGCCCGCTGCGTTATGGTGGGGTCACGGGTCGCGGCAGCCTGCTTTATGCTCTGGCCGCTCTCTTCAACCGCTCAGCGCCCTCGCCGTCATAACGCGCGGCTCAGCCGCTGCCCGGCAGCTTCTCGCGCAGGAATGACAGCGCCAGCGACAACCCGTCATGGGCAATGCCGTGGCCAGTACCTTTGGAGACATGGCTGTAGGTTTCGAACCCGGCCGCGACCAGCGCATCGGCGGCCTCTGGCAGCGATGCGGGCGGCACCACCTCGTCCTGATCGCCATGGATCAGCAGCACTGGCAGGCGCGAGACAGTCTCGGCCGCCAGTCGTTCGGGCTGCATCAGCCGTCCCGAGAACCCGACCAGCCCCGCTAGTGGCGCCGGTCTGCGCGGCGTGACATGCAGGCTGATCATGGTGCCCTGCGAGAACCCCACCAGCGCCAGTGCCTCGGGAGCAAGCCCTTCATCCGCCAGCACGCCGTCGAGAAAGGCATTCAGGTCGTCGCTCGCCTGCGCCAGCCCGGCCAGCGCCGCCTCCTCGCTCGACCCGTCCAGCCATGGGATCGGGAACCACTGAAAACCGAACGGATTACCCGGGCAGCGCTCGGGCGCGTCGGGCGAGAAGAACACTGTATCGGGCAGATGCGGCCCCAGCGGATCGGCCAGCCCCAAGAGATCTGCCCCATCCGCACCATAACCATGCACAAAGACGACGGCAGAACGCGGCGCTCCGCCCGAGGCAGGTCCCCGGCGCTCGGATTTCAACTTGCGTATCATACAATTCCTTCCCTGTCGGTTTCCACGCGGTAATAGGCCCAGAGGAGCCCGGCTGCAACGCTGCGCCAGGGCGACCAGGCCTCGGCCATCCGGCGCAGCGCCGCCTCGCGCGGGCGGTCATCCAGCGCGAAGAGCCGCCGCGTGGCCTCTTGCAGCGCCAGATCGGCGGGCGCGAAGACATCGGCGCGGCCCAGACTGAACATGGCGTAGATCTCCGCCGTCCAGCGCCCGATACCCGGCACTTCCACCAGCACGCGCACGACCTCGTCATCGGGCATGGCACGCAAGGCGTCGAAATCGATCCCCGCATTGGCAAGTGCCCGCGCATAGCGCATCTTCTGCATCGACAACCCCGGCGCGCGCAGCGCTTCATCATCGGCGGCGAGCACTGCCTGGGGCGTGGTCAGCCCTGCCTCCTCCATCCGCCCCCAGATCGCGCGGGCGGCATGGGTGCTGACCTGCTGGCTGACAATTGCGGCCAGAAGATTCGCAAACCCGTCGGGCCGGCGCCGCAACGGCGGCGGACCAGTCAGCGCAAGCGCATGGGCAAAGCGCGGCTCGGCCTGCGCGAGCCATTCCGCGCCCTCGGCCATACAGGCCTCAGTCTTGAGGATGCGCCCAACACTCATGGCTGCGGCGAGATGTTGCACATGTAAAACGCCCCTTCCCTTCGCGCGTTACTCGCGCTAACCCTGCGCGCATGAGTGATACGGTTGCAACCCCCGATGATACCCGAGCGTGGCGCAATGTGCTGGTGCTGGTCGCCGCACAAGCGGTCGTGGGCGCGCAACTGCCGGTCATGTTCATCATCGGCGGGCTGGCGGGGCAGATGCTTGCGCCCAACCCCTGCTGGGCGACGCTACCGATCTCGATGATTGTGCTGGGCTCGATGCTGGCCGCGACCCCGCTCTCGGGGTTCATGCAGGTCTATGGACGGCGTGCGGGCTTTTGGTTTGCCTGCGGCGCGGGGGCCGTGGGGGCCAGCATCAGCGCTTATGCGCTGATGCTGGGATCCTTCACGCTCTTCCTCGCAGGCTCGCTGCTGACCGGCATCTACATGTCCGCGAACGGCTTTTTCCGCTTCGCCGCAACCGACACCGCCAGCCCCGAATTCCGCCCCAAGGCGATTTCCTATGTCATGGCGGGCGGTCTGCTTTCGGCCATCCTCGGCCCGCAGATGGTGTCTTTCACGGCCGAGGCGATGCCGATCCCCTTCCTCGCCACCTACCTTGGCGTGATCGTGCTCAATATCGGCGGCATGGCGCTCCTGAGCCTGCTCGACATCCCCACCCCCGAGAAACCCGCGACCAATGCCCCGCGAGGCCGCCCCCGGCTGGAACTTCTGAAAAGCCCGGTCATTGCCGTCGCGATCATCTGCGGAACCGTCTCTTACGCGCTGATGAATCTGGTGATGACCTCAACCCCGCTGGCGGTGGTGGGCTGCGGCTTCGCCACCTCGGATGCCGCCAATATCGTCTCGGCCCATGTCCTCGCCATGTATGCGCCTTCCTTCTTCACCGGCCATCTGATCGCGCGGTTCGGGGCACGGATGATCGTCGGCACCGGGCTCGTCATTCTCGCTGCGGCTGGCGCAGTGGCGATCTCGGGGGTGGAACTCACCCAGTTCTATATCGCCCTCATCCTGCTTGGTATCGGCTGGAATTTCGGCTTTATCGGCGCCACGGCCATGCTGACGGCTTCTCACAACGCCGAAGAGCGTGGCAGGGTGCAGGGCATGAATGACATGATCGTCTTCGGCGGCGTGTTTCTCGCCTCGCTCAGTTCTGGCACGCTGATGAATTGTGCCGGCGGAACCGCCGAGACCGGCTGGCAGATGGTCAATCTCGCCATGCTGCCCTTCCTCGTGCTGGCGGGCGCTGCGCTGATCTGGCTCGCCCTGCGCCCTCGCGAAGCCTGACCCGCTGCTTCATCCTGCCAAAATACTCAATTCCCCGCCAGCACCCCGGCACCCTGGCCAGCGGGGCCTTGCCTGATACCCGTTTCGGTGGTCTGATCCTCGGCAAGGGAGAGGGAGGCCCATCATGAGAGAATTCCGCAACCGTGACGATCTTCGCACCATAGAAGGGGAGGCGCGCTGGCAGGACCGCAGATTGCCCGCGACCGTCTTTGCCGCGCTGCAACAGACTGCGGAGCGCCACGGCCAACGCCCGGCAATTTCATTCCAGATGTTCTCGACCCCGGGGGCAAAGGCGCAGACGCTCACGTGGTCCGAATTGCTGGCACGCGTCACCCAGGCCGCCAATCTGTTTCGCAGCCTTGGCATCGGTGAAGATGACACGGTCGCCTATGTCCTGCCCACGCTGAACGAGACCGCGATAACGCTTCTGGGCGGGATGACCGCCGGGCGCGTGTCCCCGATCAACCCGCTGCTCGAGCCCGAAAAGATCGCGGCCCTGCTGCGCGAGACCAAGGCGAAACTCGTTGTCACGCTGCGCGCCTTTCCAAAGACCGATGTCGCGCAGAAAGTGGCGCAAGCCGTGGCAGACGCCCCGGATGTGCAGACCGTGCTGGAACTCGACCTGCTGCCCCATCTCAGCCCGCCGAAAAGCTGGATCGTTCCGCTGATCCGGCCCAAGGTCACTGCCACACACAAGGCCCGCGTACTCGATTTCCACCGCGTACTCGCCCGCCAGCGCTCTGACGGTCTGAATTTTGACGCCCCGCAATCCGATCGTATCGCGGCCTTTTTCCATACAGGCGGCACCACCGGCATGCCGAAGATGGCCCAGCACCGCTATTCCGGCATGATCTACAATGGCTGGCTTGGCTCCGAGATCCTGTTCACCGAGAAGGACGTGCTGCTCTGCCCGCTGCCGCTATTCCACGTGTTTGCAACCTACCCGATCCTGATGTGTTGTATAATGTCTGGCGCGCATGTGGTTTTTCCCACGCCGCAGGGTTATCGCGGCGAAGGCGTGTTCGACAACTTCTGGAAACTGATCGAGCGCTGGGGCGTGACCTTCATGATCACCGTGCCGACTGCACTGGCCGCACTGATGCAGCGCAAGGTGGATGCTGATATCAAGACGCTGCGCACCGGCATTTCCGGCTCCGCCGCCCTGCCGCGCGAGCTTTACAAGCGGTTCGAGCAGGCCACTGACGTCAAGATCGCCGAAGGCTACGGGCTGACCGAGGCCACCTGCCTGGTTTCGTGCAACCCGATCGACGGCGTCCAGAAGATTGGCTCGGTGGGCCTGCCCCTACCCTATACCGACGTGAAGATCATGCGCCCGGTCAATGGCGACTGGGCCGAATGCGCCATCGATGAAGTTGGCGAAATCTGCATCGACAATCCGGGCGTGACACCGCCCACCTATACCGAGGACGCAAAGAATCGCGACCTGTATATTGGCAACCATCTGCGCACCGGCGATCTGGGGCGGCTGGACAGCGATGGCTATCTCTGGATCACCGGCCGGCAGAAGGACCTCATCATCCGCAGCGGGCATAATATCGACCCTGCCGAGATCGAAGAGGCTCTGCTGGCGCATCCGGCAGTCAGCTTTGTCGGGGCTATCGGGCAGCCTGATTCAAAAGCGGGCGAGTTGCCCTGCGCCTATGTCGAACTCGTCGAGGGATCTCAGGTGAGTACAGACGAGTTGATGACGCATGCGCAGGAGCAGATCAAGGAACGCGCGGCTGTTCCGAAACATCTCGAGGTTCTGCCGGAACTGCCCAAGACCGCTGTCGGCAAGGTGTTCAAACCCGACCTGCGCCGCAGCGCAATTGCGCGTGTGCTGAGCGCCGCACTCGCGGATGCGGAGGTGCGCGCCAAAGTGGTCAATGTCTATGAGGACCGCAAACGCGGGCTCGTTGCTCAGATTGCACTCGAACCCGGGCAGGATGAAGCGGCATTGGCGCCGGTTCTCGATGAATTCACTGTCCCATGGGAACGCAAAGCCGATTGAGCCCTTTCGGAAGTTTCCACGAAAACTGAGTCATTTTTGCCGCAGCGACGTCCGATCGGGCCATCTCGGAAGGGCTGACGGGCCATCCATCTTGACAGGTTTGCCTTGCCCTTCGATTCTGGGTGCAAAGCAAAGAAAACAAGAGGCAGAACATGAGCAACCCCCATTTCGCACCGCTTCTGGCGGTGTCTATTCTGGCTTTGGCGGCCTGTGGTGGCGGGAGTGGTGGCGGTCCCACCGGGCCTGTTGAGCGCGGCTCCCTCAGCATCGGCACTGATGGCCTCGTGGACCAGTCCCGCGCCAGCGTTTCGCGCGCCGATGACGGTCGCATCCTGTTGCGTATCACCGAAGGACCGATGCAGAACACGACAGTTCTCTGCGAGGACCAGACGCTTGGCGCCTGTTCGGTGGTGGGCGGCCCGACCGGCACCTCGGGTCAGGGCACATTGCTGCAACGTCTAGAAGGTGACTACGCCTTTGTCGGCAATTTCAGCATCCTGCAACTCATCGGCGGCACCAGTCAGACAATCTCGCAATTCGCCCATTCAGAGCGCCCGGGCACGCCCCCTGCGCGGGTGCGGTTGCCGCGCGAAGGGGTCGCGAATTACGCTGGCCGCTTCAGTGGCAGGGCGGGGGTGTCAGGTGGCTCTGCCGAAATGGTCGAAGGCGACATGTCGCTGCTGGTCGACTTCAATCAGGCGGTGCTCAGCGGGCGCATGAATGCCGACCTTTCCGATGGGCAACCGGTCTCGGCGGCCTTCAACAATGTCACTGTCAATGCCTCGAATGGCGAATTCGAGGCAACGCGCGACACCCTTTTCCTGTTTCAGGACCAGTCCGCGCGCGGTGAGATGAGCGGTGCATTCCATGGCCCCGGCGCACAAGAGGCGGCCGGCGTGTTCAATCTCGGTAATCCTCAAGGCAATATGAGCGGTATCTTCCTGGCTTGTCAGGGGTCGGAGGCAAGCTGCATCCGGGAGTAAGTGTGCAAGCTGTGCCTTGACCCCGAACAGCACCCTCCGAAATAGGGTGCTGCCCGGTCTCTGCGCCGCTAAGACCGCGTGGCTTACGCCCGTACGGTCCCGTCGCCAGTCACCAGATATTTGAAGCTCGTCAATTGCTCGGCCCCCACGGGCCCGCGCGCATGCATCTTGCCGGTCGCGATGCCAATTTCGGCGCCCAGCCCGAACTCGCCGCCATCGGCGAACTGGGTTGAGGCATTGCGCATCAGGATAGCCGAATCCAGACCCGCGAAGAACCGCGCCGCCACTGCGTCATCCTCGGTCAGGATCGCGTCAGTATGTTGCGAGCCATAGGTGCGGATATGCGCAATCGCGCCCTCGACATCATCAACCACGGCCGCCGCCATGATCTTGTCGAGAAACTCGAAGCCGAAATCCTCAGGCTTTGCTGGCACCACGCTGGGTAAATTCGTAAGCCCCTCACCCACGCGCATCTCGACCCCGGCGGCGACCAGTTCCGCGATGATCTCGGCCCCCAGACCATCGACAATGTCGCGATGCAGCAGCAGACATTCCGCCGCACCGCAAATGCCCGTGCGCCGTGTCTTGGCATTCAACACGACGCGACGCGCCTTTTCCGGATCGGCTGCCGCGTCGACGTAGACATGGCAAATGCCCTCGAGATGGGCAAAGACCGGCACCCGCGCCTCGCGTTGCACAAGCCCGACCAGCCCCTTGCCGCCGCGCGGCACGATCACATCGATATGCTCGACCATGCGCAGCATGTCCGAGACCGCTGCGCGGTCGGTGGTCTGCACAAGCTGGATCGCATCCTCCGGCAGATCCGCCGCGCGCAACCCCGCGACCAGCGCTGCATGGATGGCGCGCGAAGAATGGAAGCTCTCCGAGCCGCCGCGCAGGATCACCGCATTGCCCGCCTTGAGGCACAGCCCGCCAGCATCTGCCGTGACATTGGGGCGCGATTCATAGATCACGCCGACTACGCCAAGCGGTGTGCGCACGCGCTGGATATGCAACCCGGTGGGGCGGTCGAACTCCGCGATCACCTGACCGACCGGGTCCGCTTGCGCAGCAACCGCGCGCAGGCTGTCACAGATGCCCTCGATGCGCGCCTCGTCCAGCATCAGCCGATCCAGCATCGCGCCCGAGAGCCCCTTGCCCTGCGCGGCCTCCATGTCGCGCGCGTTGGCGGCGATTACCTCGGCGCGCGCTTCCCAGAGCGACTCGGCAGCGACCTCCAGCGCGCGGGTCCTGGTCTCAGGCGTGGCCTGCGCCAGCGCTTCACTAGCCTTGCGGGCGCGCTTGCCCATTTCCAGCATGTCCTGGCTGATTTCGGTCATAATGCCATCTCGTCCCGGTGAATGAGGGCCACGCGGCCCGGATAGTTGAGGATCGCTTCTATCTCATGCGAGCGGTGCCCGGCAATGGCGCTGGCCTCCGGGCTCGAATACCCTGCAAGCCCCAGCCCCAACGGTCCCTCTGGCCCGGCGATGGTGACCGGGTCGCCGCGCTGGAACACCCCCTCGATCCGCACAACGCCTGCAGGCAAGAGTGACTTACCCTGCGCCAGCGCCCGCACCGCACCATCATCAACATGCACCACCCCGCGCGGCTTCATCGCCGCGATCCAGCGCTTGCGCGCCGAACGCGGGTCACCCTGCGCGGCGAAGAGCGTCGCGCGCGCACCCCCGCGCAGCCGCGCCAGCGGATGCGCTTCTGCGCCGGCGGTGATGATCATAGCGCAACCAGCCGTTGTCGCAGTTTTCGCGGCCATCACCTTGGTCTTCATGCCGCCCTTGGACAGCCCCGAGACCGGCTCCCCCGCCATCGCCTCGATCGTGGGCGTGATCCGCTCGACATGGGCAAAATGCTGCGCCTCCGGGTCAGTCTGCGGATTGCCGCTATAGAGACCGTCCACATCGGACAGGAGCACCAGCAGATCGGCGCCAATCGTGACGGCAACCTGCGCTGCCAGCCGGTCATTGTCGCCATATCGGATTTCATCTGTGGCGATTGTATCGTTTTCGTTGACAATCGGCACCACACCAAGCCCGAGCAACGTGGCCAATGTCGCCCGCGAGTTAAGATAGCGCCGTCGGTTCTGGGTGTCATCCAGCGTCAGCAGTACCTGACCAGTGGCGATGCCATGCGGCGTGAGCGCTTCCTCATAGGCGCGCGCCAGCCGGATCTGCCCGACCGAGGCCGCCGCCTGGCTCTGCTCCAGCGACAGCGCTCCCGCAGGCAGGCCGAGCGCCCCGCGCCCAAGCGCGATCGAGCCCGAAGAGACGATCACCACATCCGTCCCCTGCCTGCGCAGCGCCGCCACATCCTGCGCCAGCGCTTGCAGCCACGGCGCGCGCAGCGCGCCGCCCTCGACCAGCAAGGCCGAGCCGATCTTGATGACAACACGCCGGGCCGCTTCCAGAGCCACGGCAGGGCTCAGGGCTGCCATGGTTCATCATCCTGATCCGTGGGCTTCGCGCGGTCGATCCGCGCCATCAGCGCGCGCAGCACATCTGGCATCCCCTCACCCGAAACCGCAGAAATCAGATGGACCTCGCGCCCGCAGGTCGCCCGTAGGGCGGCCTGCTTCGCGGCACGCTCTTCCTCATCCAGCGCGTCGATCTTGCTCAGTGCAATGATGCGCGGTTTCATCGCCACATCATGCGAATAGGCATCGAGCTCGTGATCGATGATGCGCCAGTCCTCGGCGACATCCTCCGAGGTGCCATCGACAAGTTGCAAGAGCACCGCGCAGCGCTCGACATGGCCAAGAAACTGATCGCCCAGGCCCCGCCCCTCGGAGGCCCCCTCTATCAGCCCCGGAATATCGGCCATGACAAACTCGCGCCCGTCAATTCCCACCACGCCCAGATTGGGGTGCAGCGTCGTGAAGGGGTAGTCCGCGATCTTGGGCCGGGCGTTCGATGTGGCCGCAAGAAAGGTCGATTTGCCCGCATTGGGCAGCCCTGCAAGCCCTGCATCGGCGATCAGTTTCAGGCGAAGCCAGATGGTGCGCTCGACCCCCGGCTGGCCCGGATTGGCCCGACGCGGGGCCTGATTGGTGGCGGATTTGAACTGCAGATTGCCCCAGCCGCCATTGCCGCCCTTGGCGAGCAGCACTTTTTGGCCGACCTCGGTCAGATCGGTGATCACCGTCTCCTGATCCTCGTCGAGGATTTCCGTGCCGACAGGCACCCGCAGAGTGATGTCATCACCATCCTTGCCGGTGCGCCCCTTGCCCATGCCGGGCTGGCCGGATTTGGCGAAGAAATGCTGCTGATAGCGAAAATCGATCAACGTGTTGAGCCCGGCCACGACTTCGGCCCAGACATCGCCGCCGCGCCCACCATCGCCACCATCCGGGCCGCCGTATTCGATGAACTTCTCGCGCCGGAAGGACACGCAGCCGGACCCACCGCCGCCCGAGCGGATATGGACCTTGGCCAGATCGAGGAATTTCATGCGCGCGCACTCCGTGACTATCAGGCGGATGGCTTTAACGCAGGTTCGGCGAGAGTAAAAGAGCCCGCGCAGAGCGGTCGGAGACGGGCGGGCACGCTCTGCGCGGGCTCTGACCTCAGCGCCCTCGCAACAACCCGCCCAGAACCCCCCGGACCAAAGCCTGCCCGGTCCGAGAGCCGAGCTGGCGCGCCATGGATTTGGTGAAGGCATCGACCGCAGTATCCCCCCGTCGTGCAGGCGCCCTTGCTGGCGCCTGCCGGGTACGACCGCGCGTGGGGGGCTCATAACGCCGCGCAGCGTTGAACTCACGCTCCTTCACGGCTTCGGCCGATTTCAGCACCGCCTCCGCCTCACGCGCCGCAGCATCGGCCCGCCGCGCCAGCATCTCATGCGCCGAGTCGCTATCCATTATCTGCTCATATTTTCCGGCCACCGGCGAGCGTAGCATCAGCATCTGCCGCGCGCCCTTCTCGATCGGTCCCATGGCCGAGGATGGCGGGCGGATCAGCGTGCGCTCGGCCATGCCGGGATTACCTTTTTCCTCGAGAAACGAGGTCACCGCCTCGCCTACCCCCACATCGCGGATCGCCTCGGCAATGTCGAAACGCGGATTGGGCCGATAGGTCTGCGCGGCGCGCTGCAAAGCCTGCTGGTCGCGCGCGGTGAACGCGCGTAGAGCGTGTTGAACCCGGTTGCCCAACTGGCCCAGCACAGAGTCGGGCACGTCATCAGGGTTCTGAGTGATGAAATAGACCCCCACCCCTTTCGAGCGGATCAGCCGCGCCACGCGCTCGACTTTCTCAACCAGCGCGCGGGGCGCACCGCGGAACAAAAGATGCGCCTCGTCGAAGAAGAAGACCAGCACGGGTTTGTCGGGGTTGCCTATTTCGGGTAGTTCCTCGAAGAGCTGGCTCAGCAGCCATAACAGGAAGGTCGCGTAAAGCCGCGGGGTGCGCATCAGCCGCTCGGCATGCAGGATCGAGACGTAGCCGCGCCCGTCCGGCGCCTGGCGCATGAAATCGGCGAGCGCCAGCGCAGGCTCGGAAAAGAAATGCACCGCGCCCTGGTTTTCCAATACCAGAAGCTTGCGCTGGATCGCGCCGATGCTGGCCGTCGTCACAGTGCCATAGCTTCGCGAGATCTCGCGTTGGTTCTCGCCCAGGAAATTCAGGATTGCGCGCAGGTCCTTGAGGTCGAGGATCGGCAGCCCTTCATCATCCGAGATGCGGAACGCAACGTTGATCACGCCTTCCTGCGCCTCGGTCAGGTCGAGCATACGCGATAGCAAAAGCGGCCCGACCTCGGCGATGGTCGCGCGCACCGGATGGCCGTGCTCGCCGAAGAAATCCCAGAAGATGACCGGGCATTCGCGATAGCCATAACCCACAAGCCCGATTTGTTCCGCACGCCGCTCCAGCCCACCGCGCGGTGTGCCCGGCATGGCCATTCCGCCGACATCGCCCTTGATATCGGTCAGAAAGACGGACACCCCGGCATTCGAGAACTCCTCGGCCAATATCTGCATGGTGATCGTCTTCCCCGTGCCTGTGGCTCCGGTGATCAGCCCGTGACGGTTGCCGAAACCAAGGCGAAGGCATTGCGGGGCTCGCTGGCCCTCACCTCCGCCACCTATGAAAAGACTGTCCTCATCCAACTGCATTGCACCCGTACTCCCAACCTCTGCGCAGATACCGCGCGACCCGTTGCGAGGTTAATCAGGCTCGTGAGTCATGGAAAGCATTTCTTAACTATCTTCTGCGACTGTAGAATTGCGCGTTGCAATCTGTGTCGCGTGTTCGTTTTACTCCCTGTTGGACTGGCTGCACCTTCGGGTGCAGCCGTTTTTTACTGATGGGGGCCGCCGGTACCGCCCCCCTCACCGTCGCCCATCCGTTCTGTCGTGAGTCCCATCCACGCGCGCAGAACAGAGTGTAAAGGCGCGCTTGTAAACTGTTGTAAAGCCGATGGTGATGTGCCGAAAATTGGACAACAGATTCTTGTTGACGGCTCAAGAATTTCCGCCTACGGTTTGCGCAGTTTGTCGGCCGGTCCGACAGGGAGAGAAAAAACTTAACGAAATAAGGGCCTTCGGGCCCTTATTCATTATGGGATCAGGCTTTGGTGGCATCAGGCGAGGGTTTGCCAATTGACTTTGCCTCTGTCGCCCCGGTGTAAACGTCTGCCATGATACCGGCGCCCGATGGCCGGATCTCCATCAGCTGACACAGCCATCTCATGCAGTCGTCACATCGTCCGCAGTGTCGATTTTTTCAACTGACAGCCGTCAGACCGCATGCTACCACATGCGCGAAAATCACGAAGACCAAAGGAACGAGTATGACACAAGACAAGATGACCTCAGTGCGCGCAACGGGCCTCGCTGCGGTTCTCGCTCTGCTCGGCAGCGCTGTTATAGCTCAGACGAGTCCATCGACGGACTCTCCGGTCACGGCGCTCTCGACCGGAGAGATCATCGGCGAGGAGGCCAATGGCGACAGCTATGTCGGCAATACTCATGGCGATTGGGAAATGGTCTGCGTCCGTGTGCCAGATGAGGAAGATCCCTGCCAGATGTATCAACTGCTGCGTGATGCCGAGGGCAACGCGACTGCCGAGGTCTCGCTGTTCCCGCTCCCGGCCGGACAAGAGGCCGCCGCTGGTGCCACGATCCTGACCCCGCTTGAAACCCTGCTGACAGCGCAGCTTGTCTTGCAGATCGATGGTGGACCCGCAAAGCGCTACCCCTTCACCTTCTGCACCGCGATCGGCTGTATCGCCCGCGTCGGCTTCACTGCTGAAGAGGTCGATGCCTTCCGGCGCGGGGCTGCTGCGACATGGACCCTCGTCCCGGTTGCCGCGCCCGACCAGACAGTGGAGCTGACCATGTCGCTGATGGGCTTCACGGCGGCCTTTGAAGAAGCCTCTGCGCAACTGGAACAGTAAGGTTTCTACCTTGCGATCCGAGACCCCGGCTCCGTGTGCCGGGGTCTTTGCTTTTCGGCTTGGCCCCGGGCGGCGATCATGATTGTCTCTGGCCAGATTGGAACAGGAGGAAACCGCAATGAGCACCATGCAAACCCTGACCGATGCCGGGTTGACCAAGGCACAGATCACCGGCGGTGATCTGCCGGTCAACAGCCCGATTGATGGCAGCGAGATAGCGCGCGTGTCCCAGACCCAGCTCGCAGAATTGCCGCAGGTCCTTGACCGGGCTGAGGCCGCCTTTCAGGCATGGCGGCAAGTGCCTGCGCCCCAACGCGGCGAGTTGGTGCGGCTCCTGGGCGAGGAGTTGCGTGCAGGCAAGGAGGCGCTGGGCGCGGTCGTGACGCTGGAGGCCGGCAAGATCACCTCCGAGGGCCTTGGCGAAGTGCAGGAGATGATCGACATCTGCGATTTCGCTGTGGGCCTCTCGCGCCAGCTTTACGGACTGACCATCGCCAGCGAACGCCCCGGCCACCGGATGATGGAGACATGGCACCCGCTGGGGCCTACGACTGTCATCACCGCCTTCAACTTTCCCGTTGCGGTATGGTCGTGGAACACGGCGCTGGCGCTGGTCTGTGGCAACCCGGTGATCTGGAAACCGTCCGAGAAATCGCCCCTGACCGCGATGGCCGCCATGGCCGCGCTGGAGCGTGCGCTGCAGCGCTTCGGCGATGCGCCCGAGGGGCTGGTGCAACTGGTCATCGGCGGGGCGGAACTGGGCGATGCACTGGTCACCGACCCGCGCGTGCCGCTTGTCTCGGCCACCGGCTCCACCCGGATGGGGCGGGTCGTGGCCCCCAAGGTGGCCGAACGCTTCGGCCGGTCGATCCTGGAACTGGGGGGCAACAATGCGATGATCGTCGCGCCCTCGGCCGATCTGGAGATGGCGGTGCGCGCCATCGTCTTCTCGGCGGTCGGCACGGCGGGTCAGCGCTGCACCTCGCTGCGCCGCCTGATCGTGCATGAGGATATCCGCTCGGGGCTCGTCGAGAAGCTCAAGGCCGCCTATGCCAGCCTGCCCGTGGGCGATCCGCGCGAAAGCGGCACGCTGGTCGGCCCGCTGATCGACGCGGGCGCGCGCGACACGATGCTGGCCGCGCTGGAACAGGCACGCGCCGAGGGCGGCACGGTCCATGGCGGCGAAGCGGTCGAGGCCGTGGCCGGTGGCGCCTATGTCAGCCCGGCACTGGTCGAGATGCCCGGGCAGAGCGCGATTGTCGAGACCGAGACCTTCGCCCCGATCCTCTATGTCATGGGCTACCAGACCCTCGACGAGGCCATCGCGCTGCAGAACGGTGTGCCGCAGGGGCTCTCGGCCTGCATCTTCACCCGCGATCTGCGCGAGGCCGAGACCTTCGTCTCGGCTGTGGGTGCGGATTGCGGCATCATCAATGTCAATATTGGCCCTTCGGGTGCCGAGATCGGCGGAGCCTTTGGCGGCGAGAAGGAGACGGGCGGCGGGCGCGAAAGCGGATCGGATGCGTGGAAGGGCTACATGCGCCGCGCCACCAACACGATCAACTATTCCGACGAACTGCCCCTTGCGCAAGGCGTGAAGTTTGACATCTGACAGCCCCGGACTCTGGGCCGAGACCGCCCCGCCCGCGCCCCCGACCGAAGCCCTCAGCGGCGAGGTTTCGGCGCAGGTGGCGGTGGTGGGCGGCGGCTATACCGGGCTTTCGGCGGCGCTGCATCTGGCGCAGGCCGGGGTTTCGGTTGCGCTGGTCGAAGCCGCCGAGATCGGCGGCGGCGGATCGGGGCGCAATGTCGGGCTGGTCAATGCCGGGTTGTGGCTTATGCCGGAGGAGCTGGTCGCGCGCGCAAGCGCGCGCCTGCTCGATGCGTTAGCCGAGGCGCCCGCGCTGGTATGGGATCTGGTCGCGCGTCACAAGCTGGACTGCGAGGCAATGCCCTACGGCACGCTCCATTGCGCACCGGATGCGCGCGGCAAGGCGGCACTGACCGAGCGCGCCCGCCAATGGCAGGCGCGCGGCGCTGGAGTAGAACTGCTAGATGCAGCCCGGACCCGCGCGCGCACCGGCAGCCGCGCGTTCCGCGCGGCGCTCTATGATCCGCGCGCTGGAACGATCCAGCCGCTGGCCTACGCGCGCGGGCTGGCAGCAGCGGCACTTGGCGCGGGGGCGCGGCTCTTTACCAACAGCCCGGTGAGTGGTTTCTCGGAGGCAGGCTCAGGCTATCGCCTGAGCCTGCCCGGCGGGTCCCTGCTGGCAGAGCGCGTCATCCTCGCCACCAATACCTATTCGACAGAACCCTTTAACCGGATCCGCGACGCCCAATCTGTCCTGCCCTATTTCAACTTCGCGACTGCCCCCCTGCCCGAGGATCTCTCGCAAACCATCCTGCCCCGCGGCGAAGGCGCATGGGATACGCGCAAGATCCTGACCTCCTTCCGACGTGATGCCGGCGGGCGGCTTATCATCGGATCGGTTGGCCAGCTTGGGCGGGGCGATGCCGCCCTCCACCGCGCCTGGGCCGAGCGCGCGCTGCGCAGGCTTTACCCGCAGCTTGGGCCTCAGCGCCTGCGACTGGGCTGGTGGGGCCGGATCGGCACCACACCCGACGCACTGCCGCGCTTGCACCGTCATGCGCCGGGGGTCTGGTCGATTTCTGGCTATAACGGGCGTGGTATCGCACCGGGCACGCTGTTCGGCGCGATGCTCGCCGATCTGTCGCGCGCAGAGATCACAGAGACGGACATTCCGCTCACGCCTGCGCAAATGTCCCCCGACCCACTGCGGCTGTCGCGCGAGGCGCTTTTTCGCGCCGGATCTGCGGCGCTGCATCTGGTCAGCGCGCGGATCTGACACGGGCTGCCGCGGACCCATTCGGTCAAACTGCAATGCGCCCTCGGGCCGTGCGGGGGCGGGTGGGTGGGCACGGCCCGAGGGCGCATTGCACTGGCAGCACCCAAGGACCAACAGAATCACGCTTGGCTCAACCCGTCCCGAAAACGCGCCATATTGGCACGGTAGCCTGCCGCCGAGGCCAGCAGCCCCGCCCGTGCCTCTTCGTCGAGCTCGCGCACCACCCGCCCCGGCGCGCCCATGACCAGCGAGCCATCGGGGATCATCTTGCCTTCGGTCACGAGCGCGCCCGCGCCGATCAGGCAGCCGCGCCCGATCACGGCACCATTGAGCACGGTCGCCCCCATGCCGACCAGCGAGCCATCGCCGATGGTGCAGCCATGCAGAATCGCCTTGTGCCCGATGGTGCAGTCACGCCCGATGGTCAGCGGGAAGCCCATATCCGTATGCAGCACCGAATTGTCCTGAATATTGCTGCCCTTGCCGATCGTGATCGGCTCATTGTCACCGCGCAGCACCGCGCCAAACCAGATCGAGGCGCCCGGATGCAACACGATGTCACCAATCACATGCGCGCCCGGGGCGACCCAGAAATCCCCATCTTCGGGCAGTGTGGGGTGCTTGTCTCCAAGAGTATAGAGCATCACGCGCGCCCCAGTTTGCGCAGACGCTCGATCAGCGACGAGGTGTCCCAGCGCCCACCGCCCATGGCCTGCACCTCCTTGTAGAACTGATCGACCAGTGCCGTCACCGGCAGTGACGCCCCGACTTCGTCCGCAGCGGCAAGGCAGATCGCCAGATCCTTGCGCATCCAGTCGACAGCAAAGCCATGGTTGAAGTCGCCGTCGAGCATGGTGGCATGGCGATTGGCCATCTGCCATGAGCCCGCCGCGCCCTGGCTGATCACCTCGACCACAGCGCCGCCGTCCATGCCGGCCTTCTCGCCGAAATGCAGCGCCTCGGAGAGCCCCTGCACCAGCCCGGCGATACAGATCTGGTTCATCATCTTGGCGATCTGCCCGGCACCGCTCTCGCCCATGCGTTTCGCAACCCTAGCATAGGTCGCCATGACCGGCTCGGCGCGGGCGAAATCAGCCTCGGAGCCGCCGCACATGATCGAGAGCGCGCCATTTTCGGCCCCCGCCTGCCCGCCCGAGACGGGTGCATCGACAAAGCCGATGCCCTGCGCAGCGGCCTGTTCGTGCAACTCGCGCGTGACCTGCGCCGAAACCGTCGTGTGATCGACAAAGAGCGTCCCCTCGGCCATGCCCGAAAAGGCGCCATCATCGCCCAGACAGACCGCGCGCAGGTCATCATCATTGCCGACGCAGGCAAAGACGATCTCGGCGCCTTCGGCTGAGGCGCGCGGCGTCTTACCCAGCCGACCGCCATTGGCCGCGACCCAGTCCTCGGCGCGCGCCGTGGTGCGGTTATAAACGCAAACCTCATGGCCCGCGCGGACGAGATGACCGGCCATCGGCCCGCCCATCACGCCAAGGCCCAGAAATGCCACTCTTGCCATTGCCCTCTCTCCCTCTCGAATTCTTGTCATTGCGCTTTGGGCGCCGCCGCAATACCTATCAGCGTCACAGATACCGTCAACACAAAGCCCCGCCCGTATGTTTACCCTGTTTCGATGGCTTCTGAGGATCTTCGGCGTACTCGCCGCGCTCTTCGGGCTGGGGGTGCTGGGGCTCTATTTCTTCCTGTCGCGTTCGCTGCCCGACTATAACGAGCGCTTCACCCTGCCCAATATCAGCGCGCCGGTCGAGATCGTACGCAATACGCATAATGTGCCGCATATCTTTGGCGAGACCGATCGCGACGTGTTTTTTGCACTGGGTTTCGTGCATGCGCAGGACCGGCTCTGGCAGATGCAGATGCTGCGCCGCACAGCGCAGGGGCGGCTATCGGAAGTGTTTGGCCGCCGCACGGTGCGGATTGACGAGTTGATGCGCAGGCTCGACCTCTACAACCTTGCCCGCTCCTCGGTCGCGGCGCAGGATGCCGACACGCAGGCCGCACTTGTGGCCTATTCCGAGGGGGTGAATGCCTGGCTGCGACTGACCAATGAGCGCGCGCGAGGGCGCGGGGCGCCGGAGTTCTTCGTTTTTCCGGCTGAAATGTCACTCTGGCAACCGGCAGATTCGCTCGCCATCCTGAAACTGCTGAATGTCCAGCTCAACGGCCAGATCGCGCGAGAGGTGTTGCGTGCGCGCGCGTCGCTGCTGGTGCCGCCCGAGCGGCTGCGCGACCTGATGCCTGATGCGCCCGGCTCGGGCGTGGCCGCCCTGCCCGATTACGCCAGCCTGTTTCCGGGCGTCGAGCCTGATACGCGGATCACACATCTGGATGATCCGCTCTGGCCAGCCGCACCGCCAGCGCTCGCGGGCGCCTCGAACAGCTTCGCCGCAACACCGTCGCGTGCGGCGGGCGACGGCGCGCTGCTGGCTTCTGACCCGCATCTGGAACTGACCGCACCTGCGCTGATGTATCTCGCGCGGCTCGACCTCTCGACCGGCAGCGTGATTGGCGCGACGATTCCGGGCATTCCGGCCGTCATGTCGGGCCGATCCGAGGCCTTGGGCTGGGGGATCACGACCGCCTATGTCGATGACAGCGATGTCTTCATCGAAGAGCTGAACCCTGACGACCCGATGCGGTATCGCACTCCCGAAGGCTGGGCCGAGTTCGAGACACGGGGCTCGATCATCCGCATCAAGGATGAAGACCCGGTCACGCTGACCCTGCGCTGGACCGAGAACGGGCCGGTCATGTCGGGCGCGCTCTTCGATCTGGGCACCATCACACCGCAGGGCCATGTCGCGAGCATTGGATGGACCGCGCTCGAGCCCGAGGACACGACGATGACCGCCGCCATCCGTGTGATGCGCGCGCAAGACATGGACGAGGCCCTGGCGGTGGGCGAGCTTTACATCGCGCCGGCGCAGAACCTGATGCTGGCCACGCCCGACCGGATCGCGATGCAGACCATCGGCCGGATGCCGCGCCGCGATGCCGACCATGAAACCCAAGGGCGGATGCCCGCGCCTGGCTGGAAGCCCGAGAACCGCTGGTTGGGCACCCTGCCTTATTCGGCCAATCCACGTTTTCTCGACCCCGAAAGCGGCATTCTGGGCAACACCAACAACAAGATCCTCGACCGGCCCTTCCCGCTACATGTCAGCCATGACTGGGGCGATACTCAGCGCATCAACCGTTTTCTGCATCTGATGCGCCAGCGCAGTGTGCATACCCGCGACAGCTTCATCGAGGCGCAGCTCGATACTGTCAGCCCCGCCGCACGGCTCCTGCTGCCGCTAGTCGCGGCCGATCTGTGGTTCTCGGGCGAGGCGGCGCCCGCGGGCACCCGCGCCCATCTGCGCCAGCGCGCCCTGCGCCTGCTGGCCGACTGGAATGGCGAGATGAACGAGCATCTGCCCGAACCGCTGATCTATGCTGCCTGGATGCGCCACCTGCAGGACCGGCTGATCCGCGATGAGCTGGGGCCGCTGGCCGGGCAGTTCACGCATGTGGAGCCTGTATTCATCGAGCGTGTCTTTCGCGATACGGATGGCGCGTCCGAATGGTGCAATATCGTGCAATCCTCGGTCCGCGAGACATGTGATGAAATCGCCATCGCCGCGCTGGACGAGGCGTTGTTGCGCCTGACCGAACGCTATGGCGAGAATGTCGAAAGCTGGCGCTGGGGCGATGCGCATATGGCCACGCATCGACATGGGGTGTTGGGCGAGGTGCCGCTGGTGCGGTATTTCGTCAATATCCGGCAGTCCACCTCGGGCGGTGATCACACGCTGATGCGCGCGCGCACCTCAGGGCGCGAGCCTGAACCTTTCGCCAATGTTCATGCCTCGGTCTATCGCGGGGTGTATGATTTCGCCGACCCGGAAAGCTCGGTCTTCATCCTCTCGACCGGTCAATCGGGCCACCCGCTCAGCCGCCATTACGACGACCTGGGCGATCTGTGGCGGCGCGGCGAATATATCCCGATGACGCTCGACCCCGATCTGGCGCGCGGGGGCGCTGTCGGCATCACGGAACTCCTGCCCGCAGAGCGCTGAAACACCCAAGCGTTGCAATTGCGTCACATTGGCCCGAAGCTCGCAGCCTTGACCTCAAGTCAGCTATGACTCTACGCGCGACGCCTGTTTACTAGTCAACAAGCAGAAATTCGCCGAACATGGCCCCTGCGGGAAAAAGGAGGAGTTTTCCGTGCGCACCATACTCGTCACCAGCCTTTTGGCCCTTGCAACCAGCCCTGCCCTCGCCGGCGGCGTCGAACGGTCGAACCAGTCGATGGCGATCCTGTTCGAGGAGGGCAATTATCTGGAATTCGGCGCGTCATATTCCCAGCCAAGCGTCTCGGGTGTGGGCAATGTCGCTTTCGGCAGCCCCGCCTCTGGTAATATGGCCGACGATTTCTGGACGCTTGATCTCCGCTTCAAAGGGCAGATCAATGAACAACTGTCCTATGCGCTGATCATCGACGATCCGATCGGCGCCAATATCGACTACCCCCTGGGCACCGGCTACCCGATCAGCGGCTCTACAGGTACGATCCGCAGCACGGCCCTGACAGGGGTTGTGCGTTATGCCTTTGACGGTGGCCTAAGCGTCTATGGTGGTGTGCGCGCTGTCCGCACCCGCGGCAGTGTCGATCTGACCGTTCCCTTGCCCGGCGGCCCCGAGTTCTACTCGATGTCGACCAATACCGATACAGCCTATGGCTACCTACTGGGCGTGGCCTACGAGATACCCGAGATCGCGGGCCGGGTCTCGGTGACCTATAACTCGCGCGTCAGACATGGGTTCTCTTCGGTCGAGACCTTTACCTAGGACGTCGGTCCGATCCCGGCCAATACCGAGATCCCAGGGAGCTTCAACACCACGATTCCGGAATCGGTGCATCTGGAATTCCAGACCGGAATTATGGAGGACACGCTGCTCTTTGGTGGCATTCGCTGGGTGCGCTGGTCCAAGTTCGACATCAGCCCCGAGATTTACAGCGCCATCACCGGCGGCGGTTCGCTGGTCGATTACAACAAGCCGACAGTGACCTACACGCTCGGTGTCGGGCGGCGCTTTACCGAGAACTGGTCGGGCGCAGTCAGTCTCGGCTACGAGCCCAAGGTCGGCGGCATCTCGGGCAATCTGGGGCCGACCGACGGTTTTCGATCGATTGGTGTCGGGGCAACCTATACGATTGACAACATCAGTATCAGTGGTGGGGTACAGTACCGCCGGATCGGCTCGACCCGGACGCAGATCGGCGGGCTGGTTAACGAATTCTCGAGCAACTCGGCCTGGTCCGGCGGGGTCCGCGTGGGCTACCGGTTCTGAGCCATCAGACGCTCTGAGCCAGGCCCTGCCAGCATGGCTGGCGGGGCCTTTTTCTTGCTGGCTTGACCCGCGCCTGCCCCTTGGCTAGGCAGGAGCGCCCGCAACCACAGGACGCGCCCCATGCTTTACCCCACTGCCAGCGCCTGGCGCGCAGCCCCGCGCAAGCAGATCCTGCTCTATGGCATGTCGGGGCTGGGCAAGACGCATCTGGCAAACCTGCTTCGCGAGGCAGGGGACTGGTTCCATTACTCGATCGATTACCGCATCGGCACGCGCTATATGGGCGAGTTCATAGCCGATAATTTCAAGCGTGAGGCGATGAAGGTGCCGCTGTTGCGCGAGCTTTTGCTGACGGATTCGGTCTATATCTCGTCCAACATCACCTTCGACAACCTTGCGCCGCTCTCGACCTATCTGGGCAAGCCGGGCGATCCGGCCAAGGGGGGCCTGCCCTTTGACGAGTACATGACGCGGCAGGAACAGCACCGACAGGCCGAGATCGCGGCGCTCTATGACACGCCGCATTTCATCGCCCGCGCCGAGGCGCTTTATGGCTACCCGAATTTCGTCTGCGACACGGGCGGCTCAATCTGCGAGGTGATCGACCCCGAGAACCCGGATGATCCGCTGATGACCACGTTGAGCGCGCATGTGCTGCCGATCTGGCTGGAGGGCAGCGAGGCGCACACGGCCGAGTTGATCCGCCGTTTCGACCGTGCGCCGAAACCGATGTATTATCAGCCCCATTTCCTTCACCGCGCCTGGACAGATTATCTGGCCGAGACGGGGCAGATCCCCGAGCAGATTGACCCCGATGCCTTCGTACGCTGGACCTATGCCCGCGCGCTTGCCCATCGCGCGCCACGGTATGCGGCCATGGCGCGCAACTGGGGGATCACGCTTGCCGCCGATGAGGTGACGACCATCCACGAAGCCTCTGATCTTATTGACATAATCTTCAAAAAACTGCCCTGAGAGACCCTGATGCCGATTACTCTGCCCGAAACCCTGCCCGCATTCGACGTCCTGACCCGCGAAGGGGTCATGGTGATGTCGGACATGCGCGCGGCGCGGCAGGATATCCGGCCCCTGCGCATCGGGCTTCTGAACCTGATGCCCAAGAAGATCCAGACCGAGACGCAATTCGCACGGCTGATCGGGGCGACGCCGTTGCAGATCGAGCTGTCGCTGATCCGCATGTCCGAGCATGAGACCAGGAACACCGCAGCCGAGCATATGGCCGAGTTCTATCGCCCCTTTTCAGAGGTGAAGGACGAGCGTTTCGACGGGCTGATCATCACCGGCGCGCCCATTGAGCACCTGCCCTACACCGACGTGACCTATTGGGACGAAATCACCGAGGTCTTCGACTGGACCCAGACCCATGTGCACAACACTTTCGGAGTGTGCTGGGGCGGTATGGCGATGCTGTGGCATTTCTACGGGCTCGACAAGCATATGTTGCCCGCCAAGGCATTCGGCTGTTTTCGCCATCGCAACCTCGCGCCCGCCTCGCCCTATCTGCGTGGGTTTTCCGATGACGTGCTGATCCCGGTCAGCCGCTGGACCGAGATGCGGCAGGACGAGATCGACGCCGTGCCGGGGCTGACTACACTGATCGCTTCGGATCAGGTCGGCCCCTGTCTGATCGAGGACCCCGCGCATCGGGCGCTGATGATTTTCAACCATTTCGAGTATGACAGCACTACGCTCAAGGAAGAATACGACCGCGACATCGAGGCCGGAAAACCGATCAATGTGCCGCTGAATTACTACCCCGATGACGATCCGTTGAGAGTGCCGCTCAATCGCTGGCGAAGCCATGCGCACCTGCTATATGGCAACTGGATCAATGAGATTTACCAGACCACACCCTATGACCTTGCGCAGATTGGCCAGTAGACCCGCAGCTCTCGCGCTTTGCGCGATGCTGCTGGCGGCCTGTGCCTCTGCGTTGGAGACCCCGATGGCCCGCGCTGAAACCCTGCCCGAAGGCGGCTTTGTTACCCTGCCCGAGGGTCGGATCCACGCCATCGTGCGCGGTGAAGGGCCGGATCTGGTGATGATCCATGGCGCCAATGGCAATGCGCGCGATTTCAGCTTCGATCTGATCGACCGGCTGGCGGATGATTTCCGCGTCATCGCCTTCGACCGACCCGGTTTCGGGTTTTCGGATGAATTCGACGGGCCGGAAGGGCCGGTCGAGCAGGCCGACCTGCTACGCGCGGCTGCCGAAGCGCTGGGGGTGGAGC
Organism: Paracoccaceae bacterium; assembly: GCA_007694945.1. Lineage (GTDB taxonomy): Bacteria > Pseudomonadota > Alphaproteobacteria > Rhodobacterales > Rhodobacteraceae > Roseinatronobacter. The sequence continues at coordinate 57,143 of REER01000100.1, read as the reverse complement.
AGCCAATTATCCTTGGCCATTCCTATGGTGGGGCTGTGGCGATGGCCTGGGCACTCAGGTCGGAGGATGATGTGGCGGGGCTGACCCTGCTCGCGCCCGCAACGCATCCATGGCCCGGCGAGTTGGGGCTCTGGTATCGGCTGACCGCCTCGCGACTGGGGCAGAACGTCGTTTTGCCGGTCGTGGCCCGTCTGGCCCCGCGCTTCTCGGTCGAGCGCACGCTGGAGCGGGTCTTCGCGCCTGACCCCGTGCCCGAGGGCTATCTGGTACATCTGGGCTTCGATCTGACGCTGGATGCAGATCAACTGACGCTGAATGCGCGGCAGGTCAACAATCTGCGCGAGCATGTCGAGGCCATGGCACCGGGCTATCCCGCGCTGACCCTGCCTATCGAGGTGCTGCATGGCACCGAGGACAAAACCGTCGGGCTGGCCTTCCATTCCGAACGGCTGGTCGAGGATATCGACAGCGCAAGTCTGACAGTGCTCGAAGGCGTGGGCCACATGCCCCATCATGCCCGCCCCGAGGAAGTCGTCGCCGCGGTCGAGCGAACAGCCGCGCGCGCCGGGTTACGCTGAAGCTGCGGGCGTTACAGCAGCGCGCGCGCTCCGTCCCAGACCAACCGCAACCCCACAAGCACGATCATGGCATACATGAACGGGTAGAAGATTTCGGCCCGCATCCGCTTGACGACCCACGCCCCTGCGATCGTGGCCATGGCAGCGACCGGCAGCATGATCGCAGCAGTCAGCAGGATATCGCGGTCGAACTGCCCCAGCGCAGCATAGGGGATCACCTTGACGGCATTGACCACGGCAAAGAACAGCACGCTGGTGCCAGTAAAGACTTTCGGGTCGAAGCGCAGCGGCAGCACATAAACCTGAAATGGCGGCCCCCCAGCATGGGCCACGAAACTGGTGAACCCGGCCGACGCCCCCCAGAAACCACCGCGCAGGTGGCTCTGGCCCTGCGCTGCGCCACCGGAGCGCGCGAGCACCATCCGCGCGACAAAGCCAAGCGCGACCAGCCCAACGATCAGCCGCACCAGCGCCTCCGATGTGAACGCCGCGGTCAGCCCGCCGATCGCGATGCCCAGCATCGCGCCCGGCAGCAGATGCGCGAGTGTCCTGTGGTCCCACCACCCGCGCCATGTCCAGAGGCTGATCGCGTCCATCATCAGCAAAAGAGGCAACAGCAACGCGGCGGCCTGCAGTGGCGGCATGACCAGCGACAGGATCGGCACGCCCATCAGCGCGAAGGCGCCGCCCAGCCCGCCCTTGGAGAGCCCCACCAGAATTGTGGCCAGCATGAGCGCGGCCAGCGTCGCCGGATCGACCAGAAGCGTGGCGTCGGCGAGCCCGGTCACGCGGCGTCAGCCGATGCGGTAATTCGGGCTCTCGCGGGTGATCTGCACGTCATGGACATGGCCTTCCTTCAGCCCGGCATTGGTGATGCGCACGAACCGGCAGTTCTCGCGCATCTCGGCCACGGTGGCATTGCCCGTGTAGCCCATCGCCGCGCGCAGGCCGCCGACAAGCTGGTGTAGCACCGTGCCGGCCGAGCCCTTGTAGGGCACCTGCCCCTCGATCCCTTCGGGCACCAGCTTGTCGGAGGCGGCATCCTTCTGGAAATACCGGTCTGCCGAGCCGCGCGCCATCGCGCCAAGCGAGCCCATGCCGCGATAGCTCTTGTAGCTGCGCCCCTGGTAGAGGATCACCTCTCCCGGCGCTTCATCCGTCCCGGCAATCGCGCTGCCCACCATGGCGCAAGATGCCCCCGCCGCGATAGCCTTGGCGAAATCGCCCGAGAGCTTAATGCCGCCATCGGCGATGATCGGAATATCGCCTGCGGCCTGTGCACAATCGATGATCGCGGTCAGCTGCGGCATGCCCACCCCCGCGACAACCCGCGTCGTGCAGATCGAGCCCGGCCCGATCCCCACCTTGACCGCATCCGCACCCGCATCGATCAGCGCGCGGGTGGCGTCGCCCGTGGCGACATTCCCCGCCACCACCTGCACCGAATTCGAGACTGCCTTGATCCGTTCGACCGCCTTGGCCACGCCTTCGGAATGGCCATGCGCCGTGTCGATCACCACCAGATCGACACCGGCATCGACCAGCGCCATCGAGCGCTCGAAACCCGCATCACCCACGGTCGTTGCAGCCGCCACGCGCAAGCGGCCCAACTCATCCTTGCAGGCGGTCGGGTTCAGTACCGCGCGGTCAATATCGCGCAGGGTCAGAAGGCCGGTCAGCCGACCTTCGGCATCGGTGACCAGAAGTTTTTCGATCCGGCGCGCCTGCATCAGCGAGCGCGCCTCGTCCCGGTCGGCGGGCTCACGCAGGATGGCGAGGCTCTCGGCAGTCATCATCACCTTGACCGGGGTCGAATCGTCGCTGGCAAAACGCATGTCTCGATTGGTCACGATGCCCAGCACGCGGCCCGCCGCGTCGACGACGGGAAAGCCCGTGACATTGTATTGCGCCTGCAATTCCTTGGCGTCGCGCAGGGTCTGTTCGGGGGTCAACGTGATCGGGTTATAGACAATCCCCGATTCAAACCGCTTCACCCGCCGGACCTCCTGCGCCTGTTCATCGGGTTCGAGATTGCGGTGGATCACCCCCATCCCCCCGGCCTGCGCCATGGCAATCGCCATACGTGCCTCGGTCACCGTGTCCATCGCAGAGGAAAGCAGCGGAATATTCATCCGGATCGATTTCGTGACCTGCGTCGAGGTATCGGCCTGGGTCGGCAGCACTTTCGACGCCGCTGGCACCAGAAGCACATCATCAAAGGTCAGGGCCTCGCGAATCTCCATGATCCGACTCCTTCAGGATTGAACCGCTTGGCAGGGGTCTTTTTCATGCCCGGGGGGAAATGAAAAGCCCTAAGCCTCGGCCGCGTTGGTCTTGGCCGCGAGCTTGCCCCCCGGCCAGAGCTGGAAGATGCGCCAGGCAATCACGCCGACCGCACCCGTTGCCAGCACCAGCGTGCCTGCGGCAGCCATACCCAACAGCCCCTCACCGCCCGAGAGCGTGACAAGCACATTGGCAAAGGCCGCCAGCGGAAACGTGAACGCCCCCCAGAGCGGCGTGAACCCTGCCTGTGTCAACCATGGCACTGAAATCAACAGCACAACGAACATGGCCCCGGCAAGGGCTGCAAAGACAGGCGCCACCGCTATCCCGGCCCCATGCGCGACCAGTGCGAACAGGCAAAGCGGTGCCAGATGGATGGCGAGTAGCGGGCGCAGCGGCGCGGGCGGGCGCGCTTTCAAAAACTGCCAAAGCGAGACTGCAAAGATCACACCTGCGGGCACCAGCATGAGCCAGACCAGCGCTTGCGCGACCAGATGCGCCCCAAGCATACTGGCGGTCAGCCCGCCGATGATGAAACCGACAAAGACAAGATGCCACTCGGGTGAGACCACGCGCCCCTCGGGCGGACCGAGCCAGAGAATCCGCACGAAGACGGCGACCAGCAGCAGATGCAGGACAAAAGCCAGCAGCGCGAGACCAAAGCCCAGCCATGGCGCGAGCGGCGCCAGCGCGGTCGACAGCAGCATCAGCCCGAGGCTGGCAGCCGCCAAGCCCGTGCGCCCGGGCAAGACACGCAATTCCTCGCCGATCACCCCCGGACGCCGTAGCGGCTTGGCCAACCATGAAACCAGAACGAATAGATAGAGCAGCGCCGTTGCCCCGAGAATGAGGTCCCCGAAACCTTCCAGCGCGCCATAGGCCGACCCGGCCGCGCGCCAGGCCAGCCCCAGCCCGAACAGCCCCATGAGCGGCGCAAAGAGCGCGGGCGGCGTGCGCCGCCCGAACCCCGGTTCGGGCAGCTTCAGTGGTGGCGGCAAAGGGCGACGTGGCGCGCTCATGCGGCACGCATCTGCGCCAGCGCGGCAGGCAGATCGCGGTAATCGCTGAAATGGAATTGTGGCGCCAGCGCCTCCACCGGCCCCTTGCGATAGCCTTCGGTAAAGAGCCCGAAACACAGCCCCGCGCGCGCAGCCGCCTCGGCATCTGTCTCACTGTCACCGATATAGACCACCTGCTCGGGTACACAGTCCAGCGCCCTGAGCACGGCCAGCAACGGCGCCGGGTCGGGCTTGGCCACGGGCAGCGAGTCGCCGCCAATCACGTAGGCAAAGACCTCGGTCCAGCCCAGATAGGCCAGCATCCCGCGCGTAGGCCCCATGGGCTTGTTGGTGCACAGCCCTAGCGCCAGCCCCTGCGCGCGAAAGGCCTCCAGCATCTCGGGCACATGCGGATAGACTTCCGTGCCCTCATGCGCATGCTCATAATAATGCAGAAAGCGGGCATGCAGATGTTCTGTGCGCGCCGCCTCATTGCTGCCCGCGACCGCCCGTTCCATCCGCTCGACAAAGATCCGCGCGCCCCGTCCGATGAAATCGCGCGACTGCGCGAAACTCACTTCGGGCAGGCCGGCCTCGCTAAGCACCAGATTGGCCGCGCGCCAGATCTGCGGCGCCGAGTGGATCAGCGTGCCGTCCAGATCAAACACCACCGCGCGCAAAGCTGTCGTCATTTTCTTGCCCCAAATACTCCCGCCGGAGGCACCTTCCTGCGCGGCCCTGCGCATCGGCCAGCGGATCAGGCCCCTGCCAGCTTCTCCAGCCGCGCCGCGCGCAGCCGCGCGAAATCATCGCCCGCGTGATAGCTCGACCGCGTAAGTGGCGTGGCCGAGACCAGCAGGAAACCCTTGCCCCATGCGGCTTTCTCGTAGGATTTGAATTCTTCGGGCGTGACAAAACGGTCCACCCTGTGGTGGCGCGAGGTCGGTTGCAGATACTGGCCGATGGTGATGAAATCTACATCCGCCGCGCGCATGTCATCCATCACCTGCAACACGCCCTGCCGGTCCTCTCCCAAACCCACCATGATGCCCGATTTTGTGAACATCGCCGGGTCCAGCTCTTTCACCCGCTGCAACAGGCGCAGCGAGTGGAAATAGCGCGCACCGGGGCGTACTTCGGGGTAGAGGCCGGGCACGGTCTCGAGATTGTGGTTGAACACATCCGGGCGCGCCTCGACCACGGTCTCCAATGCCGAGGCGGGGCATTTCAGGAAGTCCGGCGTCAGGATTTCGATCGTCGTCTCGGGGGCGCGGTGGCGCACCGCGCGGATGGTCTGGGCGAAATGTTCGGCCCCGCCATCGTCTAGATCATCCCGATCCACCGATGTAATGACCACATGTTTCAGCCCCAGCTTGTCGACGGCATGGGCCACGCGTCCCGGCTCGAACGCGTCCAGCGTATCCGGGCGGCCCGTCGCGACATTGCAGAAGGTGCAGCCGCGCGTGCAGATTTCGCCCATGATCATCATGGTGGCGTGGCCTTGGCTCCAGCATTCGCCGACATTGGGGCAGCCTGCTTCTTCGCAGACAGTCGTCAGCTTGTGTTCCCGCATGATCTTGTGCGTCTCGGCATAGGCTTTGCCACCGGGGGCCTTTACGCGGATCCAGTCGGGTTTTTTCGGCTGGCTCTGGGCCGGGCGATGCGCCTTTTCAGGGTGGCGCTGATCGGGCATTTTCAGGTCGCGCATGCGGCCCCCTCCTCAAGGATGCTGGCTTGATGAGGACATAGCCTTACACAGTCAGAAAAACAACGCTATCAGGGCAATCCCGCCATGCATGCGCGTCATGTCGCAGCCGGTGGCACTGTGGTGCAGGCGCGCGTCAGCACCGCCTGTCCCACGGCCAGAAGATGCGTATGCAAGTCTTCGAACCACGCCCCGCCATCACTGCTGGCTCGCCGCACCAGCACCAGCGCGCGGGCGGGTTCGGGCGTATCAAAACGCCGCAGATGCAGGCCGGGGGTCGCGGCGCATTCCGCGGGCACAGCGAGTTCCGGCACAAAGGTCAGCCCGAACCCCTGCGCGACCAGCCCGCAGAGCGTGCTCAATGTCGTCGCGCCCAGATCGAGCCGCGTCTGGCGGCGGTCGAGCGCGCAGAATTCCAGCGCCTGATCGGCAAGGCAATGTCCGTCATCGAGCAGCAGCAGATGCTCGGGGTTGAGCGCATGCGGACGCAACGCGTCCGCTCCCTTGCCAAGGGCCGACAGGCGTCCTTGCGAGCCCGCCAGCAGGAACCGGTCCGTAAAGAGCGGCAGGCCGATGAGGTCAGGCGCAGAGGGCGGATCGGCCAGCACCACTGCATCAAGCCGCCCCTCGCGCAGCCCGGTGAGCAGATCGGCGGTCAGCGCCTCGCGCAGGCGCAATTCGCGGGTGATATCGGCAGTGCGCAGCCGCGCCAGCAGATCGCCCAGCATATAGGGCGCGACCGTCGGGATCATGCCCAGATGCAGCGGTCCTTCCAGCTTCTGCTGGCGCGCGCTGGCCTCAAGCTCCACGGCCTCGCTCAGCACACGTTCGGCGCGCTCCAACACGGCGCGCCCGGCAGGAGTCAGGCGTATGTCGCGCGGCAGACGCTCGACCAGCGAAGCTCCAAGAGCGCCCTCCAACTCCTTGATCTGCATAGATAAGGCAGGCTGACTTACATTCACCATTTCGGCCGCGCGCCCGAAATTGCGTGCCTTGGCCAAGGCGCGGAAATAGGCCAGTTGCTTGAGCGTGACCTTCAAGCGCGCCTCAGCCGCATTTCGAATGCCCGCAGGCGCGGCAGGTCATGCAGCCTTCGATCATCACCATCTCATAGGCCGAACAGGCCGGACAGGGTGCCCCGCGTGGCCCTTCGCCCACGGCCTTGCGCAGGTCTTGCGGGTCGATCTTCAGCCCCAGCCCTTCACCCGCGATAAAGCCGATGCGCACCAGATGCTGTTCGATCACGCCCCCGATAGCCGCAAGAATTGACGGGATATAGCGGCCTTCAACCCACGCGCCACCGCGCGGGTCGAACACGGCCTTCAACTCCTCGACCACGAAAGACACATCCCCCCCGCGCCGGAACACCGCCGAGATCATCCGTGTCAGCGCCACGGTCCAGGCAAAATGCTCCATGTTCTTCGAGTTGATGAAAATCTCGAAGGGGCGGCGGTGGCCGTTGATGACTGTGTCGTTGATGGTGACGTAGATCGCATGTTCCGAGCCGGGCCATTTCAGCTTGTAGGTATGGCCCTCGAGCGCATCGGGCCGGTCGAAGGGGGTCGAGAGATAGACCACATCGGCCCCGGCATCGGAGTCCGGAGCGGCCTCCGAGGTTTCCGCCACCGAGAGCACGGAGCCCGTTACATCATTGGGGCGATAGGTGGTGCAGCCCTTGCACCCCATGTCCCAGGCGGCGAGGTAGACATCCTTGAAATCGTCGAAGCTGATGTCTTCGGGGCAGTTGATGGTCTTGGAAATCGAACTGTCCACCCATTTCTGCGCCGCCGCCTGCATGCGTACATGGTCCATCGGCGTGAGCGTCTGCGCATTGACGAAATACTCCGGCAGGGGCACGTCACCATGCATCTCGCGCCAGCGCCGGACCGCGTAATCCTCGACTGTCTCCTCTGTGCGCGAGCCATCCTTCTGCAGCACCTTGCGACTGTATTCAAAGGCAAAGACCGGCTCGATGCCTGAGCTGACATTGCCCGCATAGAGGCTGATGGTTCCGGTCGGCGCGACCGAGGTCAGCAAAGCGTTGCGAATGCCATGCGCGCGGATCGCGTTGCGCACATCATCATCCATGCCGAGCATTGCGCCCGAGGCGAGGAATGCCTCGGCATCGAACAGCGGAAACGCCCCCTTCTCCCGCGCCAGATCGACACTCGCGAGATAGGCTGCGCGCGCAATCGCGTGCATCCACTCCTTGGTCCGCGCCACAGCCGCATCCGAGCCATAGCGCAGCCCGCAAAGGATCAGCGCATCCGCCAGCCCCGTCACCCCCAGCCCGATGCGGCGCTTGGCCTCCGCCTCGCGCGCCTGCGCCTCCAGGGGGAAGCGCGAGGCATCGACGACATTGTCCATCATCCGCACAGCGACGCGCACCAGATCGTCCAACGCGCCCATATCCAGAGCGGCCGTTTCAGTGAACGGCTCTTGTACCAGCCTAGCCAGATTGACCGAACCCAGGAGACAAGCGCCATAGGGCGGCAGGGGCTGTTCGCCGCATGGATTGGTCGCGCTGATCGTCTCGCAATATTGCAGGTTGTTGGCGGCATTGATCCGGTCGATGAAGATCACACCCGGCTCGGCGTAATCATAGGTCGCGCGCATGATCCGGTTCCACAGGTCGCGCGCTGCGATGGTGTGGTAGACGCGGCCCTCGAACACCAGATCCCAGGGCGCATCCGCCTTGACCGCCTCCATGAACGGATCGGTTACCAGCACCGACAGGTTGAACATCCGCAGTCGAGCGGCGTCCTGCTTGGCAGTGATGAACTCCTCGATATCGGGATGATCACAGCGCATGGTCGCCATCATCGCACCCCGGCGCGAGCCCGCTGACATGATCGTGCGGCACATCGCATCCCAGACATCCATGAAGGACAAGGGCCCCGAGGCATCCGCCGCCACCCCTGCCACGGGCGCGCCCTTGGGCCGGATGGTCGAGAAGTCATAGCCGATCCCGCCGCCTTGCTGCATGGTCAGCGCGGCCTCTTTCAGCATCTCGAAGATGCCGCCCATCGAATCGGGGATGGTTCCCATGACGAAGCAGTTGAACAGCGTCACATTGCGCTCGGTCCCGGCCCCGGCAGCGATCCTGCCTGCAGGCAGAAAACGGAAATCCTCGAGCGCGGCATAGAACACATCTTCCCAAGCCTCGGGCTCTGCCTCGACCGCGGCCAATGCCCGTGCAACCCGACGCCAGCTATCCTCGACGCTCAGGTCGAGCGCCGCACCATCGGCAGCCTTGAACCGATACTTCATATCCCAGATCTGTTCGGCAATCGGGGCAGCAAAACGGCTCATGCAGCGCATCCTGTAGGGTCAGACAGCGGGAAGCCTACAAGATACGTCCGCAGATGGGTTCGGTCAATGCCATTGCTCCCCTTGCCGCGCGCAACCGTCCCGCTATAATATCCGATATGCCGAGTCCGATCCATCTCATCAAGCTCTGCGTCGGCGCCGAACAGGTCGAGGACCTGATCGCATGGCAGTCAAAGCCGCGCGCCAAGGGGCCCGATGGCCTGCCCCGCCATGTCACCCGCATGTGGCCGCGCCGCGCGGAGGAGATCCTCGCGGGCGGGTCACTCTACTGGGTGTTCAAGGGCGTCGTGCTGGCGCGCCAGCGCATCTTGCGGCTCGACGAAGTACAGGGCAGCGATGGCATCACCCGCTGCGGCATCGTGTTCGACCCCGAGATCATGCGCACTGCTTCCGCCCCCAAGCGGCCATTTCAGGGCTGGCGCTATCTCAAGCCCGCAGACGCGCCCCCCGACCTGCCCCGCGCGCGCAAGGGCGATGATCACCTGCCCCCCGAATTTGATGCTGCGCTCGCGGAACTGGGCCTGCAGTAACCCTTCATTTTCTTGCCAAAAAATACTCAAAAGCGACGCAGCGGATTAGAACCGGGTCTGCGCAAACTGCTCACCCGACATGCTGCATCACCGGAAAGGTCTCGAGCAGCCACCAGCTGAAACTCGCGAAAGCGCCCGTCACAAGTGCCAGGCCGACAATCAGCAGCAAGAGCCCCATGATCTTCTCGATCAGCCCCATATGGCGCTTGAGGCGCGTCATGACGCTGATCGAACGCTGCACATAAACCGCAGCGAGCAGGAAGGGCGCACCGAGCCCAAGCGCATAGACCCCCAGCATCGCCGTACCCCGCGCCACTGTGGCCTCGGTCGCGGCCATGGTCAGGATCGCGCCCAGAACCGGGCCGATACAGGGGGTCCAGCCAAAGGCGAAGGCAAGGCCGAGGATATAGGCGCCAAAGGCCGAGCCGCCCCTGTCCCCCGCGTCAAAGCGCAATTCGCGGGTGAAGAGCCCACCCTCCAGAAACCCCGGTGGCTGAACCGAAACAGCGCGCAGCGACGCCGTCGCCGCCTGCGCCGCCATCCGGTAGACACCCAGAAAATGCAGCCCGAAGGCGATCACCACCACACCGGCGATCTGACCGAAGAGTTCCGCATTGCGCAGGAAGAGATGCCCCATTGTCGAGGCCGTGAAGCCCAGCATCAGAAAGACGGTCGAGAGGCCCATCACGAAGAATACTGCAGGCAGGATGGCGCGACGGCTCGCCGCGCCCTCGGCGCGCAATTCCTGCATTGAGATGCCGCCCATATAGGCCAGATAGGGTGGCACGATGGGCAGCACGCAGGGCGAGAGAAAGGAGAGCACCCCCCCACCAAAAGCAATCAGCAATGCGGCGATCAGGCCCGCGTCAAAAACATCCAGTCCGAACATGCGTCTCGTTCACTCAATGATCGTGTCAGCCAGAGATACGCTGAAATTGCCCAAAAGGCACGCGATTTGGCCTCACATTCCCGCAACAAGATGCGGCCAGCCGTCGCATCCGACAGGGCGGCCGCAAGGCCGCCCTGCCCTCGCATATCCGTTTCAGCCGCGCAGCGCCCACCAGCCGCGCCGTTTCTTCTGGGCCCGTGCCGGTATTTCTGCAGCAGGCTCCTCAGCCGCGCCGGTCTCGTCAGTCACCGCCGCTGTATCAGTCTCACTCGTGCTGGCCGCGTCCGTGTCGGCCATAGCACTCGACTGCACTGCGTCCCCTGCCGCAGGAGCGTCTGTCGGCGCCGCCTCTGCCAAGACAGGCTGCACCGCAGCTTCGGGTGCGTCTGCGGCCGCCATGGGCGCGGGCTCGTCGGCAGGCGCAGACGGGGCCGTCTCACTTACGGGCGCTTCAGCCTCACCACTTCCGGTGGCCACCTCCGCGTTCGTCTCTGCAGATGCTTTGCCATCTGGCGCAGCCTTCGCGGATTTGGCCGGTTTGCGGCGCGTGCGCTTGGGCTTCGCAGCCGGCGCGGGTGCATCGGCCTCGCCGCTCTCTGGCGTAGAGGGCGTGACCTCTGGCGCAGCTTCAGCCACGGCCTCTCCCGCAGCATCGGACCCGGTCTCTGCCGGGGCCGTTTCGGCGGCTTTCTTGCCACGACCACGGCGTGGGCGCCTGGGTTTCGCAGCAGGCTCGGCATCCGCGACTGTTGCCTCTTGCTCTGCCTCAGGCGCGCTTTGCGTTGCATCGGCAGCAGCGGGACCGGCGTCCTCTGCCTCGGAAGCGGCCTCGGCGGCCTGATCCTGATCCTGAGCATTTTCTTGACCGCCGCGCCGCCGTCTGCGACGGCGGCGCTTCTTCCGGGGCTGATCCTCATCCTCCGTGGCAGCAGCAGCACCCTCATCGGTACTGGTCGGGCTCTGCTGTTCAGGTTCTTCCTCTTCAAGGTCTGGCATCAGCGCCGCATTGATCGAGACCACCGAACTCTGCGGCGTTGCAACCCGCGTGGCGGTCTTGAATTTCTCGATCTCAAAATCCGGGCTGACCATGCGCGGATCGGCTTCCAGCCGCACCGCCATACCATAGCGCGCCTCGATCTGCGCCAGATGCTCACGCTTCTGGTTGAAGATGAAGTTAACCACTTCGGTCGGCGCGCGCAGCAACACTTCGCGCGTGCGGCCGCGCGTGCCTTCTTCCTCGATCTGGCGCAGGACCGTGAGGCCCATGCTGTCAGCCGAGCGGATGAGACCGGTGCCATGGCAATGCGGGCAAGGCTGGGTCGTGGCCTCGAGCATGCCGGGGCGCAGGCGCTGGCGCGACATTTCCATCAGCCCGAAGCCCGAGATGCGGCCTACCTGAATCCGCGCGCGGTCGTTTTTCAGCTTGTCCTTCAGCATCTTCTCGACAGCGGCGTTATTCTTGCGCTCTTCCATGTCGATGAAGTCGATCACGATCAGCCCGGCCAGATCGCGCAGCCGCAACTGGCGCGCAATCTCTGCGGCGGCTTCGAGATTGGTCTTGAGCGCAGTCTCCTCGATCGAGCCTTCGCGCGTTGCCCGACCCGAGTTGATGTCGATGGCGACCAGCGCCTCGGTGATCCCGATCACGATATAGCCGCCCGAGGGGAGCTGCACCGTCGGATTGAACATCGCCGCCAGATAGCTTTCGACCTGATAGCGCGCGAAAAGCGGCAACGGGTCACTATAGAGCTTCACGTTCTTGGCGTGGGACGGCATGATCATCTTCATGAAGTCCTTGGCCACCCGGTAGCCCGATTCTCCCTCGACCAGCACCTCGTCGATATTCTTGTTGTAGAGGTCGCGGATCGAGCGCTTGATCAGGTCGCCTTCCTCATAGATCGGGGTCGGGGCGATGGATTTCAGCGTCAGATCGCGGATCTGCTCCCACAGGCGCAGCAGATATTCATAGTCGCGCTTGATCTCGGCCTTGGTGCGGTTGGCGCCCGCCGTGCGGATGATCAGCCCGGCGCCTTCGGGCACCTTGATCTCGTTCGCGATGGCCTTGAGCTTCTGACGGTCGGAGGCATTGGTGATCTTGCGGCTGATCCCGCCGCCGCGCGCCGTGTTGGGCATCAGCACGCAGTAGCGGCCCGCGAGGCTGAGATAAGTCGTGAGCGCCGCACCCTTGTTGCCGCGCTCTTCCTTGACCACCTGCACCAGCATGATCTGGCGCACCTTGATGACTTCCTGAATCTTGTAGCGCCGCATGCGCGGCTTGCGGCGCGGGCGCTCTTCCTCGACCGGGTCGCCCCCATCCGAGACTGCCTCGATCCGGTCATCGATTTCGGTGGCATGATCTGCGGCGCGATAGGGGGTTTCACTGCCCTCCTCGACGTCCTGTTCGGGGGCTTCGTCACCAGCGCTGCCGCTTGCGGGCTCGGCGTCGGACTTTGTATCAGACTGCGCTTCCGTCTCCGCCGTAGCCTCTGCAACGGGAGCCTCGTCACCGCCGCCGAACCCCTCGACGACCTGCGACTCCGTATCGTCTCCGTCGAGTTCGACAATCGCCATGCCCTCGATCTCGCGCGTCTCGACCTCGTCTTCTGCGTCGGATCTCGCCGCCTTGGCCACAGGCTTGCGGCGCGAGGAGCTGCGTCGGACGCGCTTGCCACCCTTGCTAGAGCGCCCCGCGCCCTCATCCTTCTTGTCGTCGCTGTGCTCTTCGGCCTCGGCCTCGGCGCTCAGCGCGCGCTCTTCGGCCAGAAGCTCCGCACGGTCGGCCGCCGGGATCTGGTAGTAATCAGGGTGGATCTCGTTGAAAGCGAGAAAGCCGTGCCGGTTGCCGCCGTAATCGACAAAAGCCGCCTGCAACGACGGTTCGACCCGCGTTACCTTGGCGAGATAGATGTTGCCGGCAAGCTGGCGGCGCGACGCCGTCTCGAAATCGAATTCCTCGACCTTGGTTCCGTCCACCACCACGACGCGGGTTTCCTCCGCGTGGGTGGCATCAATAAGCATTTTCTGAGCCATGAATGTCCAATGCACGCTTGCACGGGCCATCCGCGCCCGGGAGGCGCGAACGGTTTGCAAACGTGGCTTGTCTGAGCATGTGACGGGCTGAGGCGCAACTCCGCGGCACCCACTGTCGCAAGGCCTGTCCTTGGCAGAGTGCTGGGCATGTCACGACCTCGAGCCGTCATTGCAGTTCCTTTCACCGCGCTATCCAGCGCGACATGAGTGTCTTGCCCGGCCGCCCAGGGTCTGGGTGCGCGAGCGCTTGCAGCCTTGCGGCCGATCCATCTGCGCAGAGAGACGCGGGGCATATGCGCGCCAGTCAGCCTGTGCAGCGAAATTCGCTCGGGTGCTCCGACTTGATCCGGAGACGCCTTTACTCCTCCACAATGGGGATTTTGCGTCGAAAACACAATGATGATTTTTCGCTGTGCCATTCGGCAAGGGTGATTCCGGCGCGAAACGGTGATCCGCTCAGAAATCGGACAGGTCTTTTCGGGCGCGACGCGCCATCATCTCGGCCATCTCTGCTTCACCCGCGCTGCGCAGCCCGTCGATCGCGCCCGCAACATCGCGCGCGTCCTTGTTCTGGCTGAGCTTGGACTTGGCCAGAACCCGCGTGACCTTTATCCGGAAGGCCACGATGGCACGCAGCATCTGCGCCAAGAAATCCTCGGGCGCGTCCGACATGCGCCAGGCATCCGCTCCATTGCGGCGGCGCTCATGTACCCGGGTCAGCAGCGCGACCGCAGAGCGCTTGGAATGCGCGTCATGCTGAAAGCTGATCGTTCCATGGACATGGACCGCCTGGTAATTCCACGTCGGCACCTGCCGGTGGGTTTCGTGCTTGGACGGGTAGTCATTGGGGGAGATATAGGCGTCGAAGCTGCGAAATACGGCCAGAACCTCCTGCCCGTCCGGCACCAGGCGGTGCAGGTCATTGGCCTGCGCGACATGCCCGATCAACTGCCCATCGCCCCCCGGCAGCAGCGGGATGTGATTCGCGACCAATCCCTCCGGCGTTTGCGCGACGAGGCAGGCCAGCGGTTGCGCCGCCATCACGGCGCGGATTTCCTGCTCATCACTTTCGCGAAAATGCTGGGGCAGATACATGGGCAGGCGGGTCCATCGCTGCGGCACAAAAGCCCGGTTTTCGGGGGCGGGGGGCGCGTGCGAAGCGCGCGCCCCCCGGTCAGACGTAATCCGACCGCACCAACCCGTATTTGGCCATCTTCTCGTTCAGCGTCCGGCGCGGCAGCCGCAATTCCTCCATCACCGCCGTGATCGAGCCCTTGTGGCGGCGCATGGTATTGTCGATCAGCATCCGCTCAAACGCTTCGACATGCTCTTTCAGCGGCTTGCCCTCAGTCGTCATCGCCTCGCCGGTGGCCTCGTTATCGGCCATGATCAGCGACATCAGCGCGCCCTCTTCGCGGCGCGAATGCAGCACCGCGCGCTCGGCGATATTGACAAGCTGACGGACATTGCCGGGCCAGGGCGCCTGCAAAAGCTGCGCCGCCTCGGGCATGGTGACTTCGGGCACGGCGCAGCCATATTCCTCGGCGAACTGGCCGAGATAGCTCGAGAACAGCGCCAGAATATCCTCACCGCGGATTCGCAGTGGTGGCAGGGTGACCTTGTGCGCGGTCAGCCGGAAGAACAGGTCCGGTCGCAGCACATCCTCGATGGTCTGCCCTGCCTGATGGGTGTTGCAGACTGCAACCACGCGGGTTTCGGGCGGGCTGCCGAGGTCATTGAGCCAGCCCAGCAACCGCGCCTGCATCGGTTCGGACAGGCTCTCGATATCTTCAAGCACCAGCGTGCCACCGCGCGCCTCTTCAACGAGCGGCTTACCGCTGCCATCCTCGACCGGACCAAAAAGCCGGGTGGTCAGGTCGCCGTCGGAGAGCCCCGCGCAGGAGATCGAGACCAGCTTGCGCCCGCCGCGCGGGCCGACCGCATGAAGCGCATGGGCGACCAGCGTCTTGCCAGTGCCGGTTTCGCCGTCGATCAGCACATGACCATCGGCCTGCCCGATATCGAGAATATCCTCGCGCAGCCGCTGCATCACTTCGGAGGCCCCCACGATGCGGCGCATGATCATTGTGCCATCGGCCAGTTCAGAGCGCAGCGCGCGCGCCTCGAGCGCGAGGCCGCGTTTCTTGATCGCGCGTTCGGCCAGCGCCATCATCTTCTCGGGATCAAAGGGTTTTTCGAGAAAGTCGAACGCCCCGAGGCGCATCGCCTCAACCGCGATGGGCACATCGCCATGGCCGGTGATCATGATCACGGGAATGGTCGAATCGAGCGCGACCAGCCTTTTCAGCAGCGCCATCCCGTCCATATTGGGCATTCGGATGTCAGTGATCACGACGCCGGGAAAATCGGCGCCAATGGCTGCAAGCGCTTCCTGCCCGTCGCCATAAGTCTCGGTTGAGAAGCCCGACAGTGCCAGCCACTGGCTGATCGACTGGCGCATATCCTGTTCGTCATCGACAATCGCGACACGCATCTGGCGGCTCATCGCTGCGTTTCCTTCTCTGATGAAACACTCTCTTCGCGGCAGAGCGTGGCAGGGGCAAGCCCGCCCACGGGCACATTGGCGTTACTCGGCCGCATCCTGCTGCACCCCGTAGCGCGGAAACTCGACCTCGAACACGGCCCCGCCATCGGGGGCGTTGAGCGCGGTGAGCCGTCCGCCATGATCTGTCACAATCCCCGACGAAATGGCGAGCCCCAGTCCGACCCCCTCGCCCGCAGGTTTGGTCGTGTAGAAGGGCTCGAACAGGCTTTCGGGGTCTGCAATGCCCAAGCCGTTGTCTCGCACGGTCAGTTTCGCCGTCTCACCCTGGCTGATGATGATGTCGATCTGCGGCGCGTTCACATTCCGCGTGGCGTCCACGGCGTTGCGTACCAGATTGAGGATGACCTGCTCTATTCGCACGGTATCGCCCAGAATCATCGCTGGCTCGGGCGGGACGGTGCGCACCACCAGCACGCGGCTGTCGCGCAGCATGGGCTCCATCATGGTCATGGCATCGGCCAGACAGGTGCGTAGGTCGATGGGCGCAAAGGCCTCGCCGCCCTTGCGGGCGAAGCTCTTGAGTGTGCGGGCAATCGCGCCCATGCGGTCGATCAGATCATCGATACGCTGGAACGAGGCCAGCGCCTCCTCTGACCGCTTGCGCTTGAGTAGCAATCGCGCCCCCGCGAGATAGGTCTTCATTGCCGCCAGGGGCTGGTTCAGCTCATGGCTCACCGAGGCCGACATCTCGCCCAGCGTAGCCAATTTGGCCGACTGAGCGATGGTCTGCTCGGCCATGGCAAGGTCCTTCTGCACCCGCACCCGCGCCGCGATCTCGCGCTGCAGCCGCGCGTTGAGCGCGCGCAGATCCTCGGATTCCTGCTGGAATACTGCCGATTGCGACCAAGCCCGGCGACTGAGGATGTAGAAGACCAGCGCCAACAGCAGTGCAAAGACAGTCAGCACCAGCGCCAGCACCGCATTGACGCTTTCGCGCACCGCATCATAGCGGGTGAAGCTGACCAGCCGCCAGCCTCGGAAGGGCACGCGCACTTCCGATTTCAGCACGGCCTCGCCGCGCACAAAGGTATCCGGTTGAGTCTGCGCCCAGTCAGCAGTCGCGCGCAACGCCCGCGCGATAGCCGAAGGCGCGTCGCGCAAAGCCAGTGCCTCATCCAGCGTGCGGCCTCGCCAGCGCGGCTCGGTAGCGAGGATGATCCGACCAGAGCTGTCCAGCAATGCCACGGCATCGGCGAACCCGGCCCAGCTGCGCTCGAATTTCGAGAGATCGGCGGCCACCACGACAACGCCAAGCACGTCACTGCCGCGCCGCAACGAACGCGAGAAGGAAAAGCCGAAGCCACCACTCTCAAGCTCCTGTACGAGGAAGGCCGTGTCAGAGGCGCGGCGCGCCTCGACAAAGGTCGCCTCGGAAGAGCGGTTCTTGCCCAACTGGTTGCGGTCGGTCGCGGCCACCACGCGGCCGGTATTGTCCAGAAGTTCGATCGATGCGGCGCCGATCTCGCCCTGCAGGTCAATCAGCCGCTGTGAGGTGGTCGTAAAACTGCTCTCCTCCAGCGCCGAGATCAGTTCTGGGTCGCGTGACAACAGCAGAGGAACCACCGAATTGCGCTGCAATTCCGACTGGATATTACCGGAATAAAGCACCAGGCGCAGCTCGGCCCGATTGCGGGTCGAGTCGGTCAGATTCTCGGACAGGAAAGCATTGAGAAACCACGCCGTCACACCGGCCACCACAAAGAGCACGACGATCACTACCCGCCCCCAGAGCGGGATGCCCAGAATGCTGGGGCCTTGGTTGGCGGGATCGGTCAATTTGGCCATCCGCGCGAGAATATGGTGATTGCCCTGCGCGCTCAAGCGTGCAGAAATCACGCTGGCGCAAAAGCGCCCATCAACCCCTCGAACAGCCGTTTGCCATCGGCC
This sequence comes from Paracoccaceae bacterium, assembly GCA_007694945.1. Classification (GTDB taxonomy): domain Bacteria; phylum Pseudomonadota; class Alphaproteobacteria; order Rhodobacterales; family Rhodobacteraceae; genus Roseinatronobacter. The sequence continues at coordinate 39,347 of REER01000100.1, read as the reverse complement.
GAGCCCTGCAGGCCTGAGAGCGCGCGCTCCGGATGCGGCATCATGCCCAGGACGCGGCGGTTTTCCGACAGGATACCCGCAATATCCTCGACCGAGCCATTGGGATTGTCGAGATAGCGAAACGCCACCCGCCCCTCACTGTTCAACCGCGCGAGTGTCTCGGTGGTAGCGGCGTAATTGCCGTCATGATGCGCAATCGGCACGCTGATCTCGCTGCCCGCGCTGTATTCGCGGGTAAAGGGGCTGTCGGTCGTCTCGATCCGCAACCCGACTGTGCGGCAGGTGTATTTCAACGAGGCATTGCGCAACAGCGCGCCCGGCAGAAGGCCCATTTCCAGCAGAACCTGAAACCCGTTGCAGATGCCCAGCACATGCCCGCCCTTGTCCGCGAACTCAGAGACAGCACGCGCAATCGGCGAGCGCGCGGCAATCGCGCCGCAGCGCAGGTAATCGCCAAAGCTGAAGCCACCGGGGATGCCGACGATATCCACCCCCTCTGGCAAGGACGTGTCCTTGTGCCAGACCGGCACCACTTCGGCCCCTGCCTGCGCGAAGGCCACCTGCAGGTCGCGGTCGCAATTCGACCCGGGAAACACCACTACTGCTGCTTTCATGGCCTGTCCTTTAGCAAGCTGTGCTCTGTCAAGGCGGGATAAACCACACTCCCGCCGCCCTGTCGAGAGCCTGTTCCTACTGCGCAAAATCCGAAATAACCGCCACACCGGGTGGCATCGGCCCGTCAAACCGCGCCAGTTCCGCGCCTGCCTGCGACAGCGCCACTTCTCGCCCGATCATCGCCGCGAAATCGACCAGCCCGGCCTCGATCATGCCAAGAAGCGAGGGGTATTTATGCGCGGGCATTCCGCGTGTGCCGAAGAGCGCAAGGTTCTTCTGATAAACGGCGCTCATGTCGATTTCCATCTGCGCATGCGGCCCAGAGGGCATGCCCACCTGCACATGCCGGCCCAGCGCACGCAGACAGCGCAGCGAGGCGTTGGTCGTCTGCGGCACCCCCAGCGCCTCGACCGAGACATGCGCGCCGCCACCAGTGATCTCGCGGATCGCCTCGGCTGCATCACCTGTGCGCGCATCGACCACGGCCTCGGCGCCCAGGCTGAGCGCCTGATCGAGCTTTTCGCGCACGATATCAACCGCGACCACGCGCGCGCCGAGCGCGCGGCCCAGGATCAGCGTGGCAAGCCCGATCCCGCCCGTGCCATGCACGGCCAGCCATTCACCCGGCGCGAGCGCCGCCCGGTCGGTCAGCGCGTGAAAGGCCGTGGTCACGCGACACCCCAAGCCCGCCGCCAGCACAGGCGACATGCTTTCCGGCAGGCGCGAGAGATTGTGCGCGAAAGGCACGCCGATATGGTCGGCAAAGGCACCGGGCTCGACAAAACCCGGCAGGCGCTGCGAGGGGCAGGTATTAGACGCGCCCGACCGGCAGGACGGGCAGGTTCCACACGCAAGGATAAAGGGCGCGATCACCTTATCACCTACAGCCCAGCCACTGCGCGGCCCGGCCTCGACCACTTCGCCGCAATATTCATGGCCCGGGATCTGGCCGGGCTTGACGCGCGGGTGATGCCCGGTCCAGCCATGCCAGTCGGACCGGCAGATACCACAGGCGAGCGTGCGCAGCACCACGCCATCCACCTCGCAGACCGGGTCCGCGACAGCCTCGATACTCAGATCCTTACGGAATTCTCTGAGAATGGCAGCGCGCATCGTGCGTCTCCCTGTATGACCATGGCTCAAGACTGAACGCGTACCGCGCCCTCATCAAGAGGGATCGGGTTGCGAAAGCGCACCCGACTGCGCCGAAAGCGACCTCACCGCGCTCCGGTCACGCGGGTTCGATCTGGTAGCTTTCGATCACAGTATTCGCGAGCAGCTTCTCGCACATGTCCTTGGCCGTCTCCTCGGCCTGTGCCGCATCCTCTTCGAGAAGGTCCAGCTCGATCATCTTGCCCTGTCGCACACCATTGATGCCATCAAAACCCAGCGAGCCGAGCGCATGGCGGATCGCCTCGCCCTGCGGGTCGAGCACTCCGGGTTTCAGCGTCACATATACACGCAGTTTCATCGTAATACCGCCTTTCAATTCATCAGCTTGGGCTTGATCGGCACCGGCGATTTCGGCATCACCCCCAGACGGCGCGCGACTTCGGAATAGGCGTCGGTCAGGGAACCGAGGTCACGGCGGAACACATCCTTGTCGAGCTTCTGCCCGGTCTTGATATCCCACAGACGGCAGGAATCGGGGCTGATCTCATCGGCCACGATCAGGCGCTGCATGTCGCCCTCGAATTGACGCCCGATCTCGATCTTGAAATCCACGAGCTTGATGCCGACCGCCAGCATGACCCCCGACAGGAAATCATTAACCCGCACCGCGAGCGCGACCATATCGTCAAGGTCCTGATGGCTGGCCCAGTTGAAAGCGAGGATCTGGTCCTCGGTCACCAGCGGGTCGCCAAGCGCGTCATCCTTGTAGTAGAACTCGATGATCGGGCGCGGCAGGGGTGTGCCCTCCTCTATCCCCAGCCGCTTGGAGAGCGATCCTGCAGCAACATTGCGCACCACCACTTCCAGCGGGATGATATCGACCGCGCGGATCAACTGCTCACGCATGTTCAGCCGCCGGATGAAATGCGTGGGCACCCCGATCCCGTTCAGCCCGTTCATGAACAGTTCCGACAAGAAATTGTTCAGCACGCCCTTGCCTTCTATCACATCACGCTTTTCGGCGTTGAAGGCCGTCGCATCATCCTTGAAATACTGCACCAGCGTGCCGGGTTCGGGGCCTTCATACAGGACCTTGGCCTTGCCTTCATAAATCTTCGTGCGGCGTGCCATCATGTCTCCGGTTGTGCTGAGGGTGGCGCAGATGGGCTCGCTGCGCGCGCTGCCAGCCCTATATCGCAGCCCTGCCAGTCGCGCAAGGTACGCCTGTTTGCGCTGCCCTTCGCGGCATTTTACCTTGCGGCGCGGGCGCGCGCTTGCCATATGTCTGTCGCAACAGTCGATCAGCAATGAGGGCGGGAATGTCCACTTTTCAGGAACGCGAGCGCGCATTCGAGAATAAATACGCACATGATCAGGAGATGGTGTTCAAGGCCGTATCGCGGCGCAACCGCAAGATCGGGCTCTGGGCAGCGGGTCTGCTGGGGCTGTCGGGCGAAGACGCCGAGAATTACGCGCTCGACGTGATCCGGACCGACTTCACGAAGCCCGGGCATGATGTGGTGGTCGAAAAGCTGATCGCGGATCTGGGAGCGCATTCGGATGCGTCGACGATCCAGAGCAAGATGAACGAGTTTCTGAGTGAAGCGAAGGCCGAATTGGCCGACGGCTGAATCGGGCGTTCGATCCGGGGGCAATTGGTGCCGTCGTGAAATGAACAGGGTTCAGGGCTGGCGCGCTTTGCGCGCCTGCCCTGCCCCAGAGAGGCCGCAAAATGCAAAACGCCCTGTCCGACCTGCTTGCAACCCGTGACTGGCTTCTGGCCGATGGAGCCACCGGGACAAATCTGTTCAACATGGGCCTGGCCTCGGGTGACGCGCCCGAATTGTGGAATGTGACCGAGCCCGAAAAGATCCGCGCGCTCTATCGCGGTGCGGTCGAGGCCGGGTCGGACCTGTTTCTGACCAACACTTTCGGCGGCAATGCCAGCCGCCTGAAGCTGCATCAGGCCGAAGGTCAGGTGCGCGAGTTGAACCGGCTGGGCGCGGCTCTCGGACGCGAGATCGCCGATCAGGCAGGGCGCAAGGTTGTGGTCGCGGGCTCGATGGGGCCGACAGGCGAGATCATGGCCCCGATGGGAACGCTGACCCATGAGCTGGCGGTCGAGATGTTCCACGAACAGGCCGAAGGGCTGAAAGAGGGCGGCGCGGATGTGCTCTGGGTCGAAACCATCTCGGCACCCGAGGAATACAAGGCCGCCGCCGAGGCGGCGGCACTGGCGGGCATGCCCTGGTGCGGCACGATGAGTTTCGACACCGCCGGTCGCACCATGATGGGGCTGACCTCGGCCGCCATGGTGCAGATGCTGAAACGGCTCGCCAACCCGCCACTGGCCTTTGGCGCAAATTGCGGTGTCGGCGCATCGGATTTGTTGCGCACGGTGCTGGGTTTTGTCGAGGCCGGGGCAGAGCTGCCGATCATCGCCAAGGGCAATGCGGGCATTCCGAAATATGTCGACGGGCATATCCATTATGACGGCACCCCGGACCTGATGGCGGATTATGCCGTGCTCGCCCGCGACTGCGGTGCAAGAATCATCGGCGGGTGCTGCGGCACCATGCCCGATCATCTGCGTGCGATGCGGAACGCGCTCGAAACCCGCGCCCTTGAATCGCGCCCGATGCTGGCGCAGATCGAGGCCGCTCTGGGCGGCTTCTCCTCGGCTGTGGATGGGACCGAAGCAGGTGGCAACGCGCCTGAGCGCACCCGCTCCAGTGGTCGCCGGCGCCGCGGAACGTGACATTTCTGCCGCATCCCTGAGGCGACACACACGACAGGTCGCCCCCATCCCGGGCCATGTCGCAAACAAGACACTGTCCTGAGGCGAACTGTCGCAAATAGCGAGTAACGCTGGTCGCGGAGACCGGCACGACAACGCTGCAAAAGGGTAGCCCCATGTCTGATGACGACGACATCATCCTCTCCGAACTGGCCGATGACGAATTGGTCGAACAGATGATGGATGACCTCTATGACGGAATGAAGGACGAGATCGAGGAAGGTGTGCGCATCCTGCTCGAACGCGGCTGGACCCCCTATGACATCCTGACCAAGGCACTGGTCGCGGGCATGACCATCGTCGGGCATGATTTCCGCGACGGAATTCTCTTCGTGCCGGAGGTGCTGCTGGCCGCCAATGCAATGAAAGGCGGGATGGCGATCCTCAAGCCGCTTTTGATCGAGACCGGCGCGCCGCGCATGGGCAAGATGGTGATCGGCACGGTCAAGGGCGACATCCATGATATCGGCAAGAACCTGGTCGCCATGATGATGGAGGGGGCCGGGTTTGAGGTGGTCGATCTCGGGATCAACAACGCGGTCGAAGCCTATATCGAGGCGCTGGAGCGCGAACAGCCCGACATTCTGGGCATGTCGGCGCTGCTGACCACGACCATGCCCTATATGAAAGTGGTGATCGACACGATGGTCGCGCAGGGCATTCGCGACGATTATATCGTGCTTGTCGGGGGCGCACCGCTCAATGAGGAATTCGGGCGTGCCATCGGGGCAGATGCCTATTGCCGGGACGCCGCTGTCGCAGTCGAGACAGCGAAGGATTTCGTAGCGCGCAAGCATAACCAGATGGCGGCTGGTTAATCCCTTACAACCGGCCTGCAGGGCCGGGTGCCTTTCAAATCACTGGAGGAGGCAGAGTCTGCGCCCCGCTTTTTTGAGTATCTTTGATAAGATGAAGCGGAACAGGGGTTATCCCACGAAGGCTTTTTCCACCACATATTCCGCTGGTTCGGAATTGGCGCCTTCGCGCAGCCCGGCCTCTTCGAGGATCGCTTTCACATCGAGATTGAAATCCAGCGAGCCGCAGACCATGGCGCGGTCAACCGCCGGATCGAGCGGCGGGATCCCGAGATCCGCGAACACCTTGCCCGAGCCGAGATTGTCGGTGATGCGGCCCATGCGCTCGGCCTCTTCGCGCGTGGTGGTCGGATAGTAGAGCAGCTTGCCTTCGACAAGTTCACCAATCAGTGGATCCTCGGGCAGTGCCTCGATCAGATCGCGGCCATAGGTCAACTCATCTGCATCGCGGCAGGTATGCATGACGATGACCTGCTCGTATTTCTCCCAAGTCTCGGGGTCACGCAGGAGCGAGGCAAAGGGCGCGATGCCGGTTCCGGTGGCGAGCATCCAGAGCCGCTTGCCGGGCAGCAGCGCGTCCAGCACCAACGTGCCCACAGGTTTGGGGCGCAGGATGATCTGCTCACCGGGCTGGATATGCTGAAGCCGTGAGGTCAGCGGACCGTCGGGCACCTTGATCGAGTAGAATTCGAGCTCTTCGTCCCAGGAGGGCGAGGCGATGGAATAGGCGCGCAGCAGCGGTTTGCCATTCTCGCCCAGCAGCCCGATCATCACGAATTCGCCCGAGCGGAAACGCAGCGAGCGCGGCCTGGTGCAGCGGAAGGCAAAGAGCCGGTCCGTGTAATGCGTCACCGAGGTCACGGTCTGCGCATCTGGCAGCGTCGGTGTGGGCTTGAGGGGTTTCGTCATCTGTTCGGTCATCGGGACTGCTTTCGTCTCTCATCAAGCCCGAGGAGGGATCGGGCATCGCTCTGCAGAATGCAGATTCTGCTGTCACTATGCCTTGACACAGCTCAAGTGCAAGCCGCCTTTTGGTCACAAGGAAGAGTTTTTCGGGGTTTTTCTGAATTTTTTCCCCAATATTGTCTTTCCTCTTGCTATTTTAGGAATTCTGTTCCAGTCGCGTATCGAAAGGAGGCGTCATGGCCGAAATGCTCGACGATCTGGACCGCCGCATCCTCTCCGCACTTCAACGTGACGCCAGCCAGTCGCTTGATGATATCGCTCGGCAGGTTGGGTCAAGCAAGACTCCGGTCTGGAACCGCATCCGCAAGCTGCGCAAGGCCGGGGTGATCCTGCGCGACACGGTCCTTCTCGACCCCGAATCGCTGGGGCTCGAAGCCTGTTTCTTCGTGCTGGTACGCACCTCGGCGCATGAGGCCGACTGGCAGGCGCGGTTTCTCGAAGCCGTGCGAGCGCGGCCCGAGGTGCTGGAGGCGCATCGGCTGGCGGGCGATATCGACTATATCCTCAAGGTGCGGGTGGCCAACGCGCGCGCCTATGACCGTTTCTACCAGGCGCTGATCTCGGAGGTCAGCATCTATAATGTGACCGCACTCCTCTCGATGGAAGAGATCAAGAACACCACCGAACTGCCGCTGGAGCACACGCGGGCGTAAGCGCGAGAGAAAGCGTTTCGTCTGTCCTGCGGCAGCGGCTATATTGGAGTTAAGCACTTTAGTCGGAGGGGAATATGCGCATCTTGAGAAATATCGCCTTTGTTCTGGTGGCATTCCTGCCCTTGGGTCTTGCCGCGCAGCCCCTGCCCGCGCTTTACGATGTGCAGGGGGTAGCTGCAGATGATGTGCTCAATATACGCGCCGAGCCTTCGGCGCGCGCCGCGATCATCGGCGGGCTCGCGCCCGATGCACGCGGGATCGAGGTCGTCGCGCGCAATGATGCGGGCACATGGGGGCAGATCAATACCGGCGAACAGTCGGGATGGGTCTCGCTGCGCTACATGGCGCTTCGCGGCGTGCATATCGACCATTACAATCTTCCGGTGGGGCTGCGCTGTTTTGGCACCGAGCCCTTCTGGTCGCTGGAGAATACCGGCGGTGCGTGGAGTTACCGCACGCCGGAGATGACGCGTGAGGGGCTGGAGATCCGGGTCGCGCAGGATAGTGGCATTGCCGAGGATCTGCGGCGCATGGTGCTCTTCAACGGGCTAGGCGGGCCTGCGACCGGGTTCATCTATCCAGCGGAGTGCAATGACGGGATGAGCGACCGGGCCTATGGGCTGGCCATCGGGGTGATGATGTCGCCCTCGGCCCCGCTATTGAGCGGCTGCTGCAGCCTCACTCGGTAAGCGCGGGCCGGTCGAGCGCCGCGAGCCAACGCTCCAACCGCGCGCGGTTCACCCCCATGTCGGAACGGCCGAAGCGCGCGCGGGCGAAGGCCAGCAGCATCGCCCCCTCGCCTGCGGGCTCGATCACGACCGAGGTGTAATCGGGATAGCCCATCAGCGGTGTGCGACTGATATAGGTCATGTGCAACTCGCGCACGGACCCGGCCAGCAATGTTGCGCCATCGGCACGGGCGACCTCGTCCACACGCTCGGCCAGTTCCTCGGGTGTCATCTGAAAGACCTGAGGCATGGCATCGCCGCCGACCATGCGGATCAGGTGAAAATTGGGCGTGTTGGGCCGCGTCACAAGGCGCGGGTCCTCATGCCACCGCGCCGGGTCCGAGGGCGCGAGGCGGATATAGGCCAGCAGCGCCAGAGCAGCGAAGATCGCAGCGAGAAGCAGAATCCGGATCATGCCTGCGCCTCGCGCAAGGCGAAGGCATAAAGTGCGATCAGTTCCATTCCCACATGCGCTCCCATGATGGCGGTGGCTTCGGTCAGGTCCAGCGCCGGGCAGACCTCGACCACATCGCAGCCCTTGAGGTTGATCCCGGCCATGGCCCGCAAGATGACCGCGACCTGATTGGGCGTCAAGCCGTTCCAGACCGGAGTGCCAGTGCCCGGCGCGAAGCCGGGGTCCAGCGCGTCGATGTCAAAGCTCAGATAGCAGGGGTGATCGCCCACGATCTCGTGGATACGCGCGGCCACCGCGCGCGGGCCGATGTCATGCACTTCGAACGCGTCGATGACATGGATGCCGAAATAATCCGGGCATTCGGTGCGGATGCCAATCTGGACCGAGCGGTCCGGTTCGATCAACCCCTCCTGCACCGCGCGATACATCATCGTGCCGTGGTCCATACGGGCCGGGTCATCCTCGGGCCAGAGGTCGGAATGGGCGTCGAACTGGATCACCGCCAGCGGGCCAAAGCGCGCGGCATGGGCGCGCAGGATCGGCAGGGTGATGAAATGATCGCCCCCGAGCGTCAGCGCACCTGCACCGGCCTCGAGGATAGTGGCGACATGCGCCTGCAATGTTTCGGGAAAGTGCGCCAGATGGCCGGGGTCATAGGCCAGATCGCCATAATCGATGATATGGCAGGTGCTCAGGGGGTCGAAGCCCCAGCCATAGGGCGGGTAACAGGGCTGGAGTGTGCTGGCCGCGCGCATCGCGCGCGGCCCGAACCGCGCGCCGGGGCGATGCGAGGTGGCTTGATCGAAACAGGCCCCGGTGATCGCCAGATCGACCCCGTCGAGGTCCTTGGTGAAGCGACGGCGCAGGAACGAAGGCACCCCGGCAAAGGTATTTTCAAACGAGAGCCCGCGCGGGTCTGTCCGCGTGAAAGCTGTATCGACCTCGTCGCCTGGGGGTTCGAATGCCATGCCACTTTCCTCTGCTGCCGAAAACTCTATCCTACGCCGTGATCTGATGCGAGAGGCTCATGCTCTACGAACCTGAGGGCTTTGACCCGCAGCGCTGGCCTGAAAGCTACTGGCGCGCCACCTGCCCGCACGTTCCTGCTTGCCCGCCCCTTGCATCGCGGGCCAAGGCGGATGTCGCGATCATCGGCGCAGGCTATGCCGGGCTCAATGCTGCGCTGGAACTGGTCGAGCGCCATGGCGCGCGCGTTGTCGTGCTCGAGGCCGCGCAGCCCGGCTGGGGGGCTTCGGGGCGCAATGGCGGCTTCTGCTGTCTGGGCGGCACGATGCTCGAGCCGGGCACCATCACCCGGCTGCATGGCGCCAATGCGGCCGAGGAATGGGAGCGTTTCGAGGTGGATGCCATCACCTGCGTTGCCGATAGCATCGCGCGCTATGACATCGACGCGCAGGTGTCTGAGACGGGCGAATTGCGCCTTGCCGCCAGCGCACGCGACTGGGCACGGATGCGCCGCGACGGGGGCGCGCTGCTGGACCCCGCGCAATTGCGCGCCGAGGGCTTCGACACAGCCGTTTATCATGGCGGAGAACTCACCGAGCCCGGCTTCGGCCTTCACCCCTATGCCTATGTCACCGGCCTTGCGCGGGCGGCGCAGGCGGCAGGCGTGATTATCCACGGCGACAGCCGCGTCACATGCGCCGAGCCGGTGGCAGGCGGCTGGGAATTGCGGACGGCAAGCGGCCGCGTGCAGGCGGCACAGGTGCTGATTGCCACCAATGGCTATAGCGACGAGCGTCTGCCGCGCTGGCTCGCACGGCGCATCCTGCCGGTGATGTCCAACATCATGGTGACGCGCCCTTTGACCGAGGCCGAACGCAACGCGCAGGGCTGGACGCGGCATCTGATGGCCTATGATACCCGTCGCCTGCTGCATTACTTCCGCCTGCTGCCTGACAATCGCTTCCTGTTCGGGGCACGCGGCGGGCTGTCCTTCCACCCTGCCCCGGTCGCTCAGTTCGCCCGCCGCGCCCGGGCCGAGTTCGAGATGATCTTTCCGGCGTTTCGCGCCGCCGAGACCGAGTTTGAGTGGAACGGTCTTGTCTGCCTCACCGCGAGCCTCGCGCCCTATATCGGTCCGGTACCGGGGGCAGAGGGCCTCTGGCTTGCACTTGGCTGGCACGGCAATGGTGTTGCGGCAGCTTCCGAGGGCGGGCGCCGGGTGGCGCGCGCCCTGACGGGCGCGCGTCACGCCGTGCCGCAACTGACCCGCAAAACACCCCCACGCTTCCTTTTCCCCCGCAGGCCCGCGCTGCGCGCTGGTATGGCCGTCGCCAGTATGCTGGAAGGCCCGCTGCGCCCGCGTGCGTGATGGCATTCAGGCCGCAGCCCTCAGCATCCCCTCGGCCTGCAGATGCGCCAGCGTCTGATCCAGCGTCTTGCGCGCCCGTGACACCAGCTCGTCAATATCAGCCGCCGTGATCACCAGCGGTGGTGCGATGATCATCCGGTCGCCGACATGGCGCATGACCAGATTATTACCGAAGGAATACTCGCGGCAGATATAGCCCACTGTCCCCGGCTCTGACCGGAATTTCGCCCGCGACGACTTATCCGGTGTCAGCGCAAGACTCGCCATCAGCCCGCGCGAGACCGCTTCGCCCACCAGCGGATGATCGGCCAGCGACCCCCAGGCCTGCGCCAGATGCGGCGCAGTCTCCGCATGCACCCGGTTAATGATGCCTTCTTCTTCCAGAATCCGCAGGTTTTCCAGCGCCACGGCCGCCGCCACTGGATGGCCGGAATAGGTATAGCCGTGGTTGAACTCGTCCTGCGCGATGGTGTTCGCGACCTCGTCGCAAACAATCGAGCCGCCAATAGGCTGGTACCCCGATGACAGGCCCTTGGCGATGGTCAGGATATGCGGGCGGATACCGTAGCTCTGCACGCCGAACCATTCCCCCAGCCGCCCGAAACCTGTGATCACTTCATCGGCGATCAGCAGGATGCCATATTTGTCCACGATCCGCTGAATCTCTGGCCAGTAGCTCTCTGGCGGGATGATCACACCCCCGGCCCCCTGCACTGGCTCGGCAATGAAGGCCCCCACCCGCTCCGGACCAATCGCCTGAATCTGCGCCTCGAGCTGGCGCGCGCGCGCCAGACCGAACGCCTCGGGGCTCATCTCGCCGCCCTCGCCCCACCAATAGGGCTGGTCGATATGCACGATGTCGGGGATCGGCAGCCCGCCCTGCGCATGCATCGCCGCCATGCCGCCAAGCGAGCCGCCGCCCATGGTCGAGCCGTGATAGCCATTGCGCCGCGCGATGATCACCCGCCGCTCCGGCGCGCCCTTCAGCGCCCAGTATTGGCGCACCATTCGGATATTGGTGTCATTGGCCTCAGAGCCGGAGCCCGCGAAGAAGACATGGTTCAGATCCCTCGGCGCGAGTTCAGCAAGCTTCGCGGCCAGACGGATCGCAGGGACATGACTGGTCTGGAAAAACGTGTTGTAATAAGGTAGCTCTTGCATCTGTCGCGCCGCCGCATCGGCCAGCTCGCGCCGTCCATAACCGATATTGACGCACCACAGCCCCGCCATGCCATCAATCAACTCGGCCCCTTCGCTGTCGGTCAGCCGCACACCCTCGGCCCGGGTGATGATCCGCGCGCCCTTCGTCGCCAGCGCCCCATTCGCCGTGAACGGATGCATGTGATGGGCCGCATCCAGCGCCTGCAACTCGGCCGTGGGCGGCAGATTGGTCAATGTCATGGGCTCTGCTCCTGTCATTACAGGCGCGCAGGATACTCCCGGCTTGCAAAGCGTCAAGCGAATTTGATCAAATTATTCCGCGACCTCGAAAAGCCCGGCATCCAGCCCCGCCCGGATATTGGCGACCCCCTGCAAGATATCGCCTGCTAGTGCCGTCTCCAGCGCCTCGGCATCCCCGCGTTCCAGCGCAGAGAGTGCCGCCTTGTGATGATCCGGCTGATGCAAGCCATGCCCATCGGCCCCGCGCGCGCCGTCTTCTCCCGGCCCCTGACAGACCACCCGCAGCGACGGTCCGAAACGCAGCCAGAGCGACTTCGCCAGCGCCTCGAGCACTTCCGACCCGGCGCGCTCATAAAGCGTGAAATGAAAGGCATGATTGGCGCGCAGATAGCCCGGCACATCCCCGCGCGCGATGGCCGCATCCAGCCGCGCATCCACTCCACGCAATTCGGCAATTACCTCTGGTGTTATTCGCGCCAGCGCCAGCCGCCCCAGCCGCCCCTCGATCGCGGCGCGCGCAAAGCCCAGATCCTCCAGCGCGCGCAAGCCCAGACGCGGCACCACCACGCGCCGGTTGCCCTGCCATTCCAGCGCCCCCTCGGCAATCAGCCGCCTTATCGCCTCACGCACGGGCGTCATCCCCAGACCCAGCCGCGCCACCAGCCCCTCGATGGTTACCGCGCTCCTCGGCGCCAGTTCCCCGAAAAGCAGCATGTCACGCAGCCGCGCATAGGCGATCTGATGGGCAGGCAGGCGATCGATCATCACACCCTCATCTTCATCTTTCCAAAAATACTCAAAAAAAAACGCCGAGCGAAAGCCCGGCGCTGCTGGAAAAGCCCCAATTCCGTCAGAAAAACGCCTGCAGGCCCGTCTGCGCGCGCCCCAGGATCAGCGCATGCACATCATGAGTGCCCTCATAAGTGTTCACGGTCTCGAGATTAACCATATGCCGGATCACCTGATACTCCTCGGAAATCCCGTTGCCGCCATGCATGTCGCGCGAGACCCGCGCGATATCCAGCGCCTTGCCGCAATTGTTTCGCTTGATCAGGCTGATCATCTCGGGCGCGCCCTGCGCCCGGTCCATCAACCGGCCGACCTGCAACGCAGCCTGCAGCCCCAGCGTGATCTCGGTCTGCATGTCAGCGAGTTTCTTCTGATACAGCTGCGTACCCGCCAGCGGCTTGTCGAACTGCTTGCGGTCAAGCCCGTATTGCCGCGCAGCATGCCAGCAGAATTCAGCCGCCCCCATCACCCCCCAGGCAATGCCGTAGCGCGCGCGGTTGAGGCAGCCGAACGGGCCTTTGAGACCTTCGACATGCGGCAGCAGTGCCTCCTCGCCAACCTCGACTCCATCCATCACGATCTCGCCGGTGGTCGAGGCGCGAAGCGAGATCTTGCCCTCGATCTTCGGCGCGGAGAGCCCCTTCATGCCTTTTTCCAGCACGAAGCCGCGAATCCGCCCGCCATGCGCGTCGGATTTCGCCCAGATGACAAAGACATCGGCGAAGGGCGAATTGGAAATCCACATCTTCGAGCCGGTGATGCGATAGCCATTGGCGGTTTTCTCGGCCCGCGTCTTCATCCCCGCCGGGTCAGAGCCCGCATCTGGTTCGGTCAGTCCGAAACAGCCGATCAACTCGCCCGAGCACAGCCCCGGCAGATATTTCTCACGCTGTGCCTCGGAGCCATAAGCATAGATCGGGTAGATCACCAGCGAGCTTTGCACCGACATCATCGAGCGATAGCCCGAATCAACCCGCTCGATCTCGCGCGCGATAAGCCCGTAGGTCACGTAGTTCGCTCCCAAGCCCCCATATTGCTCGGGCAGCGTTGCACCCAGGAGTCCCGCCTGTCCCATCAGGGGGAACAGTTCCGGGTCGCTCGATTCCTCGCGAAACGCCTGGATCACGCGCGGCTGCAGCGTGGATTGCGCGAATTCATGCGCGGCGTCGCGCAGCATGCGCTCGTCTTCGGACAACTGGCTTTCCAGCAGCAGCGGGTCCTCCCAGGTGAAGCGGCCAAGTTCGGGCGCGTCCTTGGGTTTGAGGGCAGGTTTGTCGAGCGGCATGGAATCTCCTCCGGCTGATCATGCGATTTGCGCATGTCTTACCTTGAACTGGACACTATGAAAAAGGATAATAAGGCATACAGTCATTCCGGAACGGAATACCATGATCCAACCTCGCCGCCATCTGCCCTCGACCCAGTCGCTACAGGCCTTCGAGGCCGTGGTCCGGCTGGGCAGTTTCACGCAGGCGGCCGAGGAGCTGGCGCTGACGCAATCCGCTGTCTCTCGGCAGGTCGCCGCGCTGGAGGATCAGCTCGGGGTCACGCTGCTTGACCGCGGGCCGCGTCAGGTCACCCCTACACCCGAGGGCGAAGCCTATGCCAAGGCCGCGTGCGATGCGCTCGACACGCTGCAAACGGCCGCGCGCGAGATCACGCGCCGCGACACCCGAGGTCAGTTGACGCTCGCCATCCTGCCCACTTTCGGCACCCGATGGCTGATCCCGCGCATCCCGCGTTTCCTGCGCCGTCACCCCGAGATCACGCTGCATTTCCGTACCCAGATAGGTGCGTTTGATATGGCGCAGGCGCGCGTCGATGCAGCACTCCATGCGGGTCAGTCCGACTGGCCGGGCACCGAGGCCACGCTGCTCTTCGAGGACCGAGTGCAGCCCTGCGCCGCGCCCGCGCTGGGGGCCGAAACGCTGGCGGATATCGCCCGCCTGCCCCGCCTCGCCATCGCCTCGCGCCCTGAGGAATGGCAGGCTTGGGCCACCGCGCATGGCATCGCCCCCCTGCCCGCGCCCGAGATGGTCTTCGAGCATCTCGCCGCCATGGCACAGGGCTGCGCGGCGGGTCTGGGCGTGGCGCTCTTGCCGTCCTTCCTGTTCCGCCCCGAACTCGCGCGCGGCGAGCTGGTCGCGCTGGCCCCCGACTGGGCCAATGACGGCGGCTACTGGCTGATGACCCCGGCACAGGCCCGTCCCAACCCGGCAGCCGCGGCCTTTCGTGACTGGCTGATGACCGAGGTCACCCGCGAAGAGGGTTATGCGTGAACCCTTGCGCGGGCCGAGGGGCATTGCGATAAGGCGGCATGGCCAAAGCCCTGCCCCAGTTCTCCTGCACTGCCTGCGGTGCGACCCATCGCAAATGGGCCGGACGTTGCGAGGCCTGCGGTGCGTGGAACAGCATCATCGAGGAAGCGCCGCTCTCGGCAGGCCCAGGCCCGCGTGTAGGCAAGGGCCGCTCAATCGCGCTCTCAACTCTGGCCGAATCCGAGGCCCCGCCTCCGCGCAGCACCTCCGGGCTGGCCGAACTCGACCGCGTGCTGGGTGGCGGTCTGGTCGCGGCCTCGGCGATATTGGTCGGTGGTGATCCGGGCATCGGGAAATCGACACTTTTGCTGCAGGCTACGTCAGCTTTCGCCCAGAAAGGTCTGAAAACGCTTTATATCTCTGGCGAAGAGGCCGCCGCGCAAGTGCGCCTGCGCGCGGCCCGCCTTGGGCTTGCGCAAGCCCCGGTCCAGCTTGCGGCCGAGACCAATCTGCGCGACATTCTCGCCACGCTCGATACCGAGCGCCCGGATCTGGTGGTGATCGATTCGATCCAGACCATGTGGCTCGACTCGGTCGAGTCCGCGCCCGGTTCGGTCGCGCAGGTGCGCGCAGCCGCACATGAGCTGGTCAGTTTCGCCAAGCGGCGCGGTGTCTCGGTGATCTTGGTCGGCCATGTCACCAAGGAGGGTCAGATCGCTGGCCCGCGCGTGGTCGAGCATATGGTCGACACGGTCCTGTATTTCGAGGGCGAGCGCGGCCATCAGTTCCGCATCCTGCGCGCGGTCAAGAACCGCTTCGGCCCGGCCGATGAGATCGGTGTCTTCGAGATGACCGGCAGCGGGCTGGCCGAAGTCGCCAACCCCTCGGCGCTGTTTCTGTCCGAACGTGGCACCCCGGCCCCCGGCTCGGTCGTCTTCGCAGGTATCGAGGGCACGCGCCCGATGCTGACCGAAATTCAGGCCCTCGTCGCCCCCTCACCCCTCGGCACCCCGCGCCGCACGGTCGTGGGGCTCGACTCGGCACGGCTCTCGACCATCCTCGCCGTGCTCGAGGCGCGCTGCGGGATTCCGTTTGCTGGAATGGACGTGTTTCTCAATGTTGCGGGCGGCATGCGGGTGCAGGAACCGGCCGCAGATCTGGCCGTGGCCTGCGCGCTTTTATCGGCGCGTGAGGATGTAGCGCTGCCTGCGGATACAGTGGTTTTCGGCGAAATCAGCCTCTCGGGCGCGCTGCGCCCGGTCGCGCAGACCGAAAACAGGTTGAAAGAGGCGCAAAAACTTGGTTTTTGCGCCGCAATTGCACCGAAGCTGGCGAAACCCGCCGACCAGCCCGGAATTGCATTGAAACAAATGCCCGATCTGGCAGAAGTGGTCGGGCAGGTATTTGGGGCCGGTTGAGTATCGCACCCGAGGGAGACAGGCATGGAAGGCTTTACACTGATCGATGCCGGGGTGGCCGTGATCATCATCGTCTCGGGCATCCTTGCCTATTCGCGCGGTTTGATGCGCGAGACGCTCGCGATTCTCGGCTGGGTCGCAGCCGCTGTGCTGGCCTTCATTCTGGCCCCGGCCGCGCAGCCATTGGTCCGCGAGATCCCCTATCTGGGCAGTTTTCTGGGCGATAGCTGCGAATTGACCGTGATTGCGGCCTTTGCCGCCGTCTTCGCAATCGTGCTGGTGCTCGCCTCGCTGTTCACGCCGCTGTTTTCCAGCATCGTGCGCAATTCGGCGCTTGGCGGGGTCGATCAGGGGCTGGGCTTTCTGTTCGGCGTGGCGCGCGGCATTCTGCTGGTGGCGATTGCGCTTCTGGTCTTTCAGCTTGCAGTGCCGCCTGGCTCGGTGCCGATTGTCGAAGAATCGCGCTCGGCCAGCGTCTTTGCGCAGCTTTCCGGCAATCTCAACGAGGCGATGCCCGAAGATGCGCCAAACTGGCTGGTGCAGCAGTATGAAGAACTGGTCTCGGTCTGCCGCTGAGCGCTGCACACACAAAGGAGTCGTGACAGTCCGGTGCAGATAGGTTAGGGGACAGGCGAGAGCCAACTGTCAAAGGTCTGCCATGCTCAGCCACCCGTTTGACGATGACAAGCTCCGCGAAGAATGCGGTGTTTTCGGGTGCATCGGGCTGACGGATGCGGCGAATTTTGTCGCCCTCGGACTGCACGCGCTGCAACACCGCGGTCAGGAAGCCGGCGGGATCATCACGCACCACCCCGAATCGGGCTTTCACTCTGCACACAGGTTCGGGCTTGTACGTGACAATTTCACGAAAACGGGCGTTATCGAGGGGTTGCCGGGCAATATCGGCATCGGCCATGTGCGATATTCGACGGCGGGCTCCAAGGGCCCGACGCAGATTCGCGATGTGCAGCCCTTCTTCGGCGAGTTCGCCATGGGCGGGGCGGCCTTGGCGCACAACGGCAATATCACCAATGCCGAATCGATCCGGCGCGAATTGATCGAGCGCGGCTCGATCTTCCAGTCCTCCTCGGACAGCGAATGCCTGATCCATCTTATGGCGCGCTCCTATCAGAAGACCATCCCCGAGCGGATGAAAGACGCGCTGCGCCGTGCTGAAGGTGCGTTTTCGGTGGTGGCGATAACGCGCACCAAGCTCATCGGCGTGCGCGACCCGTTGGGCGTGCGCCCGCTGGTACTTGGGCAATTGGGCACGGGCTGGGTGCTGGCGTCGGAGACCTGCGCGCTCGACATCATCGGGGCCGATTTTATCCGCGAGATCGACCCGGGCGAGATGGTGGTGATTGACGCGAAGGGACTGGAGAGCATGCGACCTTTCGAGGCGCAGAAATCCCGCTTCTGCATCTTCGAGCATGTCTATTTCTCGCGCCCTGACAGCTTCTATGGTGGCCGCTCGGTCTATGAGACGCGCCGCCAGATCGGAGTGGAACTGGCGCGCGAGGCCCCGGTCGAGGCCGATCTGGTCTGCCCGGTCCCCGACAGCGGGACGCCTGCCGCCATCGGTTACTCTCAGGAATCGGGCATCCCCTTTGCACTCGGGATCACGCGCAACCAGTATATGGGCCGCACCTTCATCGAGCCCAGCCAGCAGATCCGCTCGATGGGTGTGCGGCTGAAGCTGAATGTGAATCGGACCCTGATCCGGGGCAAGCGCGTGGTGCTGGTGGATGATTCCGTCGTGCGCGGCACGACCAGTCAGAAGATCAAGGAAATGATCCTCGAGGCGGGTGCCGCCGAAGTGCATTTCCGCATCGCCTCGCCGCCCACCGCCTGGCCATGCTTCTACGGTGTGGACACACCCGAGCGCGAGAACCTGCTGGCCGCGCAGATGACCGAGCGGGAAATGCGTGACTATATCGGGGTGGATTCGCTGAAATTCATCACGCTGAACGGGCTTTACCGTGCCGCAGGTGAGGCAGGCGGACGCAATGATGCCTGCCCTCAATATTGCGACGCCTGTTTCTCGGGCGAATACCCGGTTGCACCGCAGGATATGATCGAGCGCGGCTTTCTGCCCAAGGCCGCCGAATAACACACTCGGCCTACGGCCCCTGCGCATCCTCCGCTGGACCGGCGCGCAAGGGTGCGTGGGCGAGCGCGACGGTCCAGCGGAGGACGCGCAGGGAACATGAAAAAGGCGGCCCGCACGGGCCGCCTTTTCAGATTAGTTTCGCTGAGGGATCAGCCCTGCGTCGCGCTCGTCACATCGACCGAGACACCCGGCCCCATGGTCGAGGACAGCGAGACCTTCTTCAGATAGGCCCCTTTCGCCCCCGAGGGTTTCGCCTTGGACACGGCATCCACAAAGGCGCGGACATTCTCGGCGAGTTTCGCAGGCTCGAACGAGACCTTGCCGACACCGGCATGGATCACCCCGGCCTTCTCGACCTTGAACTGCACCTGACCGCCCTTGGCGCCTTTGACGGCCTCAGCCACATCCATGGTGACGGTGCCCACCTTCGGGTTCGGCATCAGGTTGCGCGGCCCGAGGATCTTGCCCAGACGCCCCACGATGGGCATCATGTCGGGCGTCGCGATGCAGCGGTCGAACTCGATCTTGCCTGACTGGATGGTCTCCATCAGATCTTCGGCGCCGACAATATCCGCACCCGCTTCTTTCGCTTCATCGGCCTTCGGGCCGCGTGCGAAGACAGCGACGCGGATGCTCTTGCCAGTGCCATTGGGCAGCGTCACCACACCGCGAACCATCTGGTCCGCGTGACGCGGGTCGACGCCCAGATTCATCGCGATTTCCACCGTCTCGTCGAATTTGGCCGAGGCATTGGACTTGATCAGCTCCAGCGCTTCCTCGACGGTGATGTTTTCCTTGCCAGCAAAGGCTTCGCGGGCGGCCTTGGACCGTTTTCCGAGTTTTGCCATGACCTTACCCTTTCACCTCGATACCGATCGACCGGGCAGAACCGGCGATGATCTGCATTGCCGCCTCAACGCTATTGGCGTTGAGGTCCTTCATCTTGGCCTCGGCAATCTCGCGCACCTGCTTCGAGGTCACGCTGCCCGCTACCTGACGGCCCGGTGCTTCCGAACCGCGCGCGCGGTTGCGCTTGCCCACAGGTTTCAGGCCAGCCGCACGCTTGAGGTACCACGACGCCGGTGGCGTCTTGAGTTCCATCGTGAAGGATTTGTCCTGATAATAGGTGATGACACAGGGTATTGGCGCGCCCGGCTCCATCTCGGCGGTGCGGGCATTGAATTCCTTTGTGAACATCATGATGTTGATGCCGCGCTGACCCAATGCGGGGCCAACCGGGGGGGACGGGGTCGCCTTGCCCGCCGGAATTTGCAGCTTGAGCTGCCCGACTACTTTCTTGGCCATCTGGCCTCTCCTTCTTTCACCTCACCCCTGCTCACGCGTGAGCGGGGGCTTGTTGCGGTTTAGTGGTCCGGCCTTACCCGAGCGCGCCCGGCAGCCTCCCACGATGCATCACGTCAGGCGTCTTTCGATACCTGCGTGAATTCCAGATCGACCGGGGTGGCCCGGCCGAAGATTGACACCATCACTTTCAGGCGGCTGGCATCGGAATCGACTTCCTCGACCACGCCCGAGAATCCCTCGAACGGGCCCTCATTGACTTTGACCTGCTCGCCGACCTCGAAATGGATCAGCGTGCGCGGGGCCTCTTCGCCTTCCTGCACGCGATTGAGGATCGCGTTCACCTCATCATCGCGCATCGGCATCGGCTTGCCCTGCGTGCCCAGAAACCCGGTCACGCGGTTGATCGAGTTGATCAGATGGTAGCCCTTGGGCGACATCTCCATGCGCACCAGCACATAACCCGGCATGAAGCGCCGCTCGGCCGTCACCTTCTTGCCGCGCCGCACCTCTATCACTTCCTCGGTCGGCACCAGCACTTCCTCGATCTGGTCTTCCAGCCCGCCCTCGGCCACAGCCGTGCGGATGGCCTCGGCCACCTTCTTCTCGAAATTCGACAGCACGCTTACCGAGTACCAGCGCATGGCCATGGTGTTCATCTTCCTGTTCGGTGCCGGCGGGTCGCTTGCGCTCATACCCATACCGGAGGGTAAAAGTAATCAGCGCACCGAGTCGGTGCGCCTTCCGCTGCGTCCTTACCTCGGGCCGGTGGGCTTTTCAAGACCAACGCGGCGCCTCTTGCGCCTGCGCCCACCAGCCCCTACATTCAGAGTGTCCCGCAAGGGACTATGGACATAAACGCGCTCGTAATAAGCGGATCGGACCCGGGGGCGGTACCCGGCGGCTCCACCAAAATCCTTCGTTTGGGGATCATGGGGCCGAAACAGGATCGACGAACGTCTAAAGGGGTTAGCTTTGTCCCGGTGAGCCACCACCGTTATCGGTGCAAAACGTACAGTTGCAAATGACAACCGTGCTCCGGTCGCAGTCGCAGCGTAAGCTGTCACGAGACCGAAACTTTAAGCCCTTGCGCCTAGCCGCGTAAGGCGGGGTTCGCAGGCACCTGGCAACAGAAGCCTGCACTTTCATCCCTCCGCCCGTTGTATTCGCAGGACAAAGTCGCGTTTTCACGCATTCGATAAAATTTCGAGGCCCGCCCAGACGGGGCTTTTATTCCAGTATGAATGGCCTATGCTGTGATGCAGGAAAGGATGCTCGAGATGCGCGGAATAGATTATGGGAATCTGATGCATGACGCCATGCGGGGACTGATCCGCAAGGTCATGGAAGGCGTCGCGCAGGACGGATTGCCGGGCGAGCATCATTTCTTCATCACGGTTGATACCGCTCATCCCGAGATGCAGATGGCCGACTGGCTGCGCGAGCGCTACCCCGAAGAAATTACCCTCGTCATCCAGCACTGGTTCGACAATCTCACTGTCGATGACGACGGCTTCGCGATCACGCTCAATTTCGGCAATGCGCCCGAACCTCTCTACATTCCGTTTGACGCCATCTCGACCTTTGTCGACCCCTCTGTCGAATTCGGTCTGCGTTTCGAATTGCACCATGAAGAGGGCGAAGATGACGAGGACGAAGAGGCGCCGATGCTCGAAGATGCGCCGAGTGAGGAAAAGAGTGGCGAGGTCGTGAGCCTCGATCGTTTCCGTAAATAAGGTGCAATCAGTATGCAATCGCATACTGATTGATTTCCTGAGAGGCACAGGCTAAGGACAGGGCGGTTTTTACCCATCCAAGGAGCCCTGCCGCATGACCGCCACCCGCACCGAAACAGACAGCTTTGGCCCGCTCGAGGTTCCCGCCGACAAATACTGGGGCGCGCAGACGCAGCGGTCGATTCTGAATTTCCCCATTGGCTGGGAGCGCCAGCCGGTGCCGATTATCCGCGCGCTGGGGGCGGTCAAATGGGCCTGCGCGCTGGTCAATATGGAACAGGGCGATCTCGACGACCGGCGCGGCAAGGCCATCGTTGAAGCGGCCACCGAAGTGTTCGAGGGCAAGTTCGATGACAATTTCCCTCTGGTGGTCTGGCAGACCGGGTCGGGCACGCAATCCAACATGAACGCCAATGAGGTGATCTCGAACCGAGCCATCGAGATGATGGGCGGCGAGATGGGCTCCAAGGACCCGATCCATCCCAATGATCATTGCAATATGGGCCAGTCCTCGAATGACACCTTCCCCACCGCGATGCATGTCGCCATCGGGATGCTGGCGCGCGATGTGCTGCTGCCGGGGCTGGAAAAGCTGCATGGCGCACTGGCCGCCAAATCGGAAGAATTCAAGGATATCATCAAGATCGGTCGTACCCACACGCAGGACGCCACGCCCCTGACGCTGGGACAGGAATTCGGCGGCTATGCACATCAGGTAAAGATGGGCATCCACCGGGTCGAGATGTGCCTGCCCCAGATCTACGAGCTGGCGCAGGGCGGCACGGCGGTCGGCACCGGGCTCAACACCCGCAAGGGCTGGGACACCAAAGTCGCGGGCCATATCGCCGAGATCACCGCCCTGCCCTTCGTCACGGCGCCAAACAAGTTCGAGGCGTTGGCCGCGCATGACGCCATGGTCATGTTCTCGGGTGCGCTCAAAACCGTGGCGGCCAGCCTCTTCAAGATCGCCAATGACATGCGCCTTCTGGGCTCCGGCCCGCGCTCGGGTCTGGGCGAGCTTATCCTGCCCGAGAACGAACCCGGCTCCTCGATCATGCCCGGCAAGGTCAACCCCACCCAGGCCGAGGCACTGACCATGGTCTGCGCCCATGTCATGGGCAATGATGCCGCTGTCGGCTTTGCAGGCAGCCAGGGCCATTTCGAGCTCAATGTCTACAACCCGATGATGAGCTATAATGTGCTGCAAAGCATGCAGCTTCTGGGTGATGCGGCAGCTTCCTTCACCGACAATATGGTGGTCGGCACGCAGGCCAATGTCAGCCGCATCGAGAAGCTGATGCGCGAATCGCTGATGTTGGTCACCGCGCTCGCCCCCACCATCGGCTATGACAACGCCACCAAGGTCGCCAAGACCGCGCACAAGAACGGCACCACCCTGCGCGAAGAGGCGATCAATCTCGGCTTTGTCGATGGCGAGACCTTCGACCGCGTGGTCCGCCCCGAAGATATGCTCGGCCCCAAGGACTGACGCCGAGCCGCGCCCGCAAGGGCGCGGCCCCCGAGGCTCAATCGCGCATCAATCTGGTGCGAAATTCACCGATGGCCTGCTCGCAGCCGGAGGTATCCGGCGGATGCAGTGGCGAAGCGACCGGGCACAGCTCAAGATCGAACCCCCCGGCAATCCACGCTTCCGGCCCACTCAACTCCAACTCCTCGATCAGGATGGCATCGCCCGGAAACACCGCTGCCGAGACCCAGTAATCGCGCCAGCCATCGGGCCGGAACATGATCCGCCCATCAAGCGGTGCAACATCGGCCCCTTCCCCCGGCGCCAGCGAGACCTGCAACACAAGCCGCTCCGGCCCGTCCGGGCGCGCCCCTTCCAGACTGACGGCTTCCAGCGCAGCAAACCGGGTGAACCCCGTCCGCGCACCGTCCATCTCGGGCGCAAAATGATAGCTCTCGCCCTTGAAAACCAATGTCAGACCGTCCTCCGCGTGACCCGGCACCCCCGCAAGAGCAGCCACCAGCGCGACCACGCAAAACGCTCCACGCAAAGCCCACATCATCACCGCCTCATCACAGCCGTCATCTTCTCCAGACTGCCCGCCTTCCATTCGTCCGGCAAGTCCCTTGCGCAGAGATGCGCCACCCTGCACCCGCAAAGTGCTCTCCGCCCCCTTCACGAGCAACCCCTCAACCACCCACCTCATTTTGTTGCCACAAATACTCAAATTCGATCCCAGCAACAGCGCGCACCATCAGCCGCGCGACCGCGCTTGACCGCGGCCACGCAAGCGGCAAGACTAACGCGGAGTCTGTGACGAGCCCTCTATGAGCAAGATCATCAACCTGCGCACCGCCCGCAAACAGGCCGCCCGCGCGGAAAGACGCGCCAAGGGCAGCGAGAATGCGGCCAGGCACGCGCGCAGCAAAGCTGCGCGCGCCCTCGAGAAGGCAGAAGCCCACAAGGACCGCGCGCATCTTGACAGTCACAAGCGCGAGACATGAGCGGACGCCCAGTCAAGCATTCGCTGACCCTGCGCGGCCATCGCACCTCGGTCTCGCTAGAAGCGCTGTTCTGGCAGGAATTCCGCCGCATCGCTCGCGCGCGCAACCAGCCGATCAATGCGCTCGCCGCCGAGATCGACGCCGCCCGCGGCGATGTCGGGCTGGCCTCCGCGATCCGGGTCTTCGTGCTGCAAGACCTGCTGGCGCGTCAGGCAGGTGACAAGCAAGCCTGAACGGACCTGTCACGGTCACGAGCCGGTCATAGAGCCGTTCACGCGCGCCCGAAAAGCCGCGCGCGTTGCGCCGCGTGAAACGCCTCCGCTGTCATCTTCTGCGGATCGAACAACCCCAGCGCCTCGGCCTTGAGGAAGACCCCCAGCGCAGGCAACCCGCCCGAGCTCCGCCCCAGGACGAGCGCCGCGCGCAGCGCGGCGCCCCCGGCGGCATCCTCTTCCATCGAGGCCTCAAGCGCGTCTGTCAGTCGCGCAATGCGACCCGGTCCCGGCACCTCCAGCCGCTCCGCCAGCGCGCCGTAGGTCGTGGTCTCGCCTCGCGCGGCCAGATCTGCCAGCGCCTCAGCCAGACCCGGCAGGCTCATTCTTCGCCCGGCTCCGCGCCAGTCTCTTCACCTGTCTCGGCAATCCGCGCAACCGAGACCACCTGCTCGCCCGAGCCATTGAGGTTCAGCACGCGAACGCCCCCACCCGTGCGGCGCAGGAAGCGGATCCCCTCGATCGGCACGCGGATCGACTGCCCGCGCGAGGTCACCAGCATCACCTGATCCGACATTTCGACCGGAAAGAGCGCAACCAGCGCACCACCGCGCATCATCTTGTCAGTGGCGCCAACCCCCTGCCCGCCCCGCGCCGTGATGCGGTAGTCATGGCTCGAGGTCAGCTTGCCCAAGCCCCCGGAGGTGATGGTCAGCAACAGGTCTTCGGCGGCGGACATTTCGGCATAGCGCTCGGGGCTGAGCTGGCCCGCCTCGACCGCCTCGTCAAGCTCGTCGCCCTCATCCTCGACCACCCCGGCAATCAGGCGGCGCTGGCGGATGAAGGCCTCACGCTCTTCGGGCGTGGTTTCGAAATGGCGGATGACGGCCATCGAGACCACCCGGTCGTCCTCACCCAATCGCACGCCGCGCACGCCGGTCGAATCGCGGCCCTTGAAGATACGAACATCGGTCGTGGGGAAACGGATCGCGCGGCCCGAGGAGGTTACCAGCATCACATCGTCATTCTCGTCACAGATGCGCGCATTGACCAGTGTCACGCCCTCGGGCAGCTTCATCGCGATCTTGCCATTACGCATGACATTGGTGAAATCCGAAAGCTGATTGCGCCGCACATCGCCTTGCGAGGTCGCAAAGACGATCTGCAGATACTCCCATTCTTCCTCGGGCCGCTCGACCGGCATGATGGCGGCAATGCTGACCCCCGCCGCGATGGGCAGAATATTCACCATCGCCTTGCCGCGCGCATTGCGCCCGCCCAGAGGCAGGCGCCAGGTCTTGAGCTTGTAGACCATCCCGTCGGTGGTGAAGAACAGAAGCTGCGTATGCGTGTTGGCGACAAAGAGCGAGGTGACAACGTCGTCATCCTTGGTCGCCATCCCCGCGAGCCCCTTGCCGCCGCGACGCTGGGCGCGGAACTCGGCCAGCGGTGTGCGCTTGATATAGCCGCCCGCCGTGATGGTGACGACCATATCCTCGCGCTCGATCAGGTCTTCGTCTTCCATATCGCCGGACCAGTCCACGATCTCGGTGCGGCGCGGAACGGCGAAAGCCTCGCGCACCTCGCGAAGTTCATCCCCGATGATCTCCATCACCCGCGCGCGTGAGCGCAGGATATCGAGGTAATCCTTGATCTTCGCGGCCAGGGCTTCCAACTCGTCGGTGACTTCCTTGACCCCCATCGCCGTCAGGCGCTGCAGGCGCAACTCCAAGATCGCACGGGCCTGCACTTCCGAGAGGTTATAGGTGCCGTCCTCGTTCAGCGTATGGCTGGGGTCGTCGATCAGGCGGATGTAATCGGCGATATCATGCGCGGGCCAGCGCCTTGTCATGAGTTTCTCACGTGCCTCGGCCGGGTCGGCCGAGGCACGGATGGTGGCGACCACCTCATCCACATTCGACACCGCCACAGCCAGACCACAAAGCACATGGCTGCGTTCGCGCGCCTTGTTCAGTTCAAACGCCGTACGCCGTGTCACCACCTCTTCGCGGAAGGCGATGAAGGCGGTCAGGAAATCGCGCAAGGTGAGCTGCTCGGGCCGTCCGCCATTGAGCGCCAGCATGTTGCAACCGAAAGAAGTTTGCATCGGCGTGAAGCGGAAAAGCTGGTTGAGCACCACATCGGGTGTCGCGTCGCGCTTCAACTCCACCACCACGCGCACACCCACACGGTCGGATTCATCGGCGACCGAGGCAATGCCCTCGATCTTCTTCTCGCGCACGGCATCGGCGATCTTCTCGACCATGGTGGACTTGTTCACCTGATAGGGAATCTCGTCCACGATGATCGCAAACCGGTCCTTGCGGACCTCTTCGATATGCGTTTTCGCGCGGATGATGACCGAGCCGCGCCCCTCCAGATAGGCCTTTCGCGCGCCGGAGCGCCCCAGCATTTGCGCGCCTGTCGGGAAATCGGGACCGGGGACGAACTCCATCAGGTCGGCACTGGTCAGATCGGGGTTGTCGATCAGCGCCAGCGTGGCATCGACCACTTCGCCCAGATTATGCGGCGGGATATTGGTCGCCATGCCCACCGCGATACCGCCCGCGCCATTGACCAGCATGTTCGGAAAGCGCGCCGGCAGAACGGTCGGTTCGCGGTCCTGACCGTCGTAATTGTCCTGAAAATCGACCGTGTCCTTGTCGATATCCGCGAGCAGCATGGCGGCGGGCTTGTCCATTCGCACTTCGGTATAGCGCATGGCGGCAGCGTTATCACCATCCATCGAGCCGAAATTGCCCTGCCCGTCCAGCAGCTTGAGCGACATCGAGAAGGGCTGCGCCATGCGTACCAGCGCCTCGTAGACCGCCGAGTCGCCATGC
The DNA here is from genome assembly GCA_007694945.1 of Paracoccaceae bacterium. Classification (GTDB taxonomy): domain Bacteria; phylum Pseudomonadota; class Alphaproteobacteria; order Rhodobacterales; family Rhodobacteraceae; genus Roseinatronobacter. The sequence goes on along the minus strand of REER01000100.1, from coordinate 12,369 downwards.
GGGTGGTATTTCCCGATCACGTCACCAACCACGCGAGCCGATTTGCGATAGGGTTTGTCATGGGTAAACCCGTTCATCTGCATCGAATAGAGAATGCGCCGATGCACAGGTTTTAAGCCGTCGCGCAGATCGGGGATGGCGCGCGAGACGATCACGCTCATCGCGTAATCGAGATAGGAGGCGCGCATTTCCTGCGTGATCGAGACAGTCGGGCCCGAAGGCGCCGCGGGCGAGGTTTCGCCCATGTTTTCAGGGGGTTCCGGGGTGTCGCTCACCTGATCCTCATGCCTGTTGACGCTGCTCTAGATATGGTTTCCGGCACTGTACCAGAACCATGATATGGGGTGCAATGGCACATTCCCTTTGGCGTTGTCAGCCACAGGGCACCAGTGCCAATAACATGTTTTCATTGAAAATTATCTTCTCTCTGGCATGATTCTCCTCAGGGGGACCGAAGAGAGAGGCGTCATATGGAAACACACCCGATCGAACTCATGCTCAAGGGCTATGGGCTGACCACGGCCGAGATGACCTATCGCATGCCTGACCATACCCATGTGCTGAACACTTTCGTCTGGCAGGACTATGATCTGGCCCCCGATTACCCGCGCCTGTTCGAATTCATCGAATTCTGGCAGGACAGTATCGAAGGGCCGCTGCATTCGGTACGCTTCACGCATCGCAAACAGCTTTCCGCCGGTGAGTGGCGCCATGTGGTGGGCGAGTTCGATATCGGGCGCTTTGCGCGGAACAATCTGCGCCTGCACTGATAGCGCGGGTGCAGGGCACCCGCGACCGGGTATCAACGCGCGCTTACCTCCGCTTCGGCCTTTTCGGCGAGGGTGAGCCAGTCCTCCTCAGCCGCCTCCAGCGCTGACTGGCGCGCGGCCAGCGCCTCGGTGGCCTTGCGGAACTTGACCGGTTCGCGGGTGAAGAGATCGGCATCGGCCAGCAGCTCCGAGAGCTTCGCGATCTCCGCCTCCAGCCGGGCGATTTCGGCGGGCAGACGTTCCAACCTGTGGGCCTCGGTGAAGCTCAGCCCCTGCGATGGATTGACCGGTTTTTCCGCGGCACGCGCAGGTTTTGCAGGGGGCGTTCCGGTGGCCGGGGCCTCCGGCCCCGGTTCGGCTTTGCTCGGGCGCTGGGACAGGTAGTCACTCCACCCACCGGCATAAGCCGTCACCCGCCCGGCGCCCTCGAATACCAGGGTCGTCGAGGCGATCCGGTCGATGAAATCGCGGTCATGGCTGACCAGCAGCACTGTGCCGTCATACTCGCCCAGGATATCCTGCAACAGATCAAGCGTCTCGATATCGAGGTCATTGGTCGGCTCGTCGAGCACAAGAAGGTTCGAGGGCTGCGCCATGATTCGCGCCAGCAGGAGCCGCGCCTTCTCGCCCCCCGAGAGGGCGCGCACAGGCGCGCGCGCCTGAGCCTCGTCAAACAGGAACTCCTTGAGATAGCCCACCACATGCTTGGGCCGCCCGCGCACCATGACCTGATCCGCCTGCCCCGGCACCCGCATCAGCGGATCACCGGTCAGGTTCTCCCACAGGCTGGAGTCGGGGTCGAGCTGGGCGCGGGTCTGGTCAAACAGCGCAGGCACCAGGTTGGTGCCGCGCCGGATCGTCCCTGAATCCGGCTCCTCCTCGCCCATGATCAGCCGCAAGAGCGTGGTCTTGCCCGCGCCATTGGGCCCCACCAGCGCCACCCGCTCGCCGCGCTGGATGCGCAGCGAGAAATCGCGCAGGATCGGAAGGTCGCCATAGGATTTGTGGACGCGCTCCAGCTCGGCCACCAGCTTGCCCGAGGGGGCCGCTGTCTCCAGCGCCATCTCGGCCGTGCCCTGACGGCGGACCTGCGCTGCGCGTTCGGCGCGCAGCGCCTGCAACGCGCGCACACGGCCCTGATTACGCTTGCGCCGCGCACTGATCCCCTCGACGGCCCACCGCGCCTCGGCCTTGATCTTGCGATCAAGCTTGTGGCGCGCGTCATCCTCTTCGGCCCAGAGCTTGTCGCGCCAGTCCTCGAACCCCTCGAACCCGGCCTCGCGGCGGCGCATCTGCCCACGGTCCAGCCAGAGCGTGGCGCGCGTGAGCGTGCGAAGAAAGGCGCGGTCATGGCTGATCAGCACAAAGGCCGCGCGGGTCTCGCGCAGCCGCGCCTCCAGCCAGCCGATGGCCTGAATATCAAGATGGTTGGTCGGCTCGTCGAGCAGCATCAGCTCGGGTGCCTCGGCCAACAGCTTGGCCAACGACGCCCGGCGGCGCTCCCCGCCCGAAGCGCGGGAGGGCTCGCGCGCAGGATCGAAATCGAGCCCCTCGGCGGCCATCGCGATGCGGTAATGCTCGGCCGGATCCAGCGCCTGCGTGGCGAAATCGCCGAGAGTCGCGAAGGGGGTGAAATCGGGATCCTGCTCCATATAGCCGACCGAGGTCGCAGGCGCGAGGCTGCGCGTGCCTCGGTCGGGCTCGACCAGCCCGGCCATCAGCTTCATCAGCGTGGATTTGCCCGAGCCATTGCGCCCGACAAGGGCGATCCGATCACCGGGCTGGACCACAAGGTCCAGCCCTTCGAAGAGCGGGTTGCCGCCGAAGGTGAGTCCGATCTGAGAGAGTTGGAGAAGCGGTGCCTGTGCCATGCGGGCGGATATAGGCCGCAGGCCAGTTTGACGAAAGAGGGAATATGCGCGCATTGCGAAAGGTGTGTCAGATCAGGCGTGGCACACCGCAGCAGGTTCACACGCGTGCCCCGTGCCAGTCGAGTACAGCCGCGATGACATGGCCCAGCGCATGCAGATAGCGCAGGTCCGAGGCCGGTGGCTCGGGGGGCACCCCCAGCGCGAAAGCCGCGCTCATCAGGGTGCCATTGCCGAGGCGCGGATGAAGGTGCACCTGCGCCTTGCGGTAGCAATCGGCGTGATGCGCATCCTCCAGCATACGCGCCATGAGCAGGGGCCAGTCCTCCTCCGGGCGGGAGATCAACACGCGCGCCGCCGCGCGCACGTCGCCATGGGTGATCTCACGCATTGCGGGGACGCCGCGCGCGCCGACGGCAAGCAAGGGCACGCAGGGCCCTTGCGAGGGTGGGTGGGCGGGCCGTTGGTGCGCGCGGCGTCATGGCCCGACCTCAATGCGCGCGAAGGGTCCCGGCCCCACCACATCCGAGATCTGCGCGACCTCGACCACATAGCTGCCCGGCGCCCCGTCACTAGCCTGCGCCGCCGCGGTGTAAATCCACTCCGGGCTCCCGACCTCTTCGCTGCGCAGTTCAAGGCCCGCCACGGACACCCGCACCAGATAGCGCTCGAAAACCTCTTCCAACGGCACCTCGGCGCTGCCCCAGCTATCGCCGCCACGCCGCGTACGCCGGATCCAGCGCAACAGCATGCTGCCATCCGGCTGCGCCGCGGCGCGCAAATGCGTGGGCCGGTAGGGGCGCAGGCCCACACCTTTGAACACCGCCTCGATATCCGTCTGGCTCGGGTCCGAGAGCAGGCGGCTGGCGGGGCCGACCCGGTAGCTGCGCGGCAGCCCCAGCGCATTGAGCGGCAGATCCAGCGGTCGCAGCCTGTCGTCAAGCATGACCACCACGGCCCCCGGCCCCCAGACCTGCGGCATGATACCATCGCTGCCCATCTGCCCGCGCAGCCGGTTGCGTAATTCATAGACCCCGGGCGCGACCAGTTCGGCCTCGGCAAACTGAAACAGCTCCCACTCCTCGCCAATGCCGATGGCAGCCAGATTGGCGCCCTCCAGCACGTCGCGCGGCGCGACTGAGCCTAACTCCCCACTCAACATCCGCACGCGCAGCGCCGGGCCACGGTCCCAGACCGCCGGAGGGCTGGCCTGCAGCGCGGTCTCGGTCAGCCCCACCCGCGCGGGGCGGTTGAGCAGCGCTTCCAGCTCGAATTCCTGCCCGAAGACCTGCCGATAGACCGACACCAGCCCCGGCCAGCGCCGCGCGGTCACGGCGATCCAGGGGTTCTGCGGCACTTCCTCGCCCGTCAGAAAGGGTAGATCCATCAGGATCGGCTGCACCGGCGCGGGCGGCTTGAAGAGCGTGAGCGACGAACCATCGCGCGCCGTCTCGCCCCATTCATAGAGTGCATCCTCCACCCGCGTCGCCTCGCACTCACGCCCGAACGACAGAGTGGCGCGGTCGATCCGCCACAGCGACGCCCCCTCGCCGGCATCGAGTGCGACCACATCGCCCGCGCCCAGATCGCGCGAGGGCGGCAGCGCGAAGCGGAGCGTGTCGCGCGCGATGCGGCTCTCGGTCAGCCAGCGCTCGGCGACAAGCTGCGCCTCGCCCTCGGTCAGCACCAGCGGCAGATCCGCCCCCGCAGCGCGGGTCTCGCTGTCATCAGGGAAGATCGCCTCGGCCACGCGCAGGTCGAAATCGGCGCCTTCCTCGACAAAGCCCATACGCACGCGCCCGCTCACCTCGGCCTCGGGCGCTCGGATCAGCGTCAGATCGCCACCATCGCGGCGTTGCAGATCGTCGCGCCCCAAAAGCGCCTGCGCCCGTCCGCGCCGCATCCGGAAGACCAGCGTGCCGTCGCGCTCTGCCGCCTCGACCCCATAAGCCAGCATCAGCGATTGCAACATCGCGCGCGGCGAGTCACTCGAGGCCAGCGCAAAGCCACGCACCACGCCATAGACCTCGCGCACGTCGATCTGCGTGACCCCGGCGCGCGCGCAGATCGCGGCAATCACCGCATCCAGCGGCTGGCCCGTCGCGCGTCCCGTGATCCAGTGGCCGCGAAACCAGTTCGCACCATCGGACCAGAGCTCGGGATTGAACGGAAACCACGGATAGGGCCGCGCATCCCAGGCCCAGAGATGGGCGCGAGACATATCGACCATCGGACCGTCGTACAGCTCGGAAACCGGGTTGTTCTCCGGGTCTGCCCAGTAGCTGTTGATCGCGCGGACATATTGCATCTGGATCGTGTCATCGCGCCAGCCACGCGAGAAATGCGGCACCGCCGATTCCGAGGATTTCGGGTCCAGAAACACATTCGGCTGATTGGTGCCACGGTCCACCGCCGGGCAGCCATATTCGATGAACCAGAAGGGCTTGGACCGTGGCTCCCATGCGGTCGGCTCGGGCTGGCGCTGGCCGCCGACGCGTTCATGGTGGTCATTCTGCCACCAGTTGCGCAAATCCTTGTAACGCCAGATCCAGTGCTCCTGCCAGTCGCTTTCATCGACAATCGGGGTGCGGTTCTGGAGCTGGCGGTCAAGATCCGTCGCATAGAACCAGTCATAGCCCTCGCCGCCTTCGATATTGGCCCGCAGGTAGTCCAGCGCGTAGATCGTCCCCCAGGGCGCATCGGCATGGTCTTCGCCATCGCGCCAATCGGAAATCGGCATGTAATTGTCGATCCCGATGGCGTCGACATTATCATCGGCCCAGAGCGGGTCGAGATGAAAGAAACGGTCGCCCTCCGCCGTGATATAGCCGAAATATTCCGACCAGTCGGCGGCATAGCTGAGCTTGGTATCGGGTCCGAGGATCTCGCGCACCTCGGCGGCCAGCGCGATCAGCGCGACCACGGCGGGGAAACTGTTGCCGGGGCCGCGGATCTGGGTCAGGCTGCGCATCTCCGAGCCGATGCAGAAAGCGTCCACCCCGCCCGCCGCTTTGCACAGGGCCGCCTGATGCAGGATGAAACGCCGGAAGCGCCATTCATCCGGGCCGCTATAGGTGATCGTCTCGCCCGTGATGATGAAATCGCTGGCCTGTGCGGTGCCGAAGAACGCCGCCACCTCGTCGCTTGCGTCCGAGGTGCCGTCAGGGCTGCCGGGCTGGCCGGGGGCCTTTGATGTCGTGATCCGCCCGCGCCAGGGCAGTTTGGCCTGGCTCTCGGCATCCGACCATGGGTCCGGCAGCATGTTGTCGGCCATGATCTCCATCAGGATGAAGGGGTAATAGACCACCTCCTGCCCGCGGTCTTTCAGCGCGGAGATGGTCTGCAGCACCGAGCGGTCCGAGGGCGTACCGCCATAGACCGGGCGGCCATCGATGCGGGCAATCTCGGGCGTATCAGCCGCGCCGCGCCCGGCGACGGCCCAGGGCTGATCGGGCGCCAGCCGGTTCGCATATTCGACGCGCGGCGCGATCTCGCAGTCTCCCGCCCGAAGGTCCGAGCCGAACCATGAAACAATCAACAGGCTCGACCGGCACCCCGGCAATTCGCGCACCAGACCATCCAGCGCCGCCAGCACATCGGTCTGCCCGGTCGGTGTGTTCAGGTTCTTTGGGTCATCGGCAGGCCGGAACACGCCTGTGACCAAGTCATTATCAGGGTCGATCAGGTCATCGAAGCCAATATCATCGGTGACCAGCACAGGCTCGGTCGCCAGCACGAAATCGCCGCTGCCGGGCATCAACGCCACGGCCTGCACATGGTCGCTCAGCCCCTGCGGCCCCTCACCCTCGACCGCGCGGATCACCTCGAATGTCATATGTGGCACGCGGTTGCCGAAGGCACCAAGCTCCAGATCCTCGATCACGACATAGGCAGTGCCGCGATAGGCGGGCACCTGCGCCGGCCCCTCGACCGCCTCGATCAGCGGGTCGGGGAGTTGCTCGTAATCGCCCAGATAGACCCGCAGGTTCAGGTCAGTGGCGGCTATCTCCTGTCCATCGGCCCAGATGCGCCCGATGCCGAGGATCGGTCCCTCGCAGAGCGCGACCGCGAAAGAGATCGAATAGCTGAACTCGGTCACTGTTGGGCGCTGCGAGAGCTTGCCGCCGCCGCCCGAGCGGCTGACCGTCTCGGCGAAATTGGTCGACCAGATCACCTGCCCGCCCAGCCGCACGCGCCCCCATACCAACGGCACCGGGCTGCCTTCGGCAGACCCGGTGATGCGCAGCCGCTCGAAGCGCGGCCCCTCGATGGCGCGCGAGCCGCCACCGATCAGGCGCTGGTCGATCACCTGACCGACTGTGGCCCCGACCCCGCGACCGATCACCATGCCCGAAAGCCCGAGCACCGACCCGCCGAAATTCGCGCCAATGGCAGCGCCTGCCGCCGAGAGAACAAGGGTTGCCATGGATCAGTTACTCCAGTTCCTGTGGGACGGGCGGAAAGGCGAAACGCGCCACGATGCGGCACGCCCATGGGGCCGAGAGCGGTGCTTCGGCAACGCCCGCGCGCGGGCAGGCATGGATGAAGGCGCGCCCTGCCTGCGTCTGGATGCCGACATGCTTGGCCAGCGCGCGCGCCTGCAAGCGAAAGAGCAGCACCTGCCCGTCTGCCGGGGAAGCGACCGGGCGCAGATATGTGGCGAGCGCCTGCCACAGATGCTCTGTCTCACCCCGCTCGGCCCAGCTTGGCGTATACGGCGGGAGCGCTTCCGGCTCGTCCCCATGGCGCGAGCGCCACACCCCCCGGATCAGCCCCAGGCAATCCGCCCCTACCCCACAGCTTGAGGCGCGATGATGATAGGGCGTGCCAAGCCAGAGCCGCGCAAGGGCCACGATCTCGCTCATCCGCGCCACCGCCCGCCGGTATTGGGCTGGTCGGCCTTGGGATAGGCGAGCAGCCAATCCTCACCCGGAATATGTGGGAAGCCCTGAAAATTCAGCAAGTTGTCGAACTTCATGCGGCAGGTTTCGGCCTGCTTGTCACAGCCTGCCTCCAACCGCAGCAAGTCTCCGGGGGCAAGTGCCGCGCGCAGGCTCTCCCAGAGCGTGATCTCGCGCATACCCTCGCGCATCCGGTCGGTGCGGATCATGCCCACCAGACCCTCTGCCTGCCCGCTCCGGACGAACACGCGACCATGCGCGAGCCAGCCCTCGCTGATAGTCTCGATCGGGGCCAACCGCAGGCGCTGGTTGCCCTCGGCAGCGACCAGCGGCACTTCGGCGTAATAGCCGGGGGTCGAGAGGTCAAAGCGACAGCGCCCATCGCCCAGCACTGCCGCGCAGGAGGCGTGATAGACCCGGCCACCGGGCTGGCCCAAGGGCTCCGACAGCCCGCGCAGCTCGGCCCGGAACGCGCCGCCTTCGCGCGTGACCTCGCCGAGGCTGCCGCGAAAGATCAGCCGCCGCTGGGTCACATCCGCCCAGTTGACCTCCCATATCCTGAGCCCGGCACCATCATAACGCCCGGCCAGAATGTCGGCCTCGGTCAACCCGGCATCGCGGAGTGCGCCGACGGCCTCAGAGTTATCAACCGCCAGCCCGGTCATCTGCTCCAGCGCGCGGGCCGTCAGGCCCGCGCCTGCCTCGAAAAGCAGGCCCTCAAAGCTCAGATCGCGGTCATGATCGGTAAAGCCCAGCAGCCGACCGTCGCGCCGCGCCAGCGCCCAGGCGCGCGCAATCGTGGTATGGCCCCTAGCCAGATGCTCTAGCAGGCTCATAGACGGATCTCCAGCACCGGGACTTTCGGCAATTCGCCCGCCCGGAAGCTCGCGACCGAGATCTGGATCAGATCAGTGTCGAACCGCACTGGCACATCGAATTCGAATCCGGCAGTGATCTCGGTGCCGGTCTCGGGCGCGCGGTTGAAACTGATGATCCCGGTCGCAGAGTCGACCGCGTAATCCTCGTTCAGCGTCATCGGCTCCTGCGCAATGGCGGCCAGCACGGTGCCCGCCACCGGCTTGGCGATTATCCGCCAGAAGGTATGCGCGCCCGAGGCATAGCCCTTGCGCAATTGAAACTCCCGCGTCTCGCCATCGCCATGGCCCAGAAGCTGATCGCGCGCCGTGATCGGTTGCGAGGCCCGCGCCGAGCGGTAATCGCCCCAATCCTTCCAGCGAAAGCCATGTAGCCGCCCCGCGCGCGCCTCGAAAAACGCGACCAGCTCCTCCAGATCATCCAGCGCGCGCAGGCCCGTGCCCGCGTCATAGCGACGGCGCGAGGCCGACCAGGGTGTGTTGCGTTCCTCGAACCCATTGGCCAGTTCCACCACCTCGGTGCGCCGCTCAGGCCCGCCCAAAGCGCCGAAACTGAGGCTCACCGGAAAGCGGATATCGTGAAAGCCCATGATCCTCTCCTCAGCGGTTGCGATTGCCCTGCGCCAGCAGCCGCGCCATCTGCGCGGCAATCTGGCTCTGCGAGCGCTCGAAGCCCGCGACATCGGGCGTGGTGATGTTGACGGTAACGTTGACGGGCGCGCGGCCAGAGTTGGCGCGGACACCCAGACTCCCGTCCGGGCCTCGCGCCAGCGGCAGGATCGCCTCTGACCCCGCCTCGCCCATCAGGCCGATGCCTCCGCGCATGGGAAAGGCCGTGGCTTGGCTGATGACCCCGCCCTTGGCAAAGGGCATCACTCGACCCGCGCCGAAAGCCCCACCCTGAGCAAAGGGCATGATCGCCCCCATCGCCCCCGCCACGCCTTGCGCGAGCAGGCTGCCGAAGGCGTTCTGCACCGGGCGCATGGTGGTATTATAGACGCTGCCCGAGATGGTCCGGGCAAGGCCGCGCAGCGCGTCCTGCATCCGCAAACCGTCAAAGACCACGCCATCGAAGGCGCGGCGCAGCCCGGTCGAGAAGTTGCGCGAGAGGCTCTGGACCTCGCGCCCGGTAAAGACCAGATTGCGCGAGAGGCCCGAAAGTTCGGAGTCGAATTCCGAGACCAGCCCCGTGGTCTGGCCAAGCCGCGCTTCCAGCGCGGCTATCTGCGCCTCTAGATCGCTTAGAGTGGTCATGGCTGTGGCCTTTCCGTGCTGTCAGGGTAACGCGCGGCCAGTTCTTCCAGCCGTGCGCGGGTAAAGGGGCCAGGCGCATCTTCCAACCCGGCCATGAACATTAATTCCACAGGCGTGAGCGCCCAGAACTCGCGCGGGGTAAGCCGCAGATCGCGCAGTCCCAGCCGCATCAGCGCGGGCCAGTCGAGAGCTGCGCGGCTCATGCGGGCGGCGTGAAGGCGCTGGCAAGAAGCTGCGCCGCTGCGCGCGCCGCGCCATGCAGCCCACCGCCGATTTCGGCACGGGAAAGATCCGCCGCCTGCCCCTGCCAGCCGCCGCCACGCAGCCCCGCCACGATCAGCGCCAACACATCGCGGCTGGAAAACCGCCCCTCTTCAAACCGCGCGACCAGATCGAGCAGCGTTTCCTCTCCAAGAGCGGTTTCCAACTCGGCCAGCGCGCCGAGTGTCAGCCGAAGCCGGTGCGGCACGCCGTCAATTTCCAGCGAGACTTCGCCTGCGTAGGGGTTTGTCATGGCGTTGCTCAATCGGCCACAAAGGCCAGAAGCCCGGAAGAGGCGAGCGAAATTTCAAATGTCGCCTCGCCATTGTGGCTGCCCGCATAATCCAGCCCCGTGATCATGAACGGCCCTTCGACAATGCCGAAATCGGGGATGATGATCTGAAACTCGGGGGTCTCGCCATTGAAGAAGATCGCGCGCGCGCGCTCATCGGTTCCTGCATCGCGAAACACGCCCGAGCCAGAGATCGCCGCCGATTTCACACCCGCACCGCCCAGCAGTTCGCGCCATCCGCCCTGGCTGGATATTGATGTTACATCAACAGCTTCCGCGTTGAAGCTGATGCGCGTTGCGCGCAGCCCCGCGATGGTCTCGAATTGCCCGTCGCCGGTCATGTCGACCTTGATCAGCAGGTCCTTGCCATTCTGTGCACCCATCGGGCTCACCTCCTGTAAGAGAAATCAGTCATCCTCGACCCGCGCGCGAAAACGCAGGTCGATGCGGCGAGTCTGGTCGCCTTCGATCTTGCGCGCCTCGGCCCGGTCGAACCACATCGCGACCAGGCGCCCGCGCGACAGTGTCAGCGCCGGGGCCTCGAGCAGATCGCAGATCCGCGCAGCAATCTGCTTGGCGACCAGAAAGCCGGTGGCATTGGTCACTACGCTGATCACCAGCCGGTGCTCGGCGCCGTGGCCGGTCTTGTCGGAACGATCAAACGCCTCTTCTGCGCCGATCAGTGCATAGGTAGAGGGCGGGGTTGCAGGTGGGATCGCATCATAAAGTGCTCCCTGAAGAAATGCCTGCAAATCATTGTCTGCACTCAGATATTGAAAGATCGATTCCTGAAGCGCCGGGGCAATCATATAGCTCATGCGGGCAACTCCTCTTGCGCGGTGCAGATCAGATAGCGGCCCTGCACATCGGCTTCGGCCACGGCGAGAATGCGGAAAATCCGTGTACCTTCGCGAAAGCGCTGATCCGGGCGCGGCCGGCAGTCCGAGCCAGCGGGCGCAGCGCGCACCAGAATGCGCAGCCGAACCTCACCCGAAGGCCCCAGAGTTGCGAACCGCTCGCGCCCGCTTCCGGCGCGGATCTCTGCCCAGAGCGTGCCGAGCGCCTGCCAGGTGGTGCTGAAGCCTCCCGCCCCGTCAGGCGTGGTCACCGGCGTCTCAAGCACCAGCGCGCGGCTGAGATTTGGCGCGCCACTCATGCCCGCGCCCCAAGCCGCAAATCGCGCCAGCGTTCCAGCAGCACGCGGACAGCGAAGCCCATATCTTCATCGCCCCCGGCCTCGCGGCTTTCGTAATATTGCGCAGCCAGTAACAGCACGGCCTGACGCAGATCGGCGGGAATATCGTCCCACACCACCCCGAACCCGGCGGTAAAGGCAATCTCGACCGCACCGCGTGCGGGGATGCCCGGCAAGGTGGTTCCCGCGGCCTCGAGCCTCGGGTGCATGCCATCGGCATCGAGTGAATAGTGCTCAGGGTCCACGATCGTTTCGGCCCCGGTGCGGTCAATCAGCGTCACACTCTCGACCGAGGCCACAGGCGCGATCGGCAGACGTTCGGCATAGCCATTGCGCCAGCGCGCCAACCGCAGCACATAGCCACGCCGGAACAGCGCGCGCGACACCCGCGCCTCGATGGACGCAATCGCTGCGCGCAGGTATTGCTCCAGCAGTCCGTCCTGTGTGGTATCATCGGAAAAGCCCGAAGACAGGCGCAGATGGTCGCGCAACGCAGCGACTGGCAGCGCGGCGGAAGGAATAGGGCTTGTCTCTCTCAGGTCCATGGATCGCCTCGCGCAGATCTGTCTCGTGAAAACAGGTGCCCCGGCGCACACCCGACCTGATCGTGCAGGGGGCGCGAAGGAAAATGCCGGTCAGGCTGGACGCCATGCCAGGGCACCTTGCCCGCCCCGTGACACGGTCAGGGGGCGGGATGGCGCATCAGATCTCGCCGAATTTCAGCAGCTTGATTGCCTTGAAATCCGACACATCACCGCCCACGCGCTTGGTGGCATAGAACAGCACATGCGGTTTCGCGCTGAACGGGTCGCGCAGCACACGCAGATCGGGGCGCTCGGCAATCGTGTAGCCTGCCTCGAAATCGCCAAAGGCGATGGCATAGCTGTCCGTGTCGATATCGGGCATATCCTCGGCCACCAGCACCGGATAGCCCATCAGCCGCGCAGGCTCGC
>REER01000066.1 GCA_007694945.1 Paracoccaceae bacterium | reverse complement strand
GCCGAAAACACTTTCCGCCCGCCATGGTATCACAAGAACATCATGTCCGAGCTGATGGGCAATATCTACGGCCAGTATGACGCAAAACCGCAGGGCTTCGTACCGGGCGGCATGTCACTCCATAACATGATGCTGCCCCATGGCCCCGACCGCAACGCGTTCGAGGGCGCGTCGAATGCCGAGCTTGCGCCCGAGAAGCTCGACAACACGATGTCTTTCATGTTCGAGACCCGCTTCCCGCAGCATCTTACGGCCTTTGCCGCCAATGAGGCCCCGCTGCAGGACGATTATATCGACTGCTGGGACGGGATCGAGAAGAAGTTCGACGGCATGCCGGGGCTGAAATAAACATATGCCCCGGGTAGTGATCCTTGGTGCCAAGGGCGGCCCTGCTGTCCGGCAGGGCGGTGCCATGCCCACATCGCTGCTGGTCGAGATGGGCGGTGCTCAGGTCGTCGTCGATTGCGGGCTTGGCGTCACGCGCGGGCTGGTGGAAGCGGGCATGGACCTGCGCCACCTGTCGCATGTGGTGATCACCCATATGCATTCGGATCATGTGCTCGAACTCGGCCCGCTGATCCACACGGCATGGACGACAGGCCTGAAGACCCCGATCGACATCTGGGGTCCAGCAGGCTTGGGTGATTACTGGTCCGGGTTCATGACCTCGATGGCCTACGACTCCAACCTTCGCGTCGAGGATGAGGGCCGCCCGCCACTGGACAGCCTTGTCCGGCTGCATGCGATCGACGAAGGCCCGCTCCAGATCGGGCCGCTTGCGGCGCGCGCCCTGCGCGTTCCGCATCCTCCTGTCACCGACACATTCGCGCTCAGGCTGGAGGCCGAGGGCAAATCGCTCTGCCTCTCCGCCGATATGGCCCCCTTCGCGCCCCTTGCCGATCTGGCGCAAGATGTGAACTTGCTGCTGCACGAGGCCATGCTGCCCGAGGGGCTTGAAGCCATCATCGCAAAGACCGGCATGGGCGAGAAGCTGCGCGCGCATCTGACCAACAGTCACAGCACTGCCGATGCCGCTGCCCGCATCGCCACCCGAGCAGGCGCAAAACATCTCGCATTCTACCATCTCATCCCCGCCGATGACCCCTCCTTTACCGAGGCCAATTGGCACGACGCCATCAAGGGCCATTGGGATGGCCCCTTCACGCTCGCCCGCGACGGGCTAGCCATCGACTTCTGAGAGGACCTATGCCGCTACTGAAAAGCTGGATCGAGAGCGCCAATTCCCCCGATACCGATTTCCCGTTGAACAACCTGCCCCTTGGCGTGTTCACGGTGGACGACCTGCCCCGCTGTGGTGTGGCCATAGGCGACCGGATCCTCGACGCGACCGGACTAGAAGAAGCCGGGCTCCTGCGCCTTGATGCAGCCCCGGTGCTCGATATCCCCTTCTGGAACGAAGTGATGGAACTGGGCCCCGAGGCCTGGGCCGCGCTGCGCGCGCGTCTGCACGATCTGCTGCGCGAGGGTGCGCCAGAGCAGGACAAGGTCGCCCCGTTCCTGCATCCGATGGAGAGCGCTGAACTCCACATGCCGCTCGCCGTCGCGGAATTCACCGATTTCTACGCAGGCCGCCACCATGCCACCAATGTCGGCACCATGTTCCGGGGCGCTGAAAACGCGCTGCCCCCCAACTGGCTGCATATTCCCATCGGCTATAATGGTCGCGCCTCTTCTGTCGTGGTCTCCGGAACCGATATTCGCCGACCCTGGGGCCAACTCAAAGGCCCTGACGAATCCGCACCGCGCTTCGCCCCATCGGCCCGCTTCGATCTGGAACTGGAGCTTGGTGCGATCGTCGGCCAGAACTCTGATGGCCCCGTTACCGTGGCCGAGGCAGACGACATGATCTTCGGCTATGTGCTGCTGAACGACTGGTCCGCGCGCGATATTCAGGCGTGGGAATACCAGCCGCTTGGGCCGTTTCAGGCCAAGGCTACCGCTACCTCCATCTCCCCCTGGCTCGTGATGCGCGCCGCGCTGGAGCCCTTCCGCTGTGCGACCCCGCCGCGCGAGGTCCCGCTGCTGCCGCATCTCGAGGAACCAGCGCCGATGCTCTACGACATCGCGCTGGAGGTCGATCTTACCCCCGAAGGCGGCAGCCCCACCACCATCGCCCGCACCAATTACCGCGAGATGTATTACTCTTCGGCTCAGCAACTCGCCCATCACACGACCAGCGGCTGCCCGATGAATGTTGGCGATCTTCTGGGCTCCGGCACCATCTCCGGCCCGACGAAAGACAGCCGCGGCAGCCTGCTGGAGCTGAGCTGGGGCGGTAAGGAACCCATCACGGTGGGCAATCAAACCCGCAGCTTCCTTGAAGACGGCGACACCATCACCCTGCGCGGCGCCGCTCATGGCGATGGCTACCGCATCGGCTTCGGCCCCTGCACCGGTAAACTGCTGCCCGCCATACCCGACCCCTATGCACGCTGATTCAATCTTGCCCCAATACTTCCGCCGGAGGCATCCACGACTGCCCCATAGCCCCCCGCCAGAAGGAGCGCACCATGACCAAAGCCTTTGCCTCGCAAGGCGACCTCGCCGAGAAACAGACCAGCTTCACCGAAATCGGCCCCGGCCTCTATGCCTTTACCGCAGAGGGTGACCCAAATTCGGGCGTCATCATCGGCGATGACAGCGTGATGGTCATCGAGGCGCAAGCCACCCCGCGCCTCGCGAAAAAAGTCATCGACTGTATCCGCACAGTTACCGATAAACCGATCTCGCATCTGGTACTGACGCATTACCACGCGGTCCGGGTGCTTGGGGCGTCGGCCTATAAGGCGCCGCAAATCCTCATGTCCGACACCGCCCGCGCCATGGTGGTCGAGCGAGGGCAAGAGGATTGGGACAGCGAGTTCCAGCGTTTCCCGCGTCTGTTTCAGGGGCACGAGGATATCCCCGGGCTGACATGGCCGACCACCACCTTCCGCGACCGGACGTCGGTCTATCTCGGCAATCGTCGCATCGACCTCATGCATCTGGGCCGCGCCCACACAGCGGGCGACATTGTCATCCATGTGCCCGATGCCAATGTCATGTTCACCGGCGATATCGTCGAGTATCACTCTGCCTGCTATTGCGGCGACGGGCATTTCGCCGACTGGTCCCGCACGCTTGATGCGATCAAGGCGTATCGGGTCGATGCCATCGCACCCGGTCGCGGTGATGCGCTGATGGGTCGCGAGATGGTGGATCTTGCCATCGAGAACACCCGCGATTTCGTGGCCTCAACCTATGCCCCTGCTGCACAGATTGCCGCGCGGGGCGGGAGCCTCAAGGAAGCATGGGACGCCGTGCGCGCGGCCTGCGATCCAAAATTTGCGGATTATGCCATCTATGAGCACTGCCTGCCCTTCAATGTCGCCCGCGCCTATGACGAGGCGCGCGGTATCGACACGCCCCGCATCTGGACTGCCCAGCGCGATCTGGAGATGTGGGAAGCCTTGCAGGGCTAACCGGGATTGATCTGAATCATCGCGCAGTCGCGACTGCGCGGACAAGTTGACGCAAGGGCAACAAAGCCACAGGGACAGACATGACCAAGATATTCGAGCGCCCGCTTTACCCCTACACGCGCCATGCGGATCAGGACGCGGTCGTCCCGGTGCGCCACAAGGTGGTGATTATCGGGGCCGGGCCGGTTGGGCTGGCCGCAGCTATCGATCTGGCCCAACGCGGGGTGCCGGTAGTGGTTCTCGATGAGAATGACCGGGTGAGCTTCGGTTCGCGCGCGATCTGCTTTGCCAAGCGCACGCTCGAGATCCTCGACCGCCTGGGCTGCGGTGACGTTGCGACCGAGAAGGGCGTGACATGGGATCAGGGGCGCGTCTTCTTTGACGAGCGTGAAATCTACAATTTCCACCTGTTGCCCGAGGATGGCCACAAACGTCCGGCCTTCATCAATCTGCAGCAGTATTACTTCGAGCAATTCCTCGTTGAGCGCGCTCAGGCACTCGCTGCTGAAGGCGCCCCTCTCGAGATCCGAGGTCGCAACCGCGTCGAAGCGATTGGTGCGCATCCGGACCATGTGCGGCTAGAGATCGAGACCCCGGAAGGCCCCTACGAGGTGCAGGCCGAGTGGCTGATCGCCTGCGACGGGGCAAATTCGCCCACGCGGCGGATGATGGGGCTGGACTTCGTGGGCCGTATCTTCGAGGATAATTTCCTGATCGCTGATGTGATCATGCAGGCCGATTTCCCGACCGAACGCTGGTTCTGGTTCGACCCGCCCTTCAATCGCGGCCAGTCCGCGCTGTTGCACAAACAGCCCGACAATGTATGGCGGATCGATTTGCAATTGGGCTGGGATATCGACCGCGAGGCTGAAAAGGCGCCCGAACGTGTCATCCCGCGGATCAAGCAAATGCTGGGTGAGGATGTCGAGTTCGAGTTGGAATGGGTCTCGATCTACACCTTCCAGTGCCGCCGGATGGAGCGCTTTCGCCATGGCCGCGTGATCTTCGCAGGCGATGCCGCGCATCAGGTCTCGCCCTTTGGCGCACGCGGGGCCAATTCCGGGCTGCAGGATGTGGACAACCTCTGCTGGAAGCTTGCGCGCGTGATCCAGGGTCGTTCGCCCAACTGGTTGATCGACACCTATGATTTCGAGCGGGTCTATGGTGCTGATGAGAATATTCTCAACTCCACCCGCTCGACGGAATTCATCACGCCCAAATCCGAGATCAGCCGCATTTTCCGCGACGCGGTGCTCGATTTGGCCGAGACGCAGGAATTCGCCCGCCCGATGGTGAATTCGGGCCGCCTCTCGGTGCCCTGCCGCTATGATGACGGTCCGCTGAACGGTGCCGGTGCTGAAGGGCTGCCCGCGCGCATGCGTCCGGGCGCACCCTTGAGCGATGCGCCGCTTGGAGACGGCTGGCTGCTCGACCAGCTTGGCCCGGATTTCACATTGCTGGCCATCGACACCGACTTGCCCGACAGGCCCTTGCCCGAAGACATGACATGTCTGCAGGCAACACGCGCCGTATCTCCCGTTCTGGCAGAGCGCTATGCGGGTGAACAATCTAGCGCCGTCTATCTGATCCGTCCCGACCAGCATGTCTGCGCCCGCTGGGTGCAGTTCGACGCCGCGGCTGTCGAGGCCGCGTTTCTTCAGGCCACGGGCCAGAGCAGAGGAGAAGCCCATGGCTAACCTGACGCTGAGCCGCAACATCGCCGATCCCGACCGCTTTTATGACACGCTATTGGCGGTGCATGACGAGTTGAGCAAGGATGAGAGCGACGCGCTGAACGCAAGGCTGATCCTCATCCTTGCCAACCATATCGGCGATGAACAAGTGCTGAACAAGGCCCTGCACCTTGCTGCGCAGACTGGAAAGACGGAAGACTCGTAACGGTTTCATGCGACCGCCGCAGAGGCTCACCCGGTCGAGCGCCAGTACTCAAAGCCCGTCGAACGCGACAACAAGTGCTACATGATCGCTCGCATGAGGTCGATGCGCCCCGACATCTGACAGACGCGCCTCTTGCGCCCGCGTCGCCGCCCGGTCCAATCCGGCCCGCACCGCCTCTGGTTTGGCCTCTGGCCAGCGCTCTGCAAGTGCAGGTGAGGCCAGCAGCGCATCGGGGCAGGCATAGTGCTGTTCCTGCGCCTCGAAATAGGTCCATCGTTCGGATGGGGGCATCCGCGTCACCAGATCGACCGAAAATGGCGGCAAAACGGGCAAGAGCGCCGAGGCCTCACCCGAATTAGCCTCAGGCTCGTTCAGATCTCCAAGGATCAGCCAGAGCGCCTCTGGGTCGTCATCATGGCGCGCCTCAACCAGAGAGCGCACGGCCTGTGCCTCCAGCCGCCGAACGGGCCAGGCTCCGGCAGCATTGGGCCAAGGTGCCTTGAAATGGCAGTTGAAAACTGTCAGCGGGCCGACCCGGAACACCAGACAATCGCGCCGGAATATCGGCAGATCTGGCCGTATACCGGGAGGAGGGTCGAAACCCAGATCGGCCGGGACAAGATGCGCGTGGCTGGCCACATGCTGCAACGGATGGCGGCTCAGAACCGCCAGATCGCGCCCGCCCCCGTCATTGCCGGGCAGGCAGACCCGGTGCGGATAGGGCCGAGCCCCGACATGCTGCATCAGGTGGTCATGAAAGAAATCGAGCGTTTCGCGGTCAAAGACTTCCTGCAGGCAGATCACATCGGCATCTGTCTGCGCGAGGATTTGCCCCGTGAGCCGGCGGTCGGCCAGATCCAGCGCCATGGCGGCCTCTGTGTTGTCCGCCGGAACATCGTAGTCGCGGGCACCATCGAACCGGGCGCGACCCTCTGGATGGCGCAGCCGCAGGTTCTGGACGTTGAATGTCGCGATGCGCATATTTCCTGATGGCTGTAGCGCCACGCAGCGGTCAAGACAAAATAGGCGGAGCGCAGCACACGGGAAACTGATTGCTCGGCGCGCCGATCAAATGACGCGCCATCTCCCCTTTTCAGGCTCGCGCTGCAAAATAGAAGCGTGCTGCATCCAGAAAAGCCTTGCGCCGACCTGCGGTCAGCGCCGCTGCTTCCTCATCCTCGCCCCATTGTGCAATCTGCCAATCCTCGTCGATCCGCGACACCTGCCAGAGCGCCTCGGGCTCGGCATAGCGGTCGAGCAGGGCAAGCGCGATGATGAGCGAGCATGACATCGCGACCAGATCGTGAAAGGCAGTCAACTCGAACGGCCCCAGCCGCGAGACATCTGCATGCAGGCTGTCAAGCAGCGCCTTCGGTTGCGGTCCGTGCATGACACCCGAGCGGATACGGGGGCGGCAGCCGTAACGATGTGCGGCCCAATCGATCAACGGATCCCAGGCCCGCTCTTCTAGTGCGATGAGTTCCTCGGGGGCCTCGGCCCGGTAACAGACCAGATCACTGTCACCATAGGCGGCAAGCAGCTCGGTGACCTCGTCCATCTGCCCACGGACCTTGTCGATCGCGGCATTCGCCGCGCGTGTGGCGGGCATGGTCTCGGGCGCGATGACCTCGCCCTGCGCACGCCATTCCTCGGCCAGAAGCACAGCCAGCGCTTCAGTCGGCACGACAAGCGGCTGTTTAGCAGGCGTGCGTGGCGCGCGCCCATCAAGCGTCAGAGTATACCCGCCCTCGCAGGCACAGACGGCAACCTCCGCCCAGAACCGCTTCTTTGCCCAACCACTCATGCCTCTGCTCCCGCCCAGATGGTCTGCACTGCACCCCGCAACTCGGTAAAATCTGCAATCACCGGCACGCCCAAACTCTCAAGTGGATGATAGCCCCAGGCAACACCCAATCCATGCACACAAGCCGCTTGCGCCATGTCCATGTCGTAAGAGGTATCCCCCAGCATGATGGTGCTTTCCGGCGCGACGCCTGTTTCGCGGAGGCAGGCATGGATCATGGACGGATGCGGTTTCGACGGGTGATCATCGGCCACCTGTACCGTCACGAACAGCTCTCTCAGATCATGCGCCTCCAGCAGATGCGCAAGGCCGCGCCGAGATTTGCCGGTCGCGATGCCCAGCAGCACATCCGGCATCGCGCCCAGTACTTTAATAGCCTCGCGCGCCCCAGAGTAAAGCGGTGACAATTCCGCTGCTCTCAGGGCAGCGAAGGCACGTTTGTAGCCGTCAACAAGCTGCGCCCGAGCCTCCAGCGGCACGTCAGACGCAAGCCGCGCCATGGCATGCGGCAAGGACAGTCCCACGATCTGCAGAACCTCCGGCCGAGGGGGCGCCTCGAGCCCCAAGTCGCAGAAAGCAGCGCCCATCGCGGCACAGATATGCGCCTGACTGTCGATCAAGGTGCCATCGACGTCGAAAATCACCAGCCTCAGCGGCATTACTCACCCTCGAACGGGTCAGCAGGCACATCCCCGTCGCGCCAGCCGAACAGCGCCCATGTCGCCGCCATATGCGCGGGCAGAGGCGCGGTCAGATCCAGCAGTGCGCCCGTGATCGGATGCACCAGCCGGAGCGAGCGTGCATGCAGATGCAGCTTGCGGCTGACCTCGCCACCAATACCTGCACCCCAGCCATCGCCCAGATTCTCCTGCGCGCCGCCGCCATATTTGCCATCACCGATGATCGGATGTCCGATCTCGGCCATATGAGCGCGCAATTGATGCGTCCGCCCTGTGATCGGCGAGAGGGCCACCCATGCCGCACGCCCGCCAAGCCGCTCCAACACCGCATAGTCGGTGGTCGCGCGCTTCGCCCCGTCCACCTGATCGACCTCGCCAGGGTGAATGCAGCGCATCTTCTCACCCGCGCCCCTGCCCCCCGCCTTGACCAGCCCATAACGGATGGTACCCATGGACGGGCTCGGTACGCCCGCGACCAGCGCCCAGTAGATCTTGCGCGCGCTGCGCTCGCGAAACGCCTCGGCCAGCCGCCGCGCAACTCGCGACGTACGCGCCAGCAGCAAGACGCCCGAGGTATCCTTGTCCAGCCGGTGCACCAGTACCGGGCGCTCCTTGTAGCCAAAGCAGAGCGCCTCAGCGAGCCCATCGACATGGCGCGCGCCCTGCCCGCTCCCGCCTTGACTAGGCAGATCGGGCGGCTTGTTGAGCGCAATGATATGCTGGTCTTTCCAGATCACAGCTTGCTGGATCATTTCGGCATCCTCAGTGCGAGGCTTTGCCTTGACCACAACAGGTGCGGGTTCGTTCTCCGGCAGCGGCGGTATGCGCACATTCTGCCCCGCCTCGACCCGCGTCGAAGCCTTGACCCTGCCGCCATCAACCCGGATCTCGCCCTTGCGGCAAGCCTTTTCGATCAAGCCTTGTGTGATCTGCGGAAACTGGCGTTTCAGCCAGCGGTCCAGCCGCTGCTCGCCCTCGTCAGCGCCCACCTGCCGTATCTGCACACCTGCCATCTCGCGCCTCTTCTTCTCCGCGCCTCTCATTCCTCGCGCGCCAGTGCATGTCAAGCTGTCATGACCTCGCATTTTCTTGCCAAAAATACTCAATCCAACATCGCGGAAGTTGCAGAGGCATCGCGGGAGCGCCGAACCGTGGCCGCGCAGCGGCCACGGCCCCCGGCAGAACTATTCCGCTCGTCGCGCCCGTAGCTTCGCGAAATAAGCCACTCGCTTCGCAAGCTCCCGCTCAAACCCGCGTTCAAGTGGCTGATATAGCACGGGCCGCTTCAGCCCATCCGGAAAGTAATTCTGCCCCGAAAACCCGTCCTCAGCATCATGATCATAGGCATAATCCGCGCCATAACCCTGCTCCTTCATCAGCTTGGTGGGTGCGTTCAAGATGTGCTTCGGCGGCGGCTTCGACCCGGTCTCCTTCGCCATCCGCTGGGCCGCTTTCCAGGCGACATAGCCCGCGTTCGACTTCGGCGCGAGTGCAAGATAGGTCACGGCCTGCGCCAGTGCCAGATCTCCCTCGGGCGATCCGAGGCGCTCGTAAGCCTGCCATGCCTCCAGACAGACCGACGGCGCCTGAGGATCGGCGAGACCGATATCCTCGACCGCCATCCGGGTCAGACGCCGCGCCAGATAGCGCGGATCCTCACCGCCTGCGATCATGCGCGCAAACCAGTAGAGTGCGGCATCCGGGTCCGAGCCGCGCACCGATTTATGCAGCGCCGAGATGAGGTTGTAATGCGCGTCCCCGGTCTTGTCATATTGCGCTGCGCGCCGCATGAGCCGCGCCCCCAGAGCCTCGGGGGCTAGCTTGCCCTCGACCTGCCACCCGACCACCTGCTCGATCAGGTTGAGCAGCGACCGCCCGTCACCATCGGCCATTTCCAGCAACGCCTCGCGCGCCGGTCCAGTCAGCGGTAGCGCGCTACCGAGCGCCTGTTCGGCCCGTTGCGCCAGCAATTCCAGATCGGCGAGCGTGAATCGCTCCAGCACGATCACCTGCGCGCGTGACAGAAGCGCGGCGTTCAATTCAAAGGACGGGTTTTCAGTGGTGGCCCCGACCAAGGTTATCGTGCCATCTTCCATATGCGGCAGAAAACTGTCCTGCTGCGATTTGTTGAAACGGTGAATCTCATCAACGAACAACAGCGTCCCGCGCCCGTTCTGGCGGCGCAACTTCGCCTGTTCGAAAACCTTGCGCAGATCGTGCACGCCAGTGAAGATCGCGCTGATCTGGACAAATTCCAGATCGGTCCTGTCCGCCAGAAGCCTTGCGATAGTGGTCTTGCCGACACCCGGTGGCCCCCAGAGGATGAGCGAGGCCAGCATGCCAGAAGCAAGCATGGCCCCCAAGGGCCCTTCCGGCCCCAGGGCCTGCGCCTGACCGATCACATCCTCAAGCTGCCGCGGGCGCAGGCGATCCGCGAGCGGACGCGGTGCGGTCTCCGGCGCATCGGGCGCGGCATGGTCGAACAGGTCCGGCATCATCGCAGTCTAGACCGCTTGCAGGGCATGCGGAAGGGCCTGTATCTATAGGTGGAAGCGCAGCACCACCCGGCGCCCGTCGCGCAGCGCCTCGATCTGCCAGTTGCGCGTCGGCTCTGCGGCGAGGGTGATCACATCATCCGTCGTCACAACCCGCACGCCATTGATTGTCAGCAGAATATCGCCCGGTTGCAAGCCTGTGCGCGCTGACAGGTCGCGCAGCTCCGTGACCAGAATTCCTTCGGCATCAAGCGGCAGGTTATGCTCTGCTATGACTGCCGGGTTTATTCGCACGACCGAAAGCCCTCGCAAAGCCGAGAGATCCTCGACGATGCGCCTCGCGCGATCAGGTCTGTCAGGTGGCGCGATGAGATCGACCTTGGTAGTCTCCAACCTGCCATTGCGCAGATAGGTCAATTCGGCCCGCCCCCCGATCCCACGCGCCGAGAAGCGGAACATCATTTCGGGGCCGGAATTGACATGCGCACCGTCGACCGACACCACGACATCCCCGCGCTGCAATCCCGCCGCGACAAGCGGGCTCTCGGGATGCAACTCCGAAAGCACGACGCCCTCCGGCAGCCTCTGGCCAAAGGCCTCCGCAAGCGCCGCATCGACCGCCTGCACTGTCACCCCCGCCCATGGGCGCTGGAAGCGGTTGCGCCCCTCGCGAGCCTGCGCGACCACCTGCTTTACCAGATTGGCCGGTATCGCGAAGCCTATGCCATGCGAGGCACCCGAGCGGGTGATGATTGCCGTATTCACACCGACCAGATGACCGCGCATATCGACAAGCGCACCACCGGAATTGCCTGGATTGATCGGCGCATCGGTCTGGATGAAATATCCACGGCCCGAGCCCACTGCGATGCCCGACCGCGCCAGCCCAGAGATGATCCCGCTCGAGACTGTCTGACCCACACCGAACGGGTTGCCGATGGCCAGAACCAGATCGCCGACCTCGATAGCGTCTGAATCGGCGAGTTTCAGCACCGGCAGGTCGCGCGCATCGCGCAACTTGAGGACTGCAAGATCGCTCTCCTCATCCGTCAGGACGAGATCGGCATCGAATTCGCGGCGGTCACTGAGCACCACGCGGATCTCGGTGGCGTTGCTGACGACATGGAAATTCGACACCACGATCCCGTCCTCGGACAGGATCACCCCCGAACCAAGCGAATTTTGCATGCGCGGGGTGGGCTGGCTGAAATTGCGGAACAGATCGCCAAAGAACGGATCATCGATGAAGGGCGAGGTCCGCTGCGCCACAACGCGCTGCGCGTAGATATTGACCACTGCGGGCACCGCTTCGCGCACCACAGGCGCGAAACTGAGCTGAACCTGCGCGAGCGATTGCGCCACAGTTTCGGCACGGATCGGTGCCGCGACCAGCAAACATAACGCCAGAATGACAGTCAGGCGCATGGAGTCTCTCCGGATGTTTCTCGCGATCGATATAGGGAAAGCTAGCGCAGGTTTCCAATGACAAAGGGGGCTCGCATCGCAGATGCGGCCCCCCTCGAAAACAGTCAGATGGTTTTATTCTTCCGAAGCCTCGGCCTCGAGCCGGGCGAGATCGCCTGAGCCCTTGGCGCTGACATCGCGCTCGACGAATTCGATGATTGCCATCGGCGCCATATCACCATAGCGGAACCCGGCCTTGAGCACGCGGACATACCCACCGTGGCGCTCCTTGTAGCGCGGCCCCAGAACTTCGAACAGCTTGGCGACGTACTTGTCCTGCTTGAGTTGTGCTGCGGCCTGACGGCGGGCGTGCAGATCACCGCGCTTTGCCAACGTGATCAGCTTTTCCACGATGGGGCGCAGTTCCTTGGCCTTGGGCAGGGTTGTCTTGATCTGCTCATGTTCAATGAGCGAGCCAGCCATATTCGCAAACAGCGCCTTTCGGTGCTCATGGGTGCGGTTCAGGCGGCGGTAGCCTCTTGCGTGACGCATGGTTAATCTCCTTCAACGTCTGTTTTGCTTTGTCTGGCCGGGGCTGCGTGACCTCGGCTCTCCTTGGGGCACCATGCCCGGTCTTGCTAGAGGGGCGGGTGCACCCCCCCCCCCCCCCCCCCAAAATATCGACGAACAGATCCACCAAACCCATTGCCACAACCGGAAAATTAAACCGCCGCCCAAACACCACA
>REER01000055.1 GCA_007694945.1 Paracoccaceae bacterium | reverse complement strand
AGGCGGCCTTGGCGAAGTACGCGGCAGCTTGGGTCAGCTCGACCGTCCGGTATGGGCCGGGCACGCCGAGCACCGCGTCCATGACCCGCAACTTTGCAATCTCCGCTTTCTGCCAACTACTGCCTATCACGGCAGGCGTCGCGACCGGCAGCTTTTGTCATTTACCGCGCATGCATTGCTGCAAAGTCACAGTCCACTGTCCGCCCAGCACGTCGCTGATGCTGCAACCGCGAACGGTCTTTGCGCAGATGCAGCGAACGGCTTGGTCGCAGGCTTCGAACGGGGCGGCAGGCAGGGGGCGCATCGCGGCCAGATCGCGCTGCAACCTCTCACCGATCGTCTCCTTATGACCCCGAAGAATGCGCGTCAGGCGCGCGCGGCACTGCCCTTCAAGGTCGGCCATAAAATCGTCCCAGCTCGTAAAGTGGGGGATCGGCACCATGTGGTTGCGGCGGGCGTAGCCGACCATCCCCTCGACAGCGCCCTTGTCGTTCCCCTTCCCGGGCCGACCATAGCGATCCCGAAACAGGTAATGCGACTGCAAGCCGCTGAACAGCGCGGCGCGGATGCGCGTGCCATCTGGCTGGATCTTCGAGACCAGACAGCGGTCATTGTCGTAGAGCACCGGCTGCGGCACCCCGCCGAAGAAGGCAAAGGCACGGACATGCCCGTCTATCCGGGCCTCCGCCGTCGCCGCCGGATAGGTCCGCACGAAATAGGCATCGCTGTGGGGCAGATCCATGACGAAGAAATACGCCTTCTGCTCGACACCGCCGATGACGACAATGGCTTCGCCAAAGTCTGCCTGCGCATGGCCTGGCGGATGGGCCAGCGGTACGAACATCTCCCGGGTTCGCCGCTCACGATCACGCACGTAATCCTTGACGATCGTATAGCCGCCGGTGAAGCCATGCTCGGCCTGAAGCCGTTCCCATATCCGCTTGGCCGTATGACGCTGCTTGCGATGCACGGCCTTGTCGGCCTCAAGCCAGGCGTCAATGAACTCGGTGAACCCGTCAAGCTTCGGCCGCCTGATCGGCTTGTCCCGCCGGTAGCCAGGCGGCACCGAATAGGCCAACATTCAAATCCTACCCCCGCAACCAAATATTACAGCAATATCAAACACATAGAATGAGGTATATTAATGCCACAGGCCTTTTTGCAGTTTACATCAACGCCACATCAACACCACACCAGAAAAACAGCATTCGCGTGCAGTCGCCCGCACCGGCTTGCATTCGGCGGCATTCGCGGACGTGGACTCATGACCATTTGAATACGCGTTGAATGAGTTTCCTAGGCTGTAGGCCCGCCACAATAAGTAAAGCGACTGCGATCGCGAGTAGCGTGGCGCTACCTGTGCGCTCCAAGAACACCATCGGATCACCCCGCGACAAGAGCATCGCGCGGCGGAAATATTCTTCAATCATTGGTCCCAGAACAAAGCCTATCAGCAGGGGCGCCGGTTCAAAGCGCCATAGCCGCATAGCGTAGCCTAGCAGTCCAAAACCAAGGGTCAGCCATACGTCGAAGAGGTTCAGCCGAAGGCTGTAGACACCAATGCAGATCAGGACCGCAACGATCGGGTAGAGCATGGCATGGGGCACGCGCAACAGCCGCGCCCACAGCCCGACAAGTGGAATGTTCAGGACCAACAACATCAGATTGCCGATCAAGAAACTTGCGACCAGACCCCAGAACAGCGAAGGGTGATCGGCGATCAGTCGTGGTCCTGGCGTGATCCCATGGATCATCAGGGCGCCGAGCATCAGCGCCATGGTGGTGCTGCCGGGAATCCCCAGGGTGAGGGTTGGGATGAAAGCAGTCTGAGCGGCTGCATTGTTGGCCGCTTCCGGCACCACGACCCCTTCGACTGCGCCATGTCCAAATTTGTCTTTGTTGCGCGATATGCGTTTTTCGACGGCGTAACCGACGAAAGATGCCACTGTTTGCCCGGCTCCCGGCAAGGTGCCGAAGAACGATCCCACTGCGCTGCCGCGCAGGGCAGGACCGGGGACGCGCGTCCAATCATCCCGGTTGGGCATCAGGCTGCGCCAATTCAACGGTTGTGATACTTTTTGTCGGGTGCCTCCGCGAATAGAGGCAATGACCTCGGATACTCCAAACAGGCCCATCGCGACCACGACAAGTCCAATTCCGTCGCGCAAGTCCGCAATGCCACCTGTGAAGCGCGTCGCGCCCGAATTCACATCCACGCCGATCGTGCCCAGCAACAGGCCCAGGCAGACCATCGCAAGTCCCCTCACAATGCCACGTCCCCCGACCACGGTGGCGGCAACAAGCCCCAGCACCATGACGGCGAAATACTCGGCGGGTCCGAATTGCAATGCAAATCCTGCGAGGGCAGGGGAGAGCAGCGCCATCACGATCACGCCCACAATGCCGCCGACAAAAGAGGCAATCGCGGTCAGCACCAGCGCGACACCCGCCCGACCTTTCTGTGCCATGGGAAATCCGTCCAATGCTGTCACGGAGGCAGAGGGCGTGCCCGGAATGTTCAGCAAGATGGACGCGGTGGATCCACCATATTCCGCACCGTAATAGACGCCAGCCAGCAGGATCAGCGCCGCTTCTGCTGGCAGGTGGAACGACACTGGCAAAAGCATAGCCACAGCGGCCAGTGGCCCGATGCCTGGCAGAACACCAACAAAGGTTCCAAGCAACACCCCGACAAAACAGACCGTCAGCATTTCAAGCGTGGTGGCCGCGGCAAAGCCCAGCGCGAGGTTTCCGAGTAGCTCCATCATCCGGCTCCAAAGGCGCGAATGGGCAATCGCAGGCCCAGAAGGAAAATGGCCCAGACACCCACGGCGACACCCAGCGCCAGGGCAAGGCGGCCGAGCCACGGCAGATCACCGATCACCGTCGTCATTGCCAGCACTGTCCCGAAGACTGCCGGTAGCAAGCCCAGCCGTTCAGTCAGGACCGCGAAGGTGGTGATGGCCACACCAACCGCTGCAAGCGCATGCAGGTCGGGGCGTGGAATCTGTTCTGCACGCTGTAAAAACCCCTGTACCAAGGCGATGGCCCCAAGGATCGTCAGGATAACTCCCAGACCCAGCGGCAGTGCGCCGGGGCCAAGTCTGCGCAAGGTTCCAAGATCAAGATGCAACCACGACCCTGCCGCGAAGGCTATGCCGATCGCCATCAGTGCAATCGGGCCAAGAGCATCTGTCAGGCGTGCTCTGTCCAACTAGCCTCTCCTGTCTGCAAGGTAAATTCAGGTCCATCATACGCCACCGGGACTGTGATCGCGCGCGATGCTATCCCGTCTGCAATAGCCGAGATCGCGTCGCGATGGTCTGTTTCCAGATCGGGATGCAGAGACAGACCTACAGAATTGTCCCCCTGCGCAAGCCCCATCTCAACAATATGCCGTGGCACATGGCCCGCGATCATGTCGGTGATCGCCCGGGACACTGCCCTGTCAATCCGCGCCAAGGCAGAGGCACAGAAGACATCGGGCATCATCTCTACCCAATCAAGGGCGTTGCCGATCTGGCGTATATTCTTGTCGCGGCATGCTGCGATGGCCCCATCCCGTGCACCGTTCAGCATAGTAAACAACACATCCGCGCCTGCATCTGCCTGCGCGCTGGCCCATTGGTGCGTCACAGTGCTGTTGTCTTGCGTGCCGCAAAAGCCGGTCAAGACTGGCATGTCAGGCGCAACATGGCGCACGCCGCCGACGAAGGCTGCGCGTCCTTTCAGTCCCGGTTTCACCCGATGCCCTGAAAGATGTGCGACAGTGCCGGTCTTGCTGATCCGCGCTGCGAGCACACCTGCCAGAAAGGCAGAATCCTCCTGTCGCACGTCATAGCTGGCCAAGTTGTCGCCAAGATGCGCGCCCTGCACGATGGCGAAGCGATGATCCCGGTACTCGGCGGCAGCTTCAGGCACCGCAAGGTTCCCCTGTCCACCGACGAAGACCAGACCTTCCACGCTGGACAGGGTTTCACGCAAAGCGTCGCGGATCACGGTCTGATCGTAGGGAATCCCGCGTACGACAGAGATGTCTGCCAGGCCTTCATCGCGTGCGCGCTCCACGCCGCCAAGGGCACTTGCATTGAAACCACGGTCCTCCACCTCACCGACGAAGAAAACAGCAATCCGCATATTCTGCTCCTTATCGTGCCGCTTCGACCATAGGGGCCCATGCAGAATACTGGTCTGCCACGAATGCTGCAAAGGCCGCTCCATCCATTGGCACGCGCACGATGCCCCAGTTGTCGAACTGGGCTGTTATTTCCGACGCTGTCATGATGTCGGTCAGGGTTTCGTCAAGCTGTGCTGCAATGGCCGGGTCCAGTCCGGCAGGTGCAGAGAACCCCAGCCAGTTTTCTGCGATCAGATCGAGGCCTGCTTCGCGGAATGTCGGAACATCGGGCAGGGTATCAAGCCGCTGAGGCGCGCTCACGGCCAGCGGGATGGCGACACCTTCTGCCACAAGCGGCAGGTTTTGCGGAACCGCATCGAATGCCAACCCGATCACACCGGCTTGCAGGTCCAGCCTCATCGGCCCAGAGCCCTGATAGGGGATATGCTCCATCTCTGTTCCTGACAGTGCCCCGAAGCGGGCGCTGACGATATGCCCCCAGGACCCCACGCCGGACGTGCCATAATCGAGCATGCCCGGCTCGGCCTGCGCGCGCGCGATCAGCGCGTCCAATGTGTCGATCTCCAGTTCGGCCCCTGCGAACAGCCCAAGGTGAACACCGCCGATATAGGAAACATGCGTGAAATCTTCGACTGGGTCGTATCCGGCATCCGGAAACAGGGTCGGTGCGATCCCGAATGGTGTCAGGTTCGACAGCATGAAGGTATGGCCATCTGCAGCAGCGTCTTTCAGGGCAAGCGCCGCAACTGTTCCGCCCGCGCCCGGGCGGTTTTCAACGATGAAAGGTTGGCCAAGGCGCTCGCCAAGATGCTCTGCCAGCAGGCGCGCGACAAGATCGCTCGACCCGCCGGGCGGAAAAGAGACGAGAATGCGAACCGGGCGCTCCGGCCAGTCCTGAGCAACAGCAGGCAGGGCAGAGGCCGCGAGTGCAGCGGCAGAACAGATCAGAAGAGTGCGGCGTAGTGTCATGGCGGGCTCCAGTTGTCTGTGAAATCTTGGTTTCACAAAGAGCGCACGAATCACTGTTTCCGCGCAACAAGAAATCTCAGTTTCTTCCCAAAACTGCGAAAACCGTGCAAATTCTGCTTGTATCCCGCTCCATATCGCTGATCATTGATGTTTAATTAAGCAGCTGTGAAACTGGAGTTCCGCAATGATGGGTCCCGACGAACCTGAACGTTCCTTTCTGGAGCGGGTCCGCCAGTCCTTGCCCGACCTGCATCCTGCCGAGCGCAAGCTTGGGGAATTCCTGACACAGTTTCCCGGCGAGATCGCCAGCTATAACGCACAGGAGCTTGCGCGGCTTGCGGATGTGTCGAAAGCAACAGTGTCGCGCTTCGTAAGACGCCTTGGTTTCGAAAGCTATGAGGAAGCGCGGCGCATGGCGCGCGATGAAAGCCGGACCGGCTCTCGGTTGTTTCTGGCGCATCCCGATCAGATTGCCGGGTCTGCCCATCCCGGCATTGCTGAAGAGATTGACAATCTGGAGCGCAGCTTCAGCCAGATAGAAGCTGATCAGATTTCTGCCGTGGCTTCAGAATTGCTGACCGCACGCCGTGTCTGGCTGGTCGGGTTCCGTATATCACAGTCTTTCGCGACTTACCTTTACTGGCAGCTGCTGAAAGTGCTGCCCGATGTTGTGGTGGTACCACGTGGCGGCGAAACCATGGGCGAGCATATCGCGGTTATGGATGCGCGTGATTGCGTGATAGTCTTTGGTTTGCGGCGGCGCGTGGCGGGCATGGATTCCATGTTGGATGCGATCTCGGGAACGGGTGCGAAGCTATGCTACATCACCGATGAGAGTGCCCCGACCCGGAAAGATGCAAACTGGCATTTTCACTGCGTGACGGCGACCAGCACGCCTCAGTTCAATCACGCCGCTGTACTCGCCCTTTGCCATCGGTTGATGGTCGCTACGACCGTGCAAGCGGGGCGTGCTGGTCGAGATCAATTGGCACGGATAGAGCGACTTAATGAACAGATCGGACAGCTTTGAGGCATTGATCCGATGTGCAAATAGCGATCAGCTTCGGGCGTCACACTCATATTGTATTGAACCGGGCTTTCTCAGATGACTGTTAGCGCTTGTTCCACTACGCTATGCTCATGAATTTCGCATTCTACGACATTGAGACCACCGGCATCTCACCCGCCTTCGATCAGCCCCTGCAATTCGCGGCCATTCTGACGGATGCTGAATTCAGGGAGATCGAGCGGGTCAATCTGCGTTGCCGGATCGCACCCCACATCATCCCGTCTCCTTGGGCGCTGGCAGTAACCGGTCTGCGCCCAGCGCAGCTGACCGATCCCAGCTTGCCAACTCTATTTGAGCTCACCCAAGAGATCAGTGCGCTGATCGATCGCTGGTCGCCCGCGATCTGGACCGGGTTCAACAGCATTCGTTTTGATGAGGAGATGCTGCGCCAGGCCTTCTACCAGAACCTGCAGCCCGATGTCTTCGCTGCAAATTCTGGACTTCCGGGCCAGACAGGTTAAGCGTCAATATGACCCACCAGATGCCGGGGCCGAGCATTTAGTCCGATGGGCGCGCGGTCGAGTGTCGGACAACCAGTGTCACCGGGAGCGAAATGCTGGTGCCCGGTTTCGTATCGCCCTGCCGAACGCGACGCAGCATCAGGGCCGCCGCTTCGGCTCCGATATTGGCGGCCGGAATATCAACCGTGGTCAGCGAGGGCGACAGGTGTGCCGCGACATCGACATTGTCGATACCGGCAATCGACAGGGCATCCGGTACGACGATCCCGCGCCCCTGCGCCTCGAACATCGCGCCGATGGCCAGAAGATCGGCTGTACCGATGATCGCTGTCGGGCGCGGCAGCATTTCGAGCAGGGTCATGCACCCGGCCCGGCCTGCGCTGATCGTCAGCGGCTGTTCGCTGATCTGAGTGCGCGCGAGTCTCAGATCCTCTTTCTCAAGGGCCGCGCGGATACCCTCGACGCGCGCGGACTGGCGGTCATTGTTCAGCAGATGGCCGCAGATGACACCGAATTTGCGATGCCCGATATCGATCAGATAGCGCGCTACCAGATATCCCGCCTGATAATTGTCAACGGTGATCCGATCATGCTCCGAGCGCCCCTCCCAGATCTGGATGAGCGGCACCTGCGCGGCCTCCAGCAGCGCCCAAGAGGATTGCGGTCTTTGCGCGCCGACGACGACTAGCCCGTCCACGCCATGCGAAATGAGTTGTGCAAGTGCGGCGGTTTCGCTGGCCGGATCATACTCATGCGAGGCGATCAGAAGCTGAAATCCGTTCGCAGCAAAGCTTCGCTGCATCTCTTGCAAGGTCGAGGAAAAGATCGGTGAATTGAGCGTCGGGACAACGACGCCGATTGTCTCAGAGTTTCCCGAAGCCAGCGCCCGCGCGCGCCGATTCGGGACGTAGCCAAGCCGCGCCGCAACCTCGCGGATGCGTTCCAGCGTCTGCGGTTGCAGCAGTTCGGGCTGCGACATGGCGCGCGAAACGGTCGCAATCGAACTGCCGGATTCGCGGGCAATGTCATTCAGCGTGGGCTTGCGATGGCGCGGCACTCGTATCCTTTCATGAAAATTTTCATTCCAATTCTGACAATAAATTACACGAATATTGGAAAATTTCAACGGACACGAATCTTTTCTTGACAGTCGATGCGAGAATATGAAAGCGTTTACATATGACGGTTTCACTGGGGGGGGAGAGGGTGCGTGCCACGTAGAGTCTCGATAGGGTTGGCTACGATTCTGATCGTCTGCGCACTTTGGTATGCCGCAACGGCGTTTTTCGGCATCATCCCCCCGGGCCGCTTCCCCTCACCGGCAGAGACATGGTCCGCGCTGGTTCATGTCTCTGTGCGAGGCTATGCCGGCGGCGAACTCACGATGCACGTCTATAATTCGCTGCGCCTCGTGGTCATGGGCTTCCTGTTTGCCATTGCAACCGGCGTGCCACTTGGTCTGTTGATGGGTTGGAGCCGCAAGGCCGAGGCCTTTATCAACCCGATTTTCCTGATCATCCGCCCGATTCCGCCGCTCGCCTGGATCCCGCTGGCCATCCTCTGGCTCGGTCTGGGCGATGCCGCAAAGATCATGGTGATCTGGTTTTCGGCGTTCGTGCCCTCGGTCATCAACACCTTCGCGGGCGTGCGCAATATCGACCGCCCGGTGCTGGAAGCTGCCTACATGCTCGGTATGCCGAAAATCCGCTTCGTCTCAGAGGTGCTCATCCCCGGTGCCAGCCCGATGATTTTCACGGGGCTGCGGCTGTCGCTGCAGGCATCCTGGACAACGCTGGTCGCGGCCGAACTGGTGGGGGCGTTCTATGGCATTGGCCGGGTGCTGAGCGTCGCGCAACAGGACCTTTATCCCGGCATGATCCTCGTCGGTATGATCGCAGTAGCGATTCTTGGCTGGGGGACAACACGAGTTCTGGGCGTGGCCGAGGCACGCGCGCTGCGCTGGAATACCGCCGCACTGGCTGCGAAAGGGTGATACGATGAACCGCCAGATCAGCTTCACCCAATCCATCCTGCTCGGCTTCCTCGGTCTCGCCTGCTTCCTGGGGTTCTGGCAAGGTATGGCGATGAGCGGGCTAGTCTCGGACATCTTCCTGCCCTCGCCAGTTGAGGTTTATGAGCGTTTCATGGCGCTGCTCGATCGCCGTTTTGCTGGCGCCACCTTGCCGGGCCATCTTGCAGCAAGTTTCCAGCGTTTTGCCTATGGGTTCCTGCTTGCCGCCGCTATCGGCATTCCGCTTGGGTTGCTGATGGGCTGGTATCAGCTTCTGGACGAGATCGTCTCACCGCTCTTTGACGCGCTGCGCTTCGTTGCGCCCATCGCATGGGTACCCTTTGCCGCGCTGTGGTTCGGCACTGGCATCGGCGGGCCGATCATGATCATCTTTGCGGGTGCCTTTCCGCCTTGCGTGATCAATGCCTATCGCGGTGCGAAATTCGTCGATCCGCGCCTGATCGAGGCTGCCAATATGCTCGGCACACCCTCACGGCGGGTCATCATGGAAGTGTTGCTGCCCTCCTCCGTGCCCTCGATCATCTCGGGACTCCGGGTTTCGGCAGGCCTGGGTTGGCAGTCATTGGTGGGGGCCGAACTGATCGTGGCCTCGGCAGGTGTTGGCTACATGATGGTTCAGGGGCAGGCGAACATCCAGACGCATACAGTCATGGCCGGCATGGTCGCCATCGGGCTGGTCGGGCTCGCGCTCGACAGCGCGCTGCGCGGGCTCGAGCGCTACATTCAAAAGCGCCGCGGGCTGGACCACTGAGGCAGAGGGGGAGGAACAAACATGGGTGTCATCCAGTTTCAGAATGTCGGCAAGATCTTCGGGTCACGCGACTCGGGGTTCGTGGCGCTGAAAGACATTGACCTGGAGATTCGCGACAAGGAATTCGTCGCCATTGTCGGCCCATCGGGCTGCGGTAAGACCACCTGCCTGCGCATGGTCGCGGGCTTCGAGAATGCGACTGATGGTGTGGTCTCGGTCGATGGCACGCCGATCAAACGCCCAGGCCCTGACCGCGCCGTGGTGTTCCAGCAATTCGCGCTGTTTCCGTGGAAAACCGTTTACGACAACATCGATCTCGGATTGCGCAACCTCAATGTCAGCGGGTCCGAACGCGCGAATCGCATAGAGGCGATCCTGAACCTGATGAACCTGACGCAATACGCCAAGCACTTCCCGCACCAGCTGTCGGGCGGGATGCAGCAGCGCGTGGCGATTGCGCGGGCCTATGTCCTCGACCCCGATGTGCTCTTGATGGACGAGCCCTTCGGCGCGCTCGACGCGCAGACCCGCGTCGTGATGCAGGAAGAACTCGTGCGGCTGGCGCGCAAGAACCCGCGCACCGTGCTATTCATTACCCATGCGGTGGAAGAAGCCGTCTATCTGGCGGACCGCGTCGCGATCATGACCCGCGCGCCCGGACGCATCAAGGAAGTGCTGGATGTCGCCTCGATCCGCAATGCCGAGGACTGGGACAGCCATGAGAAGATCGAGGATGTGATGGACCTGGAGAGTTTCGTCCATCTTCGCACCCATATCTGGCGCAGCCTGCGCGAGGAAAAGGCGGCGCAGCACGCCTGAGAAACGACCAACCACAACAAGGAGGACCAACCCATGAAACTCACCTTCAAGGCCGTGGCACTTGCCACTGCAGCCAGCTTCGGTACCATCGCGCCCGCACAGGCTGAGGATCTGACGCCGATCAATCTCAGCTATCAGCCTGCGCTCTACTGGGCGCTGCCCTTCTATCTGGCGACCGAATTCGGCTGGTGGGCCGAAGTAGGCCTTGACCCGAGCTTCACCACCTTCCCCGCAGGCGCGCCGCAAATCGCAGCTGCGCAGGCCAATGACTGGGATGTGGGCGGCACGGGTTCGGTTCCGGCAGTGCTGGGAGCCGCCCGCTACGGCCTAAAGACCATTGGCATCACCAATGACGAAAGCGCCGGCAACGCGCTGATGGCCAGCAATGACGCGATTGAAGGGTTCCGCGCCGACCCGTCGAGCATTGAGGGCGAGCGGATCCTGCTCACCACCAACTCGACGGTGGATTTCGCCACGCAGCAATGCCTTGAAATGATGGGCGTGCCGCTTGACTCGGTCAGTTTCGTCAATCTCGGGCAAGCACAGGTCATCACCGGCATCATCGCGGGTGAGGCCAATCTGGCTGGCGTCTGGGCCCCTAACACCTACACGCTGCAAGAGCGCGCCAATAGTGACTACCTGTGTTCGGGCGCGGATGCGGGCGCCATCGTGCCCGGTGCACTGGTGGTACGTCCCGGCTTCGCCGAAGAGAGCCCCGAACTGGTCGCCCGCGTGCTGGCAGCCTTCCTGCGCGGTGTGGTCTGGGCGCGCGAAAACCCCGAGGAAGCGCGTCGTCATCTGGTCGATTTCTACTCCGATGGCGGGATCGAGATCTCGGACGCAGCGGTCAATGCCGAATTCGACCTGCGCCCGACCTTCTCGCTTGAAGAGCAACTCGTGATCATGGATCGCTCGGATGGTCATAGCGATGTGGACCAGTGGCTGACCGCCATCGGTGACTTCATGACCTCGGTGGGTACGACCGAGTCCACACCTGATGCAGCGGATTACATCAACCCCAGCTTCATGCAGATGGTCATGGATGATCCCGAACTGCGGGCTTTTGCCAATAACGAGTAAGCAACTCCTGCCCTGCCGCCATCTTGGCGGCAGGGCGCAACTTTCAGCATGAAGAGATCAAGATGGCGATCACCTATCTGAAGAAAGCTTCGAAAACACCCGAGACCGAGTCCGCGCATGCCCAGCAGGTCGTTTCCGAAATGCTGGCCCGGATCGAGACCGAGGGCGAGGCGGCTGTCAGAGACTATGCGTACAAGCTCGACAAGTGGCAGGGGCCAATCCTCGTGACGCCCGAAGACATGGAGGCGCGCGAAAGCGAGGTGCCCGCGCAGGTCAAGGACGATATCGCCTTCGCTGTCGAACAGGTCCGCACCTTTGCACTGGCACAGCGCGACTCGGTCCGCGATTTCCAGATGACCATGCCCTCGGGGCTGGTGACTGGGCAGAAATGGGTGCCCTGCAATGTCGCCGGGTGCTATGTGCCGACAGGCCGTTATGCCCATATCGCCTCGGCCGTTATGTCGGTGGCCACCGCGAAGGCCGCAGGCGTGGGCACAGTGATCGCCTGTTCCACACCCTTCCGGGGCGGCGCGATGCATCCTTACGTTCTCTACGCGATGCGCGCGGCGGGCGCCGATACCATCATGACGCTGGGCGGTGTGCAGGCGATTGCGACCATGGCTTATGGTCTCTTCACCGACAAACCGGCCGATGTCATCGTCGGACCCGGCAATAAATTCGTGGCCGAAGCCAAGCGCACGCTGTTTGGCAAGGTCGGGATCGACGTTTTCGCTGGTCCATCCGAGATCGGGATTCTCGCCGACAAGACTGCCGACGCTGAAATCGTGGCCGTCGATCTCGTCGGACAGGCCGAACATGGCCATGAATCCCCTGCTTGGCTCTTCACCGATGACCGCGCGCTGGCCGAAAAGGTCATGGCCCGCGTGCCCGAACTGATCGCGAGCCTGCCCGAGCCCGCCCGCGAGGCCGCCGATGCCGCATGGCGCGACTATGGTGAGGTGGTGCTCTGCGACACACGCGAGGAGCTGGTGCAGGTCTCTGACGAATACGCCTCCGAGCATCTGGAAGTCCACTGCGCCGATCTCGACTGGTGGATGGCCAATCTGACCAATTATGGCTCGCTCTTTGTGGGCGAGGAAACGACGGTCGCCTATGGCGACAAATGCTCCGGCCCCAACCACATCCTGCCCACCAAATACGCCGCGCGCTATTCGGCGGGGCTGTCGGTGCATAAATTCCTCAAGCCGCTGACATGGCAGCAAGCCGATCACGAAGCCAGCAAGGAGCTTGCCATCCGCACTGCCCGCATCTCGCGGCTGGAGGGGATGGAGGCCCATGCTCGCACGGCTGACGTGCGGCTGGCGAAATACTATCCCGGCCATAATTTCGACCTCGGCGCACCGGTCGAGTCCATCTGAGCCATGCGTTCCCCGCCCGATCTGGGCCGCCCGCCCGATATTCCGCCCAAGGCCCTCGCCATGGCCATGGCGCTGGTAGAGACCGGGCGTCTGCATCGCTACTCCGAATCTGGGGGCGATGGTGGGCTCGTAGCCGCGCTGGAACGCGACTTCGCGCGGATGATGGGCAGGCGCTATGCCGTCGCGCTCAATTCCTGCGGATCGGCGCTGTTTCTGGCGCTCAAGACCGCAGGGGTGGTGCCGGGCGACAAGGTGCTGCTCAACGCTTTCACGCTTGGGCCCGTTCCCGGTGCGGTGCAGCATGTGGGGGCGCGCCCGGTGCTGGTCGAGATCACCGAGGATCTGGTCATTGATTTTGATGATCTGCGCGCCAAGGCGCGCGCCTCGGGCGCGCGGGTGCTGCTCCTGTCGCATATGCGCGGGCATCTTTGCGACCTCGGTGCGCTGGCGGAGCTGTGCCGGGAAGAGGGGATCACCCTGATCGAGGATTGTGCCCATACGCTGGGCGCCACTTGGGCCGGATGGCAGGCGGGAAATTTCGGGCTTGCCGGGTGCTTCAGCTTTCAGTCGGGCAAGCATGTGAATACCGGCGAAGGCGGCATACTGATCACCGACGATGATGATGTCGCCGCACAGGCGATCCTGCACGCGGGCAGCTATCGGCTCTATCGGCAGAACGGTACATGCCCTCCCGAGCAGGTCATGGTCGACTGGTTTGACCGCTGCGGCAATTATTCGCTGCGGATGTCGGCGCTTGTGGCCGCGCTGGCGCTGCCGCAACTGCCGCTCCTGCCCAAGCGCGTGGCCGATTGGAACGCGAGCCACGATCGGATCGCGCAACGCTTGCAGGCTGCCACCGGCTTCGTGCTGCCACACAGACCACAGGCAGAAGCCTATGCGCAGTCTTCGCTGCAATTTCGTTTGCCCGCGCGAGACAAAACCGCAATGGCTTCATTCATTGACGCGGCCCGCGCGCGGGGCGTCTGGGTCAAATGGTTCGGCAGCGCCTCACCAGAGGGCTATAGCTCCAACCCTGGTCAATGGCCTGGCGCCCAGGCAACCGAGGTGCCCCGCGCCTGCGCGATCCAGACCACCCTCTGCGACATACGCCTGCCGCTGGAGCTGAGCGCGCAGGACTGCGAGTTGATCGCCGATGCGCTGATCCAGGCTGCCGAGGCGACCGATGACGAAAAGGTGCGGTGTGCCAAGGCTTGATGCCCTCTTCGATCTGAGCGGTCGCCGCGCGCTTGTGACGGGCGGCAATTCGGGCATCGGGCTAGCCATGGCGCGGGCCTTGGGTCTGCAGGGCGCGCGCCTGCATCTGGCCGCGCGCGACATTGCGCGCCTGCAAGAGGCGCGCACTGCGCTGGCCAGTGAGGGGCTCGACGCCACATTGCACCCGACCGATCTGACCGACCCGGAGGCCTTGCGGGCCTTGGCCGACGCGGTTGGCGAGGTGGATATCCTCGTCAATGCCGCAGGCGTGAACCTGCGCCAGCCCTATCTGGACGTGACGCCCGAAGCCTTTGATCTGCATATGGCGCTCCATTTGCGCGCGCCATTCCTTCTGCTGCAGCATCTGGCACCCGGCATGGCGGCGCGCGGCTGGGGGCGGGTTCTGAACCTCGCCTCGCTGCAATCGAGCCGCGCCTTCCCCAATTCCGCGCCCTATGGTGCGGCCAAGGGCGGCATCGTGCAACTGACCCGCGCGATGGCGCAGGAATTCTCGGGGCAGGGCATCACCTGCAACGCCATCGCGCCCGGCTTCTTCCCGACACCGCTCACCGCGCCCGTTTTCGCCGATGCCGAACTGGCCGCCGCCAATGCCGCGCGCACGGCCATAGGGCGCAACGGGGCGCTAGAGGATCTCCATGGGGCCACGATCTTTCTGTGTTCGGATGCCTCTGCCTATATCACTGGCCAGACATTGCATGTCGATGGCGGCTTCACGGCGAAATAAGGGGGGATGATGCGCGCGCTTGTCTATACTGGCCCCAATCAGATGGTGTTGCGCGAGCAACCCGTGCCAGTGCCTGCAGCGGGTGAGGTTCTGGTGCGCGTCTCGGATGTCGGCATTTGCGGGTCCGACATGCACGCCTATCATGGACATGACGACCGCCGCCCACCGCCCCTCGTGCTGGGCCATGAGGCGGCCGGTTTCGTTGCCTCCGGCCCGCGCGAGGGCGAGCGCGTGGCGATCAACCCGCTGGTGGTGGACCCGGACTGCCCTGTAGCCCTCGCAGGGCGACCGCATCTTTCGCCCACGCGCGCGATCATCTCGATGCCCCCGCGCCCCGGTGCTTTCGCCGAATATGTCACTATCCCCGAGCGCAACCTGCTGCCCGTGCCCGAGGGCATGCGGCTGCGCGACGCCGCGCTGAGCGAGCCGGTTGCGGTGTCATGGCACGCAATGCGCATCGGACTGGAGCGGCTGGGCGCGCCGCGCCCGCGCGTGCTGGTGCAGGGCGGCGGGGCCATTGGGCTGGGCGCGGCGCTGGTCGCGCGGCATATGGGGGCCGAGATCATCGACGTCGCCGAGCCTCACCCCGGACGCCGCGCGCTGCTGGAGGCTGAGCCTGGGATCACGGGGTTCGACCCGAGTGCCAATGATCCGGGCGAGAGTGCTTATGACCTGATTATCGACGCCGTCGGCGCCGCAGCGACGCGTCAGGCCGCCTCGCGGCTGGTCCGGCCCGGCGGTGTGATCGTGCACGTCGGGCTTCTGCCCGGGCATGAAGGATATGACATCCGCCGCATCACGCTGCAGGAAATCACCATCACTGGCAGCTATTGCTATACGCCCGCGGATTTTGCGGCAGCACTCGATGCACTCGACAAAGGGCATCTGGGCAAGCTTGGCTGGGTCAGCACGCGCCCACTTGACGGAGGCCCGAAGGCCTTCGCCGATCTGGATGCAGGCGTTGTCTCTTCAGCCAAGATTATCCTGTCGCTTGCACCGGCGCCAGATTGTTTTTCCACTGAAAACTGAGGGGGGTATCCATACGCGTGCTGGCTTGGCCGGAGGCTCCAACACTTGGGTAGGGTTGATGGACATGAGCGCGGCCGCGAACTCGCATTTCGCGAACGCGCCGAAGACCGGCTGCATCCCGCAGACCCTGAGCGACTGGGAGATAAGGTCGAGCTCGACAGCGACCAAGGGTCAGGCCGCTGAGAGATCGACCTCGAGATCGAGGAAAGGCGCATATTGCTGGGCGCCGAAGATATCTCCATCGCCGGCACTGCCCGAGGGATGCGGCCGCAGAATGGTAAATTTGATCGCGAGACCGGGGTCATATTCGACGAAATCGGTCAGGCGCGCAGCATCGATATTGAGCACCTTGCACACGCTTTCACGTGTGAGCGCGCCCGAGCGCCGGACCAGATCATAGGTTTCGCGTTCGCGGAAGATGATGTCGAAGGTGATCTTGTCGGTCCCGGCATTCTTGCTGCGGATGGTCTTGGCAAGGCTCGCAAGTGTTGTGGGCGTGTTCATGCCGCGGCTCCTATGGTGACGATTTCGCTATGGGTCGGGAACAGCTCGAGCGGGTCACGCACGGCCATGGTGTGATTCAGCGTCCAGCGATAGGCGGGGCTCGCCTGCATCACTTCGTCAAGGATGAATGACACCCCACCGGCAGTTCCTTTCACATCAGGTAGGCGCGCGTAAAAGAGCTGCCGTGTTCCGGTCATCGCGACCTCTTCGGCCATCTCGACAGTGGGCGCCACGCCCTGCACCACTACACACAACTCATGGCCGGGCTTGTCCTTGAGCGGCTCCATATCGCCCATGACTCCGTTACGGCCGAAGACATTGTAATGCAGCTCCCAGCCGCTCTCGCCAAAGCGTTCGCGGGTTTGCTGGCGCGCCCATTCGATGACCGCATCGACATTTGCGATAGTATAGGGATCACGGATCCCGGCCATGCCCACGAACCGCTCGCCGATCTTGCCCGAGCCTTCGAGCTTGACCCGAACCTCCTGCGCAGGGACGAATTTCATGCCCGTTACGCGTGTGGTCTTGTCAGCGATCTGGTCATAATGGCAATCGGTCATGTCGAGCATGCCACCCGCGACAAATTCGTGGAACGGGTTGGAACGTTCGTACATCGCATGTCCTGCAACCGAGGCAATGGTGCAGCGTTGTTCGGGCGCCATGGCGGTCACATCAACCCAGTCAGGGGTGATTTCACCCAAGACGGTTTCCTTCGCGCCATAAGGTTCGGCGCAGAAGCTCGCGCATTCCAGCACCTTGCCCAGATAATAAGCCTGCGCTTCGGGGTAACCGCGATGCAGGGCTGGGGCCGCGAAAACGGCACTGTCTGAAGAGCGCCCGCCGATGATGACATCGCAACCGTCCTCCAGCAGCTTGAGGTAAGGATGCACGCCTGCCATCGCGACGATGCGGTCGGTTGCGTCAAGCTCTTCCTCGGTCAGCTCGGCACGGGCATCCAGCCCGGTGACGGGTTCGCCGTCGCGGATGCTCGCGCGCACGCGCTCGGGGTCCACCTCGGAATAGAACCAGCCCAAACGGAAGGGCGCGAGCTTGTGCTTGCTCGCCAGATCACGAATGATCTGCACATACATGTCCACGCGGCTGTTGCTGCCGGTATCGCCGGCGGAGCCGATGATCATCGGTACATTTTTCTCGCGTGCAGCGAGCAGCATCAATTCCAGATCGTGCTCCTGCCAGGCGCGGGGGCTGGCGCAGGTATCGGCGCCCAGAGGTCCGGGGCCAATGTCATCGCTGCCCGAATCTGCGGCAATGATATCCGGCCCGGCTGCAACACCGATCTGGAAACTGCCGTTCTTGAGGGGCGCGAAGCCCAGATGCCCGTTTGGGCTGATGACCTTCATGGATGACATGTCTGCCTCGTTGCTAATTCCTGCCTTAACAAATGCAGCTTTTGTGCCAGAGAGTATTTTCTCATATGTTACTGTAATTGCTAAAAATACTGGAATTGTATCCACTACTTCCCGATGCATTATGCGCAAAAGTCCCGCACTCGCGGGTGTTGCACGCAAGGCGTTGAAACACAAGGTGGTTCAGAGCCCCAGTTTCTGCATCTGGTGGCGCAGGGCGTGGCGTGTCAGCTTCAAGAGGCCTGCGGCCGCCTGCTGGTTGCCGCCGCTCTGCAAGAGCGCGCGCTGCACCAATTCGCGCTGGAAATCGGCCGTCGCGGCGTGAAATCCCTGATCCGCGACAGGGGTCTCACCTGCCGGCGGGATCACTTTTGCGCCCGAGCGCACAGTGCGCAGAATCCGGTCGGGCAGATGGCGCGGCAGCACCATGTCGTCATCCTCTAGGATGAAGATCCGCTCAAGCAGGTTCTCCAGTTCGCGCACATTGCCCGGCCACGGATATTTGCGCATGATCTCCGCGGTTTCCGGCGCGAGCCCACCGATTTCCCGGCCGAAAGCCATGTTGAAGCGCTGTATGAAGTGTTCGGCGAGGACCAGGACGTCATCGCCGCGTTCGCGCAGTGCAGGGATGTTGAGGGCGACCACCTGAAGTCGGTAGTAGAGGTCTTCGCGGAAATTCCCGCTCATGACCTCAGAGAGCAGAACCTTGTTGGTCGCGGCGATGAATCGCAGATCGACATGCGTTGCCTTGACGGCCCCCACGCGCCGGAATTGGTGGGTGTCGAGCAGGCTGAGCAGCTTGGCTTGCAGGTGCGGATCCATCTCGCGGATCTCGTCAAGAAAGACGCTGCCATGATTGGCGGCCTCCACCAGCCCGATCTTGCGTTCGCTCGCGCCGGTGAAGGCGCCTTTCTCATGGCCGAAGAATTCGGATTCCATCAGCCCGGCAGGGATGGCCGCGCAGTTGATATCCAGAAAAGGCTTGTCAGCCCGGCGTGAATTCTGGTGGATCATGCGCGCGAGCAGCCCCTTGCCGGTGCCGGTCTCGCCGTAGATCAGGACCGTGCGCGCAGCAGAGCGGGCGACACGGCGGGCAAGCTGGCGCAGGGTCTCAATCTTGGGGTCTGTGCCAACAAGCTCGCCGCCATAATCGGCCATCTGCGCTCCGTCATCTTGCCGCCCGGTCATTGCGGCAAGTCAAACCGATGCCAGTTTCCCGCGCAAGGGTTTGAATCATGGAAGTACACGCGCTTTTGCGCAATCGCGTAGATGACCGAGGACAGGGTGCTCGTATCATCTGCCGTGCTCGGGTGCTGGCAGATTGGTCCGGTCTCAGGCCCATCGCGGTGCAGCGAGAGAATCCCCGCAGCTTCGGCAAGATCAGGTGGAGGACCAGAGAGTCGGGCGGTCAAGGCATCAAGGCGCAGGGCGGAATTGTTGTCGATGACAGTGCTGTCTTGCAGAAGTGTCTCTTGCGCAAGTTCGGGTGCGCGGAAATGGTTGGTATTCCAGCTTCGCGCGCCCTTCCGGATCACAGGCCCCCGCGCGCCCAACTCAATAGCGGCTGTGGCACCCGTGGCATCCGCTAGGATGAGCGCACCGCCGCCCGCATGCGGACGCACGCGCAGCCAGTCGAGCGCTTCGGCCACAGTCTTGCAGCTTGCGATGATCCGCGTCATGGCCAGATAGCGCAGCCAGCCAACAGCGTGATGGCGCGCGCCGATCTGGGTATCGACCAGTGCAAGGCCGGCTGCATTCATGCCGCTCGAATAGGCGCCGGGGCTGCCAAGGCTGCCAAGGCAGAGCATCCCGCCTGTGTGGATATCCGGGCCCTGATGCCAGAAGAGCCGCTGAACGCCCAGATGCGTGCCGCTGAAGTCGCGGTTCTTGGCGACAAAGGGACCATCGGGACTGTCGCCAACCGCAAAGGCGCTGCACCCATCGCCGGTCAGAATCGCCCCGCTGGCGAGGTCGCGCAAGGTGCCAAGATGCAGATGCTCAAAAAGCGCATGCTCCGGCAGCCCGAAGCCTTTGGCAATCCCTTTCAACTCGGCCATCCCATCGGGATCATGCTCGCGGTGGAAGTGATATTGCGCGGCGAGATAGGCGCGCTGATCCGCAGTGAGCTTGCCCTGTCGGTGCAGGGCCTCGACCCGCGCAATTGTCGCGTTCCGGACCTTTGCGAGTAGCGCCGCATCGGCGCCCTCGGCTTGCAGCCGCCCGCGCGTATGGGCGTCGCCGGACAGGACAGGCGCCTGCAGAAGGGATGCCCGCGCCAACCTCATGCGCGTGCGCCCTCCAGCAAGGAGAGGTTTTCTTTCAGACGGTGACAG
Source organism: Paracoccaceae bacterium (assembly GCA_007694945.1). Lineage (GTDB taxonomy): Bacteria > Pseudomonadota > Alphaproteobacteria > Rhodobacterales > Rhodobacteraceae > Roseinatronobacter. The sequence goes on along the minus strand of REER01000055.1, from coordinate 26,752 downwards.
GCCGCTGTATGGCCAGTGCCGACCCTCTCGGTTTCGGGCTTGCGCTGGCGGCAGATATCGATCGCGAGCGGGCAGCGCGTGTGGAACTTGCACCCGGATGGTGGGTTCAGCGGCGAGGGCAGATCGCCGCTCAATTGTACGCGCTGCGACTTGTCGCTGGCCTCGACTTCCGGGACCGCCGACATCAGACTTTGTGTGTAGGGATGGCGCGGTCGCGCAAGGATCGACTCCACCGGCCCCATCTCGACGATCTCGCCCAGATACATGACCGCCACACGGTCGCTGAGATAGCCAATGACTGAAATATCATGCGAGATGAAGAGATAGGTCAGGGCGAATTCGCGCTTGAGGTCCTGAAGCAACTGGATGATCTGCGCCTGGATCGAGACATCGAGCGCCGAGACGGGTTCATCGCAGACAACGAATTCCGGGTTCGAGATCAGCGCGCGGGCAATCCCGATGCGCTGGCGCTGGCCGCCCGAGAACTGATGCGGATAACGGTCAAGCTGGCCTGCCTTGAGCCCGACCTTCTCGAGCATCAGGGCGACCTTCTCGCGCATCTCGGTGCGGGTCTTCGCCAGCCCATGCAGTTGCAGCGGCAGGCCCACGATCTCGGCGACAGTGCGGCGCGGGTTGAGCGAGGCGTAAGGATCCTGAAAGATGATCTGCATGCGCCTGCGCATCGCCTTCATATCGGGCGCGGGCAGGGCGGTGATGTCAGTACCGCCAAATTCCACCTTGCCGGCCGTCGGCTCGTGCAGTCGCAGGATCGCACGGCCAAGTGTGGATTTCCCGCAACCGGACTCACCGATCAGCCCGAGGATTTCACCGCGATTGACGCTCAGCGACACATCCGAGACGGCGCGGACATTGACCGGCGCACGCCCCAGCATGCGGCCGACAAGGCTGGGTCTGCCAGTATAGACTTTGGTCAGATTGGTGACCTTGAGCAAGGGATCGACTGTCATGGCTCAGGCCTTTTCTGTCTCTGGAACGGCGATACGGATGCAGCGCGCGCGGCGCGCAGGGCCTGCCGGATGCATGTCGATCAGATGGCGGCACGCCTCGCCGGCCTCCGGGCAGCGATCAAGGAAGCGGCATTGTGGTGGCAGATCGACAAGATCGGGCACCTGCCCATCGATAGGGCGGATCGGCTGGCCGCGCAAAGCCGGGCGGGGGATCGAGGCCAGAAGTCCGCGCGTGTAGGGATGGCGCGGGTCGCGGATGACCCGTGCTGTCGGGCCTTCCTCAACCACCTGACCGGCATACATGACCATCACGCGGTCGCAATGCTCGGCCACGACGCCCAGATCATGTGTGATGAGCACCACGCTCATGCCAAGCTCTGCGCGCAGCTTCGAGATGAGTTCCAGAACCTGCGCCTGAATCGTGACATCCAGCGCCGTGGTAGGTTCATCCGCGATCAGCAGGCGCGGCTTGGAGGCGAGCGCGATGGCGATCATGATCCGCTGTCGCATTCCGCCCGAGAATTCATGCGGATACTGGCGCAGCCGATCCCCGGCCGAGGGGATGCCGACCAGTGTCAACATTTCGACCGAGCGGGCCTGAATGGCCGCACGCCGCGCACCGCGGCGGCGCGGCAGATCATCGTCATGGGCCTCGAGCATCTCGGCAAGCTGTTCGCCCACGGTAAGCGCCGGGTTCAGGGCCGTGAGCGCGTCTTGCATCGTCATCGCGATGTCACGCCCGCGCAGCGCCTGCATCTTCCGGGGCGAGAGCTTGCGCAGATCTGTCCCGTCAAATACGATCTCGCCCGCCTCGATCCGGCCCGGCGAGCGCACCAGCCCCATTACCGAGGCAAATGTGACCGACTTTCCGGAGCCGGATTCGCCCACAATACCAAGGCATTCCCCCCGCGTCACGGTCACGTCCACGCCGTCCACGGCACAGACCTGTCCCGAGCGGGTGTCGAACACTGTGCGCAATCCGCGCACTTCAAGAAGGATGTCATCGCTCATTCGGTGAACCTCGGGTCAAAGGCGTCGCGAAGGCCCTGGCTGGCCACGTTGATCGCCAGCACCAGCAGCAGGATCGCAAGGCCGGGGAAGGTGGAAACCCACCAGCTTTCCAGAATGAAGGCGCGGCCATCAGCGACCATCGCTCCCCAGGAGGCTGTTGGCGGCTGCACGCCAAGGCCAAGGAACGAGAGCGAGGCTTCGAGAATGATCACATGCGCCATGCGGATCGTGGCGACCACGATCACCGGCGACAGGATATTGGGCAGGATCTCGCGCAGCATGATATGGCGCCCCGAGGCCCCGAGCGCGCGGGCGGCTTCGACATATTCCAACTCGCGCGTGACCAGCGTTTCGCCGCGCACCACTCGGCAGGGGATGACCCACTCCTTGTAGGCCAGCGCGAGGATGATGTTCCCCAGCCCCGGCCCCATCATGGCCATCAGGCCGATGGCGAAGATCAGATAGGGAAAGCCCAGCAGGATATCGACCAGCCGCGAGATCACCACATCAACCCAGCCGCGCAGATAGCCCGCAGCGAGCCCGGCAAGAATGCCGATGGTGGTGGCAACAAGGATCACTGCCGCACCGATGAAGATCGAGATCCGAGCGCCATAGATGATGCGAGACAGGATACAGCGGCCCAGCGCATCGGCCCCGAGCGGATAGGCCCACTCGCCGCCCTCCATCCAGACAGGGGGTTGCAGCCGGAAGAATAGGTTTGTGGCATAGGGATCATTCGGCGCGATCCATGGTGCAAAGATCGCCATGAGCACGAAGAGCACCACCACGATCGCCGACCCGAAAGCAAGGCGGTTCTCGACAAAGGCCGCCATGTTGCGCCGGAATAGGGACTCTGCAGCGACTGGTGCGGATTGTTCGCTGACGCTCACAGCTTCACCCGTGGGTTGAGAATTGTGTAGAGAATATCGGCGAAGAAATTCAGCATCACATAGATGACCGCGTAGAGCAGCACCGCGGCCTGCACGAGCGGGTAGTTGCGCACGAAGATGCTCTCGACCACGAGCCGCCCCAGACCGGGCCAACCGAAGACCGTCTCGATGATCATGTTCCCGCCCAGCAGGCTGCCGGTTTCAATGGCGGCAACCGATACGGTCGGGATCAGCGCGTTCTTGAGCGCATGGCGCCAGAGGATGCGCTGCCGGCTCAGACCCTTGGCCTGCGCGAAGGTCACATAATCTGCGCGTAGCACTTCGAGCATGGCCGTGCGCGTCACCCGCATCAGGATCGCCGTCATCGGCAGGCCCAGGGTGATGGCGGGCAGGATGATATGGGCGAGCGCGTTGCGGAAGGCGTCAAACCGGCCATTGAGCAGCGTGTCGATCAGCAGGAAATGCGTATAGGGGGTTATGCCCTGGCTGATGCCATAATTGATCCGGCCGGCCACCGGCAAGAGGTTGAGATGCACTGCAAAGAGCATCAACAGCAGGATGCCGAACCAGAAGCCCGGCAGCGAAACGCCGAGGAGCCCGCCGACTGTCGCGATCCGGTCGAAAATCGAATTCTTGCGCACAGCGGCCAACACGCCCAGCGGGATCGCCGTGAACAGCGCGATCAGCATGGCGACGACAGTGAGTTCGATGGTTGCAGGCAGGCGCTCGAGGATTACCTCGGCAACCGGGCGGCGATGGTAGAAGCTCTGACCGAAGTCGAATTGCAAGGCATTGCCCAGAAAGACAAAGAAACGCTCAACCACCGGCCTGTCGAGGCCGAGATCGCGGCGCATCTGGGCTTCCTGCTCGGGTGTCACGATCTGGTCGCCGATCATGATCTGGACAGGGTCGCCCGGGGTCAGAGCCATCATCACAAAGACGATCACGCTCACCCCCAGCAGCACTGGGATCAATTGCAGGAGGCGTTCGAGAAATCTGGTAAAGGTCATGCCGGTCTCCGGGGGGGCAAGAGCAAGCGGCGACGCGCGACCGCGCCTGTCTTTGACAGATCCCGGTCTACAGCGAAGGTGCACAGTGCGGCAATGCGCGCCGCAGGGCAATCTCTTGCCCCGCGGCGATGATATCGGGTCAGTCGAGGCAGGCCCGATGCAGATTGATGCGGCTGTCAGGGCTGGGCGACCAGTTGCTCAGCCGGGTCGAGACGCCGTAGATATCCTGTGGCACCCAGAGATAGACATAGGGCACTTCGGCATTCACGAGGGCTTCTGCCTGCTGGTAGAGTTCCCCACGGCGCTCGCGGTCCAGCTCGGCCCCGGCCTCGTCGAGAAGCGCATCGAGTTCGGGGTTGGAATAGCCGGCCGAATTGCCGCGATCATTGGTACGGTGCGTCGGCACGAAGATGTCGAACGGATCGAGCGTCGAGTTGCCCCAGGAGGTCAGATACATGTCGCCCTCCTTCTCGCCGCCCTGTGTGCGCCATTTCTGGGTCAGAAGCGTGCCTTCGCCCACTTGCACCCGTGTCGTGATCCCGGCATTGGTCATGAGCGAGGCAATCGCCTCGGCCGTGTCGCGCAGCGCACCCTCGGTGTCGAGCGTGACCGAGATTCCGTCTGGGTAGCCCGCCTCGGCCAGAAGCTCGCGCGACCGTTCCGGGTTGAATTCATACTCGGGCAGATCGGGGTTCTTGCCGAAGGCATCGGGGCTCATGATGCCGTCGATCTTGGTCGCCGTGCCGCCGAGGATTCGGTCGATGATGAGATCACGGTCAATCGCATGGGCCACGGCCTGACGCACACGGACATCATCGAAGATGTCGCCTTCATTGTTCATCGCAAGGAAGAAGCTGCGCGTGCCATTGACGGTCATGACCTGCGCATTGGGGCTGTTCTCGACCTGATTCATTGAATGCGGCGGCAACTCGTTGATGATATGCACATCGCCCGAGAGCAGCGCGGCCACGCGCGAGGCCGATTCCGGGATGACCTGGAAGATCACACGCTCGACACAGGCAGGGCCAGCTTCGGGAATGCCAGTGGCGCCACCGTAATAGTCGTCAAATCTTTCGAGAATGACCGAGTCGCCACGTCGCCAGTCCGCCAGACGGAAGGGGCCCGCGCCCATCGCCTGCGTGGCCATCCCAGCCGAGCCAACTTCCTCGACATGAGCTTGCGAGACGATCTGCTGATGCGGCAGCATCGCGGGCAGCAGAGGCCACGGCTCGCTCAGTGTTATGCGAATGGTGCTGTCATCGACAATCTCGACCGACTCGACAGGCCCCAGCAGACTGCCGCGCGGGCTGGTCTGACCATCGCCCATCCCGCCTTCGAGGATCACCCGGTCGAGCGTGAATTTCACATCTTCCACGGTCAGGCTGGAGCCGTCATGGAAGGTGATGCCCGAGCGGATGGTGAAATCATAGACGGTCGGCGAGACTTGCGTGTAGCTCTCCGCGATTTCGGGGTGAATCTGCATATCCGAAGCGCGGGTCAGGATGCCGTCATAGATGTTGCGGATGATCGTTTCCGTCTCACGGTTCCGATGGTTGGCCGGGTCCAGCGTGTCTGCATCGCGGGTAAAACCGACAACCAGCTCCTGTGCCTGGACGGCCGGGGCCATACAGAGTGCAATGGCCGAAGCGACAATAGTTCGGTGTATGACTTTCATATTTCCGAGGTCTCCCTGTTGCTCCTGCCGACCATAGTGGCCGACCGGGTTGAACGGCAGGTGCGTGGAACACCTGCACCAATCTCTTGCAGCATTCATGCCAAAAATTCGGCGCGGGTGTCGAAGAAAAATTCACAAACAAAAACAGAACTTTGTCGATAGAGCGCCGGTAATTCGAAACCATCGAGATATTGCCGCATTGCGCGTGTTACACGCGGCGGCGTGGATTTTCACTCATTGTCTGCGCGCTGCATCTGTCGGGTTGTCCGGTATCTGACGCGGCGGGCGCGCGACGATGCAAGGCCCATGGCGTCGCGATATTTGGCGATTGTGCGCCGGGCAACCTGGATGCCCTCGGTGCCGAGGTTTTCTGCCAGCGCCGCGTCGTTGAGAGGCGCCTCAGGATTTTCGGCTTCGATCAGTTCACGCAGGCGCAGGCGGACACGTTCTGCAGACACCTCCTCGGCATCTCCAGCGCCTTTCAGAGCAGCGCTGAAGAACCGCGCGAGCGGCACAGTGCCTTTAGGCGTCTGCACGAGGATCGCATTGGCCACTCGTCCGACAGTGGTTTCATGCAAGCCTGCCTTGTCTGCGGCCTGTGCGCGGGTCAATGGTCGCAGCCCCGCGACACCCTTCTCCAGATACTCCGATTGCAGCGCGATTACTGCGCCAACCACTTTCAGCACAGTGGCATTGCGCCGTGATACCGCGCGCATAATCCAGCGCGCCTCATCGCGCGCGGCCTCGAATGCGGCCTCGCTGCCAATGCCTTCAGTACCCGTGCGCAGGGTGATCTCTGGGGCGGTAGACTTGTTCAGTTCGATCCGCCAGCCATTCTCTCCGGTGCGTTCGATGATCACGTCTGGCGGGCGGATCGGCGCGTCGTCGGGGGCAAAGACAAGCCCGGGCTTCGGGTCGAGGCTGCGGATCCTGCTGATCAACGCAAGAATCTCAGTTGAGCTTGTGGCGCAAAGCTCTGCCAGAGTGTCGATCTTGCCACGTGCGATCAGGTCGAGATGGGCCAGCAGCATATCCATGGCCGGGCTGAGTATCCCGCGCTCGTGCGCCTGAAGCCGGAGGCATTCGGCCAGATCGCGCGCGAAAATCCCGGCGGGTTCGATCTGTTGCAGCCGCGCCAGAATACGCTCGGCTTCGGTAAGGGAGCATTCTGCACGCGCCGCCAATACACCAAGTGACTCGCCCAGCCAGCCGGTTGGCTCCAGCGCTTCCGCAATGATGCTGGCGATACGGGTTTCCTCGGTGCTGCGAAAGGCAAGTCCGATCTCGGTCGCCACATGCGCACGCAGGCTCGCATCAGGTGCCGCGAGGCGCGTCTGCGTCAGGTCGGTTCCAGCAGGTGGCGCCGTTGCAGGCTGGGCAGGCACGGGATCATTGGGGGCTGGTGGCGGTAACGTGTTCAGGACAAGCGCGGGGTTCGTCTGCGCCATGGTCCTGAGTCGACGGCTGAGGGCGAGATTGTCGATCTTGAGAAAATCGATGGCCTGACGTAACGCCCCGGTCATGGCAAGGCGTCGCGTCGGGTGCATTTCCAGATGCTGTCGCGTGGTCGCTTGCATATGCAAAGCTTGAGCCGACCGTCAGAGCCGAGTCAAGGTGATGTGGCGCGTCAGTCCAGATCGATGCGCGCCAAGGCGACGCTGGAGTTGCTGCGGCCTTAATCTCGAATGCAGCCGTGGCGGTGACGGGCTGGCGTTAGCAAGCGTAACGCCTGGAGCTTCTCGGTGCCCGTGCGCATATCTTTTGTCTGGCAGCCCAGCCACGATGGAAATGACAGGGTAGGGCAAGCCGCGCTAAAATATTGGATTTCTGAAGTTTAATGATGCGAAATCGCGCGAAATGGCATGACGGGCTGCGACGGGTTTGGCTCCTGAGCCGCGTCTTCGTAATGCAAGGACTGCGGATCAGGTGATACGCCTCGGGGGTGATGAACGCTTCGCCTATCCTCCCACTACCTCCCCCGTCACACGGTCAAGGCAGAGATACTGGCCACGGCCCTCCGACCACAGGCTGGAGAGCGCCGCCAGCCCCCTTTCGGCCATGTTGCGGCTTTCCTGTGCCAGTTCTGGCTCTACAAGCGCATCCGCCAGATCGGCCAAGTCCAGACAAGAGCGGATCGGGATCGCATTGAAGCCGGGATCAATCACCTGAAAGGGTGAGGCGTCGTGCAACTTCTCGGTCTGCCAGCCAAGGTCCCGAAAACGCTCCACAAGCCAGATATACCGGCCGTATTGCTCTTTGGTCGGGCGGCGGGCAGGGTCGGCATGCTGCGCGTCGCGCCGCGTATAGGGGGTGATGCCCTCGGTCGGCACGCGCTCGAAGGGCCTATCCCAATCCACCGAATTGTCGCGCCCGGATTCCCACGGATGAATGATCGCGACCAGCCCTGTACCCTGCGGATCACGGGTCGCGTGAAACCAGCGATGCCAAGCGGTGATCTGCGCCAGCAACGGCCGCGCCTTGGCGCGCAGGTCCGGCGCGCTGTCCAGCAGACGTTTCAGCGCAAATCCAGCCATCGGCGATTGCGTGATGCCGCTGGTGGGCATGGGGCGGCGGCAATCCCAGATATCGGGACCGGAAAAAAATAGCCCTCATCGAGCGCGTGAAAGATGATATGCGGGACCATGCCGCAGGGCCATTGATGCGCGAACAGCGTTTTGATCTCGGTCAGCGCGCGACCCGGGTGGAAATGGCGCTGGCCGAGCGCGGTCAGGCAGGAATCCCAGTTCCACTGGAAGGGGTAGAGCCCCTTGGTGGGCACAGTATAACTGCCGCGATCATTGATCTTCAGGATCTCGATGGCAGCAGAATGTAACGCGTCACTCATGCGATGGCCTTTTGAGTTTCAGGATCGAACCAGCGGATGCGGTCGGGGATCGGGGCTAGGGTGATGACCTCACCCGGCGCGATGGCACGGTCGCTTTCCAGCACCGCGCGGAAGGGCTTGCCCGCCACCTCCGCGGTGATCAGCGTATGGGGCCCTAGCGGTTCGACCACGCGCACCTCGGCCTCCAGCCCGGCCTCGGCCGGGTGTATGTCCTATGGGCGGATGGCAAATTCGGCGGCGGCGGTGTCCGGGCCATCGAAATCCTGCCCGGCGACATGCCAGCGCCCGTTCTCGCTGCGCTTCGCGGGCAGTAAATCCATCGGCGGGTTGCCGATGAAGCTGCCCACAAACCGCGCGGCGGGGTTGCGATAGACCTGCGTGGGCCGGTCGGCCTGCACGATATAACCGCCGTTCATCACTCTGATACGGTCGGCGAGCGACCTCGTCTCGACCTGATCATGGGTGACGTAATTGGTAGTGGTCTTGGACTCTGCCAGCACGCCCTTCAACTCGGCCCGCATCTCCAGCCGCAAGAGCGCATCCAGGTTCGAGAGCGGCTCATCCATCAGGATCACGTCCGGCTCCATCGCCAGCGCCCGCGCCACAGCAACCCGCTGGCGCTGTCCGCCTGAAAGCTCGCCCGAGTAGCGCTTGAGCAACTGTTAGATATGCATCAACTCGGCAGTGCGCGTGACCCGCCGCGTGACCTCGGCCTGCGGCGGCTTCGCCATGCGCAGGCCAAAGGCGATATTCTCGAAGACCGTGAGATGCGGGAACACAGCGTAATTCTGGAACACCATGGCAATCCCGCGCTCGCGCGGGGGCAGGTGATCCACCCGCCGGTCGCTTCGTGGATATTGGCCCCCCATGCGATCTGCTCGTCATAGTTCAGCGCCATCAGATCCGCCCCCTCGGGCAGGTATTCCAACGCATCGCGATGCGCGGCCATCACGAAACTCGCCTGCATCCAGGGGATGTATTTCTGCTCATCCGTCTCGAGCCGCCCCAGCTCGACAAAGCCCGGCGCGACCGCGCTCACGTCAATCTCGGACAGATCCGCCAGCCCATCGACCGGCGGGCTGAAATTGCCATGGAGCGCGCCCAAGACCCCGATCCGCCCCGAACCGGCCTGCATCTCGGCCTCGAGCCGCGTCTGCCACGGCCCTTCGTCCGAGGGCTCGAATGTCACGTCCCCGTCAAAGCCTGCGAGCACCTGTTCGCGCATCGCCTGAGTTTTCTTCGATGGGGCGCGCCTGAGTGGGCCAGAACAGGGTTTCGGCAGCAAGTGATGTCGAGATTAAAGCGCTTGCACTCGCAAGAAAGGCAGGTTTCAGTTTGGATTTAATGTGGTCTTCCTCCCGTTATGAAGTCTTGTAGGCTACGCCCGCGGCGCGGGCCCGTGCGAGTGCCGCAAGACCAGTTGCGGCGTCAGAAGCCGCGAAACATGCGGCTGGTCGGGCGCGGCAATCCGCGCCAGCAGCATTGCAGCCAGTTCAGAAGCACAATCTGCAATGCGGGCATCAAATGTGGTCAGGCCGGGCGTGACATGCGCGGCTGCAGGGATATTGTCGAAGCCGATGACCGACAGATCCTCGGGTATTGACAGTCCGCGCGCCTGGGCCGCAGCCATGAGTTCGATCGCGAGACCGTCAGCAACGGCCAGCACGGCGGTTGGTCGGTCCGGACCGTCCAGCAGTGTCGAGATTGTCCGCGGGCGTCCTTCAGGATCATAACGTGCGCAAGATACATGGCACAGCGACAAGCCGGGGTCGCCCTTGCCATCAAACGCATTGCGCATCCCGTCCTCGCGCAGAATCCGGAATGTCAGTGGATCATCGATGCTCAGCAGGCCGAAACGACGATGGCCGAGGCCGTAGAGCAGTTCAAACGCATCGGCAAAGGCCGCGCGCCCGTCCGTATCCAGCCAGCAATAGCTGGTGTCATCCGTGCCGTTTCTGCCATGCGCGACGAAGGGGAACCCGCGCGCTTGCAGTCGGGCCACGCGGGGATCATCCTGTTCGATCCGGCTGAGCACGATGCCATCGACGCGCCCCGATGTTACAAGGCTCTCCAATTGGTGCAGTTCGGAGCCCTCTCGGGGGCACTGCGGATAGCAACAACTCGACACCTTTTGCAGTGAAGCCTTCAGTCAGACCGCTGACGAATTCGCCAAGAAAGGGATCCGCCAGCCCGCGACCCCGCAGCGGCAGCAAAAAGCCTGCATAACCAGACCGTCCCGATGCAAGAGCCTGCGCGGCGCGGTTGGGAACATAGCCGAGGTCCTGTGCCGCCTTGGCGACACGTTTGAGAGTCTTCAGGGCGATGGCCTCATGCTGCGCCAAGGCCCGCGAAACGGTTGCCGGGGACAGGCCCAGATGTCGCGACAGATCGGAAAGCGAGTGCGCCTTGCTCATGACGTCGGATTTCCTCCCGATACGCGTATATAAAGCGCTTTAAATTTCTTGCAGCCGCTTTAACTCGAGGCTCTCACTGTTTCCCACGCGACACGCTTCCTTCCGCTAAACCTCTCGTGATTGGGGGGGGCGGATTCTTCGATGTGAGGATATTGGCTCCATTCCGCGCAGGGTAGGGGGCGCTGCCCCCTTGGCCTGCGGCCAATTCCCCCGGAGTATTTCGAGCAAGAAAATGTCAGGGAATCGGAGGCGCGATTGCGTGGCGTCGGGCTGTAACCGAGGCCGAGGACACCCCACGCAGAAGCGTAGGTAAGCTTGACACGCGCTTCGCCGCTCGCATGTCGGTCAGGCGGGCCGAAAAAGGCCCTTCAAAGGTGCTAGCGGTAGAGCCCGATAAAAATGGTCGGAAAATAGCTGGCTTATTTTCCATAAAGCATGTACTCAAGACGTATCAGCGTAGGACGGAAGATGTCTCAACCTGCATTTGCCGCGAAGTTGCAACCTGCACCCGATATCGAAGAAACTTCGGATCGCGCAGTGTCATTTCTGCGACTATTGATGCGCAAATGTAGGGCGAAAGCGCGGGTCGAGGTATTCGAGACCTGCCGCCTGTTGCTCACCGACCCGCGCGACAGCGCACAGGATTACGCCGATGCGCTGCTAGGAATTCTGTCGCAAGCGCTGCCGAATGGCCCTGTCATTCACCATATTCATGCGCCCGAGCGGTCGTTTGACGAAAACTGGCTGCTCGCATTGTTTGCAGCGCTCAGTCGCAACGACCATGCCAGTGCGACGTTTCTTCTTCGCGCGCGGATGCCGCTCCAGCTACGCCGACCTGTTGGTTGGCTGGCTTCTGAGCTTGTCCTGCGCATGGAAACTGAGGCTGAGCAAAGCACTCGATCTTAGAATCTTTCTAAAAACTTCTTGCGGAATGCCAGTCGCTGCGCTATCTGTTGTCTTCGTGGATAGCCAGCCAGTCGCCAGCCAGTCCCGTTTTTCGCTTTCCATGACACAACTTGAAAGGGGGCGGGTTAATGACCCAGACTGCGGCACAATTGACTGTTACTGCCAAGGAAGCGATCTGCGACGCACTAAACCAAAGCGTCGCTGAGACCGCTGTCACAACGATGCTGGCGCAGAATTTCCACTGGAACGTTACCGGTATGGCCTTTGGCCCGCTGCATGCGCTGTTTCAGCAGATTTACGAGGACCATTTCACTGCACAGGATGAACTTGCCGAGCGGATCAAGGCAATCGGGGGCCATGCCGACGGACAACTGGCCGGAATGCTCAAACGCTCAAAAGTGGCCGAACATGATGGTCACGCAAATGCGGAAGTCATGATTGATTCCTTGGCCAAAGCGCAGGAGACACTGGCTGCGACATTGGCCGGAACAGCGGCTGTGGCGGAGGAACATGGGGATCTTCTCACGCAGGACCTGGCCATCGCACGCGGGCAGGTACATGAGAAATTCGCTTGGCTCTTGCGCGCCCATCTCGGCTGAAGCGGGTCAAATCGGACAGCCGACACCTTTCTTCGCGCAGCGCCGCGCGTAGGCCTTGCGCCAATGGCTGTATTTACCGAGGTCTCCCTGTTGATGCACCAGCATGTCGATGAAGGCCCGCTGGTGCTTCTCGCGTTTCAACTTCTTGAACAGGGATTTCTGGTCCTGGGTCATCGAACAGCCGATGCAATGGCCTTCGCGCTTGAATTTGCACACACCGATGCAGGGGGAGGGTAGTTTATTCATCGCGTCATCCTGACGGTGCCCATGGACAGGATCAGGGCACTTGGCTCGGTTACTTGGTCAGGATCAATTTTCCCGCACGCGTGATCCGAAGTGTGTAGATCTGCCCGTCGAGATCGATCTGTGCGACATTGCCTTGAGCCGTCAGGCTGCGCGCGTGATGCAGCGGGATAGGCGGCGGGCAGGAGAACTCCGTGTAGTGTTTCCGCTCTGCCATCAGCACGGAACCCGGTATTGGTACGGAAGAAAAACAGTTTCATGCATCTCAGACAGTCCCGAAAATGAAGCAGGGATGCCGGGCTGCGACAGGGTCATGGCTAGGCGATGACGGAATGTTGACAAAAACAATCGGGATAGTCAAGGCCTGACTTGCGCCGCATCAGCAATGTCTGCCGCACTCACTTCCGCCAGAGGACGATGGACGACGATCACCTGGTGCGTCAGGTCCAGCCCCGTGACCGAAATCTGGGTCACTGGCTCGGGGCAGTTTTCGTCCATGCAGGGCAGGTCGGCGACACGGATCAAGACATGCGGGCCAAGCGTAAAACAATGACGCACCAGTCGCTTAACCCGCTGCATATGCCACAGATCAGCGCTTTTCTGGCGGATATCCAGAGCAAGGCTCATAGCCGCGTCGGGTTCGGTGCATCGCCATACACCGCGACCGGGTCAAAGACGCGTGTCGTTTCGGCAAAGACCAAGGCGCCACCTGCCTCCGGCCCGATCGGCACAGCGCGATAGAAGCAGGATCGGTAGCCGACATGGCAGGAGGCGCCATTTCCGGCCACCTCGACGCGTAGCCAGATCGCGTCCTGATCATCGTCGATGCGCGCCTCGATCACGCGCTGCACAAGGCCCGATGTCGCGCCCTTGCGCCACAGGGTCTGTCTCGCGCGGCTGAAATAATGCGCTTCGCCAGTCGCGAGCGTCAGACGCAGCGCCTCGGCATCCATCCAGCCCAGCATCAGGACTTCGCCGCTGCTTGTATCGGTCGTGATGCAGAGGATCAGGCCGTCGTCGTCGAATTTCGGCGCAAGCTCGGCGCCTTCCTCGACCTGTTCGACCGTTCGGCGGGGGTGAAATTCAATCATCTGTCTTGGTACTCTTGTCTGGCTTTTTGTTATACTATAACAACCATAATCACTGAGGCCCTGCAACCCGGAACCCCGACCATGTCCGATCCCATACCCGTTACCTTGCTCACTGGCTTTCTCGGAGCGGGCAAGACCACGCTTCTGAACCGGCTGTTGCATGACCCGAGTGCTGGGCGTGTGGCCGTGGTTGTGAATGAATTCGGCGAGGCGGGGCTGGACCATGACCTGATCGAAAAGGCCGCCGAAGATGTCGTGCTGATGCCTGCGGGCTGTCTGTGCTGCACGATAAGGGGGGACTTGTCAAAGACGCTCATTTCCCTGCTGGCGCGCCGCGCGCGTGGTGAACTGCCCTTCGACCGCGTCGTGATCGAGACGACCGGGCTGGCCGATCCCGGCCCCATCCACCATACGCTCCTGGTCGACCCAGTACTGGCGCCGAATTATGCCCTCGACGGGATCGTGACCGTTGTGGACAGCGTGCTCGGGGCTGCCACGCTGGACCAGCATGGCGAGGCACAGGCGCAGGTTGCCATGGCCGACCGTCTTGTGCTGAGCAAGATCGACCTCGCGGATGCCGCCGGCTCGGGGGCACTTCGGACGCGGCTGGACCGGCTGAACCCGGGCGCGCGGCGCATCATCGCCGAGAAGGGGGCAGTGCCGTCTGGCGCACTGTTCGGGGTTGGGGCCTTGCGCCGCGCCATGACGCAGGCCCATGCAATGGACTGGCTGGCCGCGCCTGCCAACGACCCATTGGAGGGGGTGTCTGGCCTGTCTCCACTCAAGGCGCGAACGCCCGTGGAGATCGGGCCTTCGCACCACGCCTCGGATGACCGCATCGCCACGGCCTCGATCACGCTGACAGAGCCGATCCCGCCCGAGACCTTCGATTTCTGGCTCGACACGCTGGTCGCCCTGCGTGGCGCGCATATCCTGCGACTCAAAGGCATCGCCCATATCAAGGGCGCGGACCATCCTTTCGTCTTTCACGGTGTGCAGCATATCTTCGAGCCGCCAGTGCCGCTCGCAGATTGGGACGGCTCGGATACAACCAGCCGAGTGGTGATCATCGCGCGCGACATGCCGCAGAATGACCTGGAGGAAAGCCTCTCGCTGCTGCGCCGCACGCCAGAGGCGCAAGCGCAGGCGCAGGGGATGATGGTCCATACGCTGGAGCAGCCTTTCTGATGACCGTGCGCGAGCATGTATTGCACGCTGCTTCGTGCCGCCCTGCCACGCATCATAGAGCCTCAGACAGAGTGACAAGATGAAGGATTTTCCGACTGCGCCCCTCAATGGCGTTTGCATCACCGAGAGCGTTGACGGGCTGGACGCCATCCACGCGCCTGATTGCGCCGCCGTGATCTGGGCGCGACCCGATCGCGTGACCCTGACCGAATGGCTCACAGCGCTGCCAGTGGATCGCCTGCCACAGACCCGCCAGATCCTGAGGCCAGACGCGCTTCTGAACGTGCTTCACGACATCTGCGCGGGGCTCCCCGATGCGCCGGAGCGGTTCCTGCTGGTCGAGAGTATCGCGACCCTGGCCGAAAGCTTCGCGCGCGTCACACGCGCGCCGTGGCTGCGGCTTCGGCTGGAGGTGGTGACCGGCAATGCCTGCCGCAAGTTCCATGTCGACAATGTCACGGCCCGGCTCGTTTGCACCTATCGCGGCACTGGCACGGAATACGGGCTGGCCGAGCGCGGTGCAGAGCCAGAGGTGATCCACACGGTGCCCGCAGGCCAGCCCATCCTGCTGCGCGGGATGCGCTGGCCCACGACACCGCCTTCTCTGCTCAAGCACCGCTCGCCCCCTGTCGAGGGTACGGGCGAGACGCGGCTGCTGCTGGTGCTCGACCCGATCCTCGATCCGGAGGATGAGGTTTAGGGCGCTCACTGGCGCTTGATCCGAACTCGTTACAAGATTACGCAATCGACATGATCTTGCTCAAAACCCTATCGATCCGTCTGACCTCCGCGCTGCTTGCGCTGGCGCTGACGGGTCTGGGGTCTGGTCATCAACACGTGCCCGGCGCGCCTGCCGACCCGTTGCTGACCGCTTATCTTGAACAAGGTGGATCACTGCATGATCTTTGCCTTTACGAGCACAATGTCCCCGATGATGAGGAGCCGCCAGATTGTCCCGTCTGCACGTTGGCAAATGGCATGGCATTGGCGACGATTGGGTCACAGGCAGGAATTGGCTTTCGCATCGTCATGCGCGACCTGCCAAAGGCAGGTAATTTGCTGGCTGAACGTCATCCCAAGCGCGCACTCCCGGCCCGTGGCCCGGCCTTTGCTCTTGTCTGACACCTGAAACCCGGTCGCGCCTGCGGTCGGACCTTACAGCTTCATGCAAGAGAAAATCCTCATGCGATCCAAAATACTTGCGACTGTCGCCGCAACTCTGGCTGCGCCCGCAGCCTTTGCCCATGCCGTATTCGAGCAGCGCGAAGTCACCCAGAACGCGCGCGAGCGCATGGTTGTGCGAATCCCGCATGGCTGCGCAGGCGGGCAGGACATGTTGCGGGTGCGGGTGGCCATCCCCGATGGCATCAATTCGGTGCAGCCCATGGTCAAAGCAGGCTGGGAACTGAGCTTGGTCACCGGCCCGCTGGTCGAGCCCTATCATTGCCATGGCGCCGAGATCACCGAGCGCGTGCGCGAGATCATCTGGGAAGGCAACCTTCCGGATGCATTCTACGATGAATTCGTCTTCCGCGCCCGCTTCACCGAAGCCCTGCCCGCAGGCGAGCTGGTCTATATTCCGATCGTGCAGGAATGCGCCGATGGTGCCGCGCGCTGGATCGAGATCCCGGCCGAGGGGCAGTCCACGCAAGATCTCGCCTATCCGGCCCCGGCTGTGATGGTGCGGCCTGCTGCCGATCACGGGCATGATCAGGGGCATTCACACAGCCATTCGCATGATCATTCACATGACCATGGGCACAGCCACGGCGATTGAGGCATAGCGGCAGGTGCAAGTTTTGTGGAGGCGTCCCTCCCCTTGGCCTGCCATTAGTCGCGCATTGGTCAGTTCCCGTTCATTGCGCATCACGTCCCGTCGCGTGTGGTCTCCCGGTCCAGCGGACTTTTCGAGTTTACATGATGCGACGCGCGCTTGTCACTTTTCTTGCAGTCTTGATCCCGCCGATAGAAGTGCAGGCCCATGCGCAGTTGCGCAATGCGGAACCGGTAGCCGGGTCGATTCTTGACAGCGCCCCGGCAGAGGTCGTGCTGACATTCAACGAGTCCATCGGCGCGCTTCAGGCAAGGCTTTTCCGCCCGGATGGCAGCGCCGTAGAGATGGAGGCCCGCGCCGAAGGCCCGCGCCTGATCGTGCCTATGCCCGATGGGTTGTCAGAAGTGACGCACGCGCTGTCCTGGCGGGTCATGTCGGATGACGGCCATCCGGTTGGCAGCACGCATGTCTTTTCCCATCGGCTTCGAGACTGGCGCGCCAGAGGCCGGCCCGAGCCTGTGCCGCGGTCCGCAGCGGTGGCGCGCGGGCTCTTGACCGTGACGTTGGTGATGGGCGTGGGGGACATGGTCTGGGCCGTGCTCTCGGAAACGCCCGCACCGCGCGTCACGGCTGCTGCGCTTTGGGCAATCGTGCCTACGACAATCGCCCTGAACGCGACCCACGCCATGGATATGACCGGTGCTGGCCCTGCGCCGCTTCTCTCGGGCGAGGCCTGGGCCATGGTGCTGGGCAGCCCGGTCGGGCCTGCTGCCGTCTTTGCTGTCGGCGTGAGCCTGCTTGCGCTCAGCAAGCGCAAATGGCCCGTGCTTCTGGCATGGGGCCTCGCGGCGCTCGCCTTCGCGTCAGCCGGACATGCGGCGCGGGCAGAACCGATGGTGCCGCTGGTTTTTGTCCATGCCATGGCCCTCATCTTCTGGGCGGGGGCATTGCCGCGGCTGCTATTGGCGCTGCGCCGCCCGGATGCCGAGGCGCTGATGCTGCGTTTCTCGCGGATCGCTCTGCCGATGGTTGCGGCGCTTGTCGTCTTGGGCGGCGTCTTGGAATGGCGGCAGATCGAGGCTGTCAGCGCGCTGACCAGCACTACCTATGGCTGGATCTATTTCGGCAAGATGGGGCTGATCCCATGCGTCCTGGCACTCGCCGGTTATCACAAACTGCGCCTGACGCCCCTGCTGGCAAGCGATGGCGCGCTGGCGCGGATGCGGTTCAACCGCTCGCTGTGGCTGGAACCGGGGCTGATGGTGCTGATCCTGGCGCTGACCGCCGGGTTTCGACTGACCCCGCCCCCGCGCGCCATGGCCGAGATCGCCGAGGCCCGCGCCGAGGTCCATCTGCACGGTCGCGAAACCATGGCCGATATTGTGCTGATCCCCGGCAGGCCCGGGCAGAATACGGTCGAGATCGTGACACTGTACAGGGATTTCCGGACCTTTAGGCCAATTGAGGTCACGCTGTTTTTCTCAATGCCCGAGGCCGGGCTGAAGCGCCTCGAAGCCCGTGCCGAGATGGGCGAGGACGGGATATGGACTGCCGGAGCAATTCATCTGCCGCAGGCGGAGAGCTGGGACATTGTCGCTGATATTCTCATTACCGATTTCCGCAAGGAGTTGATCGGTGGCGAGATCAGCTTGCTGCCATAAGTGTTACAAGATAACGCTGAGCGCATGACACTCACCATTGATCAGACCACCGAGCCCCAGCGCTATGAAATCCCCGCTCTGGGCGCGCTCTTCACCCTCTCGGGGGCGGCGGCGCTGATCTATCAGGTGCTCTGGGTGCGCGAGTTGGGGCTGTTGTTCGGCTCCACCGCGCAGGCAGCTGCCCTGACCATTGCCATCTTCTTCACCGGCATTGCACTGGGGGGCTGGCTCTTTGGCCGGTTGGCGGCGCGGCTCGCCCGACCCCTGCGCGCCTTCGGGCTGGTCGAGATCGGGGTCGCGGCCACCGCTCTGGGGCATTTTCTGGTAGCAGATGCGTATTTCACGCTCTATCCGGCGCTCTTTGCGCTGGTCGGCGGCAACGCGGTGCTGGAAACCGCGCTCAAGGCGGGTGTCGCGGCGACGATCCTCTTACCGTCGGCCATACTGATGGGCGGCACGCTGCCCCTGATGGGGCAGCATGTGATCCGCGCGCGCGACAGTCTCGGCCGGATGGGCTCGGCGCTTTACGCGCTGAACACGGCAGGCGGGGCGATGGGCGCGCTGGCGGCAGGGTTCTTTCTGCCCATTTGGCTGGGCTTTTCGGGGGCCTATCTGCTCTCGGTCGGGTTTGATCTGTTTGTAGGGCTGTCGGCCATCGTTATCGCGCGCCGCGCGCTGCCATTGGCGCCCGAGGCGCGACCTGTCCGTGCGCCGATCCCAGCGCGGCTCTGGGTCATTGCTTTCGCCTCGGGCTTTGCCACGCTGGCGGTCGAGGTGATCTGGACCCGTGCTTTCGCGCAGGTGTTGCAGAACTCGGTCTATACCTATGCGCTGGTGTTGACCGTGTTTCTGGCCGCGCTGTCACTGGGGGCGGCGCTCGCCAATGCGCTCAACCGGCTGAGCGCGCGCCCTGAGGTGGTGCTGACCGGCCTGCTGCTGGCCAGCGCCGCCGTCATCGCCGCCACGCCGCATCTGTTCCACCATTTCACCGGGGGGATGGGATATCTCGGCGGGCGGGCCGATTTCGCGGGCTACGTGCTTGAGGTCGGGCGCGTGGCCGCTCTGACCATGCTGATCCCCGGCACGATCCTGGGCGCAGTGCTGCCCTATCTCCTGCGGCTGATGGAGGGCGGGGGCTTGGCAGGTAGCTTGCTGGGCCGTCTGATCGCGGTCAACACCACCGGCGCGATCCTCGGCGCGCTGGCGGGGGGCTTCATCCTGCTGCCATGGGTCGGCATGTGGAAGGGGCTGTGGCTGATGGGCGCCATCTATGGTCTGCTTGTGCTGGCGCTGTGGCAGCCCTCGGATGGCTGGGCGGCGCGGATCACGCGCTTCGCCGCGCTGGCGGGCGCGGTGGTACTTCTCGCCGGCCGCCCCGGGCTGGAGGCCACACGGCTGAACCCGGGCGAGGAGATGCTGGCCTTCCGCGAGGGGCCGTCTGCCACCGTCTCGGTCATCCAGCGGGGCGCGGCAAAATTCATCCGCGTCAACAATTTCTACACGCTGGGTGGCTCCGGCGCGCTGGTGCCCGAGCGCAACCAGACCATGATCCCGCTGCTAACCCAACCCGCCCCGCGCGAGATCTTCTTTCTGGGCCTTGGCACCGGGATTTCCGCAGGCGCAGGACTGTTTGCCGACCCCGAGCGGGTGACGGTTTGCGAACTCCTCCCTGATGTCGTCGATTTCGCCGAAACCTGGTTTCAGGCTTACGTGAACGACCTCTTTGCCGATCCACGGGTGACCATCCACCGAGACGACGGGCGGCAATGCCTTGCCAGGTCGCCTGCAACATATGACATGATCATCGCCGATCTGTTCACGCCATGGCGCGCAGGCGTGGGCAATGTCTACACGGTCGAGCATTACCGGTTGGCCGCCTCGCGCCTGAACGAGGGCGGGGCCTATGTGCAATGGATGCCGCTCTATCAGGTCTCGCGCCGGGAATTCGAGATCATCGCCAATACCATGGCACAGGTCTTCCCCGAGGTGACATTCTGGCGCGGTGATCTGTATTCGGAACGCTCGATCATGGCGATTGTCGGGCGCAATGACCTCGCCCCGCTCGACCCTGCGACACTGGCCGCACAGTGGCGCGCGATGACGGGCGAGGATAGGCCCGATGAGATGCTCGCCGACCAGGCGCTGAAATTCTACGCGGGCAATGCGGCGTCGGACATCTTCGCGCATGCCGCCGTTAACACCGATGATCATCCGCTGATCGAATACCTCGCCCCGCGCACCCATCGCGCTGTGATTGCAGGCGAGGCGCAATGGCTGACAGGGCGCGCGCGAGACCAGCTCTATGCCGAATTGCTGGACGCGCTGCCGCCCGAGGAGGATCCGCATCTGGCGCGGCTGTCTGATGCGCAACGCACCATGCCCCGCGCGGGCGCGCTCTATGCCGAGTGGCAGGGGATGCGCGCGCGCAATGATTTGCGGGCGGGCCGACTCTGGCAGGATTTCGTGGCGCTGACTCCGCCCCATGCCCGCAACCCTGACAGCCCTGCCGGGCAGGTTGCCCGTGGTGGGATGGTCTTCGGAGACACGACCGAGTGATCGCGGAGCAGGTCTTGTCAGGGTCGTGTGGAGTCTCGAGGCATCGCTTGGATCAATTGCCTTGCGGTTATGATCCGCAGGCTGAGCCAAAGGGTCGCAGTCGCGGGCGACGAGGCCAAGGCCAAGGCCGAGAAATGGATTTTTCTTTTCTAGGCAAGTGCGTTGGCCTGCCGAGAAACAATGGCGACCCACAACGGCAGCGCGCACGAGGCCCGCAAACGCTTGGGGCCAAGCTCATGACACTTCGAGTTTACTATACTTTTCAGACAGAGCACCTACGTCCCACGTCATGAAACTTGATTTGCCAGTTTTTTCAGGTCATCTTGGTATCAAGTGCCAAGCCCATTGGAAACGCCGGTATCACGCCACCGGCGTCTTGCACGGGTAAATGAAATGCTGCCTCTACGAAGCTTCCCCAGCGCCCTGCGCTTCATGGCTGCGCTCTTGACCTTCTTCGCCGGTATGGTCCTGCTCGCTGCCGGGCATTTGGCGCAGGAAGACCCGAGCGCACGACAGGCCATTGTCCTGACCCTCAAGGATGCGGTCAGCCCGGCCACGGCCGATTATCTGATCCGGGGGATCGAGCGCGCGGATCACGAGAACGCGGCACTGGTGATCATCCGGATGGATACCCCGGGAGGGCTGGTCACCTCCACGCGCGATATCGTCAATACCATTCTTGCCTCGCCCGTCCCGGTGGCGGTGCATGTCGCGCCCTCGGGCGCGCGGGCGGCGAGCGCCGGGACTTTCATAACCTATTCCGCACATATCGCGGCCATGGCACCCGCAACCTCGATCGGGGCGGCCACACCAGTCGCAATGGGCGGTAGTCCATTTGGCGGCGATGATCAGCCTCGCGAGCGTGAACCAGCGCGCGAAAACGGTGAGAATGATGGCAACGGTGAGAACGGCGAGAGTGAAACCGAGCGCCGCACCATACCTGCATCGGGAAGCGCGGGCGAGGCGAAGGCAATCAATGACGCGGTTGCGTGGATCCGCGGCCTTGCAGAGTTGCGTGGGCGCAATGCCGATTGGGCCGAAAGCGCCGTGCGCGATGCGGCCACGCTGACCGCCAACGCTGCAGAGGCCGAAGGGGTCATCGATTTTGTTGCCCGTAGCACTGAGAATGTTCTGAGCCTTGCGCATGGTCTGACCGTCGATATCGACGGCACAGAGATCATGCTCGAGACCGAAGGGCTGGAACTGGTCGAGGTCGAGCCTGACTGGCGCACGCAGTTCCTCTCGGTCATCGCCAACCCCAATATCGCACTGTTGCTGATGGTGGTGGGCTTCTACGGGATCGTGTTCGAGATACTCAACCCCGGCGCGCTGTTTCCGGGCACGATTGGCGGCATCAGCATTCTCACTGGCATGATGGCGCTTTCGATCCTGCCGTTCAACTGGGCGGGGCTGGCGCTGATCGGGCTGGGGCTGGCGCTGGTCGTGGCCGAGGCTTTTTCGCCATCCTTCGGTATTCTGGGTATTGGCGGCACTGCGGCCATCGTACTGGGCGGTGTTCTGCTCTTCGATGGCGATGTTCCAGGACTGGAGGTGCACTGGCCCGCACTCGCCGCTGTCGCTGTGGGGAGCCTGGCCTTTTCGCTTCTGGTCGCGCGACTGGCCGCCGTTGTACATCGGCGCAGGGTCGCGACGGGGGCCGAAGAAATGGTGGGCCTCAAGGCAGAGGTGCAGGATTGGAGCGACGGGCGCGGCCATGTTTTCGTGCATGGCGAGCGTTGGCAGGCCCGCGCTGAGCCGGGCGCCGACATCGCTACCGGACAGTCGGTGACCGTGCGCGCGATGGATGGTCTGACACTGGTGGTCGCGCCGTCTGACGGCGAACAGCCGGGCTGACGCGCGCCACAGCCAAACACACAGCGCGCGCCTGCGCGCGCTGACAATGCTCTGAAAGGAGAAGGAAGACATGGATATCTTCAACATCTTTGCAGACGCCGCGTTCTACGTGGTGCTGCTTGTCCTGCTACTGGCCTTCCTCAGTTCGGCCATCAGGATCTTGCGCGAATACGAGCGCGGCGTGGTGTTCACGCTGGGCCGGTTCAGTTCGGTCAAGGGGCCGGGTCTGATCATCATCATCCCATTCATCCAGCAGATGGTCCGCGTGGATCTGCGCGTGCGCGTGCTGGACGTGCCCAAGCAGGACGTCATCAGCAAGGATAACGTGTCGGTCAACGTCTCTGCGGTGCTGTATTTCCGGGTGGTCGATGCCGAAAAGGCCACGATCCAGGTTGAGGACTTCATGTCCGCCACCAGCGAGTTGGCGCAGACCACGATGCGCGCCGTGCTGGGCAAGCACGAACTGGACGAGATCCTGGCCGAGCGCGACAAGCTGAACGATGACATCCAGGAGATCCTCGACTCCCAGACCGAGGCCTGGGGCATTAAGGTGGCGAATGTCGAGATCAAGCATGTCGATATCGCCGAATCGATGATCCGCGCCATCGCCCGTCAGGCCGAGGCCGAACGCGAGCGCCGCGCCAAGGTGATCAATGCCGAGGGGGAGCAGCAGGCTGCAGCCAAGCTGCTCGAGGCCGCCGAGATACTCGGCCAGCGTTCGGAGGCAATGCAATTGCGCTATCTCTCGACCCTGACCACCATTGGCGCCGAGAAGAACTCGACCATCGTGTTCCCCTTCCCGATGGAGCTTCAGCAGATCATCGGCAGCCTCACCGGTGGGAAAGAGTCCAAGCCCTCCTGACGCGCGGTGCTGCGGGGTTGGTCTGACAACACACGAATAAGCGCGGCCCTGCGGGCCGCGTTTGTCGTTCAGGAACGGATGGTGCTCTCTTTAGAGGGGTTGGTGGCAGCGAATCTGGCGTTTGGGGAAGGGCTGTCGCGTGGACAACCTTTCTAATCAATTAGTAAGCGCCACAATCGACGTGCCCGCACCTTCCTCCCGCACAACCGCACCACGCGGCAAGCTGCGGCCCTAGGCCGTAATCGCCGCTTGCGCAGGTACAGCGCCATCGTCATCGGTATCAAGCCGCTGCGGCACACGGACCCGGAGACCGTAGGTCATCTCAAGCAGAGCCGCGTGATCGTCATGGAAAAACGCGATCATGCCCAGGCATTGCTCGCCGCACCGATCATGCGGCGTCATATTCGCATCGAAGACCCGGTCGGGATTGGCGTCGCGGATCGCGCAGGCGCGGTCAAATTCTTCCTGTGTCCAGCAGTAATACTGCAACAGAGCGCGCGGTGTGCCGGCCGCCAGCGTGCGCTTGCGCGGCAGAAAGCGATTGGCATGCTCTTGGGCGAAATCGACACCGGAGGCGAAGCTCACGAAACGCTCATAAATCCCCATCCGGTTGGCGAAGTCGACGGGCTCGGCCCGGTCGCCATTCATGAACATCTCGATGTGAAAGGCGCCGTTCTCGACCCTGCACGCAGCAAGGGTTGCAGTCGTGCAGGCGTCCAGCGCTGCCTGACGTGCAGGATCGAGCGGCGGATTGAACAGATAGAAATGCGGAACGAACGTGCCGTTGCGCTCGATAAACCGTTCATAAACGCGTGCGAGGATGCGCGGGACACCGTCTTCCACCACGCCTTCGAGGTCGTATTCATCACCATCGATAATGGACTCAAAAAAGTACCCCGGACCAGCATAGGCGACCTTGTCATCTTCGGGCCCCAGTTGGACGATCCCCGTGCTGCCGCTACCCTTGCGCGCCTTGCGAATACAGGCTTTTCCGTCAAACTCGGCCGGGTCCTGCGAATAGAGTGGCTGGGGGACGCCCGCCTCGGCGAGCGCATCGCGCCAGGCCAGTTTGTCATTGCTGAATTCGGCGCTCTGCGCGCCGCATGCGATCAGGCCGAAACGGGTTGCGATCCGATCCTGTACCGGCAGCAGAAGCTGCGCGACCGAGACCATGACCGCTTCCAGCTTGAAGCCCTCGAGCTCATTGAGGATCGTCTCGATCTCGGTGAGGGGATTGCGCAACAGGAGCGCATCGGCATAGACCATTTCATGCAGTTGCGGGCTGTCCGTGATCAGCAGCACCCTATGGCCAAGTGCCTTTACGGCGCGCGCAGCGGAATAGGCGTGGCCGTGTTCACCCAAGGAGAGCACTGCGGTGACAGGCCGCCCGCGCCGGATAAGCGGGCTGCGCAGTTGTAGATAGATCTGCGCGAGCCTGCGCAAGGCGCCACGCTCCGCCGCCCATCGCCCCACGGCAGCCTTGATCCTGAAGCTGTTCATCAACATGCGCCTGCGGTACTCTCGCAATGCGGCGAAATTTTGACCGACATTCCCCAGGTTGCAATGGGTGGCGCACATGGTGATGGCGTAGCGAGGGTAATATCTTTCACACCCGCTGCAGCTTAACCGGCTCCGTCCGCGCCAGCCGCAGCACATGCGCCATGAAGGGCTTGGCGGCATCCTCATCGCGCACGGCTGCATAGAGCCTGCGGGTCAGCCCGGTCTCGGTCAGCGTTTTGGTCACGTAATCCGCATGATAGCGCACCTCGCGCAGTACCCAGTCGGGCAGCACCGACACCCCGCGCCCCGAGGCGACCAAGAGCAGGATCACCGCGGTCAGTTCCACCTGCCGTACCGCGCGGGGCTCGACCTTGGCGGGGGTCAGAAGCTCGGTGAACACATCCAGTCGCGCGCGCTCGACGGGGTAGGTGATCAAGGTCTGGTCGCGGAAATCTTCGGCCTCGATGAACGGTTTCCCGGCCAGCGGGTGCGACGCGGCCGCTACAAACACAGGCTCATAGTCGAAGAGCGGCAGGAATCTGACGCCTGCAATCGCTTCAGGGTCCGAGGAGACGACCAGATCGACCTCTTCGCGGCGCAGAGCGGGCAGGGCGTCGAAGGCGAGGCCGGGGCGGATATCGACATCGACCTCGGGCCAGGCGTGGCGGAACTGCTCCAGCACCGGGAACAGCCAGTCGAAACAGGCATGGCACTCGATGGCGATATGCAGCCGCCCAGAGGAACCCCGCCGCAGCCCGCTGAATTCCTCCTCGAGCGCAGCCACCCGGGGCAGGATGTCTTCCGCCGCGCGCAGCATCTTCAGCCCCGCCGCCGAAAGCTTGAGGGGTTTGGAGCGACGCACGAAAAGCTCAACCCCGGCCTGATCCTCGATCCCCTTGACCTGATGCGAGAGCGCCGATTGCGTCATGTTCAGCAGATCGGCCGCGCGCGCGAGCCCGCCAGCCTCGTGAATGGCCTTGATCGTGCGCAGGTGGCGGAACTCGATATGCATGCCGGGCTCATAATAGTGTTGAGTATAATGAATTGGTTTCACATTCGCGCGCGTGGCACAAGAGCGAAACCCTGAGGAGCATGATCCCATGACCACACCGCGCGTATCGTTCGAATTCTTCCCGCCCAAATCGCTGGAGGCCAGTTTCCGGCTGTGGGATACGGTGCGCATGCTTGCCCCGCTTGTGCCCGAATTTGTTTCGGTCACGTATGGCGCCGGGGGAACGACACGGAAGCTGACGCATGAGGCTGTGACCACCATCGGCGCGCAATTCGGTCTGAATGTGGCCGCGCATCTGACCTGTGTGGACGCGACACGAGCCGAGACAATGGAGATCGTCGAGGCCTATGCAGCGGCTGGTGTGCGCGAGATCGTGGCGCTCCGAGGTGATCCGCCGAAAGGGCAGGGGAAGTTCCTGCCCAACCCCGAGGGCTTTCCGAATTCCATCAAGCTGATCGAGGCGCTGGCCGCTATGGGCAAATTCACCCTGCGCGTCGGGGCCTACCCGGAGCCGCACCCCGAAGCGGCGGACACACTGGCGGATGTGCATTGGCTGAAGCGCAAATTCGCCGCTGGAGCGGATTCGGCAATCACACAATTCTTCTTCGAGCCTGAGACCTTCCTGCGTTTCCGCGACACCTGCGCGCGCGAGGGGATTACCGGCAAGATCATCCCCGGCATCATCCCGATCGA
>REER01000103.1 GCA_007694945.1 Paracoccaceae bacterium | reverse complement strand
GCTGTGGGGAACGCGGGTTAGTCCGCGCATCACCATCTCGGCCAGCGGCATCTATCGGGCCGCGTTAACAGGCCTGAAAAGAGTCCGCACTCGATCACATGCCTAAAGTTCAGAAATTCCTTGCAAACGAGAGCGACATCCACAAGAGATGGTTGTTTTTCAGGCCCACCTCATCCGCCACTATCACCCTTTCGAACCCGTTCAGGTCGCCCGTCGAAGGCAAAATTCCTCCTGTTTTCACAGGACTTTGCCGATCGAGTGCGAACCGCTGAGACGCGGGTGTGGAGCGATTTCCGTCTCTGAATGGCTGACCGGGGCTGCCGGGCGCGGGTCCGCGGAGGGCGGATCAGCCCCCCCGGGCGAGTGGGAGCGTCGCAGCGGCATGCGCCTGCGCTTCGTCTGTCGCCCGCGCGAGCCCAGCCTGCTGGTGGCCGACCGCAACCGGATCAACACCCGCGGTCAGGCGGTGGCCTCGCGCTCGAAGACCGCGCGCATGCGGCAGCGGATCATTTACTGCTTGTCCTGCCAGAACAGTGGCGGTGACAGGGGCACCGAGCATCATCGCCCCGGTGCCTGCCGATCAGTATTGCACCCGATACTGCTCTTCCATGAACAGCAGATCATCGGTGCCGTCACTCATACCCATATGACAGGCGGCGCAGAAGAACATCCCGTCAGAATTTTCGCCAAGGGTCCGCCCCATCAGGCTGCCATCGGGCATGATGGCAGTATAGATCCAGTCATTGGTATCGGGGGATGCGCCAGCTTCGGCCTTTTCCATCAGGAACAGGGTTTCCCAATAGGCCTGCCCATCACCGCCGATGCTGAAGGTCGGCTTGGCGACGATGCCGCCCACCGGCATTTCGTCGATATCCTCATACAGGCCATAGACTTCGGCCGCGATGTCGTTGGCATGATTGGTGGCAAAGCGCTCGCCATGGGTGAAGGAGATATAGGGCGTGGCGGCAAAATTGGTCCAGCCCCGGAAGGCGCTGCCCTCTTCACGGTCGGATTCCGACCAGGCGGCAAGGATCGGCTGTGCCGCGCCGGTGGCGTCCATCGCCTCGGTCATCTCGATCATGCAGTCATAAAGGGCCTGCAATTCCGCGTCGGTGACATCGGGCGGCGGGGCAGCGGCGCCGCAGGGGCCGCAGGGGCCACATGCCGCACACGGGTCACAGGCCGCGCAATCCATCGGGGCGCAGGGGTCGCAGGCCGCGCATGGGTTGGCCGCGCAGGGATCGCAGGCGGCGCAGTCCATCGCGGCACAGGGATCACAGGCCTCGGGCGCGCAGGGACCGCAAGGATCGGCCGCGCAGGGGTTGGCCGACGCCTCTTGCAGGCGCGGAACGTAGCAGCCCGTCGCGTCACCGCCCGCGGCGGCGCAGGGGTCGCAGGCACCGCACGGTCCGCAGGGGTCACAGGCGGCGCAGGCATTCGCTGCGCAGGGGGCGCAGGCCGCGCAGGCATTCGCGGCGGCCGGGGCGATGAACCCCGCAACCATCACTGCGCCGCCAAGGCTCATGGCGCCCATGCCGAGCGCCAGCGCCAGCGCCGTGCTCGAGCGGAAGTGCGTTTTGCTGCGACAGCGGCACTGGCAGGGGGTGGCTTCTGGATTCGGTGGCATATCGGGGTCTCCCTCCTCGGTTGGGTCCTGTGCACGCCCGGTGGTCCCGGCAGTCTGCATGTGCATGGCGTGCACTTCCCATGCGCGCGGACGAGCGGAAAAGTTACACCGGCGCTGCAGAAAATTTCACGCCACCGGCGTCAAGCGATGTAACCTTCGCCCCGGCGGGTCGTATCCGGACAGGACGGACAGCCCCGCGCGGGCGCAGAATGGATGGAGACGCGATGTCCCCCGCAACCGAGGGTGCCCCGAACAGCGGCAGGTCCGACAGCCGCCACGCCGCGCTCGACAGTCTGATGCGCGCCGCGCAGCAGGGCGACCGCCGCGCCTATCATGCGCTGCTCGAAGAGGTGGCGCTGCGCATGCGGCGGCTGGTGACCGCCCGCGCGCCCTGGCTGGGACAGGCGGATGTCGAGGATATCGTGCAGGACGTGCTGCTGTCGCTGCACATGGCGCGTGCCACCTGGGACCCGGCGCGCCCCTTCATGCCGTGGATCGCGGCCATTGCGCGCAACCGGCTGACCGATCACGCGCGGCGCTACAAGCGCAAGCAGGCCTTCGACGCCGCCGCCAGCGACCTGGCCGAGGTGTTTTCCACCACGCCCGGCCAGACCCATGCCGAAGGTGTGGTCAACCTGATCTCGGTGCGCCGTGCCATGTCGGATCTCAGCCCCGGTGAACGGCGCGCCTTCGAGATGGTGCGGCTGCGCGAGATGTCGCTTGCCGATGCGGCCGAGCGGGACAACACCACAGTCGGTGCGATCAAGGTTGCCGTGCATCGCGCATCGCGTAAACTGAAGCGTGCCATCAATCGCGATGGCGAGGAGGGCAAATGAAAACCGAAGCATTGATTGATGCCCTGGCACGGGATGCCGGTCCGGTGCGGGTTCTGCCCCCGGCGCTGTGGCGCGTGTGGGGGTGGCTGTTGATTGCGCTATCCTTTGCGGCAGCAATGGTCTGGGCCATTGGCCCGCGCGACGATCTGGCCGATCGGCTGGCTGAGGCGCGTTTCCTGTTTGAACAGGGCGCGGCGCTGGCCACGGCGATTGTCGGAGCGCTTGCGGCGCTTAAGCTGACCATGCCAGATGCGGCGCGCGTCTGGCGCTGGTTGCCTGCCATTCCCGGGGCGGCATGGCTGGGCACTCTGGGGCTGGGCTGTCTGCGTGACTGGGCGCAGATGGGGCCCGCGGGTCTGCGCATCACGCCAGACCCGGAGTGCTTTGTCTATATCGCGCTGATCGGGTCGCTGCCCTTGCTGGCGCTGATCCTGATGCTGCGCAAGGGTGCGCCGCTGCGCCCGTCCTGGACGCTGGCGTTGGCCGCGCTGGCCGCCGCCGCTATTGGAAGCTTCGCGCTGCGGCTTTTTCACACGCAAGATGCCGCGCTGATGGTGCTGGTCTGGCAGGTCGGCGCGGTGGCGCTGATCGCCGCTATCGCCGCGCTATGCGGGCGCTCTGTGCTGCGCTGGCCGGGGGTGGCGACATGACCGCCACACCGCAGGCAATCAGCGCGCCCGACCTTGCGCAGCTCGACCGCGCAACGCTGGAGATGATGGCAGCCGCGGCGGACGAGATCGACGAATGCACCCGCGTGCTCAAGAAGGCCGGGCTCAACCCGGTGGGCGAGGTGCTGAAGGGTCAGGGCAAGTTCGTCAAGATGGGCCATTACCCCAAGGGCGATGTCTTCGACCGCGAGACGCAGAGCCAGTATTACTACCACGCCCATCGCGAGGGCGAGCATGGGCATTTCCATTGCTTCCTGCGTGCGCCGGGCATGCCCGAGGACGTAGCCCCCGTTCCCGAGTGCGAAGGGCGCGACTGGCCTGCGGGCGACAAGGCACTTGCGCATCTGGTGGCCGTGTCGATGGATCGCTATGGCTCCCCGATCCGGCTGTTTACCACCAATCAATGGGTGACGGGCGAGACCTGGTATCGCGGCACCGATGTCATGCGCATGCTGCCGCGCTTTGCCATTGATCACGCCCATCCCAGCTGGCCCACCAATCGTTGGCTGACCGCGCTCTTGCGGCTATTTCGCCCGCAGATCGAGGCGCTGATCGTTGAACGCGACAAGGCTCTTTCTGCGCATCAGGCCGAGGATCCGGACACCGACGCTTTTACCGACCGCACGCTGGAAACCCTGAGCGAAACCGCACTGGATGTCGCCGAGCAGCAGGCGGCAGTGCGCAAGTTGTTCAAGCACAGCTAGGCCAGCCCCGCGCCTCGCGACCTGCACATTGCGGCGATACGCAGCGGCGGGGGGACTGGGGGATGAGCAGCGGCTGAAATCAGCGCAATCCTGGTGAAACCCAAATGGGCCGCTGAAAGCAAGTCTTCGGCCTCAAAGTGAAAAAATGCATTCGCAAGCAAAGTACGGAGGCAAAAAGCGATCCGCGCAATCTGAACATGGTGAACGGGCTTGGCCGCGCAAAGTTGGTCGCTGTCATCTGACCCAAATCATGGGGGTGGGCGACCTCAAACCAAACCAAAAGCATAGCTATGTAAAAAGGGCCACAATTCACCCCACCTACGGCTTGCCGACGTTGTGCTTTCAGTCCAGGCGTGAGCACCAAGATGCTCAGCTTGCCGTGCGCGGTGTCGCGGCCCCCTGATACAAGCAGCATTGCCCATGCCGGATGCGTCAGCACCCGCGACAATGGTTGCTGAGCTTTCTGGCGCGCAATCCAGTCCTTGTACCGTCCCTGCCGCGAACCCCAGAATGGCGCGCATGGTGAAGGTCTTCTGATGCGGGTAAGATATTTTCATCCGCGTCGTGCATGGTAAGGTGCGGCAATTTCGGTTCACCATTCAATCGATGCCAAGTTCAGGTCACCAGGTGGGATGACAAACGCCATGTCGGGTTCGTATATCGCTCGCATCAGAAGTGTTTTGCACTCCCTGCATCCCAGCGAGCGAAGACTGGCAGATACGATCCTGAATTTCCCCGGCGAGATTGCCAGTTATTCTGCAACGGAGCTTGCGCAGTTGGCGAATGTGTCAAACGCAACGGTGACCAGGTTCGTGCGCAGGCTTGGATATGAGAATTTCGACCAGGCCCGTCAGGCGGCACGCGCAACCCAACAGGGCGGCGCAGCCGTGTTCCGGGTGTCAAGCGGCGATCAGGGCCCGGAAGCCGCGCTGATGGCGCAGATCACCCAAGGGCGGCAAAATGTCGAAAACAGTTTCGCCGCCATCTCGCTGGCCGAGATCGACGATCTGGCCGACGCGGTGCTGCAGGCCGGGCGGGTCTGGATCATCGGGTTTCGTACCGCGCATGCTTTTGCAGTCTATCTCGGGGCACAACTCGGGCAACTCGCGCCAAATGTGACGGTCCTGCCTGTTGCGGGACAGACATTGGCAGAGAGTGTCGGCAGCATCTCGACGGGCGATGTGGCCATCGTCTTCGCTCTGCGGCGCACAGTGCGACAATTGCCCGGGCTCTGCGGCGAATTGCGCCAGACCCCGGCGCGAGCGGCCTTGATCAGCGATGTAGCGCCGCCACCGGAGACCGGCGTGACCCAATTCGAGGAGGCCCTGGCACCGCAATGGCGATTGCGGGTGCAGACAAACGCGCCGGGGCCGCTGTTCAACCATGCCGCCGTACTCACGCTATGCCATGTCCTGGCCACCCGCGCGCTGGAGCGTTCGGGTCCGAGTGGGCGCAAGCGCCTGCTGGCCATCGAGGCACTGCATGATTCGCTGGATGAGTTCTGATTCCACCGCACGCAAAACGCTCGATCTGTCATCAACAGCGTAGGCATTCGCTCATGATTTCGTCTTTTCGGCGCACACGCACTGAAGCTTGGCGTGAAAATTAATTTTCTTATAATAATTGTGAAAAAAAATTTTATCGTAACTTCAGCCAACACAGGCTGTTCAAAACCATTCGAACCAGAGGTATCACGATGTCTGTCTCCCTTCGTCTTTCCGCATTGGCCGCGTCCGTGGCCGTTTTCTTGCCCGTGGCCGCGCAGGCCCAGGTTCTGCAGATCAATTCGTCACTGCCCGAGGGCAGTTTCGCGCATGCCTTCCTGCTGGAATTTCAGGAGCGGGTCGAAGCCGAATTGCCCAGCATGGATGTCCAGATCTTCATGGGCAACACGCTCGGGTCGGAAGAAGATGTACTGCAGGGTCTGGGCTTCGGCACGCACCATGCCTCGCTTTCGGCCTCGGCCGTGGTGCAGATCAACCCGCGCACGGCGGTCTTCGATCTGCCCTATCTGTTCGAAAACCGCGATCAGGTTCAGGACTTCGCGGCCTCGCCCGCGTTCGACATGCTGGCCGAGGGTTTCGAGGGGCGCGGCATGGTGCTGGCCGCCCTTTGGGACAACGGTTTTCGGGTGATTACTAACAGCGTCCGCCCCATCGTCACGCCCGAGGATATGAACGGTCTGCGTATCCGTACTCCCACCTCGCGTCAGCGCGTTGCAATGTTCAACACGTTGGGTGCGAATGCGACGCCCCTGAGCTTCGGTGAAGTCTATTCAGGCCTCGATCAGGGTGTGATCGACGGGCAGGAGAATCCAGCGCAGATCGCCGACAGCGCGCGCTTCTACGAAGTGCAGGATTACATGTCGCTGTCGAACCATGTCTACCTGCCAACCTTCATGCTGTTCGGTGAGCCGTGGCTGAACGCCCAGACGCCGGAGGTCCGTGAGACCCTGCTGCGCATCGCTGCCGAGACCGCGCCCTGGACCTTCGCCTGGGGCGACGAGACCGATGCGCGGATCCTCGAGGAATTGGCCGACAAGATCGAGATCAACGAGATCGATTTCGACGCCTTTCAGGCGGCCGCCTTGCCGCTTTATGACGATCCGCTCTTCGTGGATGCCATCGGCGAGGACATGATCGCGGTCACCCGCGAGGTCCTTGGCCTCGAGTAAGCGCTGCTCCGGTAGGTCCGGCGAACCACGCCGGGCCGCTTTCCCTTCGCCTCAAATCGCAGGAGTCTGTCATGAATCGATTGGAAGGTGCTATCCTCTGGCTGGATCGGCTGATGTGCCGCGCGCTGGATGTCTTTACCATCATCGTCGCTGGCGTGTTGCTGGTGCTGCTGAATTATGCCGTCTTCGCGCGGTTCATCTTGAACTCTTCGGTGTCATGGGGCGAGGAACTGCCCGCGCATATCCTGGCCATGCTCACATTCATCGGGGCGGCCTATCTGACGCGGACCAATGAGCATCTGGGTTTCGATTCCTTCGTGCGCATCCTCAATCTGGGTGTGCAGCGCATTGTCTTGTGCCTCAATCAGATCCTGATGGCGGGCTTCGGGGCGATGCTGTTCTGGTATGGCGGCAAGGCGTCGCTGAGCTTCACCGGCCGTACGCTGATTTCCGTCGATCTTCCGATGATCCTCTTTCGCGGGGCAGTGCCGCTCGGGGGCGCGCTGATCGTTTTGATCTGCCTCGTGCGCCTCGTTGCGATCATCATCGGCCGTGTCAATCCTGGCGAGCTTCTGCCGGAAGGAGATGGCTGATGTTCCTTGACCCTGGATATGTCATTCTGATCCTGCTCATCGCGCTTCTACTGTTGGGCGTACCGATCGGCTATGTTCTGGGCATCACGGCCACTGTCATGATCGTGCTCGATCCGGCCGTCATGCCCATGATCATCGGGCTGATACCCTTTGGCGGGGCGAACAACTACCTGCTGGTCGCGGCACTGCTGTTCATGATCGCGGGTGAGGTGATGAACCAGGGTAGGATCGCCGAAAAGCTGCTGGCCTTCGCTTCGTCCCTTGTGGGCCATATCCGTGGCGGTCTGGCGCATGTGAACATTCTGACCTCTCTCTTCTTTTCCGAGATCTCGGGCACGGCTACCTCGGATGCGGCGGCCATCGGCTCGGTGATGATCCCGCAGATGAAGAAGCGCGGCTATTCAGCGGCTTTCGCAGCGGCGGTCACCTCGACCTCGGCCACCATGGCGATCATTGTGCCGCCTTCGCTGAACCTGATCCTTTATGCCTATGTCGCCAACGCCTCGATTGCGGAGCTATTCGCTGCGGGCATCCTGCCCGGCTTTCTGGTCTGCTTTCTGCTGCTGATGACCGCCTACATGATCGCAGTGGTCAAGGGCTTCCCAACCGAGGGCGCCTTCAGCTTCGCCCGCGTGCTCGACACCGGCAAGGACGCCGCCCTGCCACTGACGCTGCCGATCCTGATCCTCGTGGGCATCCTGGGCGGTATCTTCACGGCGACTGAGGCCGGTGCCGTCGCGGCGCTCTGGTCCATCGTGATGGCGGCGTTGGTTTACCGCACGCTCAACTGGGCGCGCTTTGTCGACACGCTGCGTATCGCCGGCAAGCGCTCGGCCATGCTGATGTTCATCGTGGCGACCTCGACGCTTCTGGGCTGGTATCTGACCAATCAGCGCATACCGCAGGATATCGCCAATGCCATTCTGGGTATTTCCGAGAATTACTGGGTCGTGCTGCTGGCGATCAATGTGTTCTTTCTGCTGGCGGGGACCATCGTGCATGGCACGCCCGCGATCCTGATGCTGGTGCCGATTTTCCTGCCGCTGGCCGATCAGTTGGGTATCGACCGGGTGCATTTCGGGCTGATCATCACGATCAATCTCGGGATCGGGCAGCAGACCCCGCCGGTGGCCTCGGTGGTGCTGATCACCTGCTCTATCGCGAAGATTTCCATCGGTAAGATCGTCCCGCCGCTGATGACCTTCATCGGGGCCATGCTGGTGGCGCTGGTGCTGGTTAATATCTTCCCGGCGATTTCGCTCTGGCTACCCTCTGTCATTTTGGGATCGTGATCATGAAGCTCCTGATCATCAACCCCAACTCCTCGTCGACAGTGACAAATCGGATCGATGCAGCCGCGCAGGCAGCGCGACTGCCAGGTGAGGAGTTCACGACGATCCGGGCGCAAGGCGCGCCCGAATTGATCATCAGCTCAGACGATGCACGCCGCGCCGAAGCCGCTGTGATCGAAACCCTGCATGCGTGGGACTCTCCGGTCGGTGGCGTCATCTTGGCCTCGTTCGGCGATACAGGGCTCGAAGCAGTGCGCCGCCGGACGGATCTGCCCGTCGTGGGGATAGCACAATCGGCCTATGCGATGGCCTCGGTTCTGGGGCCGCGCATGTCGATTGTCTCATTCGCACCTGGCATGGCCGACGCCCTGCGCAAGACCGCACTGGGCTACGGGCATCGCGAGCGGCTCGTGGCCATGCATATGGTCGAAGACGGCAGTTGGGACGACCCGGGCGAGATTCAGGTCACGCTCGCGCCTCAGCTTCTGACGCTGTGCCAGCATTCGGCGCGAGCGGATGGGGTGAACAGCATTGTCCTTGGCGGCGGCCCGCTGGCAGGTCTGGCATCTCATTTGCAACCCGAGGTGCCCGTGCCGGTGATTGACGGCACCACTGCAGCGATCGCCACGCTTCGGGTCGCAATCGCAACTGCTCCTCCGCGCAACAGGACGGCCCTGCGCCGCGCGGCGAATGCGTGACACGGCGCAGGCGGAGCGCGCTCGGCTGCAGTTCGGCCTGATCTTCCTCGCCCACGCGCTGGGCGCGATGTCCGTGCTATCGGTCCTGACAGCCGGTCCACGACTGGTGACCGAGCTGGGCCTGACAGCGTTGCAGCTGGGCGGGCTGGCCAGCGTCTATTCTGCCGCATTGGCGGGTGCGTCCCTGCCAGCGGGTCTCGTCACGGATCGGTTGGGGACGCGCGCAGCGCTGAGCTTGGCCGCGTTGATCATTGCTGTCGGGCTGATGGTGTCGGCAGCCGCATCCGGTGTGCTGCAGCTTGGCGCAGG
The DNA here is from genome assembly GCA_007694945.1 of Paracoccaceae bacterium. Classification (GTDB taxonomy): domain Bacteria; phylum Pseudomonadota; class Alphaproteobacteria; order Rhodobacterales; family Rhodobacteraceae; genus Roseinatronobacter. The sequence continues at coordinate 3,320 of REER01000103.1, read as the reverse complement.
GATGGCCTTGTGCGGCGCAGGCTACGGGCTGATCAATCCCGCGGCGGGCGTGGCGATCACGCTGTGGTTCCGCCCCAAATGGCGTGCAACATTGCTCAGCCTCAAACAGGCCGGCGTGCCCGTCGGTGCGGCACTCGGCAGCCTGACGGCGCTTCTCGGCCCTGTCTGGGGATGGCAGGCTGGTATTTTGAGTGCCGCCATGATCGCGCTCAGTGCTTCATTACTTTTCCATTTACTTTTGCCGAAGGCTACGACCCGCCTGCCGCGAGACACCGCAGACCGAAACAGTCTGGCCAAGGTGCTGACGCTGCCAGGCCTCGGTCGCGCCAATCTCGCGGCCGGATTGACAAATGGTATGCAGTTCGCGCTTTGGGCGCATATTCCCGATCTCCTGCAGCGAACGAGCGAGGCAGGCGCGGTCGCACTTGGGACAGGCCTTGCCGCGCTTCATCTGGGGACATTTGTCGGGCGGATCGTCTGGGGGGCGCTCACCGATAGGCTCTTTCGGGGCAATGCAGCATATGCGCTTTGGTGGCTATGCCTGCTTGGCCTGACTGGGGTCGCCGTACTTGGCGCGAGCACCTTGATTGCAGGACCGGCCGCGACCGTGGTGGCGTGTTTTGTGTTGGGGTTCACAGTCTGTTCGGCTGTCGGTTTGCATGCGGCGCTAACGGCGCAGATTGCACCTCACGACGCACTCGGACAGGCGTTGGGGTACACCATGCTTGTCACGAATATCGGTGGGATCGTTGTGCCGGTCTTGCTTGGCCTTGTTGTCGTTTACGCTGGGATGGCGGGCGGGACGCTGACGCTCGGCGTTCTGATGGCAACTGCGCTCGCGTTGCTGACCCGATTTCGATGACGTGTCTTTTTTCCTGAGTTCGTATCACGCGAATTATAAATATAGGTCAGCGAGCGTCGCTCCATTCGTTGTTTCTGAGCGTTCTCACGCTGCGAAGGGCGGCTTTCCGCCCCTTGCGAAGGCGCCGCGGCGACCACGTGCCCGGCCCATAACCGTCGGTCAGCCTCTGGCAGGGTATGCCCGAATTCGGACGTGGCTCTCGGCCAACCGATTGCGGATCATGCGAAAGAACGCGACCTCCAATGCGTGGCCGATCTCGGTGTAGCGGGCAGCAAGATCGCGCAGCACCGCTCCGTTGACCCGTCAGACCGATGCCGGGCCGTCGAGCAGCACATCAGCATATGCCGGCGTACCGCCGGCGACAGTCATCTTGCCGATGAAACTGACAGCTTCGCAGCGTCCAACAGAAACGCCGATCACTTCGACCCGTATACCACCAGTGCGCCCAGTATCGCGATATAGGTCAGGTGGTGCGCGGTCTGGTCCAGCCCCAGCAAACGCCAGAAAGCGGGATCCTCTTCATGAATGTCGCGCTGCGCTGTATGGCGCGCCTTGATCCAGTCGATATGATAATGCACAGCGATTTCGCCAAGGATCAGCATCGCGAACAGCGCGGGCATCACGGGCGCGGTGACAAACAGCACTGGCAGACTGAGCAGACCATGCAACCCGGATGGCCATATATCCACTTGCTCGAAACCATCGAGGTGGTCTGCCATTGGAAATCGGCCAGATAATGCTTGATCTGGAACAGGGCGAAAGCCCAGAGAAGGGTCGCGACAGTCATGCCCAATCCCCCTTAAGTTTCGAAAGTCGTTGATTGGTCCGCATCAGCTTGCGCCCGGTATCGCTGCTCATGCCGTTTTCCAGCAAGATGCAGAATTCCGAGCCGCGCGCCGCCATGCGTTGAAGCGTGCTGCCCGAAATCATGAATAGCCGTGCCGCTTTCACAACGATGACCGAGGCCGATGCCGGGCCGCCAGACAGGACGTTCATTTCGCCCAACAACCCGGTTTCGACAGCGCCTATCGACTGGTCGCCCGACCTGATTTCCACTTCGCCATGCGCAAGGTAGAAAAGGTTGCGGACCGATTCGCCCTCTTCCAGAAGCTCTGGCTGCCTGCTTCGGCGTCAACCCAGGTGCCGCTATCCAGAAAGCGGCGCGCGATCGCGGGCGGCATGTCGGGGAAGGTCTGCGCGAGAAAGGCCCGCTCTTCGTCCGAAAAGCGCACCCTGCAGTTGATCCACGCCAATCTTGAAATGCCCAGAATGCTGACCACCTCACTGAATCCCGATGGCAACAAGCTGTTCGGCAAGGCGTTAATCGAACAGGTTAACCAACCTAATACTACAGTTGCTTTTGATTGAGATGTCTGGTTCAGTTTTGTTCGATCGCTGTCATGTAGGCGAGTATGGCGGTATCAGATTGGGCTGGATCGGTTTCGGATTGGCGTTTGGCGCTTGAAGGACTGAAAGCGCAGATTTCCTCTGCCTTTATCAGGTCCGAACAGAGGGCATCTGCTGGGGCTTTCATTGATGGCTTGCTCTCTGGGGCGGAACGCAAGACGGGCTGGATGTTGGCCGAGGAAGCCGGCTTGGCGCGGCCTTACAAGATCCAGTCGCTGTTGGGCAGGTCGCGTTGGTCTGCGGATACGCTGTGCCAACGGGTGCGCGACTATGCGCTCGAAGCGCTTGCTGATCCTGATGGGGTTCTTGTCATTGATGAGACAGGTTTCCTGAAGAAAGGCGGCCATTCGGTGGGGGTTGCGCGGCAATATTCCGGCACGGCGGGACGCATCGAGAACAGCCAGGTCGGTGTTTTTGGGAGCTATGCCAGTCGCTGGGGGCATGCGCTGATCGACAGGCGGCTGTATCTGCCGAAATCATGGGCCAATGACCCGCAGCGACGCGCGAAGGCCCATGTGCCCGAGGAGATTGCCTTCGCCACCAAGCCTGAAATGGCGCGCGAGATGGCGGCGCAGCTGCTTGATAAGGGCATTGTCATGGCCGCCGCGGCTTTCCTCGCAAGCCTTTGCGCCGATCAGCGCCGTTCAGGTTTGACCAATCCGAACAAAACGAGTCCGGACAACACTGCCGTCGAGGCTTGAACCCGAGACGCACAAATACCCTTACCACATCAGAAATCGGATATCTCTTGGTACGGCTATTACCGCGCCCCGTGCTGACCGCGAATTTTATCTGGGCGTGGTCTCTCTGGCGACGACACCACCAGAACTCAGCCGCTATCGCTCATCGAAAAGCACGACACCATATGCAACTGTAGTACTAGGCCGTCTGCGAGGCTGGCTGCAGGCGCGGATGCATGCCAAACCGGATCTGACGCTGGATGATCTGGTGCTGGAAATCGCCGCGGAGCACCAAATGACGATCCATCGTGTGTCGGTCTGGCGGGCGCTCCGCAGCCTTGGCCTGACACACAAAAAAGCGCTTCAGGCCA
>REER01000071.1 GCA_007694945.1 Paracoccaceae bacterium | reverse complement strand
TTCGGCTCGGTCGCGGGTGGCGGGCGCTATGATGATCTGGTCAAGCGCTTTACCGGGCAGGCCGTGCCCGCGACTGGCGTCAGTATCGGGGTGGATCGGCTTTTGGCGGCACTTGCGGCCAAGGGGCGGCTGGACAGCGCCGCGCAAGGGCCTGTGGTCGTGACGGTGATGGACCGTAACCGCATGGCCGATTACATGGCCATGGTTGGCGAGTTGCGCGCGGCGGGGATCCGCGCCGAGATGTATCTGGGCAACCCGAAGAATTTCGGCAACCAGCTCAAATACGCCGACAAACGCCAGAGCCCGATTGCCATCATCGAGGGCGAGGATGAGGCAGCGCGTGGGGTGGTGCAGGTCAAGGACCTCATAGAAGGCGCGAAGATCGCCGCGCAAGCCACTGTAGAAGAATGGAAATCTCAACCTGCGCAGGTCGAGGTGGCGCGCGCGGACCTGCTCGCCACAGTGCGCGAGATTCTGGGTCGGCACGGATGACAGGGGCGGAGCAGCTTGCCGCAGATCTGCTGGCCAAGATGCAGGCAGCGGGGGCGCAACCCATCGCGGCGCAGGTGCTGCAACCGGCCGAAACGCTGCTCGACCTCTATGGCGAGGACATCCGCGCGCGCGCCTATGTCACGCAGGACCCGAGACTTGGCGAAATGATGTTGCGTCCGGATTTCACGGTGCCCGTGGTGCAGGCGCATATGAAGGGCGGCGCCGAGCCTGCACGCTATTGCTATTCCGGGCTGGTATTCCGCAAACAGGAGGGCGCGCGGGCGCGGGAATATCTGCAGGTGGGCTATGAACTCTTCGCCCGCGAGGACCCGGCGCGGGCGGACGCGGAGGTCTTCGCGCTGTTTTCGCAGTTGCTCGAAGGGCGGGGCTTGCGGGCTGTGACCGGAGATATCGGGATTCTCAAGGCTGCGGTGGAGGGGCTCGAGACGAGTCCCGCGCGGAAATCCGCGCTGATGCGCCATATCTGGCGGCCCCGGCGCTTTCGCGCGCTGCTGGAACGGATGGGCGGGCAGGGGCCGCTCGCCGAGGCGCGCGCAGCGCTGGTCGCGCGGCTACGCGCAGGTGAGACTGTCGACGCCCCGCAGATCGGATTGCGCTCGCGAGAGGAAATCGCCGAGCGGGTGGCGCGGTTGATCGCGGATGCGGACACGCCGCCGATCCCGGCAGCACAGGTCCACGCGCTGGAGCAGCTTCTCGCGCTCAAGGGGCCAGTGCCTTTGGCGCTGGCGGAGCTGCGCGCTCAGGACTGGGCCGCGCTCGCCCCCGCGCTCGACCGGCTGGAGGCGCGGCTGGAGGCGCTGGAGGCAGCAGGTATCGACACGGCGACATTGCCGTTCGAAGCCAGCTTTGGACGCACCAACATGGAGTACTATGACGGTTTCGTCTTCGGTTTCATCGCACCCGGTCGCGACTTGCCGCCCGTCGCCACGGGCGGGCGCTATGATGCGCTGACCGCGGTACTGGGGCAGGGACGGGCAATCCCGGCGGTGGGAGGCGTGATCCGGCCCGAAGTGCTGGAGGCCTTGGGATGCGGCTGAAACTCGGAGTGCCCTCCAAGGGGCGGTTGATGGAACAGACCTTTGACTGGTTCGGCGCGCGTGGAGTATCGCTGCGTCGCACGGGCGCGAGCCGCGAATATGCAGGTGCGGTCGAGGGGGTTAAAGGGGTGGATCTGGTGCTGCTCTCGGCCTCGGAGATCCCGCGCGAACTGGCGGCGGGGCGGATCCATCTGGGCGTGACGGGCTCGGATCTGGTGCGCGAGCATCTGGCCGACTGGGCGCGCGAGGTGGTGGAACTGGCACCCATGGGGTTCGGTCATGCCGATCTGATCGTGGCCGTGCCCAAGGCCTGGGTGGATGTCGAGACGCTGGATGATCTCGATGCCGTGGCGGCGGCGTTCCGGGCACGGCACGGATTCCGGCTGCGCATTGCGACCAAGTATCACCGGTTGCTTCGGGACTATCTGCGCGCGCATGGGGTGGCGGATTATCAGCTTGTCGACAGCCAGGGAGCGACCGAGGGCACGGTCAAGAACCTGACTGCCGAGGCGATTGCCGATATCACCTCGACCGGCGAGACGCTGACGGCCAATCACCTGAAAATCCTGCGCGACGCGCCCGTGCATCGCTCGCAGGCGACGCTCTTTGCCGCGCGCGGGGCGGAATGGGGTGATGCCCGGGAGGCGCTTGCAGCTCTCAGTGCTCGGCTGGGTGTGGCATTGCCTGACGGGTTCTGAACTCGGCCCGCGCGCCCTCTGAGCGTCCCGCCCACCCACCACCCTTGCGCGCCACTCAGAGGGCGCGCGGGCGGCGGGGCGGTGCTGAAAACAAGGCTTGCGGCTAGATGGCAATGCAGGTAATGGGGCCACACTTCACAGGCAGAGGCGGGCCTGCAGGACAGACAGACCCTGCGCGTCCACCGGTTGAGGCCCCGCGATTGCGGACCTTCAAATCCTCTGCTCAGGCGCAAACCGGAAAGGAAAACGATATGGCGCTTCCTGATTTTTCGCTGCGTCAGCTTCTGGAAGCTGGCGTTCACTTCGGTCACCAGACCCAGCGCTGGAACCCGCGCATGGGCCCGTATATTTACGGCGAGCGCAACGGCATCCACATCATCGACCTGACACAGACCGTGCCCCTTCTGGACGCGGCGTTGAACGTCATCCGCGAGACTGTGGCCAAGGGGGGCTCGATCCTCTTTGTCGGCACCAAGCGTCAGGCATCGAAAGCGATTGCCGAGGCCGCCGAGAAATCGGCGCAATATTACATGAATCACCGTTGGCTGGGCGGCACGCTGACCAATTGGAAAACCGTGTCGCAGTCGATCCAGCGTCTGAAGGCGATCGACGAGCAGCTTGAGAGCGGCGCCGAGGGTCTGACCAAGAAAGAGCGTCTGGGCATGGAGCGCGAGCAGGCCAAGTTGCAGGCATCTCTCGGGGGTATTCGCGAGATGGGCGGTCTGCCAAGCCTTCTGTTCGTGATCGATGTGAACAAGGAAGACCTGGCCATTCTCGAGGCCAAGAAGCTTGGCATCCCGGTTGTCGCCGTGGTCGATACCAACTGTCCGCCCGAGGGTGTGGATTACATCATCCCCGGCAATGATGACGCGGCCCGTGCAATTGCGCTGTACTGCGACCTCGCCGCGCGTGCAGCGCTGGACGGCATGAGCGCGCAGATGGGTGCGGCTGGCATCGATGTTGGTGCGCTGGAAGAGGCGCCGGTCGAAGAGATCCTCGCTGACGCGGGCATCGAGTCCTCGGAGGCCTGAACGGCTGACATGAAAACGCGACAGCGGCGTGCGTCAGCCGCTGCTGTTGCTGTTCCCAATCTTGCAGGAGATGAAGATATGGCGATCACCGCTGCAATGGTGAAAGAGCTGCGCGACACCACGGGCGCAGGCATGATGGATGCGAAGAAGGCGCTGACCGAGACCGCCGGCGACATGGAGGCCGCGCAGGACTGGCTGCGCACCAAGGGTCTGGCCAAGGCTGCCAAAAAATCGGGTCGCGTTGCGGCCGAAGGGCTTGTCGGTATCGCGGTCGATGGTGGGCGCGGTGTCGCGGTCGAGATCAATTCCGAGACCGATTTCGTGGCCAAGAACGCCGAATTTCAGGGCATGGTGGCCCAGATCACCACAGCCGCACTGGGCGTGAATGACGTCGAGGCGCTGAAAGAGGCTGATCTGGGCGGCAAGCCGGTCTCGACCGTGCTGACCGATGCCATCGCCAAGATCGGCGAGAACATGACCCTGCGCCGCATGGCTGTCATCGAGGGCGACTCGGTCGCGGCTTATGTCCACAACGCTGCTGCCGAGGGCATGGGCAAGATCGGTGTGCTGGTTGCGCTGAAAGGGGCTGATGCTGGCATCGGCAAACAGATCGCGATGCATATCGCGGCGACCAATCCGGCATCGCTTGCGGAGGCTGATCTGGACCCGGCGCTGGTCGAGCGCGAAAAGAGCGTCTTGACCGAACAGGCGCGCGAATCGGGCAAGCCCGAGGCCGTGATCGAAAAGATGATCGAAGGTCGGATGAAGAAATTCTTCGAGGAAGTGACCCTGCTGGGCCAGAAATTCGTCATGGACCCTGACAAGACCGTGGCCGATGTGGCCAAGGAGGCCGGGGTCGAGGTGCTGGGTTTCGTTCGCATGGGCGTGGGCGAAGGCATTGAGAAAGCCGAGGAAGATTTCGCCGCCGAAGTGGCGAAGATGCAAGGCTGAACAGTTTCTGTGAGGATTTGCGAAGCGGCGCCCTTGCGGGCGCCGTTTTCATGTCAGTGGGTGCGCGCATGTGTTCGGGCGCGCCCCAGCATAGCGCGCAGGCGTGGCCAGAACGCTTGCAGCCACAGCCGCCCATAGGCCGCATTCATATGTCGCCGTTCACTCAGCTCATGCCAATCCTCGCGCGCCTTGAGCGCATTCTCCAGCGGTACGGAACCCGTCGCGAAATCGGCCCGCGTTGCCTGATCGCCCACAAGTGTCGCTTCGGGCTGGGTGCAAAGTTCCACGCCGAGGGGCGCGCAGAGTTCTGCCTGCACCAGCGCCACTTCAGCGTGGTGCGACATCAACCGGCGCCGGCGTTTATTGGACGCGGCCGCGGGCAGTGGAGTAAGTGCCGCGAAGATCGGCGCATCGCTCAGGCCCCGCAGCGCCGCACTGTGCTGCATCAGCAGGCTGCTGCGCACCCGTTCGAGGACGATGGCACGGGTGAAAGATGCGCTCAGCCTGCGCGGGTTGTCGATTCGGTCGCCGCGACCGCCAAATCCGTAGATCAGAAACGCATCATAGACCACCGGATCGATCTCTGCCAACCCGCCGGACGTGAGCTGGATTTGCTGCGCGAGCTCGGGGGTTCTCGGGCGATACTGCCCATCGCTAACCGCAAGCCGGGCAGTCTGGTTCGAGGGCGCAGCGAAGAATGTAAGTCGCGCGTCGGGGTGCTCGGCGCAGAAGTCCTCTGCCGCGTGTTTCAGCGCGGCGGCGTGGCTGTTGCCGATGATACAGAGGCGGATCATGCGCGGGGCCCGAAGGCGGCGAGCAACTCCTCCTCGCAGACGACATCTTCGGCTTGCGCCTGGTTCTCGCGCGGGGCCGGAACTAATTGCGTCACCTCGCCACCGAATTGTGCCGCCATATCGCCGAAGAAACGGTCCATGACGAAGCTCACACCCTCTGCCGTAACCTGCCTCCGGTCCGGCGCAAAGAAGCGCCCGCCAAAGACCGGACTTGTGATAATCTCATAGGAGGGGAAGTAATCCGTATCCGCGCGCATCGCGGCAAGCGCACCGGCCACGGCGCGCAGGATCGCCTTGGAGCCCGAGGTCGCGCCAAGCACATGCGCACCCGTTGCCGTGGCGGCCAGGGGCACCGGAGAGACAGTCAGCAGGAAACGCAGATCCGGATTGGCCGCGCGCATCAGGTCGAGCGCCTCGGTCATCGCGGCCATAGCTTGCGGGTAGTCGAGCGGGACAAAAGCATGGCGGGCCGGGTCAAACTGGCCCGCAGCGGTGCCGGGGCAGAGCGGGTATTCCTGCCCGGTCTCGGTATTGATCCAGCGCTCGGTCAGCCCGAGGGTGAAGACGAAGACCCGCGCTTTCAGCACCGAGCGGCGAAATGCGCGCAGGGTGACGGCACGCAGCCTTTCCAACTCCTCGACGCTCTCGAAGCCTTCGGGCTCGATCCGTGGCCGGAACGGGTCGCGAACGCGCGCGCCCTCTTGCCAGACCTCAGCCGGGGGCTCCCCGCGGCCCAAGGCCCAGCGCAACCATTGCAGCAGCAGGGTCGGGGTGTAGATATTGCCGGTGCGCGCCGAAAACAGCCGATAGCCGAAGGCCTGTGACAGCTTGCCGGGCACGCGGCGCGGGGGTTTTTCGGTCACCAGCCAGCGATAATCGCGCGCTTTCAGCGCGCGCCCGATATGCTGGGCGAAGCACGAGCCATAGGTCGCGACCGGATCCTTGGGGGTGATGAGGAACTTCGGTTGCCAGAGCCCGGTCATCTGCATTGGCTCCACCGCGCCCACGGCACTGCGCCAATAGGCGCGCGGGGGCAGGTCGGAATAGGGATGCGCAGGCGCGGTCATGGCGGCTCCGGTCTTTGATATGGCTGCAGGATAGGCCGCAAGCCCTTGACCTGACAAGAGCATCGAATGCGACGACGTGACTGGTCAAGCCGGTCAATTTATTGTCACAAACTGTCATGAAGGGTGAGCGCAACGGCTAAAGGCTGGTATGCCCTTGGCGGAGCCGTTATTCGTGGTTTCCATTTCAGGATAGACCGCATCGTGACCACCAGCACCGATCCCGATTTCGACCCCAGAACCGGACATGCCCTAGAGGAGGCCCGGCTTGCGCGTGCGGACGAAGGCTGGACGCTAGAGGGCATGCTGACCCTGCGCAGCCTCTCGGCATTGTTGCCCGATCTGGAACACATTGACGGTGGCAAAGTGCAGATCGACGTCTCGCGCCTTGAGAAGCTCGACACCGCCGGAGCCTATGCCTTGCTCAGATTGCATGAACGTCTGGCGCGCGAGGGCGGTGGCTTGCAGATCGAGGGGCTGAGCCGCGACCATAAAGCGCTCTACGATCGTGTGACGCAATCCCTCCCCGAGCCGCCCGAGACAGTGCCGGAGCGCCGCTCGCTGACGGACATGCTGGAGGCACTGGGGCGCGGTGTTGCCAGTGCCGGGGTGTTTCTGGCCGAGCTTCATGCCATGCTGGGGGTGTTTCTGGCACGACTGGTCCGGCTGGTGCGGCACCCGAGCGAGTTTCGCATGACTGCGCTGGTGCATCACTGCGATCAGGTCGGCTGGCGTGCGGTGCCCATTGTCTCTCTGATGGGCTTTCTGATCGGGGTGGTGCTGGCTTTTCAGGGCGCCGTGCAGTTGCGCCAGTTCGGGGCCGAGATTTTCGTGGTGGACCTGATCGCCATCTCGATCCTGCGCGAGCTGGGCATATTGCTGACCGCGATCATCGTAGCGGGCCGCACCGCCTCGAGCTATACCGCCGCCATAGGCTCGATGAAGATGCGCGAAGAGATCGACGCCATGCGCACGCTGGCCATCGACCCGGCGACCGTCCTTTTCGTTCCGCGCATTCTGGCATTGCTGATAACCTTGCCGATACTCGGCATGATCGCCAATTTCATGGGGCTTTTCGGCGGTGCGATGATGGCCTGGATCGAGCTTGGCATCTCGCCTGGCATGTTCCTCACCCGACTGCTTGATGATACCAGTCTGAACCATGTCATCGTCGGTTTCGTCAAGGCGCCGGTCTTTGCCATCATCATCGGGGTGATCGGCTGCCACGCCGGGATGCAGGTCGGCGGCAATGCCGAGAGCCTTGGCCGGCAGACCTCTTCTGCCGTGGTACGCGCGATTTTCGCGGTGATCGTGGCCGATGCGCTGTTCTCGATCTTCTTCTCGATGATGGGGATTTGAATGGCCGATGATCCCATCATCCGGCTGCGCGGCATCCGCAACCAGTTCGGAGCGCAGGTCATCCATGACAATCTCGATCTCGATGTCATGCGCGGCGAGGTGCTGGGCGTGGTTGGCGGCTCGGGCACCGGCAAATCCGTGCTGTTGCGCTGCATTGCGGGGCTTCGCCCGCCGCAAGCGGGCGCCATCGAGATTTTCGGGCGCGATGCGCTGAACTGCACCGAGACTCAGCGTCGCGCCATCGATCAGCGCATGGGGGTGATGTTTCAGGATGGCGCGCTCTTCTCCAGCCTGACCGTGCGCGAGAATGTCGAAGTACCGATGCGGACGCTTCCGGGGCTCGACGGGCGGTTATGCCGCGAACTGGCAGATCTCAAGATTGCCATGTCGGGCCTGCCCTATATCGCGGGCGACAAATACCCCTCGGAACTCTCGGGCGGCATGCGCAAGCGCGCGGGTCTCGCCCGTGCGCTGGCGCTTGACCCCGAGATCGTGTTTCTCGACGAGCCCACGGCAGGGCTCGACCCCATCGGCGCCTCGGCCTTTGATGAATTGATCAACACGCTCTCGCAAACACTTGGTCTGACAGTGTTTCTGGTCACGCATGATCTGGACACACTGCATGCGACATGCGACCGAATTGCCGTTCTCGCCGAGAAGCAGGTGCTCTATACAGGCACCATGGCCGAGATGCTGCATATCGAGCACCCCTGGGTGCATGAATATTTCCACGGCCCGCGCGCACGCGCGGCTGTCGAGGCAACGGAAAGGACCGCCTGAGCGATGGAAACGCGGGCAAATTACGTGCTGATAGGCGTTTTTGCGCTGCTGGGCTTCCTAGGCGTGCTGGGCTTCTTTCTGGCCTTCGGCAAGTTCCAGCTCGATCGGCAATTCACCTATTACGAGACCCGCTTCGATTCGGTCCTCGGGTTGTCGCGCGCTGCCGATGTCCGTTTTGCCGGGCTGCTGGTGGGGCAGGTGGTCGATATCCGGCTTGCGCCTGAGGGTGATGGCACAGTGATCGTGCGCATGGAGGTTGAGCGCTCGACCCCCGTGCGCGCCGACTCCGAGGCGATCGTCGACAGTTCGGGGATTACCGGGGTTTCCTTCATCGCCATCAGTCCGGGCACGCGGGACGCACCGCTGATCAATGACCGCGATGATGTGCCCGAGTTGCGCGCCGGTCGCTCCACCATCCAGTCACTCGCCGAAGGCGCGCCGCGGATTCTGGATGAAACATTACAGGTGCTCGAGCAGGTCAACCAGTTGCTGGGCGAAGAAAACCAGACCCGCGTGAGCATGATCCTCGAGAATGTCGAGCGCTCCTCGGGGGAAGTGACGCGCGCGCTGGACAACTTCTCGGGCTTCACCGACACGATTGCCACCGCGACCGAGACATTTGCCGAATTCTCCGAGAATTTGGCGCCGATCCTGTTGCAGGCCGAGAAAGCGGTCGAGAGCCTGCAATTCGCGATCGATGAATTTGCCCTTGTGGCCACCGAATCGCGGATCACTTTCGAGACCGGCACCCAGACGCTGCGATCCGCCGATGACTTCATCACCGGAGACCTGACCGAAACCATCGCATCTCTGCGCAGCACGGCTGATGAGTTGCGCGAAGAGGTCGCCGTCGTCTCGCAAGAGGCGCAGACAGCGCTGGCAGAGTTCACCCGCACGGGTGCGGCGGCGACCGAGCGGCTGGTCGCGCTCGACCCCGCACTTGCGCGGGTCGAGCCGCTGCTTGCGCGGGCCGAGAGCACCTTTGAGACAGTCGAGCGCATGTCCGCCAATATCGACACACTGGTGGCGGGCGATGGCGCGGCGTTGATCGCCGAGGCACGCGAGATGGTGCAGAGCGCCCGCGATGCGACCACTGCGATTGCCGAAGTGGCCGAGAACGACCTGCCCGTAATCATCGAGGATGTCCGCGCGGCGACGGCGGATATCCGGCAGGTGGTCAATACGGTCGGCACGGATCTGGAACAGGTCTCGGGCCGGATTGAGGAGTTGAGCACGGGCGGGCTGCGCACACTCGATCAGGTGACCGAGACCTTCGCCAACGCCAATGTCACCCTCGAGGCGATCAATCGCGCGCTCGAGACCAGCGAGGGCGCCATCGAGGCCGCCGAGCGTGCCTTTGTGGGCGCGGATCGGGTCATAAACGAGGAGATCGGGCAGATCACCGAAGACCTGCGCGATGTCCTGGCCCGGCTTGGCGCGGCGGTGGATGCGGTCTCGGAGGATATTCCGGTCGTGAGTGCCGATCTGCGCCGCACTGCCGACAGTGCGGCTCGCGCCTTTGACGACCTTGGCCGGATGGTGCGCGAGAGTTCGGGACCAGTGCGCGAATTCACGGCCTCGGGGCTGCCCAATATCACCCAGCTAGCCCGCGAGACGCGCGGATTGATCACCAACCTCGACCGCCTGACACGCCAGATCGAGCGTGACCCTGCACGCTTCCTGCTCAACCGCCAGACGCCGGAGTTCAGACGATGACATTGCAAAGACGTTCGCTGCTGACCAGCATGGGCGCGCTGATGGCGCTGTCAGGTTGCGGGGCGATCACGGCCATCGGCGAGGCAACTGCCGTGCTCGACGCCTATGACCTGCGCGCGCCCGATATGCCGCAGGCGGGCCGGATGCTGCAACGAGGGCTGAGCATCGAGCCACCGACAGCGCCCGGCGCACTGGAGGTGGATCGCATCCTGATCCGCCCCAACCCGGTGCAGTCGCTTTACCTGCCCGGCGCGCGCTGGACCGACAAGACGCCGCTGATGTATCAATCCGTGATGCTGCGCGCCTTCGAGGACACGGGCGCGCTGGCCTATGTCGGGCGCCGTCCGCTGGGGGGCACAGGCGATGTCGCGCTGATTACCGAGATCACGGATTTTCAGGCCGAACTCGATGAGGATCGGCGCAATGCCATCACGCGCATTCGCCTGACCGCGCGGATGGTGCGCGAGTCCGACGCGCGGGTGCTGGCCCGGCGCTCGTTTCAGGCCATCGGCCCCGAGGTTTCGACAGATACGCTCGAAATCGTGGAGAGTTTCAATGCAGCCTCGGATGTCGTTCTGACCGATATGGTGCGTTGGGGGCTTGGCGTGATGGGGCTGCAACTGCCAAGCGTGTGAGGGCGCGCGCTGCAAGCCCTGGTGCCGGGACGCGTCGGTTGATTTGAGTATTTTTGGCAAGATGAAGGGAGTATCGGCAGGTGATCCGGGCCCTCTATGACTGGACCCTGTCGCTCGCGCGGCATCCCCATGCGCTCTGGGCGCTGGCGGTGGTGGCCTTCATCGAGGCCTCGGTCTTTCCGATCCCACCCGATGTGCTGATCATCGCGATGGTCGTGGCGCAGCCTTCCCGGGCCTTTGTCATCGCAGGCGTGGCGACGCTTGCCTCGGTGGCGGGGGGGCTGGCGGGATACTGGATCGGCTATGGGGCGTTTGAGACCCTGGGCCGCCCAGTGCTCGAATTCTATGGCAAGGACACTTATTTCGAAAGCTTCGCCGAGCGCTATAATGAATGGGGCGCCTGGGCGGTGCTGATCGCCGGGGTGACGCCCTTTCCCTACAAGGTCATTACCATCTTGTCCGGGGCGACGGCGCTGTCATTGCCCGTGTTCATGGTCGCCTCGCTGATCGCACGGGCAGCGCGGTTCTTCATCGTGGCGGCGCTGTTGTGGAAATACGGCGCACCGATTCGTGATTTCATCGAACGCCGGTTGGGGTTGATGTTCACCCTGTTCATAGTCCTGCTATTGGGCGGGTTTCTGGCGATACGGGTATTGTGATGGGCAGACAGATACGGATTCTGGCGCTGGCAGGATCAGCCGGCCTGCTGCTGGCTGCGCTGGCATTCGAGTATATCGGGGGGATGGCGCCCTGTCCGCTCTGTATCTGGCAACGCTGGCCGCATGTGGTGGCCCTGCTCGGGGCCGGGGCGCTGGTACTGCCCACGCTGCCCTTTGCGCTGATCGGGGCCGGGGGGGCGGCGACATCGGGCGGGATCGGGGTCTATCATACTGGCGTCGAGCGCGGCTGGTGGGAGGGACCCGCAAGCTGCGCGGCAGGCAATGTTTCGGGCCTGACGCCCGAGGAGTTGCTCACGCAGATACTGGAGGCCCCGGTGGTGCGCTGCGATGAGGCGCCCTGGGAAATGCTGGGCCTGTCGATGGCAAGCTGGAACGCCGTGGCGTCCTTCGGGATCGCCGCGCTATGGCTGCTGAGTCTGCGGCTGCGCTGAATTACGGGGGGGGTGACGAGCCCATGTCCAGTGCACAATGGCAGGGACAACAGGCCGGGCACTGTGGCTCGACCGCCTGAAGGTCTGCTCAGATGACGCGAACCTGCGTGCCGACCACGACGCGTTCATAAAGCTCTTCGACATGCGGGTTCATCAGCCCGAAACACCCATTCGATGCCTTGCGGCCCACCTTTGCGGGATTGTCGATGCCATGGACGCGGTAATACTGCCAGCTCAGATTCATCGCCCGTGTGCCCATCGGGTTTTTCGGATCGCCCCCTTCCACACGTTCGGGCAGCGACGGATCGCGCTCGCGCATATTGGGGGTGGGGATCCAAGTCGGCATATGGCGCTTGAGCGTGACCTCGGTCAGGCCGCGCCGCGTAAATTCATCGCTCATCGGCACGGAGGAGGGATAGACCAGATAGGTGGCCTCGTCTTCGGACCAGAAATGCACGGCGCGCGACTGCGTATCGCACAGGATTGCACCCTTTTGCAGATGGTCGAAATGATCCTGCCAATCATGCTGCAGGAAGCCCATCAGGTTATGGCGTACCACCTGTGCCGGGGCTTCGGCTTCGTAATCGGGCAGCTCTTCGGCACGCAAGAGCGATGGCATCGCCAGACCGCCAAGCGCTAGCGCGCCCGTTGATAGGATTGCACGGCGGGTAAACTGGCGGTCGGTCATCGGGTGTTCCTTGGCATTGCAATTTGTGCGACCATCCATGCCGCAGCGCGGAATGGCAAGTCACGAGCCCGTGGGCCGGCTCAGCCCAGCGTCACCAGCGCGTGACGCTTCTTGCCGGCGGTCAGTTTCATCGGACTTGCGAGGTCAGTGGCCTGCACCATATGCCCCGCATCGCGGACAGCCTGGTCATTCGCGCGCGCGCCGCCTTCGGCGATCAGGCGCTTGGCCTCCTTGCCCGATTTCGCAAGCCCCGTGCGCACGAAAAGCTGCGCCATGGAAATACCCTCGGCCATCTCGTCACTGCTCAGGCTCAGTGTCGGCAGGTCATCCCCCATCCCGCCTTTCTCGAACACCTCGCGTGCGGTCGCCTCGGCAGTGTCTGCTGCTGCACGCCCGTGGCAGAGCGTCGTGACCTCATTGGCGAGAATGATCTTGGCCGCGTTGATCTCGGAGCCCTGCAGCGCGCCCAGCCGGTCGCATTCGGCCACATCCAACTCGGTATAGAGTTTGAGAAAGCGGCCAACATCGGCGTCGGTCGTGTTGCGCCAGAACTGCCAGAACTCATACGGCGAGAGCATATCCGCATTCAGCCACACGGCACCGCCCTGCGATTTGCCCATCTTGCGCCCGTCAGAGGTGGTCAGGAGCGGTGTGGTCAATCCATAGATCTCGGCATCGGCGATCCGGCGCGCAAGGTCGATCCCGTTGACGATATTGCCCCATTGATCCGACCCACCCATCTGCAACAGGCAGCCATGACGGCGGTAGATTTCCACGAAATCATAGGCTT
>REER01000070.1 GCA_007694945.1 Paracoccaceae bacterium | reverse complement strand
CCTGTGCCCCCCAACGCAGCGTTGCCTCGAAATAGGGTGATTTGCGGATCTGGGTACCAAAACCGTAGTCCTGAGACTGCATAACATCGTCCTCCCTGTCGCGGGCTCCGAGCCTTGCCCCAAAGCCATGTGCCGATGTCGGAAAACTATACATTTCAGTGGCTTGTTGCAGACCGAATTAGGCCCTCTTGCAGACCATTCAGGCTCGGATTTCCGCCTTTTGCGACCGTTTGGCCCGAAAGGACAAATCGCGACATTGTCATGTCGCAAAACCTATCTTCGAGTCTGCGCCACCAGCTTGGCAAGATTGGGCTGTTGGGCCTTGACCAGCCGGGTCGCAAAATAGGTCATGTAACGGTCGATCTCCAGATCAGCCGCCAGAAGCTCGTCCATCAGGTCCTGAAACGCGGCTAGGCTGGGCGTGACCACGGTGATGATGTAATCGACCCCGCCGCCGGTCGATACGCAGTTGATGATCTCGTCGATCGACTTGATGTGTTTTTCGAAACGGTCGAAATCCGATTTGCGGTGATGGTTCAGCGAGATGGTGACCACAACGCGGGTCACATCGATCACACGCTCCAGCGCGATGTCGGCATGATAGCCGCGAATATACCCGGCATCGCGCAGGCGGTTCAGACGCGAGAGGCAGGGCGTCGGCGACAGGTTCACGAGTTCGGCAAGTTTTGTCTTGCTCAGCTGGCCATGTTGCTGCACGGCGCTGAGGATACGAATATCCGTCCGATCCAGCCCTTGCCGCTCCCGCATATCCTGTTGCCCCGTCGCCCGACCGATACGCGTGTCGATTTGAAAACGTGATGCGCGCTGGCAATATGGTATGACAGCCGAGGACGCGGGCAAGGTGGTTTTGCGACCTGTTGCGGAGTTCCAGCGTCAATCGGGCGCAGTGGCCTGCGAATGCCGGCGCATATAGGCTCTCATTCTCGCGGCGGGATGGCAAGCAGATAGGGCACGCCCTATATCATCACACACCAGTTGCGCGCGAGGCTTCGTTGCGCGGCAACAGCAGCGCCGACTGGTTAGCGAAGCGGGGCAGGAATGACACAGCACACAGACAGCGCGGCGCCGGGAACCGCGCGCGAAGTCTTTGGCGCCTTCCTGAAACTCGGCCTGACCTCTTTCGGCGGGCCGATTGCACATCTGGGTTATTTCCGCGACGAACTGGTGACGCGGCGCAAGTGGCTGAACGACAGCGCCTATGCCGATCTGGTGGCGCTGTGCCAGTTCCTGCCCGGCCCCGCATCCTCTCAAGTGGGTTTTGCACTGGGCATGATGCGCGCGGGCTGGGCCGGGGCGCTGGCGGCTTTTATCGCCTTCACCCTGCCCTCGGCGCTGATCCTGCTGGGTTTTGCCATGGCCGCGGCGAGCATCGCCGGACCCGTGGGCAGCGGCGCGCTGAACGGGCTGAAGATCGTGGCCGTGGCGATCATCGCGCAGGCGGTCTGGGGCATGGCGCGCAATCTCTGCCCGGACAAGGAGCGCGCAGCGATTGCAGTCGTCGCCGTGGCAATGCTGGCGTTTCTGCCGGGGGCCTTCGGGATGGTGGGCGCGATCCTTCTCGGGGCGGCGCTCGGCCTCGCCCTCGGGCGTGGCACGGGCGCGCCAGTAGGCGGGCATATCACCATGCCGGTGACGCGCAGCATCGCGGTGACCGCGCTGCTGGTCTTCGCGGCTCTGCTGGTTCTTCTCCCGCTGCTTGCAGGGATTGGGCAGTCTTTCGCGCTCTTCGACAGCTTCTACCGCGCGGGCGCGCTCGTGTTCGGGGGCGGTCATGTGGTGCTGCCGCTGTTGCAGGCAGAGGTTGTGCAACCCGGCTGGGTGACGCCGGACGACTTCCTTGCGGGCTATGGCGCGGCGCAGGTTGTGCCAGGGCCGCTCTTTACCTTCGCCGCCTATCTGGGCGCGGTGCTGGGGCCCGAGCCGAACGGGGTGGCGGGCGCCGCGCTGGCATTGCTTGCCATCTTCCTGCCGGGCTTCCTGCTACTGATCGGCGTGCTGCCCTTCTGGGACCGGTTCCGCGCGATGCCCATGGCGCAATCGCTGATGCAGGGGGCGAATGCGGCGGTGGTGGGCATTCTCGGCGCGGCACTCTATTCGCCCGTCTTTACCAGCGCCGTGGATGACATGCCCGACTTCACGCTGGCACTGGCCTGTTTCGTGTTGCTGATGGCGTGGAAAATGCCGCCCTGGGGCGTTGTGATCATCGCCGCACTCGGCGGCGTGGCTTTAAGGCTGTTGGGCTGAGGCGCGCGCCACCTCTCAGTCCGCCGCGCGCAGGACCTCGCTCGCGTGCTCGGCCATCCACGCCTCCAGCGCTGCCACCTGATCTGCCGACAACCGCAAGCCCAGCTTGCTGCGCCGCCAGAGCACATCCTGAGCGCTGCGTGCATGTTCACGGCTCATCAACCATCTGACCTCGGCCTCGGTGAGGCTGGCTCCGAAATCCTGCCCCAGATCAGGGGCCTCCTTCGCGTCGCCCAGTATCGCGCGCGCCTCGGTGCCATAGGCGCGCACCAGACGCCGCACCCAGAAGTCACTCAGGAACGGATAGTCGCGCCTGAGATCCGCGACCAGCGCAGGACCGCCATCATGCGCGAAATCTCCCCCCGGCAGGGCGACCCCGGCGGTCCATTTGCCCTTGGCCAGCGGCAGGACCGTGCCGATCTTCTCGAGCGCCGCCTCGGCCAGCCGGCGATAGGTGGTGATCTTGCCACCAAAGACATTCAGCACCGGCGCGCCTGCGCTGCGGTCGATCTTGAGCGTGTAATCGCGCGTCGCCGCCGTCGCGGAACTGGCCCCGTCATCATAGAGCGGACGTACGCCGGAATAGGACCAGACGACATCGTCGGCGGTCACCGGCTGCGCGAAATACTGGCTGGCGAAATTGCACAGGTAATCGCGCTCTTCCTCGGTGCAGACCGGCGCGCGGGCGGGGTCATCATGTTCGGCATCGGTTGTGCCAATCAGGGTGAAATCCTGTTCGTACGGAATGGCGAAGATGATCCGCCCGTCTGTGCCCTGAAAGAAATAGCATTTGTCATGGTCATAGAGCTTGCGCGTGACGATATGGCTGCCGCGCACCAGCCGGACATTCTCACGGCTGTTGAGGCGCAGCTTGCCATGGATCACATCGCCAACCCATGGCCCGGAGGCATTGACCAGCATCTTTGCGCGGAGCGTTTTTTCTCCATCCCCGATCTTGACCGTGACCTGCCAGATGCCATCCTCGACTTTTGCCGAGACGACCTCGGCGCGGGTATGGATCTGCGCACCACGCGCCTCGGCGTCGCGGGCGTTCAGCATGACAAGGCGCGAATCTTCTACCCAACAATCGGAATATTCATAGGCTTTGGCAAAACGGTCCTGTAGCGGCGCGCCCTCTGTCGTGCCGGTAAGGGTAAATGTAGATGTGCCCGGCAAGATCTTGCGCCCGCCCAGATGGTCGTAGAGGAAAAGCCCCATCCGGATCAGCCAGGCGGGGCGCCGCCCGCGCATCCAGGGCATGAAGATCGAGAGCAGTTTCGAGGTGGGCGTGTCACTCTCGAAGCGCATATCCTTGTGATAGGGCAGCACAAAACGCATCGGCCATGAGATATGCGGCATGGCGCGCAAGAGCGTCTCACGCTCGACCAGCGCCTCGCGGACCAGACGAAACTCGAAATACTCCAGATAGCGCAACCCGCCATGGAACAGCTTGGTCGAGGCCGAGGAGGTCGCGCCCGCCAGATCACCCCTCTCGCACAGCACAACCGACAGCCCGCGCCCTACGGCATCGCGCGCGATGCCACAGCCATTGATGCCGCCACCGATGATCAGCAGATCGAAAGTTTCAGACATGGTTCCCCGCTAAGTTACGCGTCTCAAATTACACGCTGCACCCTGGCGTTCGCAACGAAAACAAACGAACATTTTTCAGCCGCTATTCTTCGAATATCCGTTCCTTTCATACGCGGTTTTCTTCAAGAAGGACAAAACCGAACAGGAAAGCGGCCGCCATGCAACCCAAAACCGATTCGGACCCCAATCAACGCCACGCTGCGATCCTTGCGCAGGCCAGGGTCGCGGGGCGCGTCAGGGTCGAGTCTCTCGCCGCCGCGCTTGGCGTGACAGTGCAAACCATCCGGCGCGACCTGACAACCCTCGCGGAACAGGGCCGATTGCAGCGCGTGCATGGCGGCGCGATCCTGCCCTCGACGGTGGCCAATATCGGCTATGCCGACCGGCGCGACCTGAATGAGGAGGGCAAATCTGCCATCGCGCGCGCTGTCGCGCGCGATATTCCCAATGGCTGTTCGCTATTCTTGAACATCGGCACCACGACCGAAGCCGTGGCCCGCGCATTGCTGAGCCACCGCGACATCATGGTGCTGACCAACAACCTGAACGTGGCGAATATCCTCGTCGATAACCCGCATTGCGAGGTCATTGTGGTTGGCGGGCTGCTGCGCCGCGCTGATGGCGGGCTGGTGGGCAATGTGACCACGCAGGCCATTCAACAATTCAAGTTCGATCTGGCGGTGATCTCCTGCTCGGCGCTGGATGAGGATGGCGACATGCTCGATTTCGACATTCAGGAAGTGGGCGTCAGTCAGGCCATTCTGCAACAGGCCCGGCGCCGCTTTCTGGTAGCGGATCATTCGAAGTTCAAGCGCCGCGCCCCGGCCCGCATCGGATCACTCGCAGCGATGGACGGCTTCTATACCGATGCGCCACTGTCAGCTGGGCTGGCCAATGCCTGCCGGGGCTGGGATCTTTCGGTCTCCATTGCCCGCTTGGAAAACGCGCATTACGGTTGAGCATCCGCCTCGCGCGGCTTCGCAGAGCTTTTCTGTCGCACGAAAATCCGCTCACCCAGCAGAAGAAGCGTCGGTGTGACCAGAAGCGTCAGCGCAGTCGCCACAGTCAGGCCGCCGACAACGGTCGCAGAAAGCTCGGTCCACCATTGCGTGGAGGGCGCGCCGAAGACCATGATCCGGTTCAGGAAATCGACATTGAGGCCCAGCACCATCGGCATCAGGCCCAACCCGGTTGTCAGCGAGGTCAACAGCACTGGACGCAGGCGCTGCGCGCCAGTGCGCAGCACGGCCTCCAAGGGTGGCTGACCGGCGCGGCGTAGCGCGTTGAATGTGTCGATCAGCACGATGTTGTTGTTCACTACGATGCCCGCAAGCGCGATGGTGCCCACGCCGCCCATCACCACACCGAAAGGCCGCCCCGTGACCAGCAGCCCCAGCAACACACCGGTGGTCGAGAACAGGATTGCCGACATCACGATCAGCGCCTGATGGAAGCTGTTGAACTGCAACACCAGAATGGTGAACATCAACGCCGCGGCGGCAAGGAAGGCGTTGCCGAGGAAAGCTTGCGCGTCGGCCTGTTCCTCGACCTCACCGCGGAAGGTCCAACGGACACTTTCAGGGAGGTCAGCGCGGTCCAACGCAGCGCCCAGCGCCTCGATACGCTCACTGGCAAGCCAGCCGGGGGCGACCTCAGCCTCCACCGTCGCCACCCGCTGCTGTGACGTGCGCCGGATCGTGCCAGTGCGCGACGCGGGCTCCAGCCGAACGAAATTCGATATTGGTACACGCCCGCTGGCGGTCGGCACATGCAGGTTCTGCAATTCTTCCAGCGTGCGGTCGCCTGGCGGGAAGCGCACGCGGATATCCACTGTGCCGTCGGCATCTTCGGGTCGGTAGTCGGCGAGCGTGATTCCCTGGGTCAGCAACCGCACCGCCTGCCCCAAAAGCGCCACATCGGCCCCGAAGCGGGCCGCCTCGGCGCGATTGACAACCAGTCGCCATTCAAGGCCTGGCACGGCCAGCGTGTCCGTGATATCGGTGAAGCCGCCCAGTCGCGCCATCTCATTGCGCATGATGCGCACTGCGGCGGCGTGATCGCTCAGGTTTGGTCCCTGCAACTCCAGCGCCAAGGGGCGGCCCGTGGGTGGACCCATCTCCATCTGCCGCACCTGCAGATCGACGCCCGGCAGACGCGCCCCCGTCTCGCGGATCGCCTCGGCGATCTCGGCAGCGGGGCGGCGTCGGTCCCAGCGGACGAATTCAAGCAGCACCGCACCGATCAATTCCTCGTCGCCGCCGCTGGCGGCGAAGGAACGGGCATAGACGCTTCGAATCTCGTCAAACTCGGCAAGCAACGCTTCGGCCTCGCGCAAGATGGCGTCGCGTTCATGCACCGAGAGATCATCGCGCGAGCGCAGTTGCACCTGTGCGAAATCTGGCTCGACTTCGGGAAAAAACGACATGCCAGCCCCGAAACGGGCATAGCTGCCGAAGGCCGCGACCAGCAACGCGGCGACAAGCATCAGGACCGTTGCGGGCCGCTGCACTGTCCATTCCAGCAGCCGAACATAAGCCCCGGCAGGACCACGCATGCTGCGCGGATCGCCGGTTTCAGCCGCCGCAAGCTGTGCCGCAGCCCTCGCCGATTGCGGCCGCGCCCGCCCGATCAGCCCGCCAATCACCGGCACGAAGATCAGCGCCATGGCCAGCGACGCGCCGAGCGTAAAGAACACGGTCACCGGCAGGAATTTCATGAACTCGCCCACCACACCCTGCCAGAACAGAAGCGGCAGGAACACGGCCAGCGTGGTGACAGTGGCCGCGATGATCGGCATCGCCATGCGCTTGGCCGCTTCGGCATAGGCGCGCGGGGCCGGCACACCCTGTTGCAGCTTGCGGTCGGCAAGCTCGACCGTGACAATGGCACCATCAACCAGCATGCCGACCACGAAGATCAGCGCGAACAGCACCACGACATTCATAGTATAACCGATCATCCACAGCGCCGCGACGCCGGTCAGGAACGCCCCCGGGATCGCCAGCCCCACCAGCGCCGCATTACGCAGCCCCAGCGCCCAGACGATCACGATCATCACGAGGATCACGGCGGCGATGACATTCGATTCAAGATCGCCCAGCATCTCGTCGACATAAGTGGAGATGTCGATCAGATAATCCAGCGTCACGGGCGCGCCCCACTCGGCCTCGATGGCGGCACCCGTCGCGCGAACAGCCTGCACGGTTTCGAGAATGTTGGCCCCGGCGCGCTTCTTGACCTCAAGCGCCAGCGCTGGCTGGCCGTTGATGCGCGCAAAACCCTGCCGGTCGTGAAAGGCCCGACGCACAGTGGCGACATCGGCAAAGGTCACAACCATGTCGCCGCGCACCATCACCGGCATGGCGAAGACATCGGAAACATCCTCGATCAGCCCCGGCACAGTCAGGGTCACGCGCCCGGCTTCGGTCTCGATGGAGCCGGCAGCGATAAGCTGACTGTTGCGCGCGATCAGACCGATCAGTTCGTCAAAGCGCAGATCATAGGTCTCGAACACGGTCGGATCGACCAGCACCTCGACCAGATCGTCGCGCGCGCCGGCGATATCGACCTCCAGCACGCCCTCAATCCCCTCCAACCGGTCACGAAGATCGCGCGCCAGCAGGTTGAGCGTGCGCTCGGGCACTGCGCCGGAAAGCACTACTGTTACCACCGGAAATTCGCCAGTGGACAGCTCGCGCACCCGCGGCTCGCGCGCGCCCGAGGGCAGATCGGGCGCGGCCCTGTCCACGGCCCGGCGCGTGGCTTCCAATGCCTCAGCCGGGTCGAACCCGGCTTCGAATTCCAGTGTCACCAGCGCGTTGCCCTCGCTGGCCGTGGCGCGCATCTCGCGCAGCCCCTCCAGCCCGGCGAGCTCGGTTTCCAGAGGTTGCACCAGCAGCCTTTCGGCATCCTCGGGCGAAATACCCTCCAGCCCGGTCGAGACAAACACCACGGGAATGGTGATATCCGGTGCCGCTTCCTTCGCGATATTGATATAGCCCTGCACCCCGAAGGCCAGCAACAACCCCAGGACAAGCATCACGACACGCGCGCGTGCAAAGGCGAAATCGATCAGCATGGCGCTATCCAGGCGGGGATCATGGCGCATCCTCGCTCACAGGGCGCACAAGATCGCCCGCGCGCACGAAACCCTGACCGCGGCTGATCAGCCGCACCGCTTGCGGCAGCCCGGTTATCCAGACCCCCTCGCTGCGCGCCTGCAGGATCTCTACAGCGTGCTCCTGCACAACATCATCCTCGCCGACCGTGCGGACAATCAGATCGCCTGCCTCCGACAGCGACAGAAGCGCCGGTGAGACGAAATGCGCCTGCTGCGTGCCGGTTGGGATACTGATCTGAACCGACACTCCAGCAGCAATGGCACCACCGGGATTGTCCAGGCTGACCTCGGCCGAGAAAGTCCGGGTGTCGGGGTCGGCCACCGAGGCGATAAACTGAACGCTGCCGGTTCCGGTCTCGCCAGTAATGAACCGTAGCCCGGCAGTCTGTCCCGGCGCAAGCTGCGCCAGCGCCTGCTGCGGCACCCCAAAGCGCACGGTCAGGGGGTCAAGATCGACCAGCCGGGCCAGCAACGTGCCCGCCTGCACGACCTCGCCCACTGCGACCTCCAGTTCATCCAGCCGACCAACGAAAGGCGCCAGCAGGACTGTGTCATCCATCCCGCGCTCGGCGCTGGCAAGCTGCGCCTCGGCTGTGGCAAAGGCGGCGCGTTCGCTGACGAGTTGGTCCAAAGTGCCGACTCCACGGTCGAGCAACGTCTGCGCTTGCTCATACGCGCGACGGGCGCGGGCCAGCTCTTCCTCGGCGCGGCGCAACTGCGCGGTGCGTTCGCGCGCATCGAAACGCAGGATCACGGCGTCCGCTGCGAGCATAGCACCCTTTTCCACTGGTATTTCGGCAATCTTACCACCCATATCGGCGCGCAGCAGAGTGTCGCGCCGCGGGGCCGAGACTCCTTCGGCCACGAACATCTGCGGCACGGTTTCGGCTTCGCTGTCGCGCACCAGAACGACTGTCGGCGGCGGCGGGCCGCGCCTGACCGCCTCCTCCGGTTGTAGCGGTGGAAAGAAGACAGCGCTCCCCATCCACAAAACCAGCGCCACAACCAGCCCCGAGGCGATCCAGCCCGATAGGTCGCGTTTGCTGCCGACCGGGCTCACCCCTTGCCCCGCATTCCGCTCATGTCATGCTGCATCACGACGCGCTTCGGGCAAATGACCGCCTTTCTGCACCGCATATTGACGGCTTCATAGGTATGAATCCTCACAGAAATCACCATGAACTCCGGCCGCTGATACCTGAGCCCGTATTAACACCACGGGCCCCAATCACTGCAAGGTGGTTGCCGCAGAAAGTGATCCGCGCGAGTGTCCGGCGCGGGTTCGCTCTGGCTGACCTGACCGCGCTCGGGTCCGACACGGGATATGTCAGACTGCCCGGGAGAGGTGCGCATCGGCTTGCGCGTCGTGGAAACATGAGCCAACCGGTTTTCAATTCCCCGGCTGTCGATGCCAGCGCAAAAAATAGAGAGTGGCGGTCATCACCGTAAAGAACGCAACGAGGATCGCAAATGGCTCGACAAACCCGCCGATTTCCAGAGAAAAGGCCAAACCACCGAGCACGAAGGCCACAAAGGCAATCTGCAAAGCCGTCGTCACCTTGCTGACAAAAAGCGATTTTGTCTCGATAGGCTGCGCCATAATCCATGATACAGCAATGGCCATCACGATCATTACGTCGCGCAAAATAACGACGAGGGCGAGCCAGACGGGGATGATCCCGATGATCGCGAGAGTACAATAGATCGCGACGATAAGTATCTTATCGGCGAGCGGATCGATCACCTCACCCAATGAGCTGCACATGCCGAACCGACGCGCAATAAAGCCATCAAGGCCGTCAGAGACACCGGCGAGCGCGGTCAGCGCGAAAGCCCATGCCCATTCTTCCCGAAGGATCAACATGATCACGACGGGCACCAAGACGACCCGGAAGGCAGTGATCAGGTTCGGTATCGTCATGCGCCCTCGCGCGCACTGATCCAAACTGGCATGGTCGACATTGTTACACTGTCCTTGATAATCGGCAGCGAGTCAGGCTGGGTCCGAAACCGCGCGCGCACTCGTGCCATCTCACCTGCTCAAGGCTGAAGGACATAGCTACCCGGTGCCCTACCTAGACCCTGTTCGCGCAAGGGTGGAGGCGCCACCAGATCGCCGCTCTGCGAAGCCAGCCATTCCGCCCATTCCGGCCACCATGACCCCGGCTGCGGCTCATGCGCCGCCAACCAGCGATTGGGCCCCTGATAATGCGCCCCCGCCGGGCGATAGCTGATGCGGTAATGGCGGCGGGGATGGCCGGGCTCGGAGAGAATACCGGTATTGTGCCCGCCCTTCGTCAGAACAAAGGTCTGGTCGCAATCGGTAAACAGTGCGGTCTTGTAGACCGACCGCCAGGGTGCGATGTGATCGGTTTCCGTGGCAACAACGAACATCGGCACGGCGATATCCTTCAGCGCAATCACCCTCCCCTCGACCGCGAACCGCCCGGCCGTGATGCGGTTTTCGAGGAACACGCCGCGCAGGTATTCCGAATGCATCCGCGCCGGCATCCGGGTGGTGTCATTGACCCAGACGCCGATGTCGGTGGGCAGGTCCGGCTCGCCGAGATGGTAACGGCGCACGGCGCGCGACCAGATCAGGTCTTCGGAACGGATCGCGGCGAAGGCGCCCGACATCTGTGGCCGATCCAGATAGCCCTGCGACCACATCAGATCTTCGAGAAACGCGACCTGGCTTTCATCGAGGAAGAGCAGCAATTCGCCAGCCTCAGCGAAATCCACCTGCGCTGCCATCAACGTGACCGAGGCCAGCCGGTCATCATGGTCGCGCGCCATGGCAGCAGCCGCGATGGCCAGCAGCGTGCCGCCCAGACAATAGCCATTGGCATGAACCCGCGCCCCCGGCACGATGTCCCCGATCACATCGAGCGCCTGCATGATCCCCTTGAGACGATAATCCTCCAGCGAAAGTTCAGCGTGTTCGGCACTCGGGTTTCGCCACGAGATGCAGAAGACCGTATGCCCCTTCGCCACCAGCCAGCGAATGAAGGAGTTATTGGGTGACAGATCGAGGATGTAGTATTTCATGATCCAAGCGGGCACGATCAGCATCGGCTCGGCATAGACCTGCTCTGTGCTGGGGCTGTACTGGATCAGCTCCATCAGATCGTTGCGAAACACTACTTCGCCCGGCGTGGCGGCCAGTGTCTTGCCAAGAGCGAACTCCTCGGGCACCGGGCGATGCTCCTGCGTCAGCACGCGCTGGGCGTCATCGGCATAATGCAGCGCGCCGTCTATCAGGTTGCGCCCGGCGCTTTTCCACGTCTCCTCGATGATCTCCGGATTGGCCAGCGGGAAATTCGATGGTGACACCGTGTCGAGAAGCTGGCGCATGATGAAGCCGGTGCGTTCGGCATTCTGCTTGCGCAGCCCGCGCAGATCGCCCGTCGCCGCCTGCCACCAGTCCTGAGTTGCCAGAAAGCTCTGCTGCCACAGCGCAAAGGGCGGACGGTCCCAGCCTTCATGCGACCAGCGGGTGTCGTAGGTTCCGGGCGTGAAGGGTTTCTTTCCTTCTTTGCCCGATGCCCCGCTGGCGGCGAACTGCACCAGTTTGAACCAGTTGTCGCGCGCGCGCTCCATCAGTTCCAGTTGCCGCCCGGGCGCCCGGGCCAGATGCATCGCCCAGTCACCCCAGGCATCCAGCATCGCATGCGGAGACACGCCGCCGGTCATGCGCGCCAGACTGGCCATGGCCCCGCGATCCAGCGTGGCGTAGGGATGCTGTTCAGGATCAGCCCCGGCAGATGTCACCGGCAAGACCGCCGGGAGTTGCGGCTTGCGGTCCGCAGCGGCTTTTGGTGATTTCTGCCGCGACGGTTTGCTGGTCTTTCGGCTCATGCTGGCCTCTGCCCGTTGGCTTGGTTTGCGACAGTCTTTCTCAGTATCAGGCATCCCCATGTCACATACCCTCCCGCGATGGCCTTGCGCCAATGGCCGAGACTGGTGGCGATTCTCTGCGCGGCTTCTGGTGAAAGGTCCGCTGGCGGAGGTGACAGGGCTTCCGCGAGTTTGGCATAGTGCGTTTCGATATCCGAGGGGCTTTCCTCGCTGTGCTCGATGGAGAAACCCGCCGCCCGTGCCATGGCGGCGTAATCCCCCGGCGTGGCGAATGTCGTCACACCCAGTCTCTCGAAGGCAGGGGCGACCATCGCCGGATCAGCGCCATCGGATGTCATGATATCCGACACGGCTAAGACACCACCCGGGCGCAGCACCCTGTACACCTCGGAAAACACGCGTGCCCGGTCGACCGAGTGGATGATCGCTTCCTGACAGACGACCCCGTCCCAGACGCCAGGCGCGCTGTCGATGTCATGAAAATCTCCCTCGGCGAGCGAAACGCTGTCTGCAAAGCCGGCCTCGGAAAGTGTCCGGCGGGCTTGTGTGACGCAGGTCTGCGAGATGTCCATACCCGCTGCATGGCATCCCAGCCTCGCAAGCTGCACCAGCGTCCCGCCGAACCCGCAGGCGAGATCGAGGACCTGGTCGCCAGCCTGATAGCCCGCCAAGCCCAGCAGACGCTGAGTCATGGCCACCGAAGCATCGGCCACACTCTCCCGCCCTGTCTCATAGCGGCCAATATGAATGTCCGACCCACCCCAGCACAGCCGGTAGAAAGCCGACGTATCGGCCGCATCGTAATATTCGGCTGCGGCAGACGCATTCGTGCTGGTTCGAGACATGGCCGATCTCCTGCTCGCCGCTCCACGTGTTGATAGCATTGCTCTGCATAGCCCGTAACCCCCTTATGGATAAGCACAGCGAACGGTGTTGATTGTCACTGAGAACTGACCCGGCATTGTCACCGAGATTTGACCCACCCAGTTTTATGTTCTGTGCGTCATGATGGCGTCAATACTGCTGCCTCCTTCCGTTTCTTTTTCGCTGTCTCCGAGCTGGCCTTGAAGCGATAGCTGTCGTTTCCGGTTTCAAGGATGTGGCAGCGATGGGTCAGGCGATCGAGCAAGGCGGTGGTCATCTTGGCGTCTCCGAACAGTGAGCCAGTGAAGGCGCCACTGGTTCAAGCCCACTGGCGAACGGCCCATTCGCTGAAGCTGAGGTTCGTGGTGATGATGACGCTGGTGCGCTCGTAGAGTTTGCTGAGCAGATGGAACAGCAGCGCACCACCTGAGGCACTGAACGGCAGGTATCCCAGCTCATCGAGGATCACGAGGTCAGTTTTCACCATCGCTTCGGCGATCTTCCCAGCCTTGCCTTGGGCCTTTTCCTGCTCCAGCGCATTGACCAGTTCGACCGTCGAGAAGAAGCGCACGCGTTTGCGGTGATGCTCGA
>REER01000114.1 GCA_007694945.1 Paracoccaceae bacterium | reverse complement strand
ACCCCATCTCGCGCAACAGCCCCGCCCCGATACGAAAGTCGCGCTCGTCATCCTCAAACCCCAGCCGGTGATTGGCTTCGACCGTATCGAAACCCTGATCCTGCAGCGAATAGGCGCGCATCTTGTTGGCAAGGCCAATGCCGCGCCCTTCCTGGTTGAGATAGAGCAGCACCCCGCCTCCCGCCTCACCCATCTGCGCGAGTGCCGCCTGCAGTTGCGGGCCACAATCGCATTTCAGCGAGCCCAGAACATCGCCCGTAAAACACGCCGAATGCAGGCGCGCCAGTACCGGCGTCGCCCGGTCTGGTTGGCCGATCTCGATCGCGTAGTGTTCCACTCCACCATCGCGGGGGCGAAACACATGCACCCGCCCGGCCTGCGCCGCGGCCATCGGCAGGCGCGCGCTGATCACAGGACGCAACTCGGTCTCACGAGCGAACGCGTCCAGCACATCCGCTGCGTCCAGCACCGTCAGATCACCCGACCCAATCGCAGCCTCCCCTAAAGGCAAAACCAGCGCCGCGGGTAACATCTGGGCCGATTTCGCAAGTGCAAGCGCTGCACGATGTACCTCGACTAATCCATCGCGTTCAGTCAGCAACGGACCTTTCATCGGATGGCGCAGATCATCGGCAGGATCCGCGACAGCATGCAACCAGTCGCAGCCCCGCTCCTCTGGTACGACCACGCGTGCCAGATCACCGTCGTAAGCGCGCGCCCGTAGCGTCTCTGCCCTATGGCGCGTGATGGCCAGTACCAACCCCGGACCAAGCACGCGCAGCTCGGCCAGCCGCTCGGGCGTGACTGCCTCGACCGCAACTGTCAGCGCGCGCTGCGTGCCAGAGGTCAGCACCACCGGGACGCCCAGCCGCAAATCGGCGCGGGCGCGATTCAGTCTCTCGATCAGGGTCAGGCCAGGCACCATCGGTGGCAATGTTCCTAAGGGTCAGCCAGATGTAGCCGCATCTTGTTGGAATTGAAACATTCCTGCGCTTGGTGACACGAGCGCGTGAGCTTTCTGTAGCAAATCTTGTCACAGCGTTGTGTGCTTCACAACTCTGTCACGCACAGGTATGAGAGGTGAAATTATGCCCAAGCTCAACAAGATCCTGCTGGTCGATGACGAAGACGACCTGCGCGAGGCTCTGTCCGAGCAACTCGTCATGACCGACGAGTTCGATGTCTTTGAAGCCGCCAATGGTGCTGAAGCCATGGAGCAAGTCCGCGCGGGCCAGTTCGACCTTGCCATCCTCGATGTCGGCCTGCCCGATACGGATGGCCGCGAGCTTTGCAAACGCATGCGCAAGGCCGGCTTCAAGGCGCCTGTAGTCATGTTGACAGGGCATGATTCGGACGCCGATACAATTCTGGGCCTTGATTCAGGGGCGAATGACTACATCACCAAGCCCTTCAAGCTACCGGTGCTGCTGGCCCGGTTGCGCGCGCAACTGCGCCAGCACGAGCAATCGGAGAATGCCGTCTTCCAGCTTGGCCCCTATCTGTTCAAGCCGGCGCAAAAGATGCTGGTTGATGAGAAGGACCGCAAGATCCGACTCACCGAGAAAGAAACCAACATCCTGAAATACCTCTACCGCGCCCCTGACGGCGTGGTTCCGCGGGACGTGCTGCTGCACGAGGTCTGGGGCTACAACGCCGGCGTGACCACGCACACGCTCGAAACGCACATCTATCGTCTGCGTCAGAAGATCGAGCCCGATCCTTCAAATGTCGCGCTGCTTCTGACGGAGTCCGGGGGGTACCGTCTGGCCGCATGATTACCCAGCCGGCGCCTTATTGTTGCCAGAATGAAGAACAATGATACACTGACAAGGCGATTGTTCTTCATCAAGACGTCTTGATGCGCTCAGGCAAAGCGCATTGATCCTCCCTGTTAGACTGGCCCGGGCATTCTGCCCGGGCTTTTTCGTTTCGCTTTCGGGTTGCTGCTGAGTCCACGCGGGTGCATTGAAGGCGCGCACAGCCAACGGAGATGACCCATGCCCTTCACTCTCGCCACCTGGAACATCAACTCTGTCCGCCTGCGCGCGGGGCTCGTGCTCAGGCTCTTGCGCGAACAAGGGCCCGATGTGCTCTGCCTGCAGGAATGCAAGAGCCCGGTCGAGAAGATACCCTTCGACCTTTTCGCCAAGGCCGGGTACGGGCATTGGGTGGCGCGCGGACAGAAGGGCTACAATGGCGTGGCGATCCTCTCGCGCCTACCATTGGAGGATGCTGGCCATATCGACTGGTGCAAGCGTGGCGATGCTCGCCATGTCGCTGCACGGCTGGAGAATGGGGTCATGATCCACAACTGCTATATCCCCGCTGGCGGTGATTTGCCCGACCGTGATGTGAATGAAAAATTCGGCCACAAGCTCGACACGCTGACAGAGTTGCGTGACCATTTCCGATCGGAGCGCCCGGAGCGCACCATCCTTGTCGGTGATCTGAATATCGCACCCCGCGAAGACGATGTCTGGTCGCACAAGCAGCTGCTCAAGGTCGTCTCGCATACGCCAATCGAGGTCGCGCACCTGACCGATGCGCAGGAGACCGGTGGCTGGGTCGACGTCACGCGCCAGGACATCCCAGAAGGACAGCTTTATTCATGGTGGTCCTACCGCGCCCGCGATTGGGACGCTGCCGACAAGGGACGCCGGCTGGACCACATCTGGGCAAGCCGCGACATTGGACAGTCGGCGCACAAATCGCGCATCCTGCGCGAGGCCCGCGGATGGGATCAGCCCTCGGATCATGCCCCGGTCTTTGCAACCTTCGATCTCTGACCCCCTTTCCCTTTGGCGTCAGACAGCCCATATAGGCGCAAAGCGGATTTTGCAGACGGGGGCGAGAATGCTGGAACTTGGCGCGGGAAATGCAGCGACGGACGCAGAGCTGATCACCGACGGGAATGAGCGCGATTTCATGGCGCAGGTGATCGAGGCCAGCGCCGAAATTCCGGTGATCGTCGATTTCTGGGCGCCGTGGTGCGGCCCTTGCAAGACGCTAGGCCCCGCGCTTGAAGCCGAGGTGCGCGCTGCGGGCGGCAAGGTCCGCATGGTCAAGATCAATGTGGATGAAAACCAGGCAATCGCCGCGCAACTTCGGGTGCAGTCGATCCCCACAGTCTATGCCTTCTATCAAGGACAGCCGGTTGACGGCTTTCAGGGCGCGCAGCCACCCTCGGCGTTGAAAGAGTTTGTCAGCAAGCTCGCCGGGCTCGCCGGTGATGGCGGGCTGGGCGCTGCGCTGGACGAAGCCGAAGCCATGCTCGAACAAGGCGCAGTCGCCGACGCCGTGCAGGTGTTTGCGGCCGTTCTCGGCCAGGAGGGCGAGAATGCGCGCGCTTTGGGAGGTCTTGCCCGCGCACAGATCAAGGGCGGCAGTCTAGATCAGGCCGAGGCGCTTCTCGCCAATGCCCCGGCGAGCATCGCCACTGCGGCCGAGGTCGAAGCCGCGCGCGCAGCGCTCGCCCTTGCCGTTCAGGCCGAGAATGCCGGCCCAGTGGATGAATTGCGCGCCGCACTCGAAGCCGATCCAGGCAATCATCAGGCCCGGTTCGACCTTGCGCAGGCGCTCTATGCCGCTGGACAGTCCGAAGCCGCCATCGAGGAATTGCTCGAGCTTTTCCGGCGCGACCGAGAATGGAACGATGGTGCCGCCAAGACTCAGCTCTTCACGATTTTCGACGCTCTCAACCCAAAGGATCCGTTGGTCGCAAAGGGGCGTCGCAAACTCAGTTCAATGATATTTGCCTGAGCCGCGCTTCGTTTTAGATTGCCCAATATGACGCGGTTCAAAGATCTGCCGGGGACGATCCCGGTCTTTCCCCTGCCCGGCGCGCTTTTGCTGCCGCGCGCACGCTTACCCCTGCATATCTTCGAGCCGCGCTATCTGGCGATGATCGAGGATTGCATGAAGACGCCCGAGCGGCTGATCGGCATGATCCAGCCGC
The DNA here is from genome assembly GCA_007694945.1 of Paracoccaceae bacterium. GTDB lineage: Bacteria > Pseudomonadota > Alphaproteobacteria > Rhodobacterales > Rhodobacteraceae > Roseinatronobacter. The sequence continues at coordinate 9,372 of REER01000114.1, read as the reverse complement.
GGGATGTGCCCGGCAGCGATGCCAAGCCTCTGCACGCGATTGGCTGTGCGGGTCGCCTGACGGCCTTTTCCGAGACCGAGGACGGGCGCTACATGATTACGCTCACCGGGATTTCTCGGTTCCGCGTCAAGCAGGAGATCACAGGCTTCACGCCCTATCGACGCACCGAAGTGGACTGGTCGGGCTTTGAACGCGATCTGGGCGATGACGAAAGTGATCGTGGGTTGAAGCGCGAGAGCTTCTTCGACCTTTTGAAACGCTATTTCACCCTGCACAATCTTTCGACCGACTGGGACAGCCTGAAGGGTGCCGATGACGAATTGCTGATCAATTCGCTTTCGATGCTCTGCCCGTTCGAGCCCGATGACAAGCAGGCGCTGCTTGAAGCTCCATCACTTGCAACGCGTCGCGAGACACTGGTCACACTCATGGAGTTCAGCCTGCGCGGTGGCGATGATGAGGTCCTGCAATGACCTTTGAGCCCGAGGAAGGGCAGGACGCTGACCGCAAGATGTTGGAGGCGCTTGTGTGTCCGGTGACGAAGGGGCGGCTGAGCTATGACTCAGCGCGTCAGGAGCTGATCTCGAAAGCCGCGCATCTTGCGTTTCCGATCCGCAACGGTATCCCCATCATGCTCGTAGATGAAGCGCGCGACGTGGAGTGATCCGTCAATCTACGCGCTGATAAGATGACCGGTCCCATGATCACAATGGCACCCGGCGTTGGTTGAGATTCGTTTCCAAAACAAAAAACCCGCGGCAGGATGGCTGTCGCGGGTTTCGTGTATATCGGTCGCTTGCGCTCAGGCCATCGCGGCCTTTGCCTTCTCCACGATCTGCCCAAAGGCTTCAGGCTCATGCACGGCCAGATCGGCGAGAACCTTGCGGTCCACCTCGATTCCAGCGAGCGTCAGCGCATTGATGAAGCGCGAATAAGTCATATTCGGGTCCAGTTCACGCACGGCTGCATTGATTCTCTGAATCCAAAGCGCGCGGAAATTGCGCTTGCGGGTCTTGCGGTCGCGAGTGGCGTATTGGTTGGCCTTGTCCACAGCCTGCGTCGCCGTGCGGAAGTTGCGCGAGCGTGCACCGTAATAGCCTTTGGCGGCCTTCACGACCTTGCGGTGACGGGCATGAGTGACTTTGCCGGAGGTAACTCTTGACATGACAGCGTCTCCTTAGCGGTCGTAGGGCATGTATTTCTTGACGATACGCGAATCCTGATCCGACAGGACCGTGGTGCCGCGCGCGTCACGAATGAACTTCTTGGTCCGCTTGATCATGCCATGGCGCTTGCCGGCCTGACCTGCCTTGACCTTGCCCGAGGCTGTCATGGAAAAGCGCTTCTTAGCGCCGGATTTGGTCTTCATCTTGGGCATTTCAAACTCCTTTCAATGGAGGTTGGAACATGCAACTCGGCATGCCACATGGGCCGGACGCATGCTTGGAGATGGCCATTTAGACCAGAACAGACGGCCCTGCAAGACCCGTTCAGAAGGCCGCTATGATCCGCGCAACGAAGGCAGCGATAAGGCCGGGCACTTCATGCGCCTGATAGAGACCCTGTGGGCGCCTCTGCTGTACAGTGATCATAAACCCCACACCCAGCGCGAACAGGATAATGGCCGTGACAGGGCGGTTTTCGCGGGCCCAGGCACTGACAAAGCTGACGAAAGCCAGCAAAAGCAAGATGAGGCCGACAATATACAGGGTCGCCGCGTCCATCGCATCTCCCGACTGTATGACGACCGGTTCGCGAAAACCGGCTATTCCGGTTCGCCCTCCACAATCAGACGCTCGGAACAGGGCGCTACCCGGAGGATATTCGTCGTTCCCGGAATATTAAAGGGAATCCCTGCAGTGACTAGAATCTGATCGGTTTCTGTTGCAAAACCGTACTTCCTCGCCACGCGTACGGCTGCGATCACGGCTTTCTTGAACCGTTCGACCTCATCCGTGACTGTCTCGGTATGCACACCCCATGTCAGCGACAAGCGCCGGGCCACGCTGGTGATCGGTGTGATAGCGATGATCGGCACATGCGGGCGCTCGCGCGCGAGGCGACCTGCCGTGGTGCCGGATTCGGTGAAACTGCAGATCGCCACGATATCGGTCTTTTCGGCCAGTTCGCGCGCGGCCGAGACAATTCCGTCAGCGATGTCATGGTGCTCGACCTTGCGTGAGGCGTCTATGATGTCGATGTAATTTGGGTCGTTCTCCACCTCGATGGCGACATTGTTCATGGTCGTAACAGCCTCGACAGGATACTGTCCCGCAGCCGATTCGGCAGAAAGCATGATCGCATCCGCGCCTTCATAGATCGCGGTCGCGACGTCCGAGACCTCGGCCCGCGTGGGCATGGGGCTTTCGATCATCGACTCCAGCATCTGCGTCGCCACGATCACGGGTTTCGCCGCATTGCGAGCCCTGCGCACAAGCCGCTTCTGGATCGGCGGCACATTCTGCACCGGCAGTTCCACGCCCAGATCGCCACGCGCCACCATGATCCCGTCGGACACTGCAAGGATTTCGTCAAAGGCTTTCACAGCCGCAGGTTTCTCGATCTTCGACAAGATCGCGGCGCGCCCTCGCGCCAGTTCCCGCGCCTCTTCTACATCGGAGCCACGTTGCACAAAGGAGAGTGCGAGCCAGTCCACTCCAAGGTCGCAGACGAACTCCAGATCCTTGCGGTCCTTATCGGACAGCGCCGCCAAGGGCAAAACGACGTCCGGGACATTTACACCTTTGCGATCCGAAATCGTGCCGCCCACGGTCACCGTGCAGTCGGCAAAATCCTCTCCGCATTGTTCAACACGCAAGCGAATCTTGCCATCATTGACCAGCAACTCTGAGCCAGGCACCAGCGCACGGAAGATCTCCGGATGCGGCAGCCCAACGCGCGTGCTGTTTCCCTGACTGCTATCGAGATCCAGCCGGAAGGCCTGCCCCTCTTCCAGATCGACCGCCCCACTGCCAAATTCACCGACCCGGATTTTCGGACCTTGCAAATCCGCAAGGATACAGATGGGGCGACCCAGATCAGCCTCGACCTGCCGGATGATCGCATGGCGCGCTGCAATTTCATCATGGCTTCCGTGGCTCATGTTCAGGCGGAACACGTCGGCGCCCGCTTCGAAGAGGGCGCGAATCATCTCGTAGCTTGACGATGCCGGGCCGAGGGTAGCAACGATCTTGATCATCCGGTGGCGGCGCAAGGGTGTCATGTCTTGTCCTTTCTGGCAGCGATTGCGCATCGGTCGGTCCGTGTAGGCCCTCCGACACAGGTGCGCATTTGCCTCTGCTGCGGAAACGTTAGCGCAATCGTCTAACAGGTTCGTAATAATGATCAAGACTTGCGGCCGTCTCTCCGGTCGGGCACCAACCTAGCGCAATTCAATCTCCACCCTTGCAGCCAGCCCCTGCCCATCCACGACAGAAAGCGTCACAAATCCCGGGCCATCGAGCGCGAGTTGCGCCTCTCGTTCATGGCTCTGCCGCAAGATCGGCGCACCATTCGCGAACCAGGTAAAGGGCGCCTGACCGCGTTCGACCCGCGCCAGAACCTGCCCGTCCATTAGAAAAAGCGCGGCCCCGTCTGGCGGAAAGGCAACTTGCGGCACCTCTGGCTGCGCCGTGCCGCGATGACCGAACTGACGTAGGGGCGCAGGAAGATCTGAGTGGCTCATGACCAATGTCGCGGGCGGGGCCGGCGGCAAAGCCACCGGCCCCGTTCCGAGATGCGCAAATATGTCGAATAGGACCGGAGCAGCGACATCCACGCCAAATGTACCCGGTACTGGCGCGCCATCGGCACGCCCCACCCAGACACCAGCAACATGCGCCCCGTCGTAGCCAATCGCCAGCGCATCGCGATGGCCGTAGGAGGTGCCGGTCTTGAACGCCAGCCGCCAATCCGGCAACCGCGCCGGTCGCGGTGCTGCAGCGAGAATATCGCCCAGTTGCCACGCGGCCTCGGCGCTCATCACCCGCTGCCGCAGTCCCGGTCCATCCGGCTCGGCAGACAGGGTCACCGCCTCACCGCCGCGCGCAATTGCAGCGTAAAGCTGCACCAGACCTTCCAGCGAGACACCCATTCCCCCGAGCGAAATGGCCAGCCCCGGTACATCTCCCGGCACTTCGGCCCGCACGCCTGCCGCCCGAAGCGCGGCCATCACCCGCGCAGGGCCGAGTGCTTGGGTCAGTTCCACCACGGGCAGGTTCAGCGAGATCTGCAACGCCTCGCGCGCGCTGACCGGGCCGCGAAACATGCGGTCGAAATTCTGCGGCGCATAGCCGGCAAAACGTGCGGGCCGGTCATCGAGCAGTGTCTCCGGGTGGGCGAGACCGTCCGAGAAGGCGAGGCCATAGATCAGCGGCTTGAGCGTGGAGCCAGGGGAGCGCAGAGCCTGTGTCATGTCCACAAAGCCCTTTCGAGCAGGGTCGAGATATTCCGCCGAGCCGACCGAAGCGAGGATCGCGCCCGAGCCGGGGTCGGCGACCATCAGTGCAACGCTGGCCTGTGGTGGCAAGTCGCGCAGACTGGCCTGCGCCAGTCGCTCAAGCGCTTGCTGCAAATGCGCGTCAATGGTGGTGCGATGGAAGCTGCGCTCTGGATTTGCAGTGCGCAGCCGATCAGCCAGATGCGGCGCAAGGGCCGGGAAGGGGCGGCGGGATTGGGGCAGTGCCTCGCTGCGCGCGGCCTCGGCGGCCCCTTGGCTGATCACACCCGCTGCAGCAGCGCGCGCCAGCACCCGGTCACGGGCAGCACGCGCGCGCACGGAGTGGCGGTCAGGCGCCCGCGCAGCGGGCGCCTGCGGAAGCGCGACCAGCAACGCCGCTTGCGCCTCGGTCAGCCGCACAGGTTCGCGCCCGACCCAGGCAAAACTGCCCGCGCGCAGCCCCTCGAGATTGCCGCCCATCGGCGCGTGATGCAGATAGAGCGCAAGGATCTCCTCCTTCGACAGCACCCGCTCCAGCGCCAGTGCGACTCGGATCTGGCGCAGCTTGCCCGCCCAAGTGCCGGTCGGCCCCTCCTCAATTAGTCGCGCGACCTGCATAGTCAGCGTCGAGCCGCCCGAGACCGCGCGCCCATGACGCGCGGCCTGCGCAACCGCGCGCAATATGGCGAAGGGATCAACCCCGCTATGCGAATAGAACCGCTGGTCCTCGAACGCAACAAGCATTGCCAGATAGGTCGCGTCCACACGCGCCGGATCCACCCCCAGCCGCCAGCGGCCATCGGCGACCGTGTAGGCGCGAAGTAGCGCACCATCTCGCGCCAGCACTTCGACCGAGGTCTCCACGCCAAGCGGCGGCAATTGCGTCAGCTGCACCCAGCGCTCGACCCCGGCCCAGAGGCTTAACCCCAGACCGAGGGCCAGCAGGGGCGCGCGCCAGCGCGCCCTCCCGAAAAAACGTCTTCCACTCACGGCGCGATCACGACCCGCCCGGTCGCGCTGATGGCACGGTTGGTGGGACGATACATATCCTCGACCTTTGCCGCCGGGTGATGGAAACTGCCGGGCGAGACCGCGCGGGCGATATAGGCCAGCCGCAGCGGTGCATCCGAAGTCCAGTCCACTGCCGCAAGGAACCGCTCGGACCGCGCCTCGGTCATTTCGGCTATGTCATGCACCGCCAGCCAGTCGAGCGCGCGGATATCGCCCTCGCGCAAGAGGTTTGCATTGTCGATCTCGAACCCCGCAGGCAGCGCCTCGTCGATCATCAGCCGCCCACCGCTCACACCCCGGTCAGGGCGCACCTCCAGAACTGTAACCACGCGGTCGCCCACACGGATGCTGGCAGGGTCAACCTCTTCACCCTCAACTGAATAGAAGCTGCGCGTGATGGTGTAGCCCACACCCTGTGCGGGCGGCGGCACTTCGGGCACGCCAAAGGCCGTGAGCGTGACTGTCACCTCGCGCGCGCCCTGATTGCCGATGGTGACCGGCGCGCCGTCATAAAGCGCCAGCACATTGCCCAATACCGGCACCCCGTCGCGGGTCAGCCCCTGTGCCTCGGCGCCCATGGCCATCGCAGCGTGCAAGGCCCATGTCGCCTCCTGCGTCGAAAGCTGGTCCGCAGGGGCGCGACCGGACAACATGCCTGCAAGCTGGACACGGTCCACAGCCGTGCTGCCTGCCTCGATCGCCAGCGCCAGCAGCCCAGCCTCGTCGCGCAGGGCCGTGCCATAGTCGGCGCGCATCCCCTGCTCTGGCGCGCCGGTCAGGGCGCGGGCGCGGGTGAACATGGCATCCGCGCGACGTTGGTCGCCATAGGCGGCCAGCGCCGCGCCAAGCTGAGCGGCTGAAAGCGGTGTGTCGAAGCGATCAGGCAGCGTATCGGCATAATAACGCAGATCCCCGATGGCAGCCTCACCCGCGCGGGCAAGGACATGCATCGCATAGGCATAGCCCGAGACCTCGCCAAACAACTCGCCCGCCATCGCGACTTCGTTGCGCAGGTTGTTTAGCGCCATGCGCATCGCCGGACCGGGCACCTCGGCACCCTGTTCCTCGGCACGCAACAGCACATCGGTGATGTAGGCATCCAGCCAAAGGTCATAACCACCCGCGCGCCATAGCCCGAAAGAGCCAGTGCGCCCCTGCCGCGTCAGGATCTGGTGGATCGCCTCCTGCACCCGCGCGCGCGCCTCGCCCTTCGTCATAAGGCCAAGCTCGGCCACTGCGGAAGAGGCCAGCAGCAGCGGCTGGATCGAGGAGGCAATCTGCTCGGTGCAGCCATAGGGGTAGCCACTCAGCCGCTGGATCAGCCCCGGAACATCAAGCCCTGCCCCGGCACCTGCAACAAGCGTCGCGCGGCCCGTCCCGGGCCGCAGCCCATCGAGCGCATCCGAGGTGAAGCGGAATTGCGAATCGGGCGCGAGGGCGAATTGCGAGCTGCGCGCGATCTCAGGGTCAGTATGCATCACGCTCAGCCGCAGATTGCGGGTCAGGACGCGGCCATCCGGCGTGGTCAGCGCGATGGAATAGACATGCTCACCCACGACACTAGGCGCAAGGTCGATATCCAGCACAGCGCGGCCACCCTCGGCAAGCGTGACAGAGGCCGGGACCACGCCCAGTCCATGCCCCTCGACCGCAAGCGCCATCTCGCCCGCGGGCCCTGTTGCGTGGGTCAGTTCCAGCCGTATGCGACTGGTATCTCCTGGTGCCATGAAGCGCGGCAGGCTGGGCTGCACCACCACCGGGTCGCGGACCAGCACATCGGCGCTGGCCTGCCCGACGCCCACATCCGACCAGATGACCGCCATCAGCCGCATTGTGCCATTGAAAGCGGGCAGGTCAAAGCCCAGCTCGGCGCGGCCATTCTCCAGCGCCACAGGCCCGGTGAAGAAAGCAAGCAAATCCTCTGCCGGTGCTGGCCCGGCACGCACTGACGCGACCGCATCGCCGCCCGAACGCACATCGCCCATAGCCCCTGCCCGAGCATCGATCAGCAGCCCATAGATATCGCGGATCGCAACTCCCAGGCGCCGCTGGCCGAAGAAATGCCCCATCGGGTCGGGCGGCTCGAAACCCGTCAGCGTCAGCACGCCCAGATCCACCGCTGCGATGGTCGCATAGGCCGGGCCACTCGTGAAATCGGGCAGGTTGAGCACCATCTCCAGCCGTTCGCGCGGGTTGGCCTCTAGCGGCGCGGTCAGCACGGCGTCAAGCGCGCGCGGGCCGGGGTCAATCACGGCATGGGCGAGGCCCAGCGCGCGGGCGGGAATGACTTCGGTGCTGTCAGCCGGGCGAATGAGGCTGGCGGTCACATAGGCCCCCGCGCCCCAATCCTCGGTCACGGGCAGATCGACCACGGTTTCCCCCGCAAGCGCCACCAGTTGCGTATGGATCACCCGATCCGAGAGCACCGAGACCAGCGCCATTCCCTCACCCTCGGGCAGGATGCGCAGGTGGGCGGTGTCACCAGGCGCGTAGCGCTCGGCGTCGAGCGAGATTGACAGCATGTCCGGCGTTTCGCGCGCTGTATCCAGCGCATACCACCCAGCGGTGAAGGGCACCGAAGCGCTGGCGAAGCCAGCGCCCTCGCGAATGACGCGCAATTCATGCCGCCCCCAGTCCAGTGGCACCACAAGCTGCCCCGGGCCGCCTGCCAGCGTCACCTCGCCCTCGGCCACGCGGCTGCGCTCGGTCACAGGCTCCCATGACCAGCGGCCATCATGGCTGAACCACTGAAAGCGCGTTGTCACCTTGCTGACTTCCCAGCGCAATGCGCCGTCCATCGCCGCTCCATCGGGGCCGACCAGCACAAGATCGAATTCGGCCTCGCTGTTCTCGGGCAGCGTACCGTCAAAGCGGGGGCGGATGCCGATGACGGGTGCCTCCGGCCGGATTGGGCGCGTCAGCCTTCGCTCTACCGGGCGCGAGGCTCCGTCGATCAGTGTGGCAGTAATATCCAGCGCATAGGGTCGCGGCTCCATACTCAGACGGTCGAGCGGGAGGGACGCGTTGAGACGGCCCTCTGCATCCGTCATCAGCCCGCGCGCCATCATCCGGCGTTGCGGGTCGATGCGCTGATCGTGGCGGCCGAAGTGGTAGTCTTGCCACCCCTCAAACACTGCAACCGTGCGAAGGGTGACGGACCCTTCCAGCGAGAGACCTGCCGCAGGCGCGCCGAAGAGGTGGCGCGCGTCAATCTCCAGAAGCGGCGGATTGGCAAGCTCGACCGGCCCCTCTGCAGAAAGGGCAATGTCGAAATCCACCCGCTCGGGCAGGAAATCCTCGACCAGCACTGTCTGCACGGCGAGCGGGGCCGCGTCAGGGTCCGAGAGTATCTCGACCCGCCAGACTCCGCGCGGCACATCACCACCCAGCGGCAAGGTGAAGACATGCCCGCCCGCCCGTTCCTGCTGGCTGATGGTACGCGAATACTCCACCCCGTCAGGCCGCATCAGGCGCGCGATCATCGGCAGGCCATGGATCGCCTGGGCGCGGTGATCCCGCGCCAGTGCCGTTACATGGATCACCTCGCCCGCACGATAGGCGCCGCGATCCGTGGTCAGGAACAGGTCGATCGGGCCGGGGGTGGCGCGGCCCTCGACCCCACGGTCGGAGAGGTCGAATTCGGGCTCTTCGAGCGACAGGATCGCCATATCATCCGCCGTTTCGACCAGCACCAGCACCGGGGCAGCGGCCCCGGTGCCCCGTGTCAGCGCATCGGCAAAGCGCAGATGACCCTGCGCATCGCTCTCACCCTCTCCCAACACCCGGTTCGAGCGCGCCAGGAGCGCCACGCGCACCCCCTCGACCGGCTGACCATCCGATAGGCGCTGGACCACCACATGCAGCCCGTCATTGCCCGCAAGCGTGGTCAGCCCCAGGTCCGAGACCATGAACCATTGCATCGC
>REER01000065.1 GCA_007694945.1 Paracoccaceae bacterium | reverse complement strand
CGTCGCGATGCACGCGCTCGTTGCGCTCATGCGCTTCCTGCGCCTGCAGCGTCATGGTCGCGATGGGCCGCGCATCCAGCCGCTTGAGCGAGATACGCTCACCGGTCGCCTCGCAATAGCCGAAATCGCCGCTCTCGATCCGGCGCAGCGCGGCGTCTATCTTGGAGATGAGCTTGCGCTGGCGGTCGCGGGTGCGCAACTCCAGCGCGCGGTCGGTCTCTTCCGAGGCGCGATCCGCTATGTCGGGAATATTGCGGCTGGAATTGGCCAGTTCCACGAGGGTCTCCTGCGAGCCCTTAAGGATGTCTTCCTTCCAGACGACCAGTTTGCGGCGGAAATATTCGAGCTGGCGCTCATTCATGAAAGGCTCGTCTTCCGCTGGCCGATAGTCTTCCGGAAGAAAAATCTCTGGTTTCATGCGCCGCTCCTCGCTCTCTGCCCCATCACTGGATGTGTTATAGGTCTTGAGGTTCCTCATCGTGATTCACCTACATGTCTTCCCCTCGCCGGTGCGATACCGGAAGCGCTGCCCAATGTCACGCCCTTTCGCGGTCTTGCACATATCCGGCAGGGAAGTTTGCTTGTCGTGCAGCAGTTTGCGGGCTAGTTTGGCACGAAGAAGGAGCTGTCGCCCAGACGAGGACCAGGACCACATATGCGCTTTACCTCCACCGAGAGCTATATTGCCAGCGACGATTTGCAGGTGGCGGTCAATGCCGCGATCACGCTGCAACGCCCGCTTCTGGTCAAGGGCGAGCCGGGCACCGGCAAGACCGAACTGGCGATGCAGATCGCCGGGGCGCTCAATCTACCGATCATCGAGTGGTCGATCAAATCGACCACCCGCGCGCAGCAGGGGCTCTATGAGTATGACGCCGTCTCGCGCCTGCGCGACAGCCAGTTGGGCGATGCGCGCGTGAATGACGTGCGCAACTATATTCGCAAGGGGAAGTTGTGGCAGGCGTTTGAGGCTGAGGGGCGTGTGGTCTTGCTGATCGACGAGATCGACAAGGCCGATATCGAATTTCCGAACGACCTGTTGCAGGAACTCGACCGGATGGAGTTCTTCGTCTACGAGACCGGCGAGACGATCCGCGCGACGCACCGCCCCATCGTCATCATCACCTCGAACAATGAAAAAGACCTGCCTGACGCCTTTCTAAGGCGCTGCTTCTTCCACTATATCCGCTTCCCCGAGATGGAGACGCTGAAATCCATCGTCGAAGTGCATTTTCCCGGCATCAAGCCCGCGCTTCTGACCACGGCGCTCACCCAATTCTATGAGCTGCGCGAGACCCCGGGGTTGAAGAAGAAGCCCTCCACATCTGAAGTGCTTGACTGGCTGAAACTACTGCTGGCCGAGGATCTAACCCCCGAGGATCTGCGCCGCGACGGGGCCAATACATTGCCGCGTCTGCATGGCGCGCTTCTGAAGAGTGAGCAGGATGTGCATCTCTTCGAGCGCCTGGCCTTCATGGCGCGGCGGGAGCGGCGCTAGCATGGCCGTCACGATCCGCCCCTTGCTGGAAAGCGACCGGACCCGCTGGGCGGAGCTCTGGGAGGGGTATCTGGACTTCTACGAGACCGCCCTGCCCCCCCAGGTCTACGACGCAACCTTTGCCGCGCTCCTGTCGGATGACCCGCACAGCCCTTTTGGGCTGCTGGCAGAGGATAAGGGGCGCATCATCGGGCTGGTGCATTACCTGTTCCACGCCCATTGCTGGCGACCCGAGGGCATCTGCTATCTTCAGGACCTGTTCGTTGCCCCGGAGGCCCGCGCCTGCGGCGCGGGTCGGGCACTGATCGAAGCGGTCTATGAAGCCGCCGACGCGCGCGGCGTGCCGGGCGTTTACTGGATGACGCAGGATTTCAACACAACCGCGCGTCAGCTTTATGACCGCATCGGCGAATACACTCCCTTCATCAAATATGTGCGCCCGGCATGAGGGCCGCGCTCGTCCTCTCGGTGGGCCTTGCGCTCGCGGCTTGCACCCCTGCCCCGCCGCCGGTCTCCAGCCGCGCGCCAGTGGATCTGAGTCTTCAGTCACCCGAAATATCGTCGCGCGTGCTGTTCGGCGCGCCGCGCCCCTTCCCGCCACAGCGCAGCAATGCGCAGATCGCCGAGGACATCATCGCACTCGGCTTCCGGCTGGAATCGGGGCGCGAAATCCCGCGCTTTTCGCGCTTCGAGGGGCCCGTGGGTCTGCGCCTGACCGGTGCCGTTCCCCCGCTCGGCGCCATCGAGGCCGACCGGCTGATCGCGCGGCTGCGCGATGAGGCTCGGATCGACATTCATCGGGGCGAGGCGGACAATCAGATCATTGTCGAGTTCGTGCCGCGGGCCGATATGCGCCGGATGGTGCCGGAAGCGGCCTGCTTCATCCTGCCCAATGTCGCAAGCTGGGACGAGTTCCGTGCCAATCCACGCGGCCAGCATCTGGACTGGACGCAGGTCGTGCAGCGCGAAAAGGTGCTGGTTGTCGCGCCCTCGGACTCCACGGTGCAGGAGATGCGCGACTGCCTGCATGAGGAAGTGGCGCAGGCGCTCGGCCCGCTCAATGACCTGTTCCGCATCGGCGAATCGGTCTGGAATGACGACAATTTTCAGACCGCGCTCACAGGCTATGACATGCTCGTCGTGCGTGTGTGGAATGATCCGGCGCTGCATCTGGGCATGAGCCCGGATGAAGTCGCCGAACGACTTCCCGCAATTCTTGCGCGGCTCAACCCGCGCGGGGCACGGCGCGGCCCGCCGCTGGACCCGACACCGACCCCGCGCGCCTGGACCGAGGCCGTCGAAGGCGCCCTTGGCGCGCCTGAGCGCCGCCGGGCCTTCGCGTTGTCGCAGGAGGCGCTGGGTGTTGCCACGCGGCAAGGCTGGGAGGATGAGCGGATGGCCTTCTCGCTTTTCCTCGCGGCCCGCTTTGCCCCCGATAGCGAGGGCCGCCGCGCGCTTGAGGCCCTGACCCAGGCCGCGCAGATCTACAACCGCCGCCCCGGGGGACAGGTGCCGCGTGCACATGTCGAGATGCATCTGGCCGCACAAGCACTGGCCTCGCAGCAATATGATCTGGTGCTTGCGCTGACGCAGAACGCGATGCCACAGGCCGAGCGCACCGAGAACGGGGTCTTGCTCTCGACCCTGATGCTCTTGCGTGCGCAGGCGCTGGAGCGTATGGGCCGGACGGCGGAAGCGGACCGGCTGCGGCGCGAAGCCGTGCCCTATGCGATCTTCGGGTTTGGCTCGATGGAGGCCGCAGAGGATCGCCGCGAGGAAATCGCCGCGCTGGTTCGTCCGTAAGCTGGCGGCAGGAAACACGAGGATACATGCATGATTGTGCTCTTGGGCATTATCGCAGGCGGTTATTGGGGCTTTGTTTCGGCGCGCAAACAGGGCGGCGACACCAAGGACAAGGCGCAATATGCGGCGGTCGGTGGCATCATCGGTGGGCTGGTCGGCCTGTTCGTCACGATCGGGATTGAAAAGATGCTCTGATGTTCCTGCCCTTCTTCCACTCCCTGCGCGACCATGCTGTTCCGGTCTCTCTGCGTGAATATCTCGGCTTTCTGGAGGCTGTGCAGGCCGGGCTTGTGACCTATGACATCGAAGGGTTCTACTACCTCGCCCGTGCGGCGATGGTGAAGGATGAACGCCATCTGGACCGTTTCGATCAGGCCTTCGCCGCGTCCTTCGAGGGGATGGAGAAGATCAGCCTCGATCAGGTGATCGAGCGGTTGGAGCTGCCGCGCGATTGGTTGGAAAAGATGGCCGAAAAGACCCTGTCGGAGGAGGACCGCGCCAAGATCGAGGCGCTGGGCGGGTTCGACAAGCTGATGGAGACGCTGAAACAGCGGCTCGAAGAACAAAAGGGCCGCCATCAGGGTGGTAATAAATGGATCGGCACAGCAGGCAACTCACCCTTTGGCGCATATGGCTACAACCCCGAAGGCGTGCGCATCGGTCAGGACGGGTCGCGCCACAGGCGGGCAGTCAAGGTCTGGGACAAACGCGAGTTTCGAAACTTGGATGACAGTGTCGAGCTTGGAACGCGAAACATCAAGGTCGCACTGAAACGGCTGCGCAAATGGGCGCGCGACGGGGCCGAGGAAGAGCTGGACCTTGACGGCACGATCCGCTCGACCGCCGAACAGGGCTGGCTGGATGTGCGCACGCGCCCCGAGCGGCGCAATGCGGTCAAGGTACTGTTACTCCTGGATATAGGCGGCTCCATGGATGACCATGTGCGCGCGGTCGAAGAGTTGTTCAGCGCGGCGAAATCCGAATTCAAGCATTTCGAGCATTACTACTTCCACAATTGCCTCTATGAATTCGTCTGGCGCGACAATGCCCGGCGCTGGACCGAGCGGCAATCGACCTGGGACCTGCTGCGCCACTATGGCAGCGACTGGAAGTGCATCTTCGTGGGAGATGCTGCCATGTCTCCCTATGAAGTGCTCTACCCCGGTGGCGCGAATGAGCATTGGAACGCCGAGTCCGGGCAGGTCTGGTTGGAGCGCGCCCGCGCGCAATGGCCCGACCATCTCTGGATCAACCCCACGCCCGAGGCGCATTGGCGCTATACACAATCCATCGGCATGATCCGCAAGATTTTCGAGGGGCGCATGGTCCCGATGACGCTGGAGGGAATATCGCGCGGGATCAGGGAGTTGGGGCGCTGAAACCTCATGTTTTTCATGAATCTTCAGGTGCAATACAAAGTAATATCAGCAAAATAATGCCGACCGATTTGCATCGCGCGCGCACCGCCCATAGCTCTGTCGATAACGCCGAGCCATGTGGCCCGGCGTGCCCTTAACAGACAGGAGTTTTTCATGGCACTCAAGCGCCTTCTTGCATCGACCATCCTTGCGGCCGGTCTGGTGGCGGCACCCTACCTTGCGCAGGAGGCTGATGCGCAAGAGACGGGAACCGCCGAACTCGGCGCCGAACTGGCGCAGGACGTGAGCAAGGTTGATGCCTTCATCGTCGCAGCACTTGCCGTGGCCGAGACGCGGCAGGAATACCTGGCGCGTCTCGAAGCGACCACGGATGATCAGGAACAGATGGCTATCGTGCAGGAAGCCGATGCCGCGATCCTTAGCACGGTCGAAGCGTCGCCGGGAATCACGGTTGATGAGTATATCGCCATCGGCGAAGCTGCAGCAGCGGACCCCGACCTGTCCGCAATGATTGATGCCCGCTTTACCGAAGAGCATGGTGGCTGATCAATCGACCGAATTCTGGAAGCGCCGGGGCCTTGCGGCCCCGGCGTTTTGCATTCAGCGTTCGATGGTCACACGCGCCATGCGGTCGGGCGTGCCCATCACCGCTCCATTGGCCCCAGTGCCTCGCTTGATGTCATCGAGGACATCATAGCCGTCAATCATCTGTCCGACGACTGTATATTGGCCATCCAGATGCGGCGCCGGAGCAAACATGATGAAGAATTGACTATTGGCGCTGTCAGGGTGCTGCGACCGCGCCATTCCGACGACCCCGCGCTCGAATGATTGCGCGCTGAACTCGGCCTGCAGATTGGGCAGGTCGGACCCGCCCGTACCCCAGATGCGGCGACTGGCTTCGTCCGTGCCATTGGCGACATCGCCGGTCTGGGCCATGAAGCCCTCGATCACGCGGTGAAACACCACCCCGTCATAATCGCCGCGTTCGGCCAGCGTCACGATCCGCTCGACATGGCCGGGCGCCAGATCGTCGCGTAGCGCGATGCGCATTTCGCCGTTCGCAGTACCTTCGACCTCAATCACCATGACCGGGCCGGAATGATCGGAGGGCACGGTGGTCTCGGCATTGGCGCTCATCAGGTTGAACCAGGATGCACCGAGGATCCCCACCCCAAGCGCGAATAGCCCTGCAAAGATCAGCTTATCACGCATCGGCGGCCACCTTGACGCTGAGCATCTTGTCTGGGTTGCGCGGCGGCTCGCCGCGAGTGATGGCATCGACATGTTCCATCCCCGAGATGACACGGCCATAGACCGTGTATTGCCGGTTCAGGAAGTGATTGTCGTTGAAATTGATGAAGAACTGGCTGTTGGCGCTGTCGGGATTGGCCGAGCGCGCGGCTCCCAGGGTGCCCCGGTCATGCGGGACGCCCGAGAATTCAGCCTTGAGATCGGGCAGGTTCGATCCGCCCGTGCCGCAGCGACCGGGGTTGTAATTCACTTCGGTATTGCCATTGGCGACATCGCCGGTCTGGGCCATGAAGCCATCGATCACACGGTGGAAGACCACATTGTCATAGGTGCCCGCGCGAGCGAGGTCCTTCATCCGCGCGCAATGGCCCGGCGCGACATCGGGCAGCAGCTCGATCACGACTGTGCCGTCCTTCAACTCCAGCAGGATGGTGTTTTCCGGATCCTTGATTTCGGTCATGGGATGTCCTTTCAATGGGTTTGCCGGAACCTAATGCCACGCGCAGGTCAGGGAAACCCCTATCGCGCAGCCAAAGCCCCTTTTGCGCCCGCGAAGCATTGACCCTGCCTGCGCTTTCACGCCAGATAGCGCCAAGGTGACCGGGAGGGCTGCACGAATGGCATTCAAGACGCTCGATGACATGGATTTCAAAGGCAAAACCGCGCTGATCCGGGTGGATATCAATGTCCCGCTGGAAAATGGCGTGGTCACCGATGCGACCCGGATCGAGCGGATCCTGCCGACAATCCGGCATGTTATCGAGGCAGGCGGCAAGGCCGTGTTGCTCGCGCATTTAGGGCGGCCCAAGGGGGTGCGGGTGCCGGAAATGTCGCTCGGTCTCGTCCGCCCGGCGCTGGAGGGCGCATTGGGCCGGCCCGTGGGCTTTGCCAAGGATTGCATGGGCGGTCCGGCCAAGCAGGCCGTGGCAGCGATGGAGGCAGGCGACGTGCTGCTGCTGGAGAACACGCGCTTTCACGCGGGCGAAGAGCAGAATGACAAGATGCTCGCCGCCGCGATGGCCGCGCTGGGGGATATCTATGTCAATGACGCCTTCTCGGCAGCGCATCGCGCCCATGCCTCGACCGAAGCCATAGCGCATCTGCGCCCCGCCTGTGCCGGGCGGCTGATGGAAGCCGAACTCAAGGCGCTGGAGGTCGCGCTCAGCTCCCCCGAGCGCCCGGTGGCGGCTGTCGTTGGCGGGGCCAAGGTCTCGACCAAGCTGGAATTGCTGTCGCATCTGGTCAGCAAGGTCGATCACCTGATCATCGGGGGCGGCATGGCCAATACCTTCCTTGCCGCGCAAGGGATCAAGATCGGCAAATCACTGGCAGAGCGCGACATGACCGAGACCGCCAGCAAGATCATGGCCGAGGCTAACGCGGCAGGCTGCACGCTGCATCTGCCGCGCGATATTGTGGTGGCGCGTGAATTTGCCGAGGGTGCCGCGCATGAGGTGCTGCCGGTTGCGGACTGCCCCGAGGATGCGATGATCCTCGATGCTGGCCCCGAGACAGTCGCGGCGATTGCCGAGACCTTTGCCCAGTGCCGCACGCTGATCTGGAACGGCCCGCTAGGGGCTTTCGAGATCGCGCCGTTTGACGCGGCGACCACCGCAGCCGCGAAGGAGGCGGCGCGCCTGACGGGCGAGGAAGCGCTGGTCTCGATTGCAGGCGGTGGCGACACAGTCGCTGCGCTGAACAAGGCCGGGGTGGGGTCGGCGTTCAGCTACATCTCTACCGCTGGCGGCGCATTCTTGGAATGGATGGAGGGCAAGACCCTGCCCGGGGTAGCAGCCCTGATGCGGGAGAGCTGAGCGGATGGCGGGTCTGGTCTGGGGAGGCGCGTTGGTCTCGCTCTGCGGTGTGGCAGCGCTGGTCTGGTGCATTGTCTATGTCATGCGCCTGCGGCGGGCAGATATCGACGAGGCAGAGATGCGCGCGAAGATGCAAAAGGCCGTGCTGGTCAATTTCGCTGCCCTCGCTGTCTCGACGCTCGGCCTGATGTTGGTGATCGTCGGGCTGTTCCTGCGATGAGGGATTCACAGGCGGCGCGGGATATGCCATAATCGAGCGCATGAGTGGGGATAAACCCCTCGTCTGCAGGCAGTTATCATGAAACGTACCCGTCCGGCGATCGGCGCCTTGTTCTATTTCGGCACGGCCATCGTGCTCGGCCTCTATTTCACGTTTTCAGCGGTGCAAGGCGCCTATGGGCTCTTCAACCGCGTGCAGATCGAAGCCGAGATCACAGATCTGCGCACCGACCGCGACGATTTGCGCGTCACGCTGGCAGAGCTGCGCAATCGCACACATCGCTTGTCCGACGATTATCTCGACCTCGACCTGCTCGACGAACGTGCGCGCGATGTGCTGGGTCTGGCACGCCCCGATGAGATCGTGATCCGCTGAGCGAAGCGCCCCGCCCGTGCTGTGCTTTCTTCGGTTTCTGCCCGAGAATAGATCACGCGCGGGTTGCCTTGCCAAAGCAAAGGGCATTTGCGCTAACATCCATGGAAAAGAACGATCGCGCTTTGACATGCTCCTGCACCAAGGACTACCTTTCGATGATCGCGCTATCGTTATGGTTGTGCTCGAGTTCGATCAAAATCTCGTCGGATCTTGCGCAATGTCAATGAACTGTCGCAGCGCGCGTGTTACAGGTGACAGCGATATGCAGGGAACTTGTGCGGCCTGACAGATGGTGCCGCGCTCAGGGGAGGAAAATGACATGTTCGATCCGATTTCACTTTGGATGCAAAGCTCGGTCTTCTGGATGAAGATCTTCAAGCAACAGCAGGAAGCCTATCTTCGCGCGCTTGGCGCCTTTGCCGAGAAACTCCCGCATGAGAATTGTACCGAACTCGCCCGCGAGGCGCAGGCCATGAAGACCATGCTGAAATCCGAGCAGACCCGCAGCAGGTCAAATTCGCGGAACGCACCCGAGCGCAAGACGCAACGGAACAATCCGGGAAAGCTGGGTGCCAACCGCACTTCGATGGCCAGCGCCTGAACACGACCCGCAGTAGTGTACCAAGACCGCAGCGCGCAGTTGACAATAGTGCCGGGGCGACACGGAACATCCCTCCGTGTCGCTCTCGGTCGCTTGTAACCAACTGCGAATGCCGTTAGCACGAGGCTGTCGGATGGGTGGCCGAGTGGTTTAAGGCACTGGTCTTGAAAACCAGCGTGCGTGAAAGCGTACCGTGGGTTCGAATCCCACCCCATCCGCCACTTACCCTTGCGAAAGCGTTCTCCCGATCCGGCTGCGGCCGGATTTTGCCGTTGTTTTCGAAGGTTATGCGGGAGGGGCTGTTAACTGGTCCTGCCGCCAGGAGGCCCCGAAGTGGTCTCTCCGGGCCGATATTCTCCGGACCTCATGACTGCGCGGATTTGGTGAATTTTTTATAAGGATTTGTAAAACCAGAGCTTTGTGGTAGGAACTCCTAAGCACTTCGACTAGGGGCTCGTTCGGCGAGATGGAACCGGCCTCAAACCTATGCGAGGTCCGCCCAACCACTGTATCGACCACCTTACAATTGCATCAGACATCTTCACCCTCCCATAGCTCATCCTGCTCAACCGGCACCGTACTATCATCCCAGCTTTCTTCAAGGAACGCTTTCAGCTCACGTTTTCCAGGTACCTCACTACCAACATGGATGATTTTGAGGAAAGATGAGAAAGCCTGCGCACTTTCTTCGAAAACCTTCGCGTAGTCTTCCCTCTCCAGATCATCTGGGTTCTTCATATTGGTATTGAGATGATCCTTCAGGTAACTTTCATGTAGGCTCTTAAATATCTGGGCACGGCACTTTGTGCGCTCTGCATTGATCGATGCTTTGAGCACGTCATTTTCTGGCCGCCAGATTTCCAGAAGAAGATATTTATATTTGGGCCACTGGTCGGGCTGCATCTCGCCACGATATACAACCTGCCGGAACGTATAGCGTTGACCAACAACTTTCCATTCATTGATCTCGCCATCGATCTCGGCGTGGAATAGCCGGACAAGTTTGCGGAATTGGTTGGCGCTACCCGGGCTGAAGAAGGCATTCAGCAACTGAATGTATTCGTCATACAAGCTACTTGTATCGATATCTCCGCCCGCCTGAGTCCGCAGCTGCTTCTCAGCTCGTTCAAGCTCGCCGAAGAAGGTGCATACTAGTGCTGTTTGAAATGCCACAGTAGTAAAAATATTCTCAAAGAGATAATTTAGGAAACGTACGACGTTGGGGTGGTATTCACCATCTAGTTTAAGCTTACCTTTGTCACTGACCTCCTTAAGGTATAGCTCGACCCGTTCTTGGCGGAAGCCATCGATCGCCACTTCCATACGGCTTGCCGTAGCGTCAAGGTTGCGTTTGAGCTCTTCGATCTTCGGCACATCGGTCTCGAACTCATTGTTGTCGAGGCGCTGCTTTAGGCTTTCACGATGTGCTTCAAATACACGGCTGATCCCTTGGCCTTCAAATAGGATCGGACGCAGCTTGCGATCCTCGTTTGTGTCAAGACGGGTCTCTAGTGCAAGTACCGCCCGGCAATGAGTCTCAAAAGGTTTGAAACGCTCGTAAGTCGATACAATGTAGTGCCCATATCGCTGAACAAAGCTGGCTGCGAGTGTGTGTGCGGCCTTCACAGAGAAGGATTTACGACGGGTGGTATCGGCCATCTCAGCGCCCAGCAAATTGCGACCATCTAGCCGCTGCATCAGCCCGTAAGTGTCAAGGTCCTGACGCTTGTAGAACTTGCCAGCCCTAGGGCGAGCCCCGCTGACATCGCTGTCACGGTCATTCAGCATTAGATGCTCGATCATGTAATACACATGGTTCACGCCAGTAAGAGCGATAGGTGTGGTGATCTTCATGCGATCTTCGAACTGATCGAGTTCGACATTGAATATCCGCAACGAGTAAGGCGAACGGTCGTCTTTCTGCTTGATCATGGAAAGAGAACGCCTCAACAGATAGGCGATCAGGTCGTTGTCATCGAGGAGCATATTGCGTGAGTTAGAGACTTTGCGCGCAGTTTTGTTGAGTGTCAGGAAAATCTGTCGCGCGGCCATCTTAAGATCGAACTCTCCCGAGTAACCATCGGAAAGGTCGGGGAAGGTGCAAAACATGACAGGCAGATTAATTTCACTAAGTTGGAACTCACGGATATATTTCGGTGTCCACTCAGCATAGTATTCTCGGAACGGAGCCCGCTTGGCATCGGACCATTGGTCTTTGAGATTACGATAAAGAGCGAGTAGCGCCATGGCGCGGTGCTGGCCATCGACGATCACTAACCGGGTTCGGTTGGTATTCAATCGGAACAGTACTAGATCATGAGCCAAAGGCTCACCATCCATAATTGGTTGCTCGAACTGGAAGACTTCCTTACCGATCGCGCCAGAGCGCAAAATATACTTGCCGGCTTCTCCGTTTTCCTCTGGCGTTTTTTCTTCAAACATCTTGGGATAGAGATTATCGGGTCTGTTGGCAGTCTCCTGTACAGGCAGCACGACCACGACGATAGGCGGGAATAGCTTGATCAAATCAGCGGATTTGCCATCGAGCAGATAAGGTACAAGTTCGGAGGACACGCGCGCATCATCAATGTCGCGCTGCATTATCTCATCAAAATCAAGGTCCTCAAAATCAAACAGTTCCCGCACAGGTGCCATATGATTAAGCACTGCTTCATTCGACCCTGAGCCAAAGTCAAGCCCTACATGCGTGAGGAAATATTTTACCTCCAGCGAATTTTGTCCAGGGCGCCCGGTGCCAACCTTAAAGGATCCAACTGAGCCTTTGAGTGGTAGATTGAGGGCGGATTCGCGTTTTAGCTGAAGAGACATTAGATCTAGTTCCTTCCCAGAAGTGGGTAATGGATGCGGTTCAGGATATTTTCGAGATCAACATAGTGATTGGTGCCAGCATTGATGAGCCGAATCATCACAAACAGCCGCTGCGGGTTGATCTCGCGTTCCGCGATCTGCCTGGCAAAACTCTGATCGCGTTGATCTGTCTTGGGTTCAGAAACTGGGGTGAAGGTGGCCTCCGGGCGTTTCGCGCGATATTTCTCGATCAGCTTACGGTGGTGCTTGAGGCGGCGCCCTAGCTTCTCCGACATGCCAATATATATAGGACTGGCAAAATCTGGCGCAGAAGTCTCTAGTACCGCCTTAACCGTACGCAGCCGTTCCGGATCGTCCAAGAGACGTTCAATCAGCGCGGCCGAAACGCTAGGGCGATGATGGAGTTGGCCCTCATAGGTAGGCTTTAGCGGTCCCCGCATAATTGTCTCGTAGGGTTCTTCAGAGAAATAGCTGAAGATGAACTGTTCGAGAAATGTTTCAATCTGCTTGTGTCCAGCTGCGCGGTCGCCCTTGGAGATATGGCAATGCACACTCTCAATAAGCTTGCCAATATCGAATTGCGTTATTTCAGGCATATAGTACCAAGCATAGATCCCTGGCACGTCTCCAATGGTCGGCACCTCCGACCATTGATAGCGCGTTTCAATTGCCTGTGTTGAGGCATCTGCGCTCGATTGCAAATCTTCATTCAACATGTGTTAGTCTGCGTTCCCCAGCTAGCTCTGCTCTTCGTTACTTGTGGCAAATGACGCAGGACGCTGCAACTTCGGGTGTTCCGTAGGCTTCGTCAATCTCAATGTCAGTCAGATTAGCTCGTAGTGGGTTTTTCGGTCGGCGGGCTTTCGCTCGAGCGAGCCGCCGTTCGTAATCCTCTTCTATTTGCTTGATGCGCTCCGGCTGCTCAAGCTCTGTCAAAGACTCCCTATCACTCCAAGTGAACGGAGAGCCATTTTCAAGTGCCGTTTTTTCGTATGCCTTGGCTTCTTCAAATGCGTCTGGATGAGTCCGTTTCAGTCGTACCCACTCAATCTTCTGCTGATAGAAGCAGAAAGTGCAGCCGCTGCGCGAACGCCAATCATAATAGGTCGGCAGGCCAAGTCCGGAGGATTCCAGCAGTTCGACCACGGCCGCCTTGTCAAGCCCATGCTCACGTAAAGGGAAATTAATCTTCAAATTGGGATGGGTCGCCTGCATCCCGGTGCGGGCGGGCTCATCTGCTCGGATTGCGACATAGCTGACAACCTCTGTACCAGCCTCAAGGTCGCTCTTCACCCATTTCTCAAAAGGACGCAGCTTAAGCTGGCGCGTGCACCAGCGTGTGCGGGGCGAAGGAAGAAAGTTACCGTACTCCTTAAGCCAAAAATCGAAGTCACGGTCTGGATTGAGATAGGCAATAGGTCGTCCAAGGAAGCCCTCTAGGCGTCCTAGGAACTCGTAAACTTCTGGCAGCTCCTTACCGGTGTCGGTGAAGAAATATTCAACCGGCAGCTCCGGATAGGTCTGCCGCATAAAAACAGCCAGTGCTGCGCTATCACGCCCGCCAGACAAGCCCAGAACATGGCGCGTACTCATACTGCTTCGCTCCTCATATCGTCGTTGGAGTCGCTCATGCGCTGCATGCCCGCCTCTGCCAGAGCGGCCAAGGCCACAGCGTCGCT
>REER01000112.1 GCA_007694945.1 Paracoccaceae bacterium | reverse complement strand
CACAAGGTAAAATGCCGCGACCTGTCTAGGCCCCTGTGTGACGCGCGATATGCGCGCTGAACTGCGCCCGAAGAAACTGGCGATTGTTGGGACCACTCAGGATGTCCTGCATCTCGCCTGCGCCATCGAACAGCAACAGCGTCACATGAGGAACGCCATATCTGTCTGCCATCGCGCGCCCTTCCGCCGTTCGGATATTGGCGACCCGGACCTGTAAGACATCATCCTCAAAAGATCGCGCGGCGCGCAATGTCTCTTTTTGCAGCGCGCGGCATGTCGGGCATTGCGGGTCATGGATCTGCACAACGGTCGCAATGCCATTGCCGATCACCGACAGTTCATGGCGTTCGACATGGGTCTGATAGGCATGCGCAGCGCCCCATCCGCCGACCGACAGTGCGGCCACACCAATCGCACCGTTGCGAAGATAAAGCAGCATCTGCCGCCGTGATGGTTGCGCCGTTTGCGTGTGCTCTGCCGCAGCGGGTTTTTTCTTGGCAGAAACGGATTTGCGTTGTTTTTTCATGCCTCTCTCCTTTCGAGGTCAGCGATGGTCAGGGAGGTGTTGCCATCGGATCAGATGACCACGACCTGCGTGCCCACACGCACGCGGTCGAACAGGTCCTCGACATGGTGATTGAACAGCCCGAAACAGCCGTTCGAGGCGCGACGGCCCACCTTGGCAGGATTATCGATGCCGTGGATTCGGTAGTACTGCCAACTCAGGTTCAAAGCGCGCGTGCCCATCGGGTTATCCGGCCCGGGCGGCACCATTTCCGGCAAGTCCGGGTCACGACGGCGCATGTTGGGCGTAGGAATCCATATGGGGTTGCGACGCTTCAAGGTAATTTCGGTCCGGCCCTTGCGCGAGAAGTTCTCCGACATCGGCACGGAACACGGATAGACCAGATTGGTGCGCTCGTCCTCGGACCAGTAATGCACCGCCATAGAACTGGTATCGCAGATGATTGCACCATAGCGCAGGCTCTCGAAATGGTCCTGCCACTCCACGGAGCGAAACCCGGCAGTATTGCGTCGTGTGGTCGCCGGGCGCTCAGTCAGGGCAACGGCAGGCAGCGCGCCAAGCGTCAGCGCCGCTGCTGACAGCCCGAGGAGCCTGCGCCTTATGGGGTTGGTCGCAGTGTCGATGCGCGGGAACTGAGGTTTCCTGTACATCAGCCCACCTGATCCAGAACCGTTTCCAGTTGAGCGATGCTCAGATTGCCGCTGTAGCGCCCGCCATTGACCAGCAGGGTCGGCGTGGCGCGCACGCCATAGATATCGGAACCTTCGCTGCGCTCGGCCAGAATCCGATCCGCAAGGGCCTGATCGGACATGCAGGCGTTGAACTCATCGGCATTCACCCCGGTGCGCGCAGCGATGCGGCGCAACGCGTCGAGCGGGTCGGGCGCAGCCGCCCAGTCAGCCTGTTCCGCATAGAGGATGTCGAGAATAGCGAAAAAGCGATCCTGACTGCCATTTCCGCAATGCAGCAGCATGGCGCCGGCCATCGCGGGCTGGTTCAGCGGGAAATGGCGGTGAATATATTGCACGCGGCCTGCCGGGATATGGTCGCTCTTGAGTTGCGCGGCGGTCGCGACGTGGAATGCCGCGCAATGCGGGCAGGTCAGCGAGCCGTATTTGATCACTGTCACAGGGGCATCTGGACTTCCAAGGGCAAAGTCAGTCTCGCGTACGCGATGCTGCAGCGCAACCTGATCTACACCGGCGTCACGCGCGGCAAGAAGCTCGTCGTGCTGGTCGGCCAGAAGAAGGCCGTGGCAATCGCGGTGAAGAACGTCTCGGGGCGGCGGCGCTGGTCGAAGCTGGACGAATGGTTGGCACCCTACAAGCCGAACGCAACCTGACGGGCGCGATGACGACTGCCGATACCTGCTTCAGTCCGCAGATTGCATCAGGTATTCTTGCCAGTCACGCTCGCCCTGTCTGACCTGCAGGGGCGTGGGTCACGCATGCATTGCGCACGGATGTTGCGTCTGTTTCGCCTTGCCCGGCGTATACTGGGCTAATCAGGCCAAGTCCCTATCCCGGAGATCAGCATGCGGATACTCACAGTTCTGGCCGTCTCGGTGGCACTCGGCCTCGGCACCGCGCCGGGCCAGCTGGCCGGCGAGACACCGATCGAGGATTTTTCCATGTCGTCCGACACCGGCTGGCGTTTCTTTTCCGACGGGGTCATGGGCGGGGTATCGACCGGGCAATTCGCCATCTTGCGGGAAAACGGCCAGGCCTTCGCGCGGATGACCGGACGGGTCAGCACCGCCAACAATGGTGGCTTCATCCAGATGCGGTTGGACCTGCCCACGCCGCCACCGGATGGCACCGCCGGAGTGCGGCTGGTCGTTCGCGGCAATGACCAGCGCTATTTCGTACATCTACGCACAAGCGGCACGGTGCTCCCCTGGCAGTATTATCAGGCACCTTTCGAGGTGACAGGCGACTGGCGCGAGGTCCGGATACCGCTTGAACGCTTTGCCGCCTCGGGCGCTCTGCTGCGGCGTGTCCCGCGGCCGGGTAGCCTGCGTTCGGTTGCCGTGGTCGCCTTCGGGCGCGACCACGAAGCCGAGATCGACGTGCGCGAAATCGCCTTCTACTGAACAGCAGGACCAGTTCACGTCCGAGTTGGAGGCAGCATGATCAGACAGGATCGAAATCGCAGGTTCTGGAACCGGATCGCGGATCGCTATGCGGCGCGCCAGCTGAAGGACCTGCCAGCCTATGAAGCGATGCTGCAGAACACAGCCGCGCGGCTATCCTCCTCGGATAGGGTGCTGGAGATCGGCTGCGGCACTGGCGGCACCGCGATTCGCCTTGCGCCTGGTGTTGCCGAATGGATTGCCACCGATTTCTCTCAGGAAATGGTGCGCATCGCTCGCGCCAAACCCTCTGGCGAGAATGTGAGATTCAAGGTGGCTGATGCCGCGGAGGCTCTTACTGGCGGCCCGTATGACGCGATCTGCGCCTTCAACGTCCTGCACCTTGTCGACGACCTTCCAGCCATACTTGCCCGCGTCCACGCCAGTCTTCACCCCAACGGACAGCTGATAAGCAAGACCTGGTGCTTTGCCGAGGTGAGTCCATGGCTGCGCGTCGGCTTCCGGGTGCTGCGGACGCTGGGCCTGTTCCCAGTGGCGCGCTCGCTCACGCAAGCCCAACTGCGCCAGGCCATGCGCGACGCCGGTTTCGAGATCACCGAGCAGCGGGTGTTCGGAGCGTATCCGCAAAACCCCTATATCGTCGCGCAGCGGCCCATGAAGCCAGAGACCTGAACCCGATGGCCCTGTTGATATCCATCACGTCTTCAAGACCGAAGTGAGGACGTGGCATGGCATCGGCATGAAGCAACATCGCAAAGGGCGGTGAGCCGACTGTGAGGTTGCGGCATAGCAGCTGCAGCATCTTGAGGAAGCGGCCAGTCGCCTCCTAACCCCACAACGGCCGCAGTTGGCAGAAAGCGGAGTTTGCAAAGTCGCGCGGCTTTGGTGGGCTGCTCATCACCCATGATCTGACCGAAGCCGCGCGACTGTCGCACCGCATCGCGGTGCTGGACTGGCAGGGCAAGGGCATCCTTGGCAACTTGCATCCGCCCGGCACACTCAGCGAGGCGCAGGTTTTCGATTTCACGCAAGATGTGCGAAATCACCCCTTGCTGCACGATCTGGTCAATGGCGATGAGCGCGTGATCGCGCTCGAATTTTTCTGCGATACGTTAGGCTTTCAGCGGTGTCGCTGACTAAATCCCATAAGAGCATGAACCAGCAGACTTGATCATACAGAGACTCGGCGGTTGCGTCACTCAAGACATGAAGTTGAATCTTAAGCGAAGAGAATCGAGATCAACTCGTTGGCCTTTATTCTTGCTCGACTCCGGGCTTTCCGCCCGCGGCGCGCGTAAAACACTTCGGTCATTGGGAGCGAATGACTGCTAGTCCAGAAACATCGCTCACAAACATCCCGCCAAGCCGCTATCTGCAGGCTTCAGGCCACTGAAACGGCTCTGAACAGCAGAAAACGGTGAAAAAATGTGCTCTAAGGTCATTCTGCCAATCGTTACCCTCGCGCCAATTCACCAAAGGCCTTCGGTACGACGCTTCGTCAACTTGCTGCAACACTTTGGCTGTGAAGGTCGGCCGTCCTGTCGAAACGCCGGGAGTAGAACTCTCGATAAGCTTTGGCTGAAGCAGGCAAGTGCTGGCGCACCGCCTCGATGTAGCGTTGTCGATCTGAGCCTTGCATGGCATTGATGATCTGATGGTGTTGCGAGATCACTTCACGCATGTGGTCTGGGTCATCATATTTGATCGCTCTGATGGGCTGAACCATGCGGGTACAATTCTCGATCAGTTCGATCAAGGGTGCGTTGGCACAGCAGGCATACTGCGCTTGGTGAAAACGGAGGTTCTGCGAAAAAACCTGTCGGTAATCTCCGCGGGCCCATGCCGCTTCATGCGCGTGGGCAATTTGAGTTAATTGGTCAATAATAGCAGGGTCTACAGGCAAGCTGGTGCGCTCCGCTGCGGCGGTTTCCAGAATTAGCCTAATGTCATACAGATCATCAATCTCATCCGGTGTGTAACGCACAACCTCTACACCCCTATTTGGCATATGAACCAATAACTTACGGTTCTCGAGTGCCGCAAATGCCGCCCGGGTTGCATGTCGACTGACACCGTAGCGCTCCATGACGCGATCTTCCACCAATCGCGTTCCCGGCGCGTAAACGCCGAAAACAATGTCCTCTTCGAGCATTTCTTCCAGTGCGTCAGTCATCGCTGAACCTCGGTTTCGTGAGTGCTTACAGGTGAGCTTAAAGACAAACGGAACGGCTTGCAACAATCTGATCCACAAAATTATCAATAATCTAATTGACGAAATATAAGATAGGATGGTAGATAGGCTTGGTTATGTTCGTTAGGGAGGACGTTATGAACAAACAGCTCATCGCTTCGGTCGCAGTTGCGACCTGCATATTCGCAACAACTTCTGCTGCGCAGACAGTTGTCCGCATCGCCCATGCGCAGCCTGAAAACTCACCGCTGCATGAGTCGCTCGACCATTTCAAGTCGACACTCGAGCAGAGGTCTGAGGGCGCATTCCAAGTCGAAATCTTTGCGGGAGGCCAGCTAGGCAACGTGAATGAAGTGCTCGAGTTGGTTCAGTCGGGCAATATCCAGATGGGCACAGGTGCATCTGTATTGCTGTCGACTACGATCCCAGAGCTGGGCATGCTGGATCAGTTCGTGCTGTTTGCGGATGAAGAGCACGCGCGTAGAACGCTTGATGGCCCCGCCGGTGCGTCGTTGAAGGGTGCCATGGAGAACCGCGGGTTGGCAGGGATGGGCTTTCTAGAGCTCGGATTCCGCAGTTTTTCGGGTAACCGCGCGCTCGACAGTCTCGAGGCATTTCAGGGCTTCCGTCTGCGTTCGGCTGACAACCCGATCCAGATCGCTGCGTGGCGATCCATTGGCGCTGTGCCTCTGCCACTCGCATGGGGCGAGATTTACCCTTCACTCCAGCAAGGTCTGATCGATGGGCAGGAAAGCGCTCTATCGTCGATGGTTACCGAGCGGTTTTACGAAGTCCAGAGCCATGTTTCGCTGACGGGTCATATCTATTGGCCGGAAGTCTGGTTTGCTAATCTCGACTTCGTCAACAGCTTGTCTGAGGATGAGCGCAGCCTGATGATGGACGTTGCAGCAGAAACTGTCGGCGTCCAGCGTGAGCTGGTGGCGGCCGCAAATGCCGCAGCGCTCGAAAGGCTTTCTGAAGCCGGGATGACGCAGGCCGAGCTTCCTGCCGATGATCGGTCACGTATGGCAGAAACCATGAACGCCGCCATCGCAGACATGCTACGCGCTAGCGTGGGTGACGACTTCTTTAACGAGTTCACGGCAGCGCTCGAGCAATAAAAGGCGTGCCTGTCGGCTGATGCCGGCAGG
Source organism: Paracoccaceae bacterium (assembly GCA_007694945.1). Taxonomy (GTDB): domain Bacteria; phylum Pseudomonadota; class Alphaproteobacteria; order Rhodobacterales; family Rhodobacteraceae; genus Roseinatronobacter. Next base: position 7,590 of record REER01000112.1, on the reverse strand, counting down.
CAGCATTCCTATCGCTTCTGGGGGGTGAGCAGATGTCTTCGTTGCTTAAACAAGTTGAACGCTATTTCGAGCCTGTCATCATTGTTGCATCACTTGCGGTTGTGATCGTGCTGCTTTTTGTTGATGTGGTAGCGCGTTTCGCCTTGCAGACCTCCGTGCCTTGGGCAGGAGAAGTTGCACGCTTCGCGTTTGTCTACATGATCTACTTTGGCATCAGTTACGCCATCCGCGAAAAACGCCATCTGCGCGTGACCATCCTTGTAGATGCCGCCCCACCTGCGCTGCGCCGTTGGCTCTTGATGACCTCGGAGACAGTCTTTCTAGGCTATTCTGTTACCATCTGCTGGCTAGGCGTTGTAATCACGACAAACGCGATTGATCGTGGCCAGATACTCTCGGCGACCCAATGGTCGACCGCATGGCTTTATGCCGCGATCATTTTCTCCGGCGCGCTTTCCTCGATTCGGCTGTGCAATTCGCTCTGGTCTATCCTACGCCATGGCGATCTCCCCACCAACCGTGATGAGGGGATCGGCGCATGACGACGGCCATCCTGTTCGGCAGTTTCGTCCTGCTTTTGCTCATCGGCGTGCCCATCGGCATTGCCTTGGGAACGGCCAGCCTGCTCGCGATTGCCTATATCCCGTTTCTGAATTTCGACTTCTACGCGCTGGGACTGGTCAGCGGGATCAATTCCTTCACGCTCATGGCCGTGGTCCTGTTCACCCTGGCGGGCAACCTGATGAGCCGCGGTGGCATCTCGCGGCGTCTGATCGTCGTGGCCGAGTCCTTCTTCGGTACGGCACCGGGCGGTCTGGGGACAGTCACCATCATGGCATGCCTCTTCTTCGCGGCAATTTCCGGCACCGGATCGGCCACCGTGGCCGCCATAGGGCTCGCCATGATCCCGGCTCTAGTGCGTCGTGGATATGACCGAGCCTATTCAGGGGCGATGGTGGCGTCGGCCGGCTCACTGGGCGTGTTGATCCCGCCATCTGTTGTAATGATCATCTATGCCGTGACTGCAGGTGTGTCGGTTTCCGCGCTTTTTCTTGCAGGCATCATCCCCGGCTTTGTCATCGCGATCGCGCTCATCCTATACAATATCTACCAGACCCGCAAAGGCGGTTGGGAGGAGAGTGGCACCAAGGCGTCATGGGCCGAACGCTTCCGTGCGCTCAACCAGGCGAAACTCGCGCTCTTGATGCCGATTGTCGTTCTGGGCGGCATCTATGGGGGTATCGTTACGCCAACGGAATCTTCTGCCGTGGCAGTTGTTTATGCGCTTCTCGTCTCGACGTTAGTTTATCGTGAGCTTTCTTGGAACGAGATCCCGCGCATCATGCTGGAATCGGCACTTCTGGTGTCGGCAGTGCTGGTCATTATTGGCGCTTCAGTAGCCTTCGGGCGTATCATCGCGCTGGAACGAATTCCGCTGAGCCTGTCCCAATTCGTCCTAGGCATTACTGATAATTGGGTGGTTGTGCTATTGGCGATCCTGGTGCTGCTTCTCATCATCGGCACGTTTCTCGAAACCCTCGCAGCCATAGTCATCCTGACCCCTGTGCTGCTGCCTATGGTCACGCATCTTGGCATCGATCCAATCCATTTCGGTGTCATCATGATCGTCGCGCTTGCTATCGGATTTGTCACGCCGCCGCTTGGGGCCAATCTGTTCATGGCGGCGCAAGTCGGAAACATACCCTATGACCTACTCGTTAGGCGCATCTTCCGATGGGTCCTGGTTCTGATCGCAGCTCTACTGGTGATAAGTTTCTGGCCAGATTTGTCGCTCATCTTGCCACGCCTGATACTGGGATACGGCGCATGAAGCTTGCAACTGGACTGACAGCAGTCCTCGACTGCACTCCAAATTCCTTCACTCAAGCCTGTCCTGAGGCAGGCAAAATCATGCAAATCTGCATCTCTTCATGAGGAAATCGCAATGACTAAGATCTCGCAAACCGACGCCGATAAACGCCACATCCGGCGCGAGGACTATGTGTCCTGCACAGTCGCTTTCATCGATTGCAAGAAACCCGGCTCGCATCTGAAGGAAAACTATTCCATCATTGGCCCGGGTGTGACCTCTTCCTCCGATCAGGTGATCAACCTGCCAGAGGCGCATGGCTTCAATGTTGGCGCAGCGGCCATGCCGAACGGCATTACAAACAACCTTCACATCCATTTCACCGCCGAAGTGTTCATCGTCTATCGCGGCGAATGGACCTTCCGCTGGGGCTCAAACGGTGAAAACGAAATCGTCGGGCGCGAGGGCGATATCGTGTCTGTCCCTACGTGGCTGTTCCGTGGCTTTACAAATACTGGCCCCGATGATGGCTGGCTGTTCACCTGCCTTGGCGGTGACAACACGGGCGGAGTGATCTTTCACCCCGAAATCATCCGCGAGGCCGCCCAATATGGCCTCTATATCTCCAGCGAAAACGTTCTAATCGACACCTCGCGCGGCGATCCCACGCCTGCCCTCGAGGCGACGATCCAGCCTATGTCGGATACACAGGTGGCCCGGCTGCGAGTCATGACGCCTGATGCGATGTTGAAAAGAGTCGTGGCGCGCGATGCACGCGACTTCCGCCCCGGTTTCATCGATTGCGACCTTCCGGGGTGCGGGGCGGAACTTGCGCCCGTCATCGGCGCAGGCTTGACCCAGAACCGCGAGCATGCTGCCCCGATAACCAATCCGCACGGTTTTTCGATTGAATGGATGCGGCTGGCATCAGGGGCTCAGGTGTCGCCGTTCACGCTGGATGACAAGATGGTGCTGATTCTGCGCGAAGGCAGGCTGCGGTTGGTGCTGAACGAGACCGGCGATGTGAGCATCGAGCTGAAACCATGGGATACTTATTCGATCCCCGCAGGCGCAGTCCGCCGGATTGAGGCGCTTGGCCCCGATGTCGCTGAAGCGCTGGTGATCGTCTCGGGCGATCATCGTAAACGGCCCATGTTTGCGCCCGAGGTTATCGCCGCCGCGCGCGACACAGGACTGGCGCTGGATGCGGGCGGATTCGTCGCCCCGGCAGAAGTGCTGCCGCATTACTCAATGGCAGGTGAATGATGCGCCCGAACCTGATCCAGAAGCGCCTCCGTGAAAGGCAACCGGTGCTGAACGGGTGGCTGTCGATCCCTTCATCCTACTTGGCAGAGGGAATGGGCCATGCGGGGTTCCACAGTGTAACTGTAGACATGCAACACGGCATGATCGGCTTTGCGGATGCGCTGCATATGTTGCAGGCGTTGTCGGCTACACCTGCGACACCGTTAGTGCGTGTGTCGCGTCTGGACGGGGCCGAAATCATGCGCGTACTTGATGCTGGCAGTTACGGCGTGATCTGTCCGATGATCCGCAACGCAGAGGACGCCAAATTACTTGTGTCATCCTGCCGATACCCGCCCAGCGGCACCCGCAGTTTCGGTCCAGCCCGAGGATTGCTGTTTGGTGGCCCTGACTACGTGGACCACGCAAATGACACGATCATGGCTATTCCCATGATCGAAACCGTCGAAGCAGTGGATTGTATCGACGACATTTTGGCCGTGGACGGCGTCGACATGATTTATATCGGCCCCAATGACACGGCGCTCGCCTATGACGGGCAGGTTGTCGGCGCGCGCACCCGCGCCGAGGCCGCCATCGCCCATGTTCTGGCGCGTGCTCGTGTGGCGGATGTGGCTACGGGTATCTTCTGCTCTGATGCCGGGGATGCAGCTCAGCGGATGGCTCAGGGCTTTAATCTGGTCACGCCGGGCAATGATATGGGTCTGCTGAAATCCGCCGCGACCCACGCGATCGCCTCCATAACGTCGCGCGGCGTTGCTCCATCTGATAGTGGAGCGGCCAGTGGTGGCTACTGATCCAACCTTTGCGCAGCGTTGGGTCCTTTTGCCCGGAACGCTGTGCACGCCTGCTGTGTTTGCCCCATTGATGCAGGCGCTGGGTCTCGACATGGCGCGACAGATCACGCTGCATCTTGACCAGCCCGATGTTACGACTTACCGGAGCCGGCTTGCAAAGACAGTTCGTCCCGGAGATGTGGTTTGTGGCTTCTCCTTGGGGGCCATTGCGGCTGCCCATGCGGCTGATGTCTTGCCAGAGGCGGCGATTATGGTCCTGATCGCATTGAACCCGTACCCCGACGCCGCGGAAAAACGCCCTGGACGCGAGGCGTTGCGTGCCGCTGCATTGTCTGGCGCGCTGGAAGATGTCTTTGCCGTGGCCGCACCTAGATTGTTTGCCACCCCCACGCCATTTCTGGAGCAACAAGTGACAGAGATGGCAAGGCAGGTTGCATGCCATATAGACGCGCAGACGGCCCTCGCAATCAGCCGTCCCGGCGTTTTTCCTGTTCTGAGGCAGAGCCGCGCACCAGTCATTCTGATTACGGGGGAAGTGGATCAACAGACCCCGCCGCACCTTGCGCAGGAAGCCGCGCAGGTTGCGCCTAAAGCGGTGGTGCAGATCGTTCCGCGGCTTGGTCATTTCTGTTTGCTAGAGGACCCCGGTGCCGTAGCGGCGGCAATTCGTCAGGGATTTGAAAGATTAGGAGTCGAAGGATGTTGATTGGCGCCATAGCGGATGATTTCACCGGATCTGGCGATCTGGCCAATATGCTGGCACGCGCGGGTCTGTCGGTTCAGCTGCGTACATCCATTCCTGATGAACCGCTGACCGCATCTGAAAATCCTGATTCCGTGGTCATCGCCCTCAAGACCCGAACAATGCCGGTAGCTGATGCAATTTCGCAGTCGCTTCAGGCGGTGCGCTGGCTGCGCGCACAGGGAGCTGAACGGATCCTGTTCAAATATTGCTCGACATTTGACTCTACCCCGAAAGGCAATATCGGTCCTGTGGCCGAAGCTCTGGCGCAAGAATTATCGACGGATCAAGTGTTGTTCGTGCCCAGCTTTCCCGCAACCGGGCGGACAGTTTATCAAGGCCATCTTTTCGTGGGCGATCAATTATTGTCGGAAAGCCCGCTCGCGCACCACCCGTTGACCCCGATGACAGATGCTGATCTGCGTCGGTGGCTGCAGTACCAGACGCACAGAGAGGTCGGCCATCTGCCACTTTCTTTACTGCGCGGCGCTGATGCGGCGCGGGCGCTTGCAGCGATCAACTCTCCCTTCGTGATCGCTGATGCCATCGATGACACAGATATCAGCCGACTAGGCATGCTTCTACGCGATTCCCCGCTTGTGACTGGCGGGTCCGCGATTGGTGCTGGCCTTGCCCAGGCACTTGTAGGTCCGAACCGGCAAGATGGGTCAGACTGGCAAGGTGTAAACGGGCCAGCGGTCGTGCTTGCGGGCAGTTGCTCGCAGGCGACGCTTGGCCAGATAGAGGCTTATAGAGGCCATCCGGTGCGTCATGTTTCGATTGACGAGGTGTTAAACGATCCATCCCTGCCCGAATTGCTGGCAGACTGGGCGCTGGAGGTTGGAAACGCGCCTTTGATCACAGTATCACAGCCACCGGATAAAGTATTGTCGGTTCAGGACGCGTATGGGCGCGAGCGCACCGCGGCTGCCATAGATAGCATGTTCGCGTGCCTCGCGTGTGCGCTGGTTACTCGGGGCGTCGCACGACTGGTGGTGGCCGGGGGCGAAACCTCGGGGGCGGTAACGCTAGGGCTTGGGCTGGACAGGCTGGATGTTGGTCCACAGATCGCACCAGGCGTGCCAGCACTTGCGGCGGGCGGACTTAGAATGGCTTTGAAATCGGGCAATTTTGGCGGGCCGGATTTTTTCTCGCGCGCCGTCGCCGTTCTGGAGGGCAAGACAGATGAATGATGAAGCCTGCGAACTCTGTCGCTATGGAGCGGCGCTTGCGGCTCAAGGGTTGGCCCGTGCGGGATCGGGAAACATTTCGGTCCGTCTAGCAGATGGTCGAATTCTGATTTCGCCCTCTGGCGAAGGTCTCGGCAGTCTGCGACCCGATGCGGTGTCAGTGCTCGATCCTGACGGGCGGCATCTGGACGGACCTGCTCCCTCAAAGGAAGCGCCCCTCCACCTCGCGATCTATGTCAGCCGCCCACTGGCCGGGGCCGTAGTGCACCTGCACACGCCTTATGCTACCGCTTGGTCGATGGTTGCAGGGCACGACCCATCAGACTGCCTTCCTGCACTGACCCCCTATTCGATAATGCGTCTGGGCCGTGTCGCACTTTTGCCCTTCGCCGTACCAGGTTCGTCGGTTCTGGGTGATTGGGTTCGCGCCCATGCGACTCATCACTCTGCCTTTTTGCTGGCCAATCATGGCCCCGTCGTTTCTGCGAAAACGCTCAAGGACGCTGTATTTGCAGCCGAAGAGTTGGAAGAAACCGCAAGACTTGCCCTCTTGCTGAAAGCTTTGCCCCACCGCGCGCTCGGAGCGGCTGATATCGACGCAATCGAGGCGACATTTGGAGATCGGTACAGATGAAGTTTCTTGCCAATACGGGATTTCTTTTCCCAGAACTTTCCTTTCCCGACCGTATCCGCGCAGCAGCGGAGGCCGGATTTGACGGGGTCGAGTTCCACGACGAAGTCCAGCGCCATGACTCAAATGCCATAGCCGATTTGTTGGCAGAAACGGGTCTGCTTGTCGGAGGCCTGAACATTCGTATGGGAACGACTGCAGGCTGCGCTGCGATCCCGGGGGCGCAGAATGACTTCATCGCTGATATCCTTGCCTCCCAAGCGGCTGCCGAAGCTGTTCATTCGCCGGCTATACACATCCTCGCAGGGCGGGGGGTAACTGATCGAAGGATTTATGTTGACAACCTACGTCACGCCCTGGACTTGACAGACAGGCAAATCCTGATCGAGCCAATTTGCCGTGCAGCGATGTCGGACTATCACCTAAACACATTGGAAGACGCCCTTGATGTATACGATTTGCTTGGCAGCTCCCGTGTGAAAATCATGTTCGACTGGTATCATATCATCGCAGAAAACAGTTATGATGACGCTATGAGCGCGCTTGAGCGCCACCACGAAGCGATTGGCCATGTGCAAGCGGCATCCTTTCCGGCGCGAAATGAACCTGATGCTGCGATGATCCAGCAAACCAAAACGGCTGGCTTCACTGCAATCGGACTGGAGTACCGGCCGACCATGAGGGAAAAAACCGCGTTGTCGCGACTTAGGAATCCCAAGAATATTTCGTCGTAAGGTAGGATGCGACGCCGGTATTAGATACCTTTCGGCCTTGAATCCGGCTCCGGCATCCAAATAGATGGGCCATCTCGTCGATCGCATTCCACTCGCTCTTTTTGAAAGTGTCAGGGTTCAACTCCACAAAACAAGGTTTTCGGTTTAAACATTAAGACTGCAGTTGGATTTGGCGAGCCGCTTTCGCAAGATGCTGCGGATGCATTGCTGCAAGGTCACAGTCGGTTGTCCGCCCTGCACGTCGATCACCCGACACATGCCGCACCCTGCCTGAGGGTCTGCAATGAGGCTGGCTGCGGAAATACGCTGCGCTGGATACGAATGGCCGCTTCGGTGAACGCTGTGCGACAGACCGACCGTCGGTTATGGGCCGGGTGCGTCACAAAGGCCTACCGCAGTTTACAACTCTGCGCTGTCGGT
>REER01000110.1 GCA_007694945.1 Paracoccaceae bacterium | reverse complement strand
GTTCTTCGGTGAAGCGACCGAGGATTTCCAGCGTTGCCTCCTTGTTGGTCAGGAAAACATCGCGCCACATCGTTGGGTCCGATGCCGCGATGCGGGTAAAATCGCGGAAACCGGCGGCGGAATACTTGATCACCTCGCTATCGGTGACGCGGCGAAGGTCATCGGCGACCCCTACCATAGTGTAGGCGATCAGGTGCGGGGTGTGGCTGGTGACTGCCAGCACAAGGTCATGGTGCGGCGCGTCCATCAGATCGACATTTGCGCCCATCCTCTGCCAGAGGCTCGTCAGCCGGTCGAGTGCGGCAGGGTCATGGCCGTCAAGCGGAGTCAGAATGCACCAGCGGTTCTGGAACAGCTCGGCAAAGCCCGACCGCGGCCCCGAATGCTCGGTCCCGGCGAGCGGGTGGCCGGGGATGAACTGGACATGCGTGGGAAGATGCGGGCCCACAGCGGCAATCACGGCCTGTTTGACCGAGCCGACATCAGTAACAGTCGCACCCTCGGCCAGCTGCGGGGCGATTTCACGCGCGATGTCTTCCATGGCACCGACCGGCGCGCAAATGACGACAAGATCGGCGCACTGAACCGTTTCGGCGGCGGTCTCGAATACCTCATCGACCAGCCCCATCTCGCGCGCCGTCTCGCGGGTCTCGGGCGAGCGAGCGGTGCCTGTCATGCTCTCCGCCAGCCCCGCACGGCGGATGGCATGGGCCATCGAAGAGGCGATCAGCCCCAGCCCAATAAACGCCACACGGCTGTAGAGCGCGCTCATCCCTGCCCCTCCATGAACGCCCCGATGGCATGAGCTACCCTGCGGCAGGCCGACTCATCGCCCACCGTGATGCGCAGGCATTCGGGCAGGCCGTAGCTGCTGACTTGCCGCACGATCAGACCATCCGCCAGCAGCGCGGCATTGCAGGCCTCCGCCTGTGCCGGGTCACGAAACCGGGCGAGCACGAAATTCGCGTGGCTTCGGTCGGTCGGAACCCCCAGCGCGTTCAGCCGCTCGGTCAGCCAGTCGCGCCAGCGTGCATTCTCGGTCAGGCTGCGCGAAACATGGGCCGCGTCAGACAGCGCGGCCTCAGCCACTGTAAGCTGCGTGTTCGACAGGTTGAATGGGCCGCGCACACGGTTCAGGACCTCAATCACATGCTGCGGCCCGTAGCCCCAGCCGACGCGCAGACCGCCCAGGCCATAAAGCTTGGAGAAGGTTCGCGTCATCACGACATTCTCGCGCGCATCCACGAGTGCCGCGCCACCGTCATAGGCCTCGGCATATTCGGCGTAGGCCCCATCGAGCACCAGAAGCGCCTGTTTGGGCAGCCCCTCGACCAGACGGATTATTTCCTCCATTGGGATCATGGTACCGGTCGGGTTGTTGGGATTGGCGATGAATACAAGCCGCGTACGTTTCCCAGTCGCGGCCAGCAGCGCGTCAACATCGGTCGTGCGGTCGCGTTCGGGGGCGACCACAGGGGTCGCACCCGCCGCGAGCGCCGAGATGCGATACATCAGGAAGCCGTGTTCGCTGTAGAGCACCTCATCACGCGGTCCGGCATAGGCCTGGCACAGAAAGCTGATGATTTCATCAGACCCCGCGCCGCAGATGATACGCCCGGCATCGAGCCCGAATTGCGCAGCAATCGCGGCGCGCAGACTGGCATGATCGGTCGAGGGGTAGCGATGCAGGTCATGCCCCGCCCGCGCATAGGCCGCGCGCGCCAGATCGCCCGCACCGAACGGGTTTTCATTTGACGAGAGCTTCACCACATCATCGCGACCGGCAATTCCCGAGGAGCCGCCCTGATAGAGCGCAATCTCCATGATGCCGGGTTGCGGGCGGATACGCGTACTCATCTCGGGGTCCCTGTGTCAGACTGATCGTGCTGGTTGTAGCGTCAGCAGGGCTGCGAGGCCAGCATTCGCAGTCAGATTTTTTCGCGGCACGGGCGCAAGTTGCCTTTGTGCAGCGCCCTCTTCTATTTTTGTGGGTCCGGTTTGGAGCCATCCAGCTTGCCAAGCTGGCCCGCCCTCGGGAAGGTCCCGGTATCTGTACGGGTGCGCGTGGCAAGAACCGGCCTGTTGTCCGAGACATTGGCCTTGTCCTCGCGCATCACGATGTAAAGGCCGCTCAGGATGATCACACCGGCGCCGATGATGGTGAAGAGATCGACACCCTCGCCAAAGAAAAGCGCACCGAAAAGCACCGCCCAGATGATCTGCGAGTATTGCATTGGCGCGATCTGAAAGGCTGGCGCGCGCTTATAGGCGGCGATGACCGACAGGCTGGCCGCGAGGGCCAGACCTGCCATCAGCGCCAGCGCTCCGAAATGGGCCAGCGGCATAGGCTGATAGACAAAGGGCAGCATCGCCCCCATCAGAAACAGATTCGCCATCATCGGATAGAGAAGCAGCACGACATTGCGCTCTTCCGCCCCGATCTTGCGCACGATGATCGAGGCAAAGGAACTGGCGAAAGCGCCCACGAGCGCGGCCATATGTCCCAGACTCAGCCCGTCCCCCTGCCCCGGTCGCAGCACGATGATGACGCCGATCAGCCCGACCAGAACCGCCGCACCGCGATGCAACCCGACGCGCTCGCCCAGCAGCGGCACCGAGAGGATGGTGATCAGCAGCGGTGTGGCAAAGAGGATCGCATAGGTCTGAGCCAGTGGCAGGACCGAAAACGCGTAGAAAACGCTGACACCAGTCATCACCGCTGCGACGGTGCGCAGTGCGGTCCACCCGGTGCGGCGTGGCAAGAGATTGCCATCGGTCGGGTCACGCATCAGCAGGATCATCGCCATCGGCAGACCCAGCAACACGCTGAAAAACACGATCTGCACCGGGCTATAGCTGCCGCCCAATGTCTTGACGATCACATCATGGATCGAGAACAGCGCAAAGGCCCCGAGTGCCAGAAGTGGACCTGCGAAGGCAGACTGCTTCAGTCTCGTGAAACCACGCATGACGGGGCCCGCTGTATGGCTGATATCGCAACCATATCAGCGCAACAGTCAGGTTCAAGCGGGATGCGCGGGCACATTCCATTGCACCTCGGCATCACCTGCCTGCATCCGGTCACGTGCACGATCAAAGCGCAGAAACGCAATCGCCTGCCCTCCAGACTGCGTGTAGAGCGTGCCTGCAACCTTCTCGCCTGCGACGATTTCGGTGCCGACCGGGGCGCTGCCCTCGATCCCGACTGTCACAAGCCCCTTGCGCAGGGCGGTCTTGTGCTGCATCCGCGCAGTCACCTCCTGCCCGACATAGCATCCCTTGCGGAAATCCAGCCCGTTCAGTCGCTCGAACCCGACTTCGAGCAAAAAGGTCTCATTCGGGAGAAGCTCAACCCCGCTTTCCGGGATACAATGCGTGACCCGCAGCGCATCCCAATCGGTACCATCCTCAGGCAGTTCGACACCATAAAGGCGCCAACCCAAGGCCGGGTGCCGCGGGTCGGGTAATGCCCTATCGGGCGCCGGACCTGTGCCCCGCGAAACCGGCATTTCGACTTTCTCCAACTTGATAGGCGAGCGCAGTTTATACATTGTCAACCGCTTCAGCAGGTCATCGGCGAGGTTGTCAGCCACATCGATCAGGATATCCTCACCTGAAGGCACCAGAAAGAAATCGGCCAGATACTTGCCCTGCGGCGTCAGCATCGCAGCGTAGAGAATGCCTGCTTGCGGCAATTTGCGAAGATCGTTGCTGACCAGCCCTTGCAGGAATTTGGCTGTGTCGTCACCCGAAACCTTGATAATCGCGCGTGTCATACTCGCCTCGCTTCGTCACCTTGCTCACATATACACATGGGCGACCCTGTCGAACAGGGCTGCCCTGCCTGCATCAATGAGACGCGCGGATGAATGTGCCGTTGCGCAGGTCGCGGATCGCCTGCTGAATTTCTTCACGCGTGTTCATCACGATCGGACCATGCCACGCAACCGGCTCCTGCAGGGGCGCGCCCGAGATCAGCAGGAAACGCACTCCCTCTCCGCCGGCCTGCACGGTCACTTCGTCGCCCGTTCCAAAGCGGATCAGAGTTCGGTCCCCTGACATATCGCGAATATTGACTTCCTGCCCCATAACTTCTTTCTCAAGCAGCACGCCCGAGGGGGCCGAAGCATCTGCAAAGGCACCGCTTCCTGCGAAAACATAAGCAAACGCACGGCGATACGTGTCAACCTTGAAAGTCTTGCGCACCCCCGGCGGAACCGAAATGTCGAGATATTGTGGATCAGCGGCAATCCCGTCCACTGGTCCGCGCTTGCCCCAGAACTCGCCCACAACTATGCGCACCTTGGTGCCATCATCGTCGATGACCTCGGGAATATCCTTGCCCTGCACATCTTGATACCTTGGCGCCGTCATCTTGAGGCTGCCCGGCAGGTTGGCCCAGAGCTGGAATCCGTGCATCTGACCCTTTGCATTGCCACGGGGCATTTCCTGATGAAGGATACCCGAGCCGGCAGTCATCCACTGCACGTCCCCAGCCCCGAGCGTGCCGGTATTGCCAAGGCTGTCGCCGTGATCAACCTCGCCCGCCAGCACGTAGGTGATGGTCTCAATGCCGCGATGGGGATGCCACGGAAAGCCGCGTAGGTAATGATCGGGGACATCATTGCGAAAATCGTCAAAAAGCAGGAACGGGTCGAGCTCGCTCGGATCCTGAAATCCGAATGCGCGGTGCAGGTGTACACCTGCGCCTTCAAGTGTCGGCTGCGCTTGGCGCGTTTCAATTGTCGGGCGAATGGACATAGCGGCACCTTTTAGCTTTGCATCATATTGAGTTTAAAGTCGTCGCTACCTGATGATAACGCAAGGTCCGGGTCTGCACGCAGCGTGTTCATCTGCGCACAATCGAGGGATAATTCAGCGTCGCATCGCAGCTGTCATCGGACAAATCCATGCCGCGCCCCGAAGGTTTCAAGCAACCTTCACGCAGGATGTCCTAACGGGGCATGCACAACCTTGCCCGCGCCGCATGCTCCGATGAGTCGCGGCGGATAGTTTGAATCCAGCGAAAGGGTCCTGTGGAAGTGGCCTTGCAAACTGCTGGCCTGAGCATCTGCCGAGCGGCAACGCCGAAATCGCCTCCAACGCCCGGACTGGTCACGAAAATCGCGAGGAGAATGACAGGTGAAATGGCAAGAATGCGTGACATCTGCACCTCATCGAACCACCAGAGCGACGATCAGCACCAGAGATATCATCAGCAGCCCGAGCACCGTGCGGATGAGGGGTCGCAGCTTGTGGCCGAGCGGAGGCAGCTCGGGAGGCTCTGTCTGAAGCGCGCTGATGCAGTCCGGCGCACTGTCGCTCTCAGGAGGCGCCTGGCCATCCTCCGGCTCTCGCAACTCGTCGACGAAAGCGCGCAGGGCATCGCCGCTGAGGATAGGATCGTGGCCTGCGTCAGGGTCATCCTGCTCCGCCCCCTTGCGACGACGCGCCGAGCGCAGGTCGGGCCACCTGGTCCAGATTTCACGAGGCGCGTGCACCGGCAGGTCCAGTTCCTTGGTATTGGCGATGATTCCGACGCGCGCCTGTCGCGCAAGCAGCGACTCGCGCCGTGCGCCGATGAAGTTGCCCGGTTCTGGTCCCAGCGCCTGTTGCATACCCACACTCTGCAAGAAAAAACCTTGCCACCACTCTCCCGCAGAAGTCTTAACAAACTCCTATCACCGCTTGTTCCGGCGCCGCCCTGGTATCTTCGAGGTAAACGACGCAGGACGCCTTGCGACCCAAGCTGCGAATTTGGAGAGTCGTGGGTGAGCGCGCAGCGCCTCGATGGTATTGTAGCTGCGCGCAAGCTCCGTCTCGCTCAACGTGGCATGTATCTCGCGATGGCAGATGTGGTGCATAAGAACGACCGGGCCGCCTTTGCCGCCGCGCAGCTTGGGAACCAGATGGTGCAGGCTTTGCGGCACATCAGGCGGAATAGGCCGCAGGCAAAGCGGACAGATGGGCAAACCCTCTGCCGAAACGGCCTCGGGACTTGACGGTGTTTCCTCTGGCATTCGGACTGACACAAAGGTAACTCGGGGTGATGTCACCGGATGATAATGTCGAATAAGCGAGAAACAATGCAGATCACCGAAGACCAACGTCAGGAAATCGCCTCACTGTTCGAGCAGTGGAATGCGGCGCTGAAGACCTGTGACGCAAAGCAGGTTGCTGCGCTTTATGCGCAAGATGCCATGCTTTTGCCGACGATTTCAAAGGAGGTCCGCCAAACGCGAGGCGCTATTCAGGATTATTTCGAGCATTTTCTCCAACTCAAGCCGCAAGGCACCATCCTGCAGCAGAAAATCCGCCGCTTCGACGGCGTTGCGACGAATTCCGGCCTCTACAAGTTCACGATCACCCAAGACGGTGAGGAACGCATCGTCATGGCTCGGTTTACCTTTGTCTACAGACTGGACAAGGAAGGCTGGAAGATCATCGACCACCATTCTTCAATGCTGCCTGACGTCTGAACCGGCTCGTCTTTCGCGGAGGGGCTTCTGATCACGAGGAGACAAGCGCCATGACCAATGTCCATTCGCTGATGGCTTTCGCCAAAGACGATGGCAGCGCCCTGCCATTACATCTGGTCGGTGCAGAAGGGCTCGATGACTGGAAAGCGCAAGCGCCTGCATCTGTCACGGCTTGGCTCGACACACTGAATTTCAAAGCAGCAGCGGGGGAAGTGGCGCTGGTGCCCGGCGAAGATGGCGCTCTCGGGCTTGCAGTAGCCGGGCTAGGCTCAGCGCGCGACCGCGCACGCAGCCGCTTCACGCTCGGTGGCCTGCGCAGCAAGCTACCCGCGCGCAGTTTCGTGCTGCATCACGACCTCAGCCCCGAAGACCTCGCGCATGAGACGCTCGGCTGGTGTCTGGCTGGCTATGCCTTCCAGCGCTTTCGCAACATACCGGAACGGGCGCTCACAGGGCTGGTCGCGCCAGATACCATCGACGCCGCGGAGATAGAGACCCTCGCTGCGGGCGAGGCCCTGACACGCGATCTGATCAACACCCCCGCCTCGCATATGGGCCCCGAGGAACTGGAAAGCGCAATGCGCGCGCTGGCCGAGACACATGGCGGCAAGCTCGACGTTACCACTGGCGAGGCGCTGCTGACCGCCAATCTGCCCCTCATCCATGCTGTCGGCCGCGCCTCCACCCGCGCGCCCCGGCTACTCGATCTGCGCTGGGGCGACACGGGGCCGAAGCTGACGCTCGTCGGCAAGGGCGTGTGTTTTGACACTGGCGGGCTGAACCTCAAGCCTGGCGCCTCCATGGGGCTGATGAAGAAGGACATGGGCGGGGCAGCGACCGTTCTGGGCCTCGCGCAAATGATCATGGCGCGCGGCTGGCCTGTGCGTCTGCGCGTTCTGATACCCGCAGTCGAGAACGCCGTGTCCGGCAACGCCATGCGCCCCGGCGACATCCTGCCCTCGCGCAAGGGGCTGAGCGTCGAGATCAACAATACCGATGCCGAGGGGCGTCTGGTGCTGGCCGATGCTTTGACACTGGCCGATGAAGAGACGCCCGATATCATGGTCTGCATGGCCACCCTGACCGGGGCCGCAAGGGTCGCGCTCGGCCCCGATGTGCCGCCTTTCTTCACCCGCGACGCAATTCTGTCGGATGCGCTGCTTGAGGCCGCGAACACAGTGCAGGACCCGCTCTGGCCCCTCCCCCTGCACCCGGCCTATGAGGCCCTCATCGAGCCCGGCATCGCTGATCTGGATAACGCCCCCTCGGGCGGTATGGCAGGCGCGATCACGGCCGCCCTCTTCCTGCACCGCTTCGTCGAGGCAACTCCGCGCTTTGTCCATTTCGACATCTATGGCTACCAGCCCAAACCAGCGCCCGCCCGCCCCAAAGGCGGTGTCGGCCAAGGTGCCCGGGCCCTCTATGCGGCCCTCCCGCGTCTGCTGGACCTGTGACCGACCGGCGCCTGACCCCTTTCAGCGGGACAGTGGCGCTCTCCCGCCTGCGCGGCCAGATCGAGGCGGCGCAGTTCACCGACGGCACTACGGCCCGGATCAAGGCGCCGCTTACTGATCTGCTGCGTGTACCGGATGGCGCGCTTGACCGCCAACTCCTGCTCGGGGCCCGCATCATTGTGATCGAGGAACGCGACGACTGGAGCTTTGTCGAGGCCGAGGATGATGGATATTGCGGCTGGATCAGACGAAGTGCTCATGGCCCCGACCACGAAGTCACCCACCGAGTCAGCGCCCGCGCGACGCATCTTTACCGATCCCCTGATACCAAGGCCCCGACCTTGCACCCGCTTTCGCTCAATGCGCGCCTCTGCATCACCGGGCGCGAAGGGCACTTCCTGCGCAGTCATGATGGCCACTGGCTGCCCGAACAGCATCTGAGCCCCATTGACCAACCCAGCACCGACCCGGTCACTGTCGCCGAGACCCTGCTCGGCACGCCTTACCTCTGGGGCGGCAATTCCTTCGCTGGTGTCGATTGTTCGGGCCTTGTCCAACTCGCCCTTCACGCATGCGGGCACCCCTGCCCCGGCGACAGCGACCTGCAGGAACGCGCCCTCGGACCCCACCTGCCCGAAGGCATACCCAAGCAGCGTGGAGATCTGCTCTTCTGGCGCGGCCATGTCGCCTGGGTGAGCGCCCCCGGCATGATCCTGCACGCCAATGCGCACAGCATGTCCGTCGCTTATGAACCCCTAGACACCGCCATTGCCCGCATTTTGGCCGACAGCCCTGTCACGGCGCATATCCGGCCACTATGACAGCGACCCATGGCGCCGACAGATATTCCACTCTGCTTCATCTGGAGAAAATTACTCAAATCTCCCCGACCAGCTTCACCACTCACCGCCCACGAGGTTTCGCCCGCAAGGTGGGCGCAGCCTCGAGCGGGTTCTCGGGCCATGGATGTTTCGGGTATTGTCCGCGCATGTCCTTGCGGACATCGGCATAGCTCGTGGTCCAGAATCCCGGCAAATCCATCGTCACCTGCACCGGCCGCCGCGCTGGTGACAGCAGCACGATCCGCAAGGGCTGGCGCGCAGGACCGATAACCGGATGCTCTACCTGCCCGAAAAGCTCCTGCAAACGGACTGAAATCTCGGGCGCTTCGCCTGAATAGTCGATCGGCACGCGATTGCCGAGCGGGGTGACGAAATGCGCAGGCGCCTGCGTGTCAAGCTGCTGCATCTGATCCCAGTCGAGCATCCCGCGCAGGGCAGGCAGCAGATCGAGCCCGCGCAGGTCCTGCTCTGTGCGGGAGCCCGCCAGATACGGGCCTGCCCAGTGCTCCAACCCGGCGAGCAGGGACGCGTCCTCCATCGCCGGCAAGGCAGCGCCTTGCGCGCGGAGGAGTTCCACGCGCGAAATGAACCGCCGCGCAGCCGCTGACAGGGGCAACCCCAGGTCACGGAGCCCCTCGCAAGCTGCACTGACCATTGCCTCGGCGTCAGGGTCACGCCAAATCTGATCCCGCAACACAAGCGCACCAAAGCATTCCTGCTCCCGCGCCGCGATACGCCGGTCACGGCGCGACCAATAGCAGACCCGGCGCCATGCTATCTGATCGCCATAGAGCCCGCGCAACTCCGCCTCGCTCAGCGCCACTGCCTGCCGGATACGCGCTTCGCGCGCATCTCCATCCGTGTCCGTCACCACAATCAGCCGCGACTGGCCCAGCGCATCACCCTCGGGCAAGATCGCCCCCTTGCCGCCCGAAAGAACGTAGCGCGGCGCCTCGCTCTTGCGCCGCAACCCGATCCGGTCGGGATAGGCCAACGCCGCCATCTCGGCTAGCGACAGGTCCGCGCGCGTATCCGGCACGAGCCTGCGAAGCCGCCGCGTCTCGTCACGAACACGCTCCAGCGTAGGACGATGCGCCTGATGCGTGCGTGCAGTCTCCGGGTCACGCAGGCAGGCCATGCGCAGCGCCAGATCGACCGACGCGCCGCGCAAAAGGTCCCGCTCGGAGAGCAGTGCTGCCAACTCAGCCCCCGCACGCCCCGCCTGCAACAGCATATGCGCGAGGCGCGGATGCAGAGGCAGGGCGGCCATCTTCCGCCCATGCGCCGTGATACGATCCTCCACATCGAGCCCGCCAAGCGCGCGCGCCAGCGCGCGGGCCTCCGAAAGTGCCGCCTCGGGCGGCGGGGTCAGGAAACGCAAGCCCTCGGCACTCCCCCAGATCGCCAGTTCCAGCGCCAGCCCTGCCAGATCGGCGCGCTCGATCTCGGGCGGCGCGAAGCCTGCGAGCGCGCCCTCCTCCGCGCGCGCCCAGAGCCGGTAGCAGACACCCTCTGCCACGCGCCCTGCGCGACCCCGCCTTTGCTCAGCCTCGGCCCGCGTCACGCGCTCGCTCACCAGTCGGGCCATGCCGCTGCCGGGGTCGAACCGCACCCGCCGTGCCAGCCCGGCATCGACCACAATGCGGATGTCTTCGATCGTCAGCGATGTCTCGGCGATCGAAGTCGCCAGCACGATCTTGCGCGCGCCCTCCCGGCACGGCGCTAGCGCCGCGCGCTGCTCGGCAAACGGAAGCGCACCAAAGAGCGGGCGGATCTCGACGGAACCCACGCGGTCTGCAAGGAGCGCAGCAACCCGCCTTATCTCACCTTCCCCCGGTAAAAAGACCAACATGGATCCTTCGGCATCATGCAGCGCCTGCAGGACCAGATCAGCCAGCGCTGTCTCGAACCGGACCTGCTTGGCGCGGGGCCGGGCGAGCCAGCGCGTCTCGACCGGGAAGGCGCGGCCTTCGGCAGTCAGCACCGGCGCATCGTCCAGCAACGCCGCGATCGGCGCGGCATCCAGTGTCGCCGACATGACCACCAGCGCCAGATCAGGCCGCAGCGCCTCGCGTGCTTCCCATGTCAGGGCAAGACCCAGATCGGCATTCAGCGAGCGTTCGTGGAATTCGTCGAAAATCACCGCCCCGATGCCCTCCAGCGACGGATCGGCCTGCACCATGCGCGTGAGGATGCCCTCGGTCACCACCTCGACCCGCGTCGCGCGCGAGACCACCGCCTCACCGCGAATGCGGTAGCCCGCGCGCGCGCCCACCTCCTCGTCCAACAGGCGCGCCATCTGTTCCGCCGCGGCCCGCGCCGCAATGCGGCGCGGCTCCAGCATGACGATCCGTCCGGCAATCTGGTCCATCACGGCCAGCGGCACACGCGTCGTCTTGCCCGCACCCGGCGGGGCCTGCAGCACTGCACGGCCATGCTGGGCGAGCGCAGTTTTCAGCTCGGGCAGGATGTCGTCAATGGGCAGGCGCGCCAGTCGCGTCACTCGGGCTCGACCCGTGTATTGCGGTGCAGCGCTATGACGGCTCGCAGCGCGGCCTCCAGCGCCGCGAGACGCTCGGCGCCAAGCCCCTGCGCCAGTTCGGCCTGAAAGGCCAGCGCCTGCGCCCCAAGCCGGGCAAACACAGCGCGACCCGCCTCGGTCAGCGCCAGCCGCTCGCGCCGTCTGTCCTCGGCGACCTTTTCACGAGTAAGATACCCGGCGCTCTCAAGCTGCGACACTGCGCGCGAGACCTTGGTCTTGTCGATATGCGCAATCCGGCAGATTTCTGTCGCCGACATTGCACCGAATTTGCCCAGATTGGCCATCACCCGCCATTGCGTGCGCGTCATGCCATAGTCGCGCCGATAGGTCGCGGCGAAGGAATGACTGCTGGCCTCTGCGGCCTGATTCAGCAGATAAGGCAGGAACTGATCGAGATCAAACCCGCCCGCTTCGGTGTCGCGCATCATCGCTCCTGTTTCGCTGCACTTTGCCACGGGCCGCGCCCCCTTGTCACGGCCTCGCGCGATCCGGATGTGCGGCCTGCACAGCCGGGAGCGCCAGCATCGCCGGCTCAACCGTCGAGAGCCGCGTCAGATGATCATAGGCCACCCCCCAACGCTTGGCATTATATAGCTGCGGCACGAGGCAGACATCCGCAAGCGTCACTGAATCACCGTGGCAGAAACGCCCGGTTGCTGCGTGCCCCAGCATCGCCTCGACTGCCTCCAGTCCGGGCGCGATATGCTGGCGCATCCAGTCTTCGAGCGTCATCGTGCCGCCCGAAGCCGCAACGACCGTCTTTGCCACGCGCAGATTGCACACGGGCTGGATCTCCATCGCGATGGCCATTGCCAGTGCCCGCACCCGCGCGCGCCCGGCAGCATCGGGCGGCAGCCAGCCCGCCGCGCGCGTGTCATTGAGATATTCCAGAATCGCGAGCGACTGGGTCAGGCACAGCCCGTCGATTTCGAGCGTCGGCACCACGCCTTGCGGGTTGCGTGCCAGATTCGCAGTGCCGGTCTGGTCGCCCGCAAGCAGGTCCACCTCGACCCGCTCATAAGCCAGTCCCAAAAGATTGAGCCCGATCCGCACCCGGTAGGCCGAGGACGAACGCCAATAATCATAAAGCCTTATCACCCTCGTGCCCTTTCTTATGCTATTGTGCCACAAAGATAACCTTGACATGGTTGCAAATGCAACCAATAACAGGGGCATGTTTTTCCGGGGAGAGGAGCCTGCCATGACCCATCACGCCCTGCCACAAGGAATGATCCGCGCGCCCTCGCATGCGGGACCGCATGAAGGCTACATGCCCGGCTTCGGTAATGATTTTGAAACCGAGGCCCTGCCGGGTGCCCTGCCACAGGGCATGAACTCGCCGCAGAAATGCAATTACGGCCTCTATGGAGAGCAACTGACTGGCACTGCCTTCACGGCGCCCAGCCATCAGAACGAGCGCACCTGGTGCTATCGCATCCGTCCCTCGGTCAAGCATTCGGGGCGCTATACCAAGATCGACCTGCCTTATTGGAAGTCCGCGCCCAATGTGGATCCGGATGTGATCAGCCTCGGTCAGTATCGCTGGGACCCGGTGCCGCATGCCGGTGAGCCGCTGACATGGCTCACCGGCATGCGCACCATGACCACGGCAGGCGATGTGAACACGCAGGTCGGCATGGCCACGCATATCTATCTGGTCACTGAATCGATGAAGGATGCCTATTTCTTCTCGGCTGACAGCGAAATTCTCGTTGTCCCGCAAGAAGGTCGGCTACGCTTCTGCACCGAGCTTGGCATGATCGATCTTGAACCCAAGGAAATCGCCATCATCCCGCGAGGTCTGGTCTATCGGGTCGAAGTGCTCGAAGGCCCCTGCCGCGGTTTCGTCTGCGAAAACTACGGCCAGAAATTCGAGCTTCCGGGCCGCGGGCCGATTGGTGCAAACTGCATGGCCAACCGGCGCGACTTCAAGACGCCTGTGGCCGCCTATGAGGACCGCGAGACCCCTTCGACCCTCACCATCAAATGGTGCGGCCAGTTCCACCAGTGCGAGATCGGCCATTCGCCACTCGACGTGGTGGCATGGCACGGTAATTACGCGCCTTGCAAATACGACCTGCGCACCTATTGCCCGGTAGGCGCGATCCTCTTCGACCACCCTGACCCTTCGATCTTCACCGTGCTGACTGCCCCCTCGGGCGTTCCGGGCACTGCGAATATCGACTTTGTCCTGTTCCGCGAGCGCTGGATGGTAGCCGAAAACACTTTCCGCCCGCCATGGTATCACAAGAACATCATGTCCGAGCTGA
>REER01000001.1 GCA_007694945.1 Paracoccaceae bacterium | reverse complement strand
CCTCGAACAGTTCCGCCACGCGCGGCAGACCGCCCGTGATGTCCTTGGTCTTGGCGCCCTCGCGCGGAATACGCGCGACCACGTCACCGGCCTGAATGTCCTGCCCGTCCTCGACCGAGAGAATGGCATCGACCGACATCGGATAGGTCACCGGATTGCCCTGCTCGTTGCGCACAGGCTCGCCGGAGGCTGCGTCCATCAGGATGATCTCGGGCTTGAGATCACCACCCTTGGGCACCGACCGCCAGTCGCTTACGATCTTCTGCGACATGCCAGTGGCCTCGTCGGTCTCGTCACGAACAGACAGGCCCGCGACCAGATCGACAAACCGCGCTCGACCCGTGGTCTCTGCGATGATCGGCAGGGTATAGGGGTCCCATTCGAACAGCTTGGCGCCGCGCTCGACCTGCTCGCCGTCCTTGACAAACA
This sequence comes from Paracoccaceae bacterium, assembly GCA_007694945.1. Taxonomy (GTDB): domain Bacteria; phylum Pseudomonadota; class Alphaproteobacteria; order Rhodobacterales; family Rhodobacteraceae; genus Roseinatronobacter. Next base: position 2,127 of record REER01000001.1, on the reverse strand, counting down.
GTTTCGAGCCATAGCCCGGCTTGAAGGTCGCGCGCTCGACATTGTTTTCGTCGATGATTGCGACCTGCATCGCCCGTGCGGTGACGATATGCTCGCCGGAAGAGTTCTCGATGGTCTGCGCGTTGCGAAGCTCCACCCGACCGGCCGCATTGGCCTCCTGGAAGGACTGGCTGCCCCCCTGAGCAATCCCGCCGATGTGGAAGGTGCGCATGGTAAGCTGTGTGCCCGGCTCGCCGATGGACTGCGCCGCGATGATGCCGACAGCCTCGCCCTTGTTAACCAGCGTGCCGCGCGCCAGGTCGCGACCATAGCACATGGCGCAGACGCCCTCTTCGGCCTCGCAAGTCAGCGGCGAGCGGATCTTGACCGCGGCAATGTCCGCAGTCTCGATCGCATCAGCTTCGCGCTCTTCCAGCAGAGTATTGCGCTTGGCGATAACCTCCCCGGTCGCCGGGTCAACGACATCTTCCGCTGCCACGCGGCCCAGTACCCGCTCCGAAAGCGAAGCAACGACCTCACCGTCATTAACGGCAGCCTGCGCCGTGATGGAACGGTCGGTGCCGCAATCATCGATGCGCACGATGCAGTCCTGCGCCACATCGACCAGACGGCGGGTCAGGTAGCCCGAGTTGGCGGTCTTGAGTGCCGTATCGGCCAGACCCTTGCGGGCGCCGTGGGTCGAGTTGAAGTATTCGAGAACGGTCAGACCTTCCTTGAAATTCGAGATGATCGGCGTCTCGATGATCTCGCCCGAAGGCTTGGCCATCAGGCCGCGCATCCCGCCCAACTGCTTCATCTGGGCGGGCGAGCCCCGCGCGCCAGAATGCGACATCATATAGACCGAGTTGGGTTCCAGCTCACGGCCCTCAGCGTCGCGCTGAACGGCCGAGATATCGCCCATCATGGCGTTGGCCACAGCGTCAGAGCATTTCGACCATGCGTCCACGACCTTGTTATACTTCTCGCCTTGCGTAATCAGGCCGTCGAGATATTGCTGCTCGAACTCCTTGACCTGATCGCGGGTCTCGTTCACGAATTCCCGCTTCGCATCCGGGATGAGCATGTCATCCTTGCCGAAAGAGATCCCGGCGCGGAAGGCTTCCTTGAATCCGAGCGACATGATCTGATCGCAGAAGATGACCGACTCTTTCTGACCGCAATAGCGATAGACCGTGTCGATAACGTTCTGCACATCCTTCTTGCGAAGCAGTCGGTTGACCAGATCGAACGGTGCTTTCGCATTCAGCGGCAGCAGCGCGCCCAGACGCAAGCGGCCCGGTGTGGTCTCGAAACGGCGCAGGACTTCGTTGCCGTCTTCGTCGATTTGCTTGATCCGACACTGAATCTTGGCGTGCAGATGGACTTCGTCAGCCGAGAGCGCATGCTCAACTTCATCAATCGAGGCGAAGATCATTCCCTCGCCGGTCATGCCCTCGCGCATCATCGAGGTGTAGTAGAGCCCCAGAACCATGTCCTGCGAAGGCACGATGATGGGCGAGCCATTCGCGGGCGACAGCACGTTATTGGTGCTCATCATCAGCACCCGGGCTTCAAGCTGGGCCTCGAGCGACAGCGGCACATGCACGGCCATCTGGTCACCGTCAAAATCGGCATTGAAAGCCGAGCAGACAAGCGGGTGAAGCTGGATCGCCTTGCCCTCGATCAGGATCGGCTCGAATGCCTGAATGCCCAGACGGTGCAGCGTCGGTGCGCGGTTCAGAAGGACCGGGTGTTCGCGGATCACCTCGTCCAGAATGTCCCAGACCTCGGGGCGCTCTTTCTCGACCAGTTTCTTGGCTTGCTTGACCGTGCTGGACAGCCCCTTGGCCTCCAGACGCGAGTAGATGAACGGCTTAAACAACTCCAGCGCCATCTTCTTGGGCAAGCCGCATTGATGCAGCTTTAACTCGGGACCCGTCACGATCACCGAGCGGCCCGAGAAGTCCACCCGCTTGCCAAGCAGGTTCTGCCGGAAGCGGCCCTGCTTGCCCTTGAGCATGTCCGAGAGCGATTTCAGCGGGCGCTTGTTGTTGCCGGTGATGACCCGGCCACGGCGGCCGTTGTCGAACAGCGCATCGACCGATTCCTGCAGCATCCGCTTTTCGTTGCGCACGATGATGTCGGGCG
>REER01000124.1 GCA_007694945.1 Paracoccaceae bacterium | reverse complement strand
CGTTGCGCATCAGGTCGGTGATCGGCTCGACCAGTGTCGCCTCGGACCGCCCCGGCGCGGGGTTCATTACATTGGTACTGTCACAAAGCAGCACCTTGACCCCGGTCTTGCCGATATCGCCCAAGAGTTTCGGGTCATGCGCCTCGCCCACGCCCGGTGTCAGGTCGGATTTGAAATCCCCCGAATGCACCACACGGCCCGCCGGCGTGTCAATGATCAACCCCGAGGCTTCGGGCAGCGAATGCGCCACCGGGAAGAACTGCACCCGGAAGGGACCGAGATCGAGCGCCTCGGGGGCCTTGTCCACAGTGATCACCTGTTCCGGGTCTTGGCCTGCATCCTGCATCTTCAGCCGGGCGATGCGTGCGGTGAAGTCGCGTGCATATACCGGCACCCGCAGACGGTCCCACATCTGGCCCAATGCGCCGACATGGTCCTCATGCGCATGGGTGATGATGATCGCCTCCAGCCGGTCGCGCCGTTCTTCGAGCCAGCGCAGGTCGGGCATGATCAGATCTACGCCCGGCGAGGAATCCATATCCGAAAAGGTCACGCCCAGATCGACCAGGATCAGCCGCTCGCGCCCCTTTGGCCCATAGCCGAAGACATATGCATTCATGCCCACTTCGCCTGCCCCCCCGAGGGGAAGATAGATAAGCCGTTCTTTACTCATGCCTGCATGCTGCCTTCTGTCACCGGTTGTTATCCGTCATCTATCATTCGCTCCCTGCCATCCGGTTATAGTCGTGGATGACGCGAAGGCCATGCAATGTCAGATCATCCTCGACCGAGTCAAACAGGTTCTCGGCCTGCGCAAAGAGCGGCGCGAGCCCACCTGTGCCGATCACGGTCATCGGGCGGCCATATTCGGCCTTGATCCGCGCCGTGATCCCCTCAACCAGCCCGATATAGCCCCAGAACACCCCTGACTGGATGCAGGCGACCGTGTCGGTGCCGATCACCTTCTCGGGCTGCGAAATATCGACATGCGGCAGCGCTGCCGCGCCCTGGTGCAGCGCTTGCAGCGACAGGTTCACCCCCGGCGCGATCACACCGCCGATATAGGCGCCATCCTGGGCCACCACATCGAAATTCGTGGCAGTGCCGAAATCCACCACCACAACATCGCCGCCATGGCGGTCATAGGCGCTGACCGCATTGGCGAGCCGGTCGGGACCGGGCCGCACGCCCTGCTCGACGCGTGGCGCCACAGGCAGCAGGCAATCGGGCTTGCCCACTACCAGGGGACGCGTCTTGAAATAGCGATCACAGAGCACACGCAGATTGAACACCACACGCGGCACGGTCGATGAAATGATGACATCGGTGATATCAGCGTAGATCCCGGTCAGATCCATCAGGCTCGACAACCAGACGAAATACTGATCCGCCGTGCGCGTGACCTCGGTCGAGGTGCGCCAGGTCGCGACAAACTCGGTGCCGTCCCAGATCGCGAATATGGTATTGGTATTGCCGCAATCAATGGTAAGAAGCATCCCGTCCCCCCTCAGGAAAAAACACATCTGCCGCCGGGATGCTGCGCTGTCCCGCGCTGGTGCGCAGCACCAGCGCGCCGGTGGCGTCGATCCCCGCGAATGTGCCGGTTTGTTCTTCGTGCTGGGTGCGCGCCGTGATCTCTGCGCCCAGGCGCGCAGCGCGGTCGAGCCATGCGGTGCGGATCGGACCGAAACCATAGGTGACAAGCTGCGCCTCCCATCGGGCAAAGGCGGGGGCGAGCAGGTCGAGGAACGCTTCTGGCGTGACCGCGCAGCCCGTCTCACCCATCAGGCTCACCGGCGGCACAGCGCCCGGCTCGGCCTCGGGGGCCTCACGCAGGTTCACCCCGATGCCGATGGCCAGATACCCGACACCCCCCCTGTGCCCGAGGCTCTCAAGCAGTATGCCCGCCAGCTTTCCCCCGTTCAGCAGCACATCATTGGGCCATTTGAGCGCAAATGCCTCGGCCCGCCCTGTCACTCGAACCAATGTCTCATGCAGCGCGAGCGCGGCCACGAAAGAGCGCAGCGCGACCTGATCTGGCGGCCCCTCGGGGCGGCTGAGATAGGTAGCGGCGAAATTGCCCGCCGGGTCCTGCCACGCCCGCCCGCGCCGGCCGCGGCCCGCGACCTGGCGCAGAGCCAGTATCCAGAGCGGCCCCGCGTAAGAAGCTGCCCGGCGCTGGGCTTCTGCATTGGTGCTGTCGATCTCGGGCAGGACAACCCGCCCGACGCCCACGGGCCACTCAGTTGACAAGGGCTTCTGCCGCCAATGCTGCCAGACCTTCGACCCCGAAGAGGTTGATGACGCCCAGCACCATGATCGCCGCCGAGACCACCAGCAGCGTGCCCTGCACGGGGGCAGCCACACGGTCGAGCGGGTCGGTCTCTTCGCCGAAATACATGTAATAGACGATGCGCAGGTAATAGAATGCCCCGATCACCGAGGCGATCACCCCGGCCACGGCCAGCCATGTCAGCCCCGCCTGGACGGCGGCCCAGAGCACATAGAACTTGCCGAAGAAACCCACCAACGGCGGCACGCCTGCAAGCGAGAACATCA
>REER01000069.1 GCA_007694945.1 Paracoccaceae bacterium | reverse complement strand
GTGAAGAGATAGAGGATCCCGATATCCTTGTGGTTCGTGGACATGAACCAGCGGGTGAAGAAGGACCGGTTGTCCTCGTGCCCGTGTTCTTCGGTGGTGGCGTCGGCCATAAGCTACTCCAGTTCCCGGTTCCGGTTGCGTTTTCCGCAACTGTTTTCGTGACAGACACAGGTGCTCTCGTACGCCCTGCGCCGGACTGCCCATGCCTGCATAGCACGGTATACTTCGCTTTTAGAATGTGTTTTTTTACAGAGCAATGCTCCATGTGTCGCAGGAGCGGTTTTTTTGACCCAGATCAAGGCGGCGCCAAAAAGCACCGCTTCAGGGGCGCGCAGACTGTTGAGGCTCAGGTTGGAAAATGGCGCGCGAACTGGCGGGCCAGCGCGAGATCGAGATCATTCATCGTCACCGGCAGGCCCAGATCAACCAGTGATGTCACGCCATGGGCGCTAATGCCGCAGGGCACAATTCCGTCGAAATGGCTCAGGTCCGGCTCAAGGTTTATCGAGAGGCCATGAAAGCTGATCCAGCGGCGCAGCTTGATCCCGATGGCGGCGATCTTTTCCTCGCATGGGGTGCCATCGGGGGCAGGGGCTTTCTCGGGACGCGTGACCCAGACGCCCACCCGGCCCGCGCGCCGCTCGCCGCTGATGCCGAACTCGGCCAGAGTCGCGATCACCCAATTCTCCAGCGTGCAGACGAAGCGACGCACATCGCGCCCACGCCGGTTGAGGTCGAGCATGACATAGACCACACGCTGGCCAGGTCCGTGATAAGTATATTGCCCACCGCGCCCCGCGGCATGGACCGGAAAGCGGTTCGGGGCGACCAGATCGGCCGGATCGGCACTGGTGCCCGCAGTATAAAGTGGTGGATGCTCCAGCAGCCAGACGGCTTCGGGCGCGGTGCCCTGCGCGATCTCGGCCACGCGCGCCTCCATAGCGGCAAGAGTCGCGGCGTAGTCGGACAGGCCCGGCAGAATGCGCCACTCCAATGTCGTTTGTGGCGTGTTTAATGCTTGGTTCATGCCTCTCAGCCTTGCTTCTTGGGCAGCAATCCCGCCGCCCGGATGGTGGACATGTGGCGCCGGCTGACTGGAATCTCCAGCCCATCGCCCATGTCAAGCAATGCGCCCTCTCCGCGGCGCTCGACCCCGCGCACCTGCGCCAGCGCGATCCAGTGCGAGCGATGGACCTGCACGCCCCGCGTGGGCGCGGTTTCCTCAATCGCATCGGCGAGTCGCATCAGCACAAGTTCGCGTCCGTTCTCGGTGATCACCTCGACGTAATGATCGGTCGCGCAGAGCGCGATCAGTGCACCGCGTTTCTCGAGCGGCAGACGCTGGAGCAGGGCGGGCAGGCGCGTCTCGGATGATGTGGCCGGATCAGGAAAAACAGTCCGCAGGCCCAGCACGATCCAGGCAACCCCGAAGCTGGCCAGCATACCCGCAACCAGAACCTGTCCGAACAGCCCTTGCCAACCGAAGAAGGGCAGGTTCCAGAGCCCGAGAAAGACCACGACGCCTAGCCCGATGATTATCCCGCCGCGAAAGACCTTCAGCGCGACCGGCCAGTCGCTGCGCGCATCCAACCTGTCGATTACCAGTAGGGAGACGGCGCTTCCGAGCGCATAGGTGCCGAAGACAATGCCCATCCAGTAGATGAGGCGGGGCAGCAGCGCGAGCCCGTCGAACGTGCCGAAAGGGCCGGATATACCCAGCAGGATTCCGATTCCCGCCTGTATGGCCAGCACCTCCGGGGCGCCCAGATGGGCGCGCAATTCGCGAAGCGCGAATGACGACGGTTTGTCAGTCACGAACCCCCTCCGGCCGCTGGCGAAACCGCGCTTGCCTGCACTGCGGGTCGCGCCGCACAGCCCTAACACATCGTTCAACGCCGCGCCACGCCAGCGCTGCGCAGCCATTTTGGAGCATCCCATGACCCTTGTCCCCATCCTGCATTCCAGCCTGCTGATCCAGGTTCATACAGTGGCGGCCTGTCTGGCATTTGTGCTTGGCCCGTTTGTGATTCTGCGCAAGCGGCGCGACCGGACGCATCGTCTTCTAGGTTATACCTGGGTCAGCGCCATGGCGATAACAGCGATCACCGCGCTCGGCATCTTTGAGCTGCGTCTGATCGGTCCCTTTTCGCCGATCCACGGGCTCTCGATATTCGTCGCTTTCATGCTTTGGCGCGCTGTACAGGCCATTCGCGCCGGCAAAGTCGTCGAACATGGGCGCATCATGACGCAGATCTACATCTGGTCGATGGGCATCGCGGGGCTGTTCACGCTGCTTCCGGGGCGGCGGATGCATGCGGTTTTGCTGGACGATTCCGGTTGGCCGGGCTTCTGGTTTGCCGCCGTGATCTTCGCGCTTGGTGCGGCCTATCTCTGGTCGGCGCAACCGCGCCACGATCCGCGCGAAACGGGGCATTTTCCTCTTTTCAAGCCCAGATCGAGTCGTTAGAAGCGCTCGAACACGGCGTGCGGTCGTGGCGGAATTGGTAGACGCGCAGCGTTGAGGTCGCTGTGGGGTAACTCCCGTGGAAGTTCGAGTCTTCTCGACCGCACCAAGACTCCCATCGAGTGATTGATATCTGAAGTTCTGA
>REER01000002.1 GCA_007694945.1 Paracoccaceae bacterium | reverse complement strand
TCCATGCGGGCGTTGCCACGGGGAAATTCCACGGGCTGATGATCGCCACGACGCCGACAGGTTCGCGGCGTACATCAATTTCGATGTCAGGCCGTACGCTATCGGCGGTCTGGCCCAGTTGCCGCAGCGCTTCAGCCGCGAAATAGGTGAAGAACTGGCCTGCGCGGTAGACCTCGCCCTTGCCCTCGGCAAAGGGCTTGCCCTCTTCGCGGGCGATCAGCGCGCCGATTTCCCCGGTGCGGGCCATCATCTCGGTGCCGATGGCCATGAGCACATCATGGCGCTTTTGTGGGCCGGTCGCGCCCCATTCGGCTGCCGCGTGGCGCGCAGCGTCCAGCGCAGTGGCAAGCTGCCCGGCATCGGCCTGTGCGAAGTGGCCGATCACATCGGACAGGTCTGACGGATTGCGGTTTTCCACAGTATCCGCCCCGTTCAGCCAGTCGCCTGCGATGAAATTGCGGGTCTCAAGTTCCATATCGTTCCTTTTCGCCACTCAGGCGGCCTTGATCCTGTCCATCAGGGCGGCATCGACCTGCACGCCCTCACTCTCGATACGCTGGCGATTGGCGGCGCGGCGCGCACCGGGCAGCCGTGTGCCGGGCTGATCCGCGATCGCTTCCATAAGCCGCAGGATCGCCGCGTGGAATCCGTCGCCGGAAAACGCCGCCGGATCGATACCGATGAAAAACTGCCCTGTCCCCGGTGGCCCGCCTTTGGGGCCGGAAAAGGGGCTGGCCTCCAGCCCCAGATTTCCACCTGACAGGGCAGCGGCGAAGATCTCGACCATCAGCCCCATGCCGAAGCCCTTCTGCCCGCCCGCAGGTAGCATCGAGCCCGCAAGGGCGGCTTCCGCATCCTCGGTCGGCTGGCCGTCCGCGTCGAGCGCCCAGCCCGGTTTAAGCGGCGCGCCCTTGCGGGCGCGCAGGATGATCTCGGATTTCGCAATTGCGCTGGCGGATTGGTCGATCACCAGCCGCACGCGGCCCGCACCATCGGGCACGGCCAGCGCGAATGGGTTGGTGCCGATCACGGGCCGACTACCCCCGATAGGGGCCATTGAAGCGGGCGCATTCGTGAAGCACAACCCCACAAGCCCCGCCTCGGCCAACCGCTCTGCGTGATGACCCAGAACACCGCAGTTATAGGACCGCGACACAGCCATTGCAGCAACGCCCTGTTCGCGCACGGCCGCGTCAAAGTCAGGCCAGCCCACATCAATCGCAGCATGGGCGAAGCCATGCGCGGCATCGACCTGAACCGCCGCAGGTCGCGGGCGGGACACGACCGGGCTGGCCGTGCCCAGAACCTTGCCGCAGCGCAGATGCTCGGCATAGATCGGCAGATACATCAGACCGTGGCTGCGAATGCCGTCGCGCTCGGCCAGACGCGTGGAGCGCGCGACAGACGCCGATTGTTCCCCGGAAGCCCCTGCGTGCACGAGAACCTGGCGCGCAAGGTCTTCAACCTGATCCAATGAAAGTGTCGTGTCGGTCATGATGCCCTCTGACGTTACGCTATGGGGGTTGGCTTGTTCAGATCAATCGAATTAAAGTTAAATAAGTTTCAGTTTTTCTGTAACATACAGCCATGATCCGAACCCAAACCCTACGCGTTTTCGTCACCGTCGCCAGTTGCGGAAACATCCGCGACGCGGCCAAGGCCCTGCGCCGAACGGATTCCGCTATTTCGATGACGCTCAAGCAGCTTGAAAGCGACCTGGGCGCCCCCTTGTTCGAAACGGACCGCAAACACACCCTGACGGCGCTGGGCGTTGAGGTGAACAAGCTCGCTCAGGACCTGCTGCGCGAACATGATCGCACCACCGAACGGATCATCGCGCTTGCTGAGGGGCGCGAAGGGGTCTTGCGTATTGCCGCCGTGCCATCCATTGCAGCACAGCTTCTGCCGCCGGTGCTCAGCGCCATGCTGGCCGATCATGCCGGTGTCAGGATTGAGTTGCTGGATACCGACAGCGCCAGCGTGCACATGCTGGTCGAAACGAGCGTCGTCGAGCTGGGCATCGGCGGCAAGCCGGACGCCAGTGCCGGCCTGAGTTTCATCCCCCTGTTCAATGACCCCTTTCGGCTTGTCTGCCGAAAGGACCATCCGCTTGCGCGGCTGGCACGTCCATTGACACGTGAGGACATCCGCGCGCATCGCCTGATCAGCAACAAATCGACTGCGGGCAATTCCGGCCTTGATCCAGACGGTCCGGATCACGTTTCGGCAATTAGCGCCCGCAATGTCATTTCACTCCTGGCGTTGGTGCGAGCCGGAGCCGGGGCAACGATCCTGCCTGCCCTTGCGACGCGCTCGATCGATGAAGACCTTTGTGCACTTGAACTGCATGATCCAATGGCGCTTCGGACCGTTGGCTTTGTCTTGCGGCGAGGCGGCATCAGCAGCCCGATATGCGCAGCGTTCCAGGATCGGCTCGTCTCGTTGATCCAGACGACTGACATTACGCGCCAATCGATGGGGTCTGAAGAGGATCATTGCCAGCCTTGAACACAGGCTGCAGAAGCTGTTGAAACGCGGCTTGTCAGAAAAGGCACAGCCAGTTCTAGTCACCCGAATCTAAAGTTCGTCGCATAGGTTCTGCTGGGTCCGCTGGCAGAACCGC
>REER01000030.1 GCA_007694945.1 Paracoccaceae bacterium | reverse complement strand
CCGGTGCGCAGCCCGCCATCGGTGCGCAGCGTCACCCGCTCGCGCAGCTTGTTCATGGCGAGGACCTGATGCGATTCCGACAGGCCCATCTCCCACGGGAGCCCGGCATATTTGATCGACGTCGCCGGGCTCGCCCCGGTGCCACCATTATGCCCCGAGATCAGGATCACATCCGCCTTGGCCTTGGCCACACCGGCGGCAATCGTGCCCACGCCCGATTGTGCCACCAGCTTTACGCAGACTTTCACGCGCGGATTGATCTGTTTCAGGTCGTAGATCAGCTGCGCCAGATCCTCAATCGAATAGATATCGTGATGTGGTGGCGGTGAGATCAGCGTCACACCCGGGGTGGAGTGGCGCAACTTGGCGATCAGTTTCGTGACCTTCATCCCCGGCAACTGCCCGCCCTCGCCGGGCTTGGCGCCCTGCGCGACCTTGATTTCCAGCTCTTCGCAGGCGTTGAGATATTCCGCTGTCACCCCGAACCGACCCGAGGCCACCTGCTTGATCTTGGCCGACGGGTTGTCGCCATTGGGCAGTGGTTTGTAATGCGCCGGGTCTTCGCCGCCTTCGCCCGAGTCCGACTTCGCGCCGATCCGGTTCATCGCGATGTTGAGCGTCATATGCGCCTCTGGCGACAGCGCGCCAAGCGACATGCCGGGCGTCACGAACCGCTTCCGGATTGCGGTGATGCTCTCCACCTCCTCGATGGGAATGGGCTTGCCCAAAGGCTTGATGTCCAGCAGATCACGCAGGTGGATCGGCGGGTTGGCCTGCATCGCACTCGAATATTGCTTCCATAGCGCGTAGCTCGACTGGTTGCAGGCCTGCTGCATCATGTGCATCGCAGTCGCCTCCCAAGCGTGCTTCTCACCCGAGCGCCGTGCCTTGTAGAACCCACCGATGGGCAGGACGTCCTGCCCCAGACGCCAGCCTTTTTCATGCACCTCTTCCACTTTCATCTGGATGCCGTGCAGACCGATCCCCGAGATACGGCTCGGCATGCCCGGGAAATATTCGGCGACCAGCGCGCGGCTGAGCCCTACCGCCTCGAAGTTCAGGCCGCCGCGATAGGAGGACAGCACCGATATGCCCATCTTGGACATGATCTTGAGGAGCCCGAGATTGATTGCCTCGCGATAACGGCGCATGGCGTCGATCAGCCTACCCTCGATCAACCCGCGATCCACCCGGTAGGCAATGGTCTCTTGCGCCAGATAGGCGTTCACCGTAGTCGCCCCGCAGCCGATCAGTACGGCAAAGTAATGCGGGTCGATGCATTCAGCCGAGCGCACGTTTAGCGAGCAGAAGGTCCGCAGCCCCTTGCGCGTCAGCCAGCCATGCACGGCGCTGGTGGCCAGGATCATCGGCATCGCCACCTTGTCCACGCCCTGATGCTCGTCGGTCAGCACCAGATGCCCCGCGCCCGAGCGCACGGCATCCTCGGCCTCGGCGCGGATACGCTCCAGCCCGACGCGCAGGGCATCTTCGCCGCTGCCTGCCGGGAACGTGCAATCGATGAAGGCCACCTGATCGCCGAATTCGCGCACCATTTCGGCGAATTCGCCATTGGCCACAAAGGGACTTTCCAGAACCAGGATCTCGGTCTGCGAGGAGTCCTCGTCCAGCACGTTCTTGAGATTGCCGAAACGGGTCTTGAGACTCATCACCCGGTATTCGCGCAAGCTGTCAATCGCCGGGTTTGTCACCTGACTGAAATTCTGGCGGAAGAAATGCGACAGCGGGCGGTAGATCTTCGAGAGCACCGCGGCCGGTGTGTCATCGCCCATCGAGGCGACCATTTCCTTGCCGTCCTCCGCCATGGGCGCGAGCACCTGCTCGATCTCCTCGATCGTGAACCCGGCCGCGACCTGACGGCGGCGCAACTCGGCGGCACTCATCTCGCGCGTCTCGGGGATGTCGCGCAATCTCTCGTTCAGATCGACGATCTTGTCGGTCCACTCGCCAAAGGGCTGCGAGGCGGCCAGCCGGTCCTTGATCTCGGTATCATGGTAAAGCTTGCCCTCTTCCATATCGACCGCGATCATCTGCCCCGGCCCCAGCGCGCCCTTTTCACGCACGGCGAGTTCATCGACCACAACCATGCCCGCTTCCGAGCCCGCGATCAGCAGCCCGTCGCCGGTGACTACATAGCGCATCGGGCGTAGCCCATTGCGGTCCAGCCCGGCACAGACCCAGCGGCCATCGGTCATGGCCAGCGCGGCGGGGCCGTCCCAGGGCTCCATCACCGAGTTGCAGTAGGAATACATGTCGCGCCAGGCCTGCGGCATCTCGACCGCCTGCTTGGACCACGCCTCTGGCACCAGCATGGTCTTGGCCATCGGCGCGTTGCGGCCCGCGCGCACCAGCACCTCGAACACCGCGTCCAGCGCCGCCGAGTCGGACGCGCCCGAGGCGACGATGGGCTTGATATCCTCGGCCATCTCGCCGAATGCGCCGCTGGCCATGCGGATCTCGTGGCTTTTCAGCCAGTTGAGGTTCCCCTTCAGCGTGTTGATCTCGCCATTATGCGCCAGCATGCGGAAGGGCTGCGCCAGCCACCATTGCGGGAAAGTGTTGGTCGAATAGCGCTGGTGATAGATCGCAAAGGCAGACTCGAACCGCTCATCCTTGAGGTCGGGGTAGAATTCGGCCACCTGTTCGGCCAGCATCATGCCCTTGTAGATGAT
>REER01000108.1 GCA_007694945.1 Paracoccaceae bacterium | reverse complement strand
GAAGCGGCGCATGGTGGGCCGATTGCACTTTTGCGCGATGGCGACTTGATCACGATTGACGCTGTGAAGGGCGAATTGTCCGTGTCGCTTTCTGATGAAGACCTTGCGGCGCGCAAGGCCGACTGGCCGGGACCGAAGCCCACGCAATATGCCTCGGGCGCAATCTGGAAATTTGCCAAGCTCGCCGGGGGCGCGCGCTGGGGCGCAGTCACGCATCCGGGAGCGTTTGAAGAGCGGCATGTCTATATGGACCAGTGAGCGCGCCTCAGGCGGCTTTGCGCGCAAGCTGTGCGAATTCGCGGGCGTGAAACGCAGCATCGCTCTCGCCCGACTGCGGCCCACGTGACAGGGCGCGGGCGAGAGTGAAGAAACCTTCGCCAGGCAAACCGTCGCGGCCGCGGCTGACGGCACAGGCCGCGATGAACGGGCGTCCCGCGCGCGCATCTTCGCGCATGGTGACTTCCAGCGCGCGCGTGACCTTGCGGATCGAGCCGGGTGCCCAGAGCCCCAGCGCGCGGGCAAGCGCGCCATAGGTGACAGGCAGCGCATCTGGCGGCAGGTTTTCCAGATGGACGCGGATCTTGGCCGCCAGCTTGCGCTCTTTTTCGCTTACACCGCTCATGATGCGCGGGGGCGGGATCTCGCGCGCGGCCCCGTGCGCATCGATTTCTGCGGCCCAGGACCGAGTCGGGCCGCGCATGATAATCCGGGTCTTGCCCGTCTCCTCGCCCTGGCCGGCCTCGGTCACACCGACCACATCGCCATTGCGCAGGCCTGCGCGCAAAGTCTCGGGGGTCAGGCCAAGCTTCGGGGCTAGGTAAGCCGGGTCGACGATGACCTGCCCGTTCTGCCAGCCGATCACATCGGGCGGTATCGGGCGGTACAGCATAGGTGAGACGCCATCAGCCTTGGCATAAAAGGGGTTTTGACCCGAAGCATGATCCGTCACGTCGATAATCTCGGTGATCTCGGGCAATGCCGCGCGCAGCATTCGCTCTACCCCCTCGCGGAGGGTGGCGCTCGAGGCCGCGCAGCCCTGACAGCCCCCGGACATGCGCAGATAGACGCAGGCATTGGCGACGCGCTCGACCGCGATATGGCCGCCATGGGCCGCGACCGACGGGTTCACCTGCTGATCTAGCAGCGCTTCGACCTTGCGCAAAAGGGCCGTGTCGGGGTCTTCTTCCGTTGTTGCGTGGTCGCCCAAGGGCGCGTCCGTGGCGTCCAGCACATCCCGGATCGCCCCGGCAATGGCAGGCTTAAGCCTTGCCCAATCTGCCATGCGCGCGCGGCGCACCCAGATGGTGGCATGCGTCACGGTAACTGTGTCCACATCGGCCAAGTCGAACAGTGCCCGGGCGAGCGGCGTATCATCACCCGGTGCCAGCGATATGGACGCGCCATCGCGCAAAGTGTCGTCGAGCACGAAGCCCATCAGATCCGGCTCTTGCGCCGAGGGCTGCGCCCGGATGCGCCTGTGGGCGGGTTCATACATCTTCCATCTCCATGCTGGGCATCGCACGCAGGGATTTCAGCGTATAGATCCCTGTGTCATGCCCATCGCTGAAAGCCATTCCAAGCGCGTAATTCCCCACGCTCCAGATGCGCGTGATCTGGATATCGAGAGGCACAGTATCGGGGTCGAGCAACCGCGCACCCGTCATCTCGTCACGGCATTTCGCACAAGGACATGCGATGCGCAGATCGCGCGCGCCAAGTGTCTGCGCCTGCCCATCCGCCCAGAGCAGATGCAGGCTAGCCGCCTCTTCATCGAGCGCGGCCAGTGTTTCGGTGGGTCCATCTGGACGAGGCGCGACAGGTGCGGGCTTGCCGCTTCCATCAGACAGGGTCCAGCGGAAGGGTGTCGCGATCCCCGTCGTGGCTGCATCCTGGCCGATCAGCGCGGCGGCGATCTCGCGGTAGGCACTGGCGGCAGGGCTGCCCGAGGCTGCCTTGATCAGCGGCGTGCCACTATCCCCGCAATCGACGACAGCCGGGTCCAGCGGCACCTTGCCCAGAAAGGGCACGCCGATTTCCTGCGCAATCGCCTCGCCCCCGCCCTTATGGAAGATATCCGTGACCGTCCCGCAAGAGGGGCAGGTAAAGCCGCTCATGTTCTCAATAACGCCGAGGATTGGCACTTTTACCTGCTCCATCATGCGCAGGCCGCGCCGCGCGATCTTGAGGCTGACATCCTGCGGGGTGCTGACAACCACAGCACCGGTCAGCGGGAAAGCCTGCGCCAATGTCAGTTGAATATCGCCCGTGCCGGGCGGCAGGTCCAGCAGCAACACATCCAGTTCACCCCAATCGACTTGCCGCACGAAGCTCTGCAGGTATTTCGTGACCATCGGCCCGCGCAGGATGGCCGGGCTGTCATCATCGGTCAGAAGCCCCATCGAGATGACCTTGATCCCATGCGCCTCGACCGGGATGATCTGGCCTTCGGGGGTCATCGACGGTTTTCTGGAAGGCAGACCAAGAATGCCCGGGATCGAGGGGCCGTAGATATCGGCATCGACCACACCCACGCGCCAGCCCGCCTCGACCATGGCCACAGCGACATTAGCTGTGACAGATGATTTGCCAACACCGCCTTTGCCGCTGCTGATCGCGATCAGTCTCGGGGCAGGTTGTGAATGGTCCAAAGGCATGGTTTATCCTCCGATTCTGGTATGCTGGAAGTCTGTGACTTCACAGCACCTCTCTGCAGAAAGGTAGCGATGCGACACTATGTGGACAAGTGGCGCAGGGATAATTACCTTCGACGATATACGGTGTGCCCAAGGCACCGTGAGTGCAGACTTGCTGCCGTTACCCCAGCATCACAGCGGCCCAAAGCGTAACCAGACCTACTGTGCTTGCAAGCATGTCAAATCTGGTGATGCCGGGTTGAGGTAATTGGCTACGGGCGCGGCCTGGTTGCAGGCTGCGGGCCTCCATCGCGATGGTGGCCCGTGTTGCGCCGCGGATTTCAAAGGCCAAAAGTGGGATGACAAGCGCCATGACTGCACTCGGTCGAGGGATACGGTGCATAGCATGCCCGTTGCGCATTGTGCGGGCCATGCGCAGGCTTTGCATCTGGCGCGCCAGATCGCGGGCATCCGCCACAGCTTTGGCAATACATGCCCTTGCACCGTAAGGCGCAGCCGCAAGCGCACGGCTGTGGGCGTCCAGATACCATTTGCAACCAGCACTTCGCCATGCGCCGAAAACACACGGTCGGGGCTGCCTGTGACCAGCAGTTTCCTCGAACGGCTCAGCACAATCACACGATCGATGCGCTCCAGCAGCGTCTCCAGCGAATGATCGACGATCAGCGCCGTGCGCCGTGGTGCCAGCACCTGTTCTGCCAGACGCTCTGCTGCTTACGGCGCGAGGCTTGCGGTCGGCTCATCCGCGATAATCGGGGCGCAAGTTCAAGAAGTGCTGTGGGCAAAAGACTGTTCACTGACGGCGCGTTCGGCTGTGTAAGCTGTGATCATGTCAGCCAAATGTGGCGATTGCGAACATGATAAACGCGTTGTGTTATGTGCACAGCATCCATCAGCGGTGCGATCAAATGGCGAGTAGGAGCCCTTAGCCGTCACTGTATGCCTACCCACCTTCCGTCCACAACGATCTGAAGAACATGGCGTGTAGTAGGGTCAATGGGTTAGTCGTCCCCCTTCGGTGTAGGATCAAAATAGATTACCAGAGCCAGTGATGCAGCAAGTGCCAAAACCGCCGCGGCTAGAGCAAAAAGCAGAGTGGCGTCTACAGCTTCTAGGTCGATCAGGATCAGCTTCCGCACCACCGCCAGAAGACCGATAACAAGGATAATGCGCACCTGCACAAAGCCTCGACGACCCTCTATGAGCAAGATGATTGACCGAGCCAGCTCCAGAGCAATGATCGCAGCAAGCAGTCGGTCGAACAGCGATTGAAATATGCCATACGAAATATCAATGTTCGGTTCCAAGGCTACGAGATAGGTGAGCCGGAGAAACGACCAGGCAGCAAGTATGATCACAACGGCCATCCCAATCAGCAGCGCGACGGAGACAAGTCGTTCAAAAAAAGTGAATTGAGTCCGGAAGAGTTCTTTCATGTAGATGAGAGTAACTGACCATGCCAAGTTGTCATCCACCTTTTTCATGTGAAAAATACGATTGGAAATACCTCTTCCTCATGGATCCGGCATTCCCGAATGGCCTGCAGCCTGCCCAAAAGCCATCGTGATCCCGCGCTATATATGAGCGGTTTCGTCCATGCCGGTTTTGCTAGTCGATATCCGCTCCGTCCCGCTATGCGGCCTTTTCCTGTCCCCGGCTGCAACTGGAAGACCCCTCGCATCAGAGCGCGCAGGAGCGTCCTTGGCGCGAGCTTGCACCGGGTGAGCGGTTGTGTTGGACGCGAGCTTGATTCAGATGCCGCCCCAGACCGGCTCCTGGCGCGCCTATGGGCACGTTGAGCGGCCCCGAGGCGTTGACTGTGTCGATGTAACCACAGTTGGACCGGGACCAGCTGCTGACCAAGGAAAATCCGCGCAAGGTTATGGCCGCGGTTCTGGCGCATCGCGAGGTCGCGCTGCTTTTGTCGGACGACATTTCTCAGTCGATGGCCCGCGGGTCAAGGCGTTCTCGACGGGTCTCGAACCGGTGGCAACCTCGTGGCTCACCGGCGATGAAGAGTTTCCAGCCAAAGGTCCTTGTCGCCCCGGTTGCCATATCCGACACCGCGCCTTCCGACACCTCAGCCGAGGCCGACCCAATGCCCTGCAATTCCCAGCGCCACCGCGACACCGAAGTCGATTTCAAGGGCGAGAAGCGCTTCAATGCCGCCCATGCGTCCGCGACTGATCTCGATGCACGGCTCTACAAGAAATCCCACGGCACCGGCGCCATGATCAGCACAGCATTAGCGACGATGATACCGCGCCTGGGGTTATGGATCATCTCGGCGGCGCAGGCCGGTTGTCATCTATGCTGACGCTTCAATAATCCGGTCACCCTGGCTGTCAAAAGGGATGGCATCGTTATCATCGAAGTCCAGCGCGATTGGCATATCACGTTCAAACTCCCACTGGCCGACAAGCCGCACGGTCAGGTTTTGCGGTTTTCCGATATCGACAATCACATGGGTATCCGTCCCCAGACGTTCATGGTGCAAGACCCGGCCCTGCAAGCGCCCGTCTTCGACAACACGCAAATGCTCTGGTCGCACACCGATTTCGGCGGCCCCTGAACCGGGCAGCAGATCACCGGCGACGAAATTTATCGCAGGCGATCCTATGAAGCCGGCGACAAAGCGATTGACTGGCCTGTTGTAGAGTTCCAAGGGCGCCCCCACTTGTTCAATGCGTCCCGCCCGCATCACCACAATCCGATTAGCCAAAGTCATCGCCTCGGTCTGATCATGGGTAACATAGATGATCGGAGTCCCGAGAGCACGATGCAGGGCCGCAATCTCGATCCGTGTGTTCATGCGCAGCCCGGCATCGAGGTTCGACAATGGTTCGTCAAACAGAAACAGGCGCGGTTGACGCACCAGAGCACGACCCAGAGCGACGCGCTGCCGCTGCCCCCGGACAGTTCGGCAGGCTTGCGATCAAGGTAATCGGTAAGCGCAAGGGTGCTGGCCACGTCCGCAATCCGATTCCGTTTCTCGTCGCGAGTCAACCCGGCCAAATCCAGGGCAAATTCGAGGTTCTTGAACACAGTCAGATGTGGATAGAGTGCATAGGATTGAAACACCATCGCGACCTGACGCTGCCCCGGTGACATATCGGTCACGTTCTCGTCGAACATGACGATTTCGCCAGAGTCCGGCATTTCCAGCCCGGCGATCACCCTCAGCATCGTGGTCTTGCCACAGCCTGAAGGCCCGACAACGACGACGAATTCTCCTGGTGCGATCTCAAGGTTTACGTCAACCAGAACCTGGTTTTCACCATAGGATTTCTGAATGTCGATCAAGCGAAGGGCAGGCGCGGACAATTCCTGATGCGGCTGGAGTCCTTGTTTCATTTATATGGATCCTGACGTTATCGACCGACATTCCACAGGTGGCCTGCCTTTTCATGTCAGGATTGCCTGACAAGACCGACCGATCAAGTGTTTTCGCCCGAGGCGGCCTGTGCAGTTGCGCCGATGCCAGGATCGATTGGATCCAGCCGCCCCCGAACCGCTCTTTGCGTCAATGATCCTGCGACCGCGAGCGGTTTTTGTGCTAACGTAGATAATGACCGGGAGATCCAGCACAAATGACGGTCAGTCAGGACAAAAGCCTCTGATCGTAACGAGGCTCTCAAATAACACGAGAGAAGCTCAGGTGTGCTTGTGCTCTCCTTGACCTTCCTGCTGAATTCACCCGTCGTTGTCGCTGCTGTTGCCGAGGATAATCTCTCGTGAGGCAGAGGAGAATTCACGGCTCCAGACCACCCATGCGGTGACTACGATGCCGACAAGAAGAACCAAAGCTCCGCCCAGCCATGCTAGCGCGCAAAGCGCAAAATACATCGAGCGTAGGCCTGCGTTGAAGTTCATGGCAGCGCGGCCGTTAAGCTTTCCAGCCTTCATCGCGAGCGGCGTGCTCTGTGGATGGGCAGGGTCATCTGGAACAGCACCCATCACAACCGAACAGTAACCGAACACGCGATTGGCCCATACAAATTTCAGAAAGGCATTGCCCAGCATGAAAAGCGCCAGAAAGAGTTTGGTCTGGAGCACTGCACCACCGTTTTCTGTATTGCTTAGCCGCATTGCGACACCGTCCAACACGTCCACATTGCCGATCAATGCCAAAAGACCACCTATGGCCAAGAGACATGCAGAAGCAAAAAAGGACGTGCTCTGTCGGAGGCTCATCATGATTTGAGCATCGAAAATGCGCGGCTGGCGTGTGACCATCACTGCCATCCATTGAAGCCGATAATCCGACATCAGCACCGTCACTGACGGCCGCGCAGCTGAGGGATGGCCAATTCTCCAGCCAAGCCACAACCAGACAGCAAAAAACGCAGCTATCGCCAAGGCATCAAGCCAGTCCAAGCCATGAGTTAGGTTAAGCAGGTTCATGATGCTTCTTAACCGAAATTCCCGAAGTGACCTGCATTTCGAAAAACAGTCGCCTGACAAAGATGGCGGATCAAGGAATTTTTGCTCAGGATAGTTCTTGCGATTGCGTAAATGTCTGGTGTTGGGCTGAACCCAGTGGCCGCGCCATGTCACGGCGACGTCGGCACCCGGCCGGTGGCGAGACCGACGATGGCCTCCCTGATAGGCTGCCCCCCACGACCGATCCCCGTGGTTCCCCGCTTCCCGCTTCGGACGATTCGTCACCTGAACTCTGCCCGGGCGACGTCGGGGGATGAGCTACGCGGGCGGAGGGAGCCTCAAGATGTGTAAACTCTGTGAAGTTTCCCGGAGAATCCATGTAAATGTGTCAGCGGCGTGAAAACCTCACCAATGCCGCGCGACAGACGCAGAGAACGTGTCCATTATTAGGTTTGCCATGGCAGTTCCCGCTTCGGTATCGCTCCTATGCACGAACCAGGTTCCCATGAAATCTGAGACCGTTTGTGAACTGAAGACGGCAGAAGATCTACTCAAGTTGAACTGGCTCGAACTCGAAATTCGCAAGTCTGCCCTGCACGAAGCTGCTCACACTGTGATTGCCCGCCTGACCGGCCTTGAGGTCGCGTGGGTATCTCTTGACCCCGATTTCATCAGAAACGATCCGCTCGCGATCCTGAACTGCAGCGCTCACGCAAACGAGCGGACCAGGTCTGACCACGACGGAACAGGTGGCTTGTTCGTGACACCCGGGCAGGTCCGTGTTACTGAGTTCTGAAGCAGCTCTGTGTTGCGGATCGACACTGAGTAATCACGTAAATTCAGCTATTTGAGGCTGTTCAATGGCTTGGAATATTGTGGGTTCGAGTCCCTCTGCCCCTGCCAGTCCGGTCTCTGTCACGCTGCATTTGGGTGCACACAAGACCGCCAGCACGCATCTGCAAAAAGCATTGTCAGCGCAGCGCGAGGCTCTCGCGGGCGTTGGCTGCGCCTATTATGGGCCGGAGCGGTTGCGCCGTGATCTCAAGCTGCCCTCGCTCGACCGTCCCCTGCGGGGGGTGCAGCGCAAGATCGAGCCGCTGCGGGCGGCATTGGCGGAGGACACGCAGCCCCGGTTACTGCTCTCTGATGAGAACATCCTGGGCGAGACGCGCCCGCCGAGCCTCGCACAAGGAGGGCAGCTTTATCCGCAGGCAGAGATGCGACTGGCCAAGTTGCTTGCCGCTCTGGAGCTGGAGGGGGTGACTGTCGCGCTCGCCCTGCGTGATCCATTGGGGCTAATCGTGTCAGGCTGGGGGCACCAGCATCTTGCAGGGCGGCCGATCAGCTTCGAAGACTATTGCGCAGATGTGGTGCCTGACGCGCTGCGCTGGTCGGAGCTTGCGGTGCGGCTTCGCGCGGTGGATGGGGTCAGCAATGTGCTGATCTGGCGGCATGAGGAATATTCCGCGCTTCTGCCCGAGATATTGCAGCGTTTGACAGGCGGCAGCTGCGACCCGCCATCTGGACTGGATGCGCCCCTGCTCACCGGACCCTCGGCGCGTGCGATGCAGGTGGCAACGCAGATCCGGGTCAAACGGCCCGATCTTGATTACAAGCACGCATTGCGCCGCGCAATGCGGCAGTTTCCACGGGGCTCCGACTGGCCCGCACCTCAGCCTTTTGCCAGCGCCATTCAGGAGAAAATCCGCGTGTGCTATGCAGAAGATTGGGTTGAATTGCAGAAGATGGCGCGCGTCACCTGTCTGACTGCCCGCTGAGCCTGTTCGCGCCGCTGAAGCTGCAGAAGCGACTTGAAACCGGGGCCGAGGCTGCGTATGTGCTGGGCCAAGCGAGAGGATACAGCCATGGCAAAAACCAACCCGTTCCAGTTCATGCAACAGGTGCGCGCCGAGACGGCGAAAGTCACCTGGCCCACGCGGCGCGAGGTTCTGGTGACGACCGTCATGGTATTGGTGATGGCTGCACTGACCGCGGTGTTCTTCTTCCTCGTCGATTTGGTAATCCGCACAGGGTTGTCCGGAATACTGGGCATCTTTAACTGACACCGAGGCTGCGCAAAGCATAGCCTATCCGAGGCAACACAGGCCCCGTGCTCAGCACGGGGCCTGTGTTGTTCTTTCGCCCTCGCAAAGACGGATACCCGGATCAGATGACACGCACCTGCGTGCCGACCTGTACCAGTTCGTAGAGACGCTCGACATGCGGGTTCATCAGCCCGAAACAGCCATTCGATGCGCGGCGGCCAATCTTGGCCGGGTTGTCGATCCCATGGATGCGGTAATACTGCCAGCCGAGATTCATCGCACGCGTCCCCAGCGGATTGGTAGGATCGCCGCCCTCGACGCGCTCTGGCAGCGATGGATCACGCTGGCGCATATTGGGTGTCGGGATCCAGGTCGGCTGATAGCGCAGCAAGGTTATTTCGGTGGTGCCGCGACGGGTGAACTCCTCGGTCATGGGGACAGAGCAGGGATGGGCCAGATAGATGCTCTCATCCTCGGACCAGTAATGCAGTGCACGTGAATAGGTGTCACAGAGGATCGCCCCACGGCGCAGATTCGAGAAATGGTCGCGCCAGTGGTGATTGCGGAAGCCCATGACATTGCGCCGCGTGGTGCGGACATTGGATTCGGCCTCGTACTCCGGCAAAGATTGGGCGCGGAGCACGGACGGCATGGCAATCCCTCCCAGAGCGAGCGCCCCGGAAGACAGGATCGCACGACGCGAGAATTTGGATGCGGTCATCAATCGTCTCCGAGTATAGGTCTTGACTGATGACATATTCCCAAATCGCAGGAGGGAATCAAGTCACGAGCCTGTGGGATCAGAACAGGTGTTGCACATCAGCACGGCGATGTGCTCGCGAAATCGGGGTGCATCGCGCGACAACGAACGCAGCGGGTTCAGCAGGCATTTTTGGGCGATCTCAGTCGTCAGAGGCAGTCTTGTAGCGCTCGAACAGCTTGCTTTGCGCCATGAAGAACGCAAACAGGGCGAAGGGCAGCACGAAGGTCCGGAAATTGACCCAGGCATCGGTCGACATGGTCCGCCAGACGATCTCATTGGCGCAGGCCATCGCCGCGAACATCAGCGCAAGCCTGCGGGTGAGTACCATCCATCCCTCATGTGTCAGCGGCAGGGCGCCTTCCATGACGAGTTCCAGCCACGACTGCCCCCGCGCAATGCCGATGAACAGCAGGCCCGCGAAAATCGCGTAGACTGCGGTTGGCTTCATCTTGAAGAACCGCTCGTCATTGAGCCAGACCGTCAGCCCGCCGAACAGCACGACCATCACCAGCGTCACCAGTTGCAACCGACTTAGCCGCCCCGAGAGTTTCCAGAGTGTAAAGGTGGCGATGCCCATCAACGGGATGAACGCCGCGGTCAGCAGGATGAAGGCATCGTATTCGGTGCCATTGATCACATAGCTCTGACCGCGAGTGCTGATATAGCCGAGAAAGAACAGAAGTACCGGCCCAAGTTCGAGCCCGATCTTGACCGCGGGGGAGACTTGGCGTTCCGACATGCGTTATCCTTGTTCAGTGAGGCGAGGCTCGGAGCTTATGTAGAGGTAGCCCTCAGGAGGCAATGCGCAACACGACATTGCGACCGCGCCGTGTGTAGCGCAGTTCATCCGCGCCGATGGCTGTGACCTGCCCGCCATCGAGGTTTTCGCCCACGCGGACTGTCACCACGCGCCCGTTGGAGAGCCGCACCAGCGCGCGGCGATTGTTCGAGGTGCCCATCACGCCGATAAGATTGACCTGCCGCAAATTGATCGCCTGGCGCTGTGTCGCCTCCCGCGCGACCGAGGCCGAGGTCGGGATGACCGGTGCCGCTGCAGCAGCGCGCGCGGTCTGCACGGGTTCAGAGCTCTGCACTGACGCGGGTGGCGTGCTGCTCCGCGTCTGATTGTTGCGCAATGCGCGCTGCACGATAACCGAGAACTGGCTGGGGCGGGTACCGGGGCGTTGCGAAGATGCAACGGCCAGCGACGAGGCATCCTCGACACCGGGCACGGGTTCGGGCTCGGGGGCAAGTGCTGCGAGAACGATCTGCTCGGGCCGCGCTGCCGGGCGGATGCCGGTTAGCGCAACGCCGCCCGGAGGCGGCGATGTCAGGCTGGCCTGATCGGGATCAATGGCTTCGTCCTGACCTTGTGCGTCTTCCGGCGCGGCATCGGGCGCATCCTCTGCGGCGGGTTCAGGCGCGGGTGCCGGATCCGGCGGTGCTTCCAGTTCGGGTGCCAGACCTTCGGGCCGTTGCGGCGGCACAGCAGCAGGCTGCCCTTCAGTGACCGAGATATCCAGCATCGCTTCATCAAGCGCATCGGCAACTGCAGCGGCCATATCCGGCGCAGCGTCGGCGGCGGTGTCGGGTTCAGGCGTGGACTCGGGGCTGGGCTCGGCTGCGACTTCCGGCTCAACCAGCGGCTCCGGAGCGATCCCGGCGGGACGGGCGGGCGGCACCGCAGGTGGGACGCCTTCGGTCACCGTGATCTCGAGCAGTTCCTCGCCCGCTGGCAGCGCCGAGGGCAGCCCTTCTGTCGGCACGTCAGTGACTTCGTCTGCGGCAGCAGCCGCGGCCAGTTCTTCGCGCAGCGGCGGCAGCGGTTCGGAGCCAAAGGGTGCCGGGGCGCTCGGTGGGAGTGGCAGTGCGACGGTTTCCTCTGGCGCAATCAGGCTCACCGAGCGCAGCCCTGCAACCCGTCCGGCATTGGTGTCGGTCGGGGCCGCAGGCTGTGCCTGCTGACTGGGCTCTATTTCGTCTGGTTGGGCCAGCATCTCGGGCTCACCCATTTCCATGGGCGGTTGCTGGGCGGCATCCTCCAGCCCGAGCGCGGCTTCGATCTCTTCACTGGTCAGACTGTCCTCGGGCAAGAGCGCGCTGTCAGTCGGGCTCACTGCTTCGGGGGCTAAGATATCGCTTTCATCGGGCAGCACAGCGGTCTGTGGGGCAGGGGGCTGCGTCGTCGTGAAGAAGAACACCCAGATCGCGACGGCGACCAGCAGCAGCCCCACACCGCCGAGCACCAGCACACCCCGGTGGAGGCGCGAGGGTTCGGCCACAGTTTGATGGCGGGCGCCGAAAATCGTCAGACGCTCGGCTTCGGATTGTGACCCGGGCGATGCAGCATGATCACGCAAGGTTTCCAGCGGATCACGACGCGGCGACGCCGCCCTGCCTGTGGGCTCGGCAGGTGCTGCGGTTCCGCTTGGGTGCTCGGTACCAGTCTTGTCATCGTCCTGTGTATCGGCACGTTCTTTCGACCATTCGGTGAGCGCCGGTTTCTTGGGCCGCGCCGCGGTGATCGCAGATGTTGCCTTCTGCACCTGCCCCATCGCCTTTGGCTTGAGCTCGGCAAGCGAGTCACGGAGTTTGCGCGCAACGGTCGCGCTGCGGTTGGTGAGTGCGGCACTGCTGGTCAGCCGCGCCCGCAAGCCGCCTATCACACCCGTTTCCTGGGCAGTGTCAGCAGGTTTGGCAAGCGGGCCTCGCGGCGCGCCCGGGTCTGAAGCGACACGACCGGTCGGTGCGCGACGCGAGGCGAAGGTCAGCGGTGGCGTATTTTTGGGCGGAGAGGCCGGAGGCTGAGTGGCGCGAGGGGTCTTCGCATAAGAGCCCGCCGTGATGCCGCGCGTCTTCAGAACGTCGGTGAATTTCTTGCCCCCTGTCGGGCTGGCAGAACTGGGTTTGTCGGTTTTTGACGTATCGGGTTTGGCGGTCGTCGGGGCATCGGGGGTCTTGCCGCTGCCGGCAGTGGGTTTCTCGGCCTTTTTCTCGGGGTCGTCTGCGCGCTCAGTTGGGGCCGCGGCGGGGGTCTTGCTCTCGCCATCCGGTTTATCCGATGTGGGCTTGCCCGCTTTCGCGCCCTCGGTCGTGGAAGTGGCGGGTTCGGCCGCTGCCGGTTGTTCCTCGTCCGCTTCGGGCTGCGCGACTGGTTCTTGCGGCGCGGGCGGGGTCTCTGCGGGCGCTTCCTTTGACGGTAGCTCGTCCGTGGTTTCGGGCTCCGCCGCGAGTTCCGGTTCCGGCAATCGGGCTGTTCCGGTCTCGCGGATGATCTCGGGTTCGCGCTCGATCAGGTCCGGATCGCCGACAATGCTGCGTGCCTGACGGGTCGGGCCAAAGAACGGCTCACGGTTGAACGGGCTACCGGCAGGCGCCGCAACGGCACTGACCGGGTTCAGTCCAAGAGCCTGCGCGAAATCCTCTGCTTCGACCAACGTCTCGCGCGCCACCACGGCGACATGCATCTGCGAGCCGTTGATCGTCCAGTCAAAATCGAGTTCCTCGACCGGATACGGGGTCAGCCCGTGAAGCTGGGAGCGGATCTCATCAACCTGCGCGTCACGGTTACGGCTTGCCACCTCCAGGTCGCAGAAGAGGATTTGCTCGTCTGGTATGACCAGCTTGGTGGTCACGCCTTCAGGGGCAAGGGCATGGGCGATGCTGACGAGGCCATCGAGTTGCGTGTCACGCTCGGGGGAGTCCGGGTCGACTGCGCCGACGCGCAGCCAGCCCGAGCGACCGCGCTGCCAGAGCGTGATGCCGTCATCCGTCAGGCCAAGGGCGAAATTCGGTTTCATGTTCCGCCTTTAACACAGAAAAATTTAAGATCGGGAGTCACAAAACTCTCATTTGCCAGCGTTACCGCGAAAAACCGCCCATCCGCGCCGGGTTCCGGGGCTGTTACGCCCCGGCTTTGGTGAGTGCCTGATCCAGATCGGCGATGATGTCATCGGCATTCTCCAGCCCGATCGAGAGGCGTACAACATCGGGTGCGGCCCCGGCGGCGATCTGCTGCGCCTCGGTCAATTGTCGGTGGGTGGTCGAGGCGGAGTGGATGATCAGCGAACGTGTATCGCCCAGATTGGCGACATGGCTCAGCAATTCAACCGAATCGATCAGCTTCACGCAGGCCTCGTATCCGGCCTTGAGCGAGAAGGTGAAGAGCGAAGAGGCACCCTTGGGGCAGATCCGCGACATGCGCGAATAATAGGGCGAGGAGGGCAGCCCAGCATAGGTGACATAGGCCACGCGCGGGTCCTTCTCAAGCCATTCGGCGACCGTTACTGCATTGGCGCAGTGCTTCTCCATGCGCAAGCTCAGCGTCTCGATCCCCATCAGGGTGTAATGCGCCGCCTGCGCATTCAGCGTCATGCCCAGATCACGCAGCCCGATGGCGATGGAATGGAAGGTGAAGGCCAGCGGGCCGAAGGTCTCGTGGAATTTCAGCCCGTGATAGGCAGGTTCGGGTTCCGACAGCGAGGGGAATTTTCCATTCGACCAGTTGAACTTGCCCGAGTCGATGATCGCACCGCCCGTCACCGTGCCATTGCCGGTCAGGTATTTGGTCAGCGAATGGACCACCAGCGTGGCGCCATGCTCGATAGGGCGGCACAGATAGGGGGTGGCGGTGGTGTT
>REER01000105.1 GCA_007694945.1 Paracoccaceae bacterium | reverse complement strand
TGATGTCCTCGCCCACTGTGCAGTTCAGCACGAATTCGACGCCGCCCTGTTCGAGTTGCTCGATCCGACGCATGACGACGGGTTTTTCCAGCTTGAAGCCCGGAATGCCATAGGTCATCAGGCCGCCCGCGCGGTCATAGCGATCATAGACCGTGACCTGCACTCCGGCGCGACGCAACACATCCGCTGCTGCCAACCCGCCTGGCCCAGCGCCTATGATCGCCACCGATTCCCCGCGTTCTGCGAACGGAGCGATAGGCTGGACCCAACCCTTCTCCCAAGCGGTATCCGTGATGTATTTCTCAACCGCACCAATGGTGACAGTTCCATGGCCAGCCTGCTCGATGACGCAATTGCCTTCGCACAGTCGGTCCTGCGGGCAGATGCGGCCACAGATTTCGGGAAACGTATTGGTTGCCTGGCTCAGCTCATAGGCTTCTTCCAGCCGCCCTTGCGCCGTCAGCATCAGCCAGTCGGGAATGTTGTTGTGCAGCGGACAATGAGTCTGGCAATACGGAACGCCGCATTGGCTGCACCGACCGGCCTGTTCGGCGGCCTTGTCATCCGGATATTCGCCATAGATTTCGTCGAAATCTTCCGCGCGCAAATCGGGCGGGCGCTTGTTGGGCATCTCTTTGTCAATATTGACAAAACGAAGCAGGTGCTGCTTAGCCATGAGACGAGTCCTCCAGTTGAGAACCCGCACTTACAACCAATTGGGGCAAAAATAAA
The DNA here is from genome assembly GCA_007694945.1 of Paracoccaceae bacterium. GTDB lineage: Bacteria > Pseudomonadota > Alphaproteobacteria > Rhodobacterales > Rhodobacteraceae > Roseinatronobacter. The sequence continues at coordinate 13,859 of REER01000105.1, read as the reverse complement.
GTCATATTATTTGACCTAAATATGAAAAATTTCAGGTTTCTCCGACAACAAGGGCATTCAATGACAAATTATACGACAGCAATACTGACTTATAAAGCCGTTTTCCCTCGGACAGACCTTCGGCTAGGGTGCGACCAAATCAGCGTCGAGGCCCCATGACACTGTTCCATCTCTTCCTGCTCGCCATTATCCAGGGCGTGACCGAATTCCTGCCAGTGTCCTCTTCGGGGCACCTGATCCTTTTACCCGCACTCACATCGCTGGATGATCAGGGATTGGTCATTGATGTCGCCGTGCATGTTGGCACCCTTTTCGCCGTTTGCTGGTATTTCCGCAGTGATGTGTTGCTCGCCGCTCGTGGCATCCCGGAACTGATGCGCTTCCGGATCGAGACGCGCGGCGGCTTCCTTGCCTTCTGCCTTGCCGTGGCCACGATCCCGGTCGTGATTGTCGGGCTGCTCTTCAAGGTTTTCGGCATCATGGAGATGATGCGCTCCATCGCCGTGATTGGCTGGGCCATGATCATCTTCGGGATTGTGCTCTATCTGACGGACCGCATGGGCGCCGAGACCCGGCAAGCGGAAGGCTGGACCCTGAAACACGCCCTCTATCTTGGCCTCTGGCAGGCCGTAGCCCTCATCCCCGGCACGTCGCGGTCGGGGATCGTGATTTCCGGCGCGCGCGCGCTGGGCTATGCGCGGCATGACGCCGCGAAGATCTCGATGCTGATGTCGATCCCCACCATAATCGCCTCCGGCGCGCTGATGGGTTTCGATGTCGTGCGGGTCGCTGACTGGCGGGCCGCGCGCGACGGGGCGATTGCGGCACTCATCTCCTTCTTCGCAGCCTGGGCGGCGCTGGTCTTCATGATGAAACTTCTGCGCACGGTCAGCTTCACACCCTACGTGATCTACCGCCTCGCGCTTGGCACGGTGCTACTGTTCATCGCTTATACCTGACTGGATTCATCTTGGCAGAAATACTCGAATCCACCCTATCGGTCCGACTCACCGCTTGACCGAGGCCGTGACATAATTCACCGACAGGTCCTTGTCCGAGATCGACCAGGACCAGCGCAGCTTGTCGAAGACAAAGCCCTTGCGGTCCACTGGTTCCAGACCGGCCTTTGCGATCAGGTCATAGAGCTCGCCTGGGGTGATGAATTTCGACCATTCATGCGTGCCCTTGGGCAGCCAGCGCATGACGTATTCCGCCCCTATGATCGCCATGACGTAGCTTTTCGGATTGCGGTTGATGGTCGAGCAGATCATCAGTCCGCCGGGCTTCAGCAGTTGCTGGCAGGCGGTCAGATATGCCAGCGGATCGGCCACATGCTCGACCACCTCCATGTTCAGCACGACATTGAACTTTTCGCCCGCAGCAGCCAGATCTTCGGCACTTGTGTGGCGGTAGTCGATTTCGAGCTCCTCCTGCTCGGCATGGATCTGCGCGACGGGAATGTTGCGCTCGGCAGCATCAGCGCCCACCACCTCGGCCCCCAGCCGTGCCATCGGCTCGGACAAGAGCCCCCCACCACAGCCGATATCCAGCAGCCGCAACCCTGCAAAGGGCTGTGGCCGTGTCAGATCGCGGTCGAATTCGGCAGCAATCTGCCGCGTGATATAGTCCAACCGGCAGGGGTTGAGCATATGCAATGGCTTGAACTTGCCTTCAGGATCCCACCATTCGGCGGCCATGTCCTCGAACTTGGCAATCTCGCTTGGGTCAATGGTCGACACTGTCATTCCTACTTCGCCTTTTTCACACCCGCCCCATGGCGGGGCTCTTCCATCCACTATATAGTCTGCTCCATGGATAAGTCGTCAGGACATGACAGCACAAGCTCGGGACTTTACCCGATTGCCGAGCCCTTCGATCAACGGCTGCTTGATGTGGGCGACGGCCATCGAATTTATGTCGAACAATGTGGCCATCCCAGCGGCCTGCCGGTCGTGGTGCTGCATGGCGGCCCGGGGGGCGGATGCAGCCCGACCATGCGGCGGTTCTTCGACCCGTCGAGTTACCGTGTCGTGCTCTTCGATCAACGCGGCTGCGGACGCTCGAAACCTTCGGCCTCGGTCTCGGCGAACACCACGCAGCACCTGGTTGCCGATATCGAGCTGATCCGCGAGACGCTGGGCATCAACCGCTGGATGGTCTTTGGCGGCTCCTGGGGGGCGACATTGGCGCTGGCCTATGCGCAGGCGCATCCCGACCGCGCTGCCTACCTGATCCTGCGCGGGGTGTTTCTGGGCACGAATGCCGAACTGGCGTGGTTCTATGGCGGTGGGGCAGCCCGGTTCTTCCCCGAACTCTGGGCACAATTCGTCCGGGCCATACCCGAGGACGAGCGCGATGATCTGATCGGTGCCTATTCAAAGCGTCTGTTCAGCGGTGATCCGCATGAAGAAAGCCGCTTCGCGCGCTCATGGACCCGCTGGGAAAACGCGCTCGCGTCAATCGAGTCGCGCGGGCTCGGCATGGGCGATGCGCCCAGCGATTACGCGCGCGCCTTCGCGCGGCTGGAGAATCACTATTTCCACAACGGCTGTTTTCTGGGCGAGGATGGGGCGCTCATGCGCGGTCTGGAACAGATGCGTGACATTCCCGGCACGATTGTCCAGGGCCGCTATGACATGATATGCCCGCCGCATACAGCGTGGCAATTACATGCGGCCTGGGGTCAATCGAGGCTGGAAATGGTGCCAGTGGCCGGACATGCGCTGTCCGAGCCCGGGATCAGTGCCGAACTCCTGCGGGTGATGAACCATCTACGCCACGATGCGCACCGCTTGGGATTGTAACCTGGACCTCCGGGGCGGAACCTTAATTAATGGCGCTTTTCGGTGGCAAAGACCCAATGCCGCGGACGCAGTAGTACATGTCCGGAGGCGTTCCAGTCCATCGACACGGGAAGAAAGAGCGCGCCTCTTGCCCGCCGTCATTTCATCTACAAAATCGCGAAAAGCTCTGGGGCAGCTTTTTTCCGCGAGCGAATGCAGCACGCCCGCTCCCGTAACGTTCAACGCTGTTTTGACCCCTTATTCGCATCAGCTGACGCATATTATGGCCCTGTCCCGATAGGCATGCGCCTGCTCGGCCGCCGATCTCTGACTTCTGACGTTCAAACAGTAGCAATTCACCGAGGCGCACACCGCCGAGCCTCGCAAACTTGCAAAATCAGTCAGAAATTCCTATACCCCGCTGTTCACACAGCACTGTGTTGAGGAAACAAAAAGCGGTGTGCCCGCCCTCGAACGGACCGGACCCACCCGCGGAAGAAGGAGAAAAGATGACCTCGAAAGACCCGAACAAAGGCCATGTCGCTATTCTTGGATGGAGTCTGAGATGCATTGACGCGCTCGAAAAATTCGACCGTCGCTATCTGATCGTCGCGCCCAAATGGGCCGAAGACTACGCACAGCAACACGACATTCCCTTCCTGAGCTGGGATTTCGAGCGTCTGAATGATCGCTCTTTCGAACTGGCATCGACCCTCAAGGAGATGGGGGTCGATGTGGCGATTCCACTGTTCGAGGAAACCGTGGAATGGGCAGGTGCGGTGAATGCCGTGCTCATGGACAATCCGCGACTGCTCGGCCAGTCGATGCTTTTCCGCGACAAATCACTCATGAAGCGGCGGGCGCAACTTGGCGGAATCCGCGTCGGCATCTTTGAAGAGGCGATGGATCAGTCCGACGTTATCCGCTTCCTGAAGCGCGTGAACCAGACCCTGCTGAAGCTCGATGGCGACCCTAATGACCCCATCCACTTCAAGGCCTTCGACAAGGCGGGCTGTCTGGGTCACCGTGTCATCCGCTCGCCCGATGATGTCATGGCGATTGCCGATGAAGAATTCCCGGCACTTCTGGAATCGCATCTCGACGGCTGGGAATTCGCGGTCGAGGCCTGGATCAAGGATCGCAAGATCCAGTTCCTGAACATCTCGGAATATGTGACGCTCGGCTATTCGGTCTTCGTGCCGGCAACGCCCGAGCTGGAAAAATATCGCGCCAAGATCACCGAGCAGATCGAAAAGCTGATTGAGGTCTTCGATATCGACTTCGGCTTCATCCATCCCGAATACTTCGTCACCAATGACGGCACGATGTATTTCGGCGAAGTCGCCTATCGTCCGCCGGGGTTCAACGCGTTCGAGCTGATGGAGCGCGCTTATGGCTTCAACGCGTATCAAGGGCTGGTGCTGGCGTTTGACCCCAAAGCAACTCAGGAAGAGCTTGATGCCTTCTTTCCGACACCGGTCACCGGTGCCAAAGGCCACGCGGGCTGTTTCGGCGTCTATCCGCGCCGGCGGGTGGTCAGCGAGTTGCAACTGCCCGAGGAGACCGAGAACGATCCTTATTTCGAGTTCCATGAACTTGCACCGCCCATGGAGACGAAAGTCACCAAACGGACCGCCTTCGGCACGCATTGGGGGCTGGTCTATTTCTTTGGCGAGGATCCGCACCGCCTGCGCGATCTGCTCAAGGCGCAGGAAGAGCTCGATTTTTACGTCTGATGGGCCTTTTCGCGGCAGGTGCTGGTGCATCTGCCGCACCCGCGCTTGCAATTCCAGAAGTCAGTGGCGACAACTTGGCTGACTCTGTTGGGATACCTGACTACCATGACGATGACGTCTGACCCCGATCCTTTGCCCGCTCTGACGCGCAGTTTCGACCGGATGCTGGGACAGCTTGCGGATGCCTCTGCCGCTGGCAAACTGAGCTATCAGGGCCGCGTTCTGGATGCTGCGAAGCGCGTCATGAAACAGCCGGGCGGGCTGGCGGAATTGGAGGCGCGCGCAGCGCGACTGGATGAGGCGGGGATATTCGCGGGCACGGATTGGGCCATGCCTGCAGGTCTGGTGCCCGGCATGGTCGGCAATACGCTGAAATCCAGTGACAGCCGCACAGTGGTGCTGGAATGCCTGAGCCTGTTGCGGTTTCTTGCCGTGCAGAAGGGCGAGCATCCCACATCTGGGCTGCTGCATGAGACGGCGGATCATTTTCTCACGCAGGTGTTGGCGCTAAATCTCGACCGCATCATCGGTGCAGGGACAGAGGCTGCGCGCGTTCAGGCGAGTGAGTTGACGCCCGCGGTGGATGCACTGCTGCGGCGCCTGCTTGAGGCGGTTGGCACGGATGGCATTCTTACGCAACTTGTCGATGAGGTGTGGCGCATCCTGCGCCAGCGCCCGCTACAGGTGGATCATGTGAAAACCATGATCCTGCAGATTGCCATTGCCATGGGGCGCGAAGGGTCGGGGCTTGGCGTGCGCGATGCGCGCACGGGCGCCGACCGGTTGATCAGCGCGCTCTTTGGTCCCAGCGAGCTTTGCCGCGAAGACCCCGGGCTTGATGCCTATCGCGCGCGGCTGGAGGCCTCGGACTCCGGTGCATTGCAGGCCGAGGCCACTGGAATGGCCCGCGCGATGCATGACACTGGGCTGGTGTCGGATTATCACGCGGCTTTTCTGCGTTTTATCCTCGATGGCGGACAATCGCATCTGCTGCCCGATGCGCTCGGGCTCAGCAGCACCGGGCTGGATGCGCTGCGCTGCTACCAGCCGCTGGTGCATCGCCTGATCGAAGTCGCTGTCCATCCGGGCACGGCGCAAGCCGTGTTAGGTCTGTCGCTGATGCTGGAGCGCGGGATCATGTATTCTCCGCCCATCGCGCCCTCGCTCTGGCGGCTTCTGGGCGCCAGCATGTCGCCCGATTGCGAAGCGGCCCTGACCACGGCTTTCGGCGAGGGCGTCAGCCCGCATCAGCGACTTGTCGCCGGAATGATCTGCCTGCTAGGGCTGCCGCTTGGCGTTGGTCAGGGCAATAACCCCACCTGCCAATCGGCGCGCGCGCTATCGATCTGGGCGCTGAACGACCCCGATTACCTGTTCTGGCTGCTGGCACAGGTGATAGCGAATGATCACATCATCATGTATTTCGAGGGCGATGCGCTCGACTCCGCCCTACTGCCTGCAGGGCTCGCGCAGAATACGCCCCTTGATGCCGACCCGGTCTCGGTGCTGTTGGTGCCACATCTGGACCGTATCTATGCCGAGATGGGCCGCCGCGTGGCAGGCCGCCTCGAGGATCCGCATCGCTGGATCAACCCTGAACTGCATGGCTGGTGGGTCGGGCGCGAATTTCACATCGCGGTCGATATCGCCACTGGCAAGCTGCACGACTATGACCGCTTTCTGCGCGACTTTCATCTCGCCTATCACCCGCTGCACAATGGCAATGAGCCCGTTGTCCATCCTCAACCCGCCGGGATCGCGGTCACCGACAGCAATGGGGTATTCGTGGGCTGGCATGCCATTACCATCGTGCGGGTGGCGCTGGATCAGTCGGGCGAGATGCGGGTCTATTTCTTCAACCCCAATAATGACAGCGGGCAGGATTGGGGTCTGGGCATCGTCGTCTCGACGCACGGCAATGGCGAGCGGCTGGGCGAAGGGTCGCTGCCTTTCGCGCAATTCGCCTCGCGGCTTTACATCTTCCATGACGATGGGCTGCGCACGCCTCTCGCCGTGCCGCTGGAGGACGCCAAGATCGATGCAATCCGCGACATGGCGATCCAGAGTTGGGCGCGTGATCGGGTCGGAGTGTGAAGAGCGCGCTTTCTTCTCCGTCCCACGCTCGGTGGGACACCAGAATGGCCGCGTCAAGCATCAGGGGGAGGACTGTTTCATGCTTGATGTGATCACCTATGATGTCTTCACCGAGACACCGTTTCAGGGCAACCCGCTTGCGATCATTCCGCAGGCCGATGGTCTCACCGCATCGCAGATGCAGACTCTGGCGCGCGAGCTCAATCTTTCCGAGACGATCTTTGTCATGCGGCCCGAGAATCCGGCGCACACAGCCAAGGTTCGAATCTTCTTTCCCAAGGCCGAGATACCTTTTGCCGGTCATCCGACGATTGGGTGCGCCATTCACCTCTCGGGACTGGCCGACGCAGAGGGTGATACCGCCGTCGACTTGACCCTCGAAGAGAATGCCGGGCCTGTTCCTGTGACGGTCCGGAAAACCGACGGCAGAGTCTATGCGGAATTCATCGCCCCGCTTCTGCCAACGCGATGCCGCGAGATACACGACATGGACCTGACAGCCCGCGCGCTGGGTTTGGAGCCGAGTGATATCGGCAATGCGATCTGTGCAACTGCCGAAGTCTGGCAGGCCGGCCCTGACTACCTGCTGGTGCCAGTCGCAACACCTGCCGCGCTTGGGAAATGCAAGCCCATGGGCGCCGCGTGGGACAGCTTGACCGAGCAGGCTGGCACGATCAGCGCCTGGCTGTTCGTTCCAGAGGCTAAGCATAGTTTCCGAGCCCGCATGTTCTCGCCCGCCGGTGGGACGCCAGAGGATCCGGCGACCGGATCAGCCGTCGTGACCTTTACAGGTCTATTGGCGCGGCAGGGTTACTTCGCTGCGCAATCGGCTTCGCGCATCGAGGTCACGCAAGGCATCGAGATGGGGCGCCGTTCGGACATTCTGGCGAATGTCGAGATGCAGGGTGACGAACTCACCGCAGTTCGGATTGGCGGCTATGCGGTCCGGATATCTTCGGGCCGGATGAGAATACCGGCTTGAACACCTCGATCCGGGGTTCCTGACCGCGCTTGGGGAAGCCGTTCACATCCTTGTTGGCTTGCGCAAGCCGAGATTCAGGCCGAGATCAATGGGCGCGTGGCGGGCGTGGATGGGATTCAGGCGCAGGTCTTTGCACCCCCGACATTGCCGGGCGCGGGCGGCGGGCTGCCGATCTCTGTGGTCATCCGCTCAACCGCTGATGTGGCCGATATCTACGAAGTTGCTAAACAGATCGCTGCCGAGGCCGAGGCAACGGGGCAGTTCATCGTGGTGAACAATTCACTCAGCTTCGACACGCCGCAGACGCGCGTCAGCATCGACCGTGAGCGGGCGGCGGCACTCAATGTCTCGGCGCGCGATGTGGGTGAGACGTTATCGTTGCTGATGGGGCTGCTGGCTTTCTGGAACCGGGTTCTGACCCGCAATATGCCGCTGGTTTCCCCGGAGCCTGCGCCATTTCGCGAAATGGCGGGCGAGACATTCCTGCGCGCGAAAAAGGCGGGCGCTGGCCTGCTGATGCCGATGATCATTCTAGGCTTCATCTTTGGCGGGGTAACCACCCCCACCGAGGCCGCCGCCGTGGCTGTTGTCTATGCGATTCCAGTTTCGATCTATCTCTATCGTGACCTTACCTGGAGTACATTGTCCGAAGTGATCTGGAAATCCGCCCAGATTGCAGGCGTGTTGATGCTGCTGATCTTCTTCGCCACCATGCTGGCACGGCTCTGGACCTTTGAAGAAGTGCCGCAGCAGATCATGGCAGGCCTGCTGGCGATCAGCTCTGAGCCAATCATCCTGTTGTTGCTGATCAACCTGATGCTGATCATCATCGGAATGTTCATGGAAGATGTCTCGGGCATCTTGCTGGGCGCACCGCTTTTGCTGCCGGTCGCGATACAGGCCGGCGTGGACCCGATCCAGTTCGCTGCCATCATGGGCGTCAATCTGGGCATGGGGCTGATCACGCCGCCAACTGCGCCGATCCTGTATTTCGCAGCACTTATCGGACGCGTGGCATTGGCGACATGCTGGCACCGACGCTTGTTTTCGTGCTGTTCGCCTATCTTCCGGTGGTGCTGATCACGACCTTCGTGCCCATTGTATCACTATGGCTTCCTACCATCGTTCTCGGACTCTAACGTACAGGAATATCTTCAGATGCCGATCACTCGCATGAACACCAAAACCCGCATGAGCAGCATTGTCATTCACAACGGAACTGTATTCCTGTGCGGCCAGGTCGGAGCCGGATCGACCGTGACCGAGCAGACCCATGACTGCCTTGCGCGGATCGACGCGCTTCTGGCGCAGGCGGGATCGTCCCGGGCGCATATCCTTCAGGCCATCATCTGGTTGCGCGACATGGCCGATTTCGACGCGATGAACGCCGTCTGGGATGCCCTGGGTTCCCGCAGGTCATGCCCCTGCACGCGCCTGTGGCGAAGCCCGCATGGCCTCTGCCGAGCTCAAGGTCGAGATCATCATCACCGCCGCTGTCGCCGAACAGCCCGGCTGAGACACTGCAAGCGCATGATGCGCAGGTAATGGGGCCAACAGCGTCGGCGCATGCAAGGCCCGATGACACAGATGCAAAACAGGGGGACGACAGGATGCCGGGGACACTGACACTCGAGGAGCTGCGCGCGCGTTTCGAGGCAGGCGAGATCGACACGGTGCTCGTGGCCGCGCCGGATATGCAGGGCCGGCTGATGGGCAAGCGGTTTCACGCCGCGCATTTTCTGGCCTCGGGGCATGAGGAGATGCATTGCTGCAATTACCTGCTGGCGACCGATATGGAGATGTTGACGGTTGAGGGATATGCCTCGACCTCTTGGGCCAAGGGCTATGGCGATTACACGATGAAGCCCGATCTGGCAACGTTGCGTAGGGTGCCGTGGTTGCCGGGAACTGCGCTGGTGCTGTGCGATCTGCTGGATCACCACACGCATGAGGAAGTGGCGATTTCACCGCGTGCGATCCTGAAGCGCCAAGTAGCGCGGGCGCAGGAGATGGGCTATCGGGCGATGGCGGCGACAGAACTGGAGTTCTATATTTTCGAGCAGAGCTATGAGGCGCTGCGCGATGGCGGGACCGATACCTTGACGCCGATTTCCGCATATAACGAGGATTATCACCTGTTCCAGACCTCGAAAGAGGAACCGCTGATGCGGGCTTTACGCAACGGGCTTTATGGCGCGGGTATTCCGGTCGAGAACTCCAAGGGCGAGGCCGAGGCAGGGCAGGCGGAAATCAACATCCGATATGCCGAGATGCTGACCACTGCGGATTTCCATGTGATCACCAAGCAGGCGACGAAGGAAATCGCGCATGGTGTAGGCAAATCCGTGACCTTCATGGCGAAATATGACCATCACCGCGCGGGTTCATCCAGCCATGTGCATCAGTCGCTCTGGACACTGGACGGCCAGCCCGCCTTTCTGGACAAGGGCGCGGAATATGGCATGTCGGCGCTGATGCGGCAGTATATGGCGGGTCAACTGGCCCATGCGGGCGAAATCACGGCACTGCTGGCCCCTAATGTGAACAGCTACAAGCGCTTCTGCGTGGGCATGTTCGCCCCCACCAAGGCGGTCTGGTCGCTGGACAACCGCACTGCGGGTTTCAGGGTCTGCGGGGACGGGACAAAAGCGGTGCGCGTGGAATGCCGGATCGGCGGGGCCGATCTGAACCCGTATCTGGCCTGCGCGGGGCTGCTGGCCGCGGGGCTTGCTGGGATCGAGCAGGGGCTGGAGTTGGAACCCGAAATGCGCGGCGACAGCTACCAGAACGCCGGCGCCCGCGAAATCCCCAAGACTCTGCGCCACGCCGCCGATCTGGTGGAGGGATCAGAGATGCTGCGCGCGGCCTTTGGCGATGAGGTGGTCGATCACTACACACGCGCGGCGCGCTGGGAGATCGAGGAGCAGGACCGCGTGGTGACGGATTGGGAACGCAAGCGCCTGCTTGAGCGGGGATGAGGGGTGCTACCCCTCTTGGCCTGCGGCCAATTCACCCCGGACTATTTCTGGCAAGATGAAATCTGAAATCACAGGAAAAGAAATGACGAAGATCAGTTTGGTGTCCCCCGTGGACGGGTCGTTATATGCCGAGCGGGACGCGCTGTCGCCAGAGGCGGCTCAAGACGCCGGGGCCCGCGCGCGCATGGCGCAGGGGGCCTGGGCGGCTTTGGCGCTTGAAAAGCGTATTGCCATTGTGATGGCGGGTATTGACGCGCTGGAAGCGCTTGCCCCTCAGATCGTGCCGGAACTGGCCTGGCAGATGGGTCGTCCGGTGCGCTATGGCGGTGAATTTGGCGGCGTGCGTGAGCGCGCGGCCTATATGGCGCAGATCGCACCGGATGCGCTGGCTGATGAGGTGATCGAGGACAGTGACCGTTTCACGCGTCTGCTGGCGCGCGAAGCGCAAGGCGTGGTGTTTGTCATCGCGCCGTGGAATTACCCTTTCCTGACGGCGGTGAACACGGTCGTGCCCGCGCTGATTGCCGGAAATGCCGTGGTTCTGAAACATGCAAGCCAGACGCTGCTGGCCGGCGAACGGCTGGCAGAGGCCATGCACAACGCTGGCGTGCTCGAGGCTGTGTTTCAGAACGTTGTGCTGGATCACGCCACGACCGAGGCTTTGATTGCGGCGCGTGCCTTCGATTTCGTGAATTTCACCGGCTCGGTCGGGGGTGGGCGCGCGATCGAGCGCGCGGCGGCGGGCACATTCACCGGCACGGGGTTTGAGCTGGGCGGCAAGGATCCGGGCTATGTGCGCGCCGATGCCGATCTGGACGCGGCGGTGGACGGGCTGATGGATGGCGCGATGTTCAACTCGGGCCAGTGCTGCTGCGGGATCGAACGCATCTATGTGCATGAGAGCCTGTTTGATGCCTTTGTCGAAAAGGCGGTGGCATGGGTGCGCGGGCAGCGTTTGGGCAATCCGCTGGAGCAGGACACGACGATGGGGCCAATGGCGCATGTGCGCTTTGCAGCTATCGTGCGCGCGCAGATCTCGGATGCCGTGGCGGCGGGTGCACGCGCGCTGATAGACGTGGCTGAATTTCCCGCTGATGATGGCGGTGCCTATCTGGCACCGCAGATCCTGGTCGATGTCACCCATGACATGCGCGTCATGCGCGAGGAGAACTTCGGGCCTGTCGTCGGGATCATGCCAGTGAAGGATGATGCCGAGGCGATCCGTCTGATGAATGATTGCGACTATGGGCTGACGGCCTCGATCTGGACGCGCGACGCGACAGCAGCGCGGACCATTGGGGCGCAGCTTCAGACCGGCACAGTGCTGATGAACCGCTGCGATTATCTGGACCCGGCGCTATGCTGGACCGGCTGCAAGGACACAGGGCGCGGCACGGCGCTGTCGGCGCTTGGCTATCATGCGCTGACGCGCGTGAAATCCTACCATCTGAAAAAGGCCTGAGACATGGGACTGAGTGCAAACTGGAGCTATCCGACCACGATCAAATTCGGGGCGGGGCGGATTTCGGAACTGGCCGAACAGTGCAAGGCCGTGGGCATCGTGCGGCCCTTGCTGGTCACGGACCGCGCGCTGGCCAGCCTGCCGATCACCGCGCAGGCGCTGGATATCCTCGACGCGGCCGGTCTGGGGCGCGCCATGTTCAGCGAGGTGGACCCCAACCCCACCGAGGGCAATATGCAGGCGGGTCTGCAAGTTTACCGCGCAGGCGGCCATGACGGGGTGGTGGCCTTTGGCGGCGGCTCTGCACTGGACTTGGGCAAGATGATCGCGCTGATGGTCGATCAGCCTTGCGGCGTCTGGGATCTGGAAGATGTAGGCGACTGGTGGACGCGTGCCAATCCCGACACCATCGCGCCGATCATTGCAGTGCCGACCACGGCGGGCACCGGATCAGAGGTCGGACGCGCGGGCGTGCTGACCGACAGCGCCACGCATAGAAAGAAGATCATCTTTCACCCCAGGCTGATGCCCGTTGTCACGATCTGTGACCCCGCGCTGACAGTGGAGACGCCCGCCTTTATCACTGCAGGCACCGGCATGGATGCGCTCGCCCATTGTCTGGAGGCCTATTGCAGCCCGCATTATCACCCGATGAGCCATGGGATCGCGCTGGAAGGGATGCGGCTGGTGCTGGAAAACCTGCCACGCGTCTATGCCACCCCGGATGATCTAGAGGCGCGCGCGCATATGATGTCGGCGGCCGCGATGGGCGCGGTGGCCTTTCAGAAAGGTCTGGGCGCGATCCACAGCCTCAGCCATCCGGTGGGCGCGGTCTACAATACGCACCATGGCACAACCAATGCCGTGGTCATGCCGATGGTGCTGGAGTTCAACCGACCCGCCATCGAAGACCGCATCACGCGTGCCGCTGCCTATCTGGGCATCACAGGCGGGTTTGACGGATTTGCCGCGCATGTCATGGAACTGCGCGCGGCCCTGTCGATCCCGGCCAATCTGAGTGCGATGGGCGTCGAGGCCAGCCGTTTGGACGAGTTGACCGAAATGGCACTGCTCGATCCGTCCTGTGGGGGCAATCCCGTCGAGATGACGCGCGAGAACACCCGCGCCCTTTTCGAGGCGTGTTTGTGATATCGCCAGCGAGGGAGAACGCATCACCGCGCGCTCATAGATACATGAAAAGGGGTCATGCCTCAGATGTGCGAGATGATGGGTCGCTATCGGGCGCAAGGGCGTGCCTCAAATTGCAAACAGTGAGCATGTTCTGTGTCACATGCTTGCAGGGCCGACGACTGTCCCAAACCGGCATGACGTGCAATACAGAGCCAGGCCGAGCACCGCGGCAATGACCCGCGACTTTGCAAACTCCGCTTCCTGCCAACTGCGGCTGTTGTGGGCTGGGGAGGCGACTGGCCGCTTGAGCCATTTTCTGCAAGTGCGATGTCGCAAGGTCAAAGGCGGCTCTCCCGCCCCTTGCGAAGGTGACCTGCATCTTAACGGGCCCGGCCGAGGCTGTGTGAAAACTCGCTCGAGCACGGCCAACTGCGGAACGGCGCTCTTCGAAATGCCTTGCCATGAAATTCCTTTCTGGCGGGGGGCGCCAAATGCCGCGCCCCGAGAAAACTGTTCTCGTCAAATACTTTGAATCCGGAATTTCTCTTGGAGCAGCTTCCCGCCGAGCGATTCACTTGGCGTCTAGCCCAGAACGATTTCTCAATCACGCGGGGATGCCAGTACATCGTTGCGCTAGTCACCCGAATCTAAAGTTCGTCGCATAGGTTCTGCTGGGTCCGCTGGCAGAACCGC
>REER01000075.1 GCA_007694945.1 Paracoccaceae bacterium | reverse complement strand
CCACGGTGATGGGGGCGTTCTCGGGGCTGGAAATCGCCTGCTGGGACATTCTGGGAAAAGCGCGCGACCGGCCCGTCTGGGCGCTGCTGGGCGGCATGATGAACCCGCGCATCCGCGCCTATACTTACATCTACCCGCTGCCGCACCATGACAAGGCCGCCTTCTGGACCAGCCCCGACATGGCCGCGGAAAGCGCGCTGGCGGCGGTCGATCAGGGGTTCACCGCCGTCAAGCTGGACCCGGCCGGCCCCTATACGCTGCGCGGCGGGCATCAGCCGGGGATGCGCGATATCGACCTGACCGACCGGATGCTGGGGGCTGTGCGCGCGGCCATCGGCAATCGCGCCGATATCCTGCTGGGCACGCATGGCCAGTTCACGCCCGCCGGTGCGATCCGGCTGGGCGCGGCGATGGAGCGGCACCAGCCGCTCTGGTTCGAGGAGCCGGTTCCGCCGGACGACATCCCCGCGATGGCCGAGGTCGCGCGCGCCGTGCGCATCCCCGTCGCGACAGGTGAACGGCTGACCACCAAGGCCGAGTTCGGGGCTGTGCTGCGCGCTGGTGCCGCAAGCATCCTGCAACCCGCCCTGGGCCGCGCGGGCGGTATCTGGGAGGGGAAGAAGATCGCCGCCATGGCCGAAGTCTTCGGCGCGCAGATGGCCCCGCATCTTTATGCCGGACCGGTGGAATGGTCGGCGAATATTCATCTGGCGGCCAGCATCCCGAACCTGCTGATGATCGAGTGCATCGGCAATGGCGGTGATTTCCACCTGCCACTGATTGGACACATGCTGCGGGTTCAGGACGGTTTCGTTACTCCGCCCGACACGCCGGGCTTGGGGATCGCTTTCGATGAGGCGTTGGCTCGTGAAAACAGTTACAATGGCGACATGCTGCACCTCCAGATGCAGGAGGCACCCTGCGATTACACACATGGGAACAGTTTCGAGGGAGGGGCGCCGCGCGATTGAACTCGGCTTGCAACCGGAAGAATAGGTTGAAAAGACGACGCATGTCGGTTTCAATCAAAACAGTGTCGGTAAATCAAACGATCCGATGGCGCGTAAGGCGCCGAATACATTCATCCCTCCTTTGCGAGGCAACAAACGAAAACGTCCAGATCCAACAGGGGAGACGACCATGACCCACAAGAAACGCAAGGCCACTGAATTGCACCCGGCTGCCAAGCTCTACGCGCGCGAGCACGCCGAGGGCAAGCTCAGCCGCCGCGAGTTCATGACCCGTGCAACAGCGCTCGGGGTCGCCGTGCCTGCCGCCTATGGTCTGATTGGCCTGACGGCACCTGCAGTCCGTGCCGACACGCCCCAGATGGGCGGCGCGCTGCGCATGCAGATGGATATCAAGGCACAACGCGACCCGCGCACATGGGACTGGTCGGAACTGGCCAATGTCTGTCGCGGCTGGCTGGAGTATCTTGTCAGCTACGAGCGCGACGGCACGGTGCAGCCTGTCCTGCTGGAAAGCTGGGAAGCCAGCGACGATGCCATGACCTTCACACTTAACGTTCGTCCCGGTGTGAAATGGAACAATGGCGATGATTTCACTTCTGCGGATGTCGCCCATAACATCGAACGTTGGTGTGATGCCTCGGTCGAGGGCAATTCCATGGCGGGACGTATGAGCGCTATTTCCGAGGACGGCAAACTGCGCGAAGGGGCCATCGAGATCGTCGACGATCTGACCCTGCGGCTGCACCTGTCCAGCCCTGATATCGCGATTATCGTTAACATGACCGACTATCCAGCCGCTGTGGTGCACCAGTCCTTCACGGGCGATGACCCGGTCGCCAACCCAATTGGCACCGGGCCCTACCTCCCGGTCAGCCATGACACTGGCATCGGCGCCGTGATCGAGCGTAACCCTGACCACACCTGGTGGAATGAGGGCAATGGTGCGTATCTCGACAGGATTGAATTCGTTGACCTAGGTACGGATCCTGCCGCATGGATGGCCGCTGCCGAGGGCGGTGAGATCGATCTGACCTATCAGACCACGGGCGATTTTGTCGATCTGTTCGAGATGATCGGCCTGCCTGCGACCGAGGCGATCACGGCGGCAACGCTGGCAGTACGCTTCAATCAGGACAGCCCGCCTTATGACAATGTCAATGTGCGCCGCGCGCTGCAAATGGCAGTGAATAACGAGCTGGTTCTGGAACTGGGCTATAACGACCGCGGCACAGTTGCCGATAACCATCATGTCTGCCCCATTCATCCCGAATATGCCCCGACGGGCGGTACGCCCTTTGACCCGGAGCAGGCTAAAGCCATGATCGATGCTGAGGGGCTCGGCGATCATGAATTCGAGCTTATCTCGATCGATGATGAATGGCAGGCAGCTTCCTGTGACACCGTTGCAGCGCAGATCAGAGCCGCCGGGATCAACATCAACCGTACCATACTGCCCGGCGCGACCTTCTGGAATGACTGGCTCAACTATCCATTCTCTTCGACCGAATGGAACATGCGCCCGCTGGGCGTGCAGGTGCTGAACCTCGCCTATCGCTCGGGCGTGGCATGGAACGAGGCCGGCTTTGCCAATGCGGAGTTCGATGCGCTGCTCGATGAGGCCAACGGCATCCCCGATGCCGACGAGCGCCGCGAAGTCATGGCGAAGATTCAGCAGATCATGCTGGACGAGGGGGTATTGATACAGCCCTACTGGCGCTCGCTCTACCGCAATGCGCGTCCCAACGTCCTGAATGCGGAAATGCATCCTACCTTTGAGGTTCGTTACCAGCATTACGGCTTGGCCTGAGCAAGATTGCGCGTGGCGGCCCGGTCGCCACGCGCTTCGCCAAACCCTGGTCGCCCGCGCGTGGCCGCGCGCCTTAGCAGACAGGAAGCCGGATGCTCCTTTTCCTCGCCCGCCGCATCGGCGTCATGCTCGTCACGGCACTCTGCCTGACCTTCGTTGTTTTTTACCTGACCAACCTGCCTGCCAAGCTGGAAACACTGGCAAAGACTCAGGCCGGTGCCCGCATCTCGGATGCCGAGGTGGCAAGCTGGCTGGATCGGAACGGTTACAATCAGCCGATGCTGACACGCTATGGTGAATGGCTCGGGGTCGTGCCCGGCTGGACCCGAGAGGCAGCCGACGGCTCTGTTAACGGGCGCTGTTACCGTCTGACAAGTGTATCCGAACCGGGTGCGGCACCTACGCGATGTGGGTTAATCCAGGGCTACTGGGGCAATTCCACCCGCTTCCGAGCCGATGTGGCTGATGTGATCTCGTCTCGTCTCGGGGCCACAGGCATTCTGATGCTCTGGGTGTTGATTGTCATGGTTCCCATGGCGCTGATGGTCGGCGTGCTCGCTGGGATGCGCGAGGGCTCGCGAACGGACAGGAGCCTCTCGACCTTTGCCATCGCCTCCACAGCGACTCCCGAATATGTCTCGGGCGTGGTGTTCATCGCGCTTTTAGCCTCCTCGACTGTTGGCCTCTCGCCCCTGCTGGTGAATTGGGGTGTGATCGACGGGCCAGTGCTGTTTCAGGGCAATGCCCGCTCGGCGCTGGAGAAGATCACCTTCTGGAATTTCTTCCTGCCGGTGATGACCATCGCACTCTACGGCATGGGCTATGTCGCGCGCATCACCCGCGCCTCGATGACCGAAGTGATGACTCAGCAATACATCCGAACGGCGCGGCTCAAGGGGGTCAGCTTCCGGAATATCGTGTTGCGGCACGCACTGCGCAACGCTCTGATCGCGCCCTTCACGGTCATCATGCTGCAGATTCCATGGCTTCTGAACGGGGTGGTCATTGTCGAGGTGCTGTTCAGTTACCCCGGCTTCGGCTGGGTCCTGTTCGAGGCTGCGGCCAATAACGACATCGAATTGCTGCTGGCGGCCTCTGTGGTAGCGGTGGTGGTGGTGCTCATCACGCAACTCATTTCGGATATCGGGTATGTCTATCTCAACCCGCGTATCCGGATTTCCTGAGAGGGGGCAGTGATGTTGGACGCTCTCACCTGGCCCCAGATCTTAGCAGCTCTTGGCCTCCAGCTCTGGCCGGTCTGGCTCGCCATGGTCGTGGTCTTCGCGGTCTCGATCAGCCTCAAGCGGAGGCTGGGCCTTTATGGCAAGCTGTTCGACTCGAAGGTCGGAATGGTCGGCTTTGCACTGGTGATATTCTGGGTTTTCGCTGCCCTTTTCGCCGACATGATCGTGACGCACGACCCGCTGGCACAGTTCTCGGGCATGCGAAATACTGTGCCTGGCTCTGCACTGCCTGATCCGGGCGAAGGATATCCGCATTTCCTGCTCGGCGGCGATGCGCTGGCGCGTGATGTCTTCTCGCGCATGGTCATGGGCTCGCGCGAGGTGCTGCGGATCGCGCCCTTCGCTGCGATGATCTCATTCGTGATAGGCATTTCGCTTGGGCTACCTGCAGGCTATATCGGCGGCAAGCTCGACACGGGGCTAACCTTTATCGCCAATCTGGTGCTTGCCTTTCCGGTGATCCTGCTCTTCTTCCTGCTGGTCGCGCCCGAGATTCAGAATACGGCCATCCCCCGCGTCATGGCCGGCGTGCTGTTCCTGATGCCGGTCCTGTTCTTCACCTTGCTGTTAAACGCGCGCTACTTCACTCAGCCGATGAAGCGCAATCTCTATGTCGGTGTCGTGCTGCTGGTGGGCCTCTGGGCCTATTCGGGGCTCGCCTTCAATGCCGATCCGCTGGGCTTCTGGGGCATGTCGCCGAACTTGCTTAACGTTTTCGTCGCGGTCGTCTTCGTCAATGCGCCCACAGTGTTCCGGATCGTTCGCGGCATCACGCTCGATATCAAGACCCGTGACTATGTCGCGGCTGCGCAAACGCGCGGCGAGGGGCCGTGGTATATAATGCTGTGGGAGATTCTGCCCAATGCGCGTGGGCCGCTGATCGTCGATTTCTGCCTGCGCATCGGGTATACGACCATCCTGCTCGGCACCTTAGGTTTCTTCGGTCTGGGTGTTGCGCCCGAAAGTCCAGACTGGGGTTCGACCATCAATCAGGGTCGCCGCCTTCTGACCGCCTTCCCGCATGCTGCCCTTGCGCCTGCCCTCGCGTTGATGTCTCTCGTGCTTGGCCTGAACCTGCTTGCAGACGGGCTGCGCGAGGAAAGTCTGAAAGACTGATGTTTCATCTTGCCCAAAATACTCCGGGGGATCGCCGTTGTCGCGCCATTTGTCCGAGAGACAATGGCGACGGGCAGAAATCCCGGCCCTCTCTTGAAGGGAGCAACGCATGACCGACTGGGACTCCTCAAAACCGATCCTCGAGATTGAGAACCTCTCGATCTCCTTCTTCACCCGCGCGCGCGAAATCCCCGCCGTGATGGATTTCTCCTGCATGGTCATGCCCGGCGAGGCGATGGGGCTCGTGGGTGAGTCGGGTTGCGGGAAATCCACCGTCGCGTTGGGTGTTATGCAGGACCTGGGCGTCAATGGCCGGATCGTCGGCGGAACGATCAAGTTCAAGGGGCGCGACCTGAACGCCATGAGTGCAGCCGAACTGGCGAGGATACGCGGCTCGGAAATCGCCATGATCTATCAGGAGCCGATGGCCTCACTGAACCCCGCGATGAAGGTCGGGCGGCAGTTGATGGAAGTGCCGATGATCCATCAGGACATGCCCGCGGACAAGGCCCGCGCCCGCGCCCGCCAGCTTGTCGCAGATGTCCGCCTGCCCGATCCCGACCGTATTCTGGATGCCTACCCGCACCAGCTTTCGGGTGGCCAACAGCAGCGCATTGTCATCGCCATGGCGCTGATGGCCAACCCGGCGCTGCTCATTCTCGACGAGCCCACAACTGCGCTTGATGTGACCGTCGAGGCCGGGATCGTCGATCTGGTCAAGGATCTCGGGGTAAAATACGGAACCTCGATGCTGTTCATAAGCCACAACCTTGGGCTGATCATGGAGACCTGCAATCGGCTTTGCGTCATGTATTCCGGCGAAGCTGTCGAGACCGGCAATATCCGCGACGTCTTCAACAAGATGCGCCACCCCTACACGCAGGCGTTGTTCCGCGCGATCCCGCTGCCCTCGGCCGACAAGACCTCGCGCCCGCTGCGCGCCATTCCGGGCAACTTTCCTCTGCCGCATGAGCGCCCGCCGGGCTGCAATTTCGGCCCGCGTTGTGACTACTTCAAACAGGGTCTCTGTGATGCGCGCGACATCCCCATGGCCGAAATCGAGGGCGATGACCGCCATGAAAGCCGCTGCCTGCGCATCGACAAAATCGATTGGGACGCCGCCTGGAGCACCGACGAGGACGTCCCCCCGACCAAGATCGGCGATGTGGTGCTGCGCATGGATGATCTGCGCAAGTATTACGAGGTCGCCTCTTCCTCCCTTTTTTCCGGGGGCGATACCAAGGTGGTCAAGGCCAACGAGACACTGAGTTTCGACGCTCGCGAGGGCGAAACACTGGCCATTGTCGGCGAGTCAGGCTGTGGCAAGTCCACCTTTGCCAAGGTGCTGATGGGGCTGGAAACCGCTACCGGCGGCAAGCTTATGCTTTTCGACGAGCACCTTGAAAAGACCCCGATCCAGCAGCGCAACACGGATGCCGTGTCCTGGCTGCAGATGGTATTCCAGAACCCTTTTGACACGCTGAACCCTTCAATGAGTGTGGGCGCGCAGATCATACGCGCGCTTGAAATCTTCAAGGTCGGCAAGACGCCCGGTGAGCGCCGCCAGCGCATGCTGGAACTGCTGGACCTGGTGAAACTGCCGCGTGAATTTGCCGAGCGGATGCCGCGCCAGCTCTCGGGCGGGCAAAAACAGCGCGTGGGCATCGCACGCGCTTTTGCCGGGGACGCGCGAATCGTCGTTGCGGATGAGCCTGTCTCGGCGCTGGATGTGTCGGTGCAAGCGGCAGTGACGCAGCTTCTGATGGATATCCAGCGCAAGAATGGCACGACGCTTTTGTTCATCAGCCATGATCTCTCGATTGTGCGCTACCTGTCCGACCGGGTGATGGTTATGTATCTGGGCCATGTGGTGGAGCTTGGCACCACTGATCAGGTCTTTGCGCCACCCTACCACCCATATACCGAGGCCCTTCTCTCGGCGGTGCCGGTTGCGGATACATCGGTGCAAAAGAAGCGTATCGTGTTGGAGGGTGACATCCCCTCGGCCATGGATCCGCCGTCGGGCTGCCCTTTCCAGACGCGCTGTCGCTGGAAGTCTGAAGTGCCCGGCAATCTGTGCGAAACCGAAATGCCGCCGATGCGCAAGCTCCAGGACGGGCATCAGATCAAATGTCATCTCGCGGATGATATTCTCGCTCGGATGGAGCCGGTCTTCACCCTCAGCAACGAGGCTGCTGAATAGGGTCTAAAGCACGATGCGCTTCTCTGGTTTTCGCGTTCTGAAAGAAGGGTTTGGCGGCAACCGCGGCTGGAAACTCCAGTGGCGCAAGCCCGACCCCAAGCCCGCTTATGACATGCTCATCATCGGTGGTGGCGGGCATGGTCTGGCGACGGCCTATTACTTGGCGAAGAACCATGGCATGACCAATGTCGCCGTACTCGAGAAAGGCTATCTCGGCAGCGGCAATATCGGGCGCAACACCACCATCGTCCGCGCCAATTATTTCCTGCCCGGCAATTCTGAGTTCTACAGCCATTCGCTGAAACTCTGGGAGGGGCTGGAGGAAGAGCTGAATTACAATGTCATGCATTCGCAGCGCGGGCTGATCAACCTGTTCCATTCGGACGGGCAGCGTGATGCATTCGCCCGGCGCGGCAATGCCATGCTGGCGCAGGGCGACGATGCGATCCTGCTGGACCGCGAGGGGGTGCGCGCGATCCTGCCTTATCTGGATTTCGAGCAAGCGCGGTTTCCGATCTATGGCGGGCTCTATCACAAGCGCGGGGGCACCGCGCGGCATGATGCCGTTGCCTGGGGCTATGCGCGCGGGGCCGACCTGCGCGGGGTCGATCTGATCGAGAATTGCGAGGTGACGGGCATGTCGGTTGAGAGCGGGCGCGTGTCCGGTGTCTCTACCACGCGAGGCGAGATCAGCGCGCGCAAGGTGGGGATCGTCACCGCCGGGCGCACCTCTCAGGTTGCCGCGATGGCGGGCCTACGCCTGCCCATCGAAAGCCATATTCTACAGGCCTTTGTCACCGAGGGGCTCAAGCCCTGCATTGACCATGTGGTCAGCTTCGGTATGGGGCATTTCTATATCAGCCAGTCCGACAAGGGCGGGCTTGTGTTTGGCGGCGACCTCGATTTCTACCCGTCCTATGCGTCGCGCGGCAACCTGCCAGGGGTCGAACAGGTGATGGAGGCTGGGATGACGCTGATGCCGATGATCGGGCGCGCCAAGATCCTGCGCTCCTGGGGCGGGATCATGGACATGACACCCGATGGCTCGCCCATCATCGACCGCACGCCAATCGACGGGCTCTATCTCGATGCAGGCTGGTGCTATGGTGGGTTCAAGGCTGTGCCAGCCTCGGGCTGGTGCATGGCGCATCTGATGGCCACCGATCAGCCCCACCCTGTCGCCCGCCGTTTCCGCCTTGACCGCTTCGCCACGGGCCGTCTTCTCGATGAAGAGGGCACGGGCAGCCAGCACAATCTGCATTGAGGTCTGTACATGCGTCTCCCTTGCCCCTGCTGCGGATGGCGTGACCTGCGTGAGTTCACCTGCATCGGCGCCGCCGACTATCTCGAACGCCCCACAGCGGATGCTCCGCCCGAGGCGTGGGACGCCTACCTGCATGTGCGCGATAACCCGGCGGGGCCTGCGCGTGAGCTGTGGTATCACGACCCCTGCGGCACATGGCTGGTGGTCGAGCGCGATACAGTGATGCATGCGGTCACGGGCAGCCGGGCCGTGGAGGATGCGCAATGAAGCGGCGCGCGAGTGGGGGCAGCGCGATCGAGCGCGCGCGGGGGGTGCCGTTCCGCTTTGACGGGCGGGAGATGAGAGGCTGCAGGGGTGACACGCTTGCCTCGGCGCTTCTGGCCAATGGCGTGCGGCCTGTGGGGCGGTCCTTCAAGTATCACCGCCCGCGCGGGGTGCTGACCGCTGGCAGCGAAGAGCCCAATGCGCTGGTCGAGTTGAAGCGCGACGGGGCATATCAACCCAATATCCGCGCCACGCTGCAGGAATTGCACCCGGGGCTTGAGGCGCGGGCGCAGAATTGCTGGCCCTCGGTCCGGCGTGACGTGCTGGCCGTCAATGACTTGCTCGCGCCCTTCCTGAGTGCAGGGTTTTATTACAAGACCTTCATGTGGCCGCGCGCATTTTGGGAAGGGCTTTATGAGCCGCTGATCCGGCGCGCCGCCGGTCTGGGCCGCCTACCGCGCGCGTATGACGCGAGCCTGCACGAGCGCGCCTTTGCCTTCTGCGATCTGCTGGTGATCGGTTCCGGTCCGACCGGGCTGATGGCCGCCTTGACAGCAGGCCGTGCCGGGGCCGATGTGGTCCTTGTTGAGGAGGACCGCCAGATGGGCGGGCTGCCTTTGTCGCAGGGCGGCCAGATCGACGGGCGGGGCGCAGATGGCTGGGTGCAGCGAGTGCTGCGCGAACTGCAGGGCCTGCCTAATGTCCGGCTGATGCCGCGCACGAGCGTTTTCGGGGTCTATGATGGCGGGGTGTTCGGTGCGCTGGAGCGTGTCGGCCAGCATCTGGCCGAGCCCGGACTCGTGCCGCGCGAATGCTATTGGCGGATCACGGCCAAGCGCGCGATCCTTGCCAGCGGCGCGCTGGAGCGTCCGATTGCGCATCCGGGCAATGACCGTCCGGGTGTGATGCTGCTCAGCGCGGTTGCGAGTTACTGGCAGCGCTGGGCGGTCGATCCGGGGCGCGTGGTGGTGTTCGGCAATAATGACCATGCGCTGACGACGGCGCAGGCATTAGCTGCCGAAGGGATGCAGATCGCCGCGTATATCGACTCGCGCGAGGATGTGGCGGGTGAAGCGCCTTTCCCGCTGCGCGCGGGGGCCGAAGTGGTTGGCACGCGTGGGCGGCAAGGGCTGCGCGAGGTCACGATCCGCGCGCGCGGGCGCGAGAGCCGGATTGCGTGTGACACGCTCGGGCTCTCGGGCGGGTGGAACCCCACCTTGGCGCTAACCTGCCACCAAGGTGCGCGCCCGGTCTGGGACGAGGCGATTGCGGCTTTCGTGCCGCGCCCCGGCATGTTGCCGGGGCTGGAGGCCGCCGGGGCGGCGCGGGGGTGTTTCTCGACCGCGGCCTGTCTGGCCGACGGAGTGGAGGCAGCGCGGGCGGCGCTTGCGGAACTGGGGCTGACAGCCCCTGACATTGCATTGCCGGAGGCCGATGACAGCCCCTATACGCTCCGCCCGCTCTGGCAGGTGAAAGCGCCGGGCCGAGCCTGGCTCGATTTCGCCAATGACGTGACCACCAAGGATGTGAAGCTCGCAGCACAAGAGGGGTTCGCCTCGGTCGAGCATATGAAGCGCTACACCACGCAAGGGATGGCGCCCGATCAGGGCAAGTCGTCGAACATGGGCGCGCTTGCGGTGCTGGCTGATGCGACGGGCGGCAGCATTCCGGGCACAGGCACCACCACCTTCCGCCCACCTTTCGTTCCGGTCAGCATCGGCGCGCTTGGGGCCGGAGCGCGGGGAAAGGGGTTCCGGCCCGAGCGGCGCACGACCTCGGACACGCAGGTGCGCGCGCTGGGCGCACCGATGATCGAGGCGGGGTTGTGGTACCGGCCCTCCTATTTCCCGAAACCCGGTGATCCCGACTGGCGCACGGCCTGCAACCGCGAGGTCGGGTATGTCCGGAAGGCGGTCGGGGTCTGTGATGTCTCGACCCTGGGCAAGATCGCCGTGCAGGGGCCCGATGCAGGGCGGTTTCTTGATTTTGTCTATACCGGCACCATGTCGCGCCTTGCTGTCGGGCGCGTCCGCTATGGGCTGATGCTGCGCGAGGATGGTCATGTCATGGATGACGGGACCTGCGCGCGGCTGGGCGAGCAAGATTATCTGGTGACGACCACTACCGCTGCCGCAGGTGAGGTGATGCGGCATCTGGAATTCGTGCAGCAGGCGTTCTGCCGCGGCTGGCAGTTGCGGCTCTGTTCTGTGACCGAGCAATGGGCGCAGATGGCGATTGCCGGGCCACTGGCGGGCGAGTTGTTGGCGCATGTGCTGGGCGAGGTGCCGGATCTGCCCTTCATGGGGTATCAGCCCGTGCAGGTTGGCCCGGTCGCAGCGCGGCTTTTCCGCATCTCGTTCAGTGGCGAGCGCGGATATGAGCTGGCCGTGCCTGCGCGATACGGGGCCGATCTCTTTCGTCAGCTTGTAGCGCTGGCCGAGGGGCTTGGGGGTGGTGCCTACGGTATGGAAGCACTGAATGTGCTGCGCATCGAGAAAGGCTTTCTCACGCATGCCGAGATCGACGGGTTCGTGACGGCCTTTGATCTCGGGTTGCAGGGGATGATGTCGCGCAAGAAGGATTTCATCGGGAAGGCGGCAAGCGGGCGACCGGGGCTGACGGGAGCAGAACGGTTGCAATTGGTGGGCCTGCGCCCGCAAGACCCGACGGCGGAATTGACCGCTGGTGCGCATCTCTACCCGCGCGAGGCTCCGGCCAAGGCAACGCATGGGCAAGGGCACGTGAAATCGGTCTGCTATTCGCCCACGCTGGGCACATGGCTTGGGCTGGCGCTGGTCACGAACGGGCGCGCACGGCATGGCGAGATGCTTCGGCTCGATGATGGTCTGCGGGGCAATCGCTGCGAGGTCACCTTGTGCGACCCGGTATTCTTTGACCCAGAGGGAGGGCGGATGCGTGATTGAACTGTCTGCGAGCCAACCCTTTGCAGGGTTGCACCTGCCTTTTTCCCACGGGGCTACGCGTCTGAGTGCGATCGTGCCTGCGCGTATGACAATGATTGCGCCCTTTCCCGGCAAGACAGAGGCGCTCGTAAAGCTGCTGGGTGGATTTCCTGCACCTGGCGAAGTGTTTGAGCCGCATCTGCGTCTCGTCTGGGCCGGGCGCGAACAGGCCCTCGCCTTCGGCGAGGGCCTGCCCGATGGGTTGGAAACTTGTGCCTCACTCAACGACCAGTCGGATAGCTGGGCTGGCGCGATACTGGAGGGCGAGGATGCGAAAGCCGTATTGGCGCGGTTGGTAGCGATGGACCTGCGCGCGCTGCCAGCGCCATCCTCGGCGCGCACGATGCTGGGGCATCTGCCGCTTTTGCTGGTAAAGGAGAGTGAGGCGGAATTCCAACTCTGGACCTATCGTTCAATGGCTGGCAGTCTTAAAAATGATCTCGACCAGGCCATGCGCAGTGTTGCAGCAAGGCGAGCGGTAACATGACGGCTGATGAGATCATCACCCATTTCGGCCTCGCGCCACATCCCGAAGGCGGGTGGTATCGGCAGACCTGGGCGGCGGAGGCAGAGCCTGGCGCGCGTCCGGCGGGAACGTCGATCCTGTTTCTGTTGCGCGCGGGAGAGCGCAGCCACTGGCACCGTGTAGACGCTTCCGAGATCTGGCATTTCCACGCAGGCGCGCCGCTGGAGTTGCTGATCGCGCCCGATGCCGATGGCCCCGCTGTGGCGCATGTGCTTGGCAGCGAATTCCTGCAGGGCCAGAAGCCGCAGGCAATCGTTTCGCCGCATCATTGGCAGTCGGCGCGGAGCCTTGGTGAATGGACGCTCGTCGGCTGCACAGTCTCTCCCGGTTTTCGGTTCGAGGGCTTCGAGCTTGCGCCTCCCGGGTTCGCGATAGCACCGCAGGATATGTGACTGCACAGGGTCTGATGAGTCCAGAGGGCCCCCGCTGCCGGTCTGCATTGAAGTCTGGCGCCCTGAGCCATGCCAAGGCCCTTGACGCCGCAGATGTGAATACGTAAAGCGCCTGTGTCTGCCACCGAGTCTCGGTTGTGGACCCGCTGCCATAGGCTGACTTTCTGACTTCGAAGAGTCTCGTACCGGCGCAGCGATGGAAATGACAAGCTTGACCTACCTCTGGCGGGCACTGCGGTGCACCCGGACGAAGACCAGAGCTCTTGGACAGCCACACCTGCACGGAACAACCGTGCGCAAATGAAGAGGAATGGCGATGAACCTGATCGCTCAGATCGAAGCCGAGCAGATCGCGGAGCTCGGCAAGGATATCCCGGATTTCAAGGCCGGTGACACCATCCGCGTTGGCTACAAAGTGACCGAGGGTACGCGCTCGCGTGTCCAGAATTTCGAAGGCGTCTGCATCGGGCGCAAGGGCGGCAACGGGATCGATGCTTCCTTCACCGTGCGCAAGATTTCTTTCGGCGAGGGTGTGGAGCGTGTGTTCCCTCTCTATTCGACAAATATCGACAGCATCACCGTGGTCCGCCGTGGCAAGGTGCGCCGCGCGAAGCTTTACTATCTTCGCGCCCGTCGTGGTAAATCGGCGCGTATCGCAGAGAAAACCAACTACCGTCCCCTGGACGCTTCAGCCTGAGGAGTGCCGCGATGAAAGCCGACACGCATCCCGACTATCACCTGATCAATGTCAAGCTGACCGATGGCACTGTCGTACAGATGAAATCGACTTGGGGCACGGAAGGCGAAACGCTCTCGCTCGACATCGACCCGTCTGTGCACCCTGCCTGGACTGGCGGTGGCACGCGTCTGATGGACACGGGCGGCCGGGTCTCGAAATTCAAGAACAAATACGCTGGGCTTGGCTTCTGAGCCAGTGACATCAGATTATGCGAGAGGGCGCGGGTTTTCCGCGCCCTTCTTGTTTTTTCACAAGGGTTTAAGTGGTTCTTCGCAGAGCTTGCAACTGCGCCCCGATGGGCCTAGACCCCGCGAAGATCGGCAAAAGAGGCAAGCAGATGGCGCATATCATCGTCGTGGGAAACGAGAAGGGCGGGTCGGGGAAATCGACCGTGTCGATGCACCTCTCGGTTGCCCTGGCGCGCGATGGCCTGCGCGTGGGAGCAATGGATCTGGACCTGCGGCAGTTGAGCTTCGGCCGCTATATCGAGAATCGCCGCAACTGGTGCGCCCGCAATGGGATCGCGCTGCCGACACCGGAATTCATGCCACTGCCCGAGATCTCGCGCTTTGATCTGCCGGAAGGTCCCGTGCTGCATGATGCCAGGATGGCGGCTGCGCTCGAAGAGATTGAGCTGCGTTCC
This sequence comes from Paracoccaceae bacterium, assembly GCA_007694945.1. Classification (GTDB taxonomy): domain Bacteria; phylum Pseudomonadota; class Alphaproteobacteria; order Rhodobacterales; family Rhodobacteraceae; genus Roseinatronobacter. The sequence continues at coordinate 37,033 of REER01000075.1, read as the reverse complement.
GATGTGATCGTGATCGACTGCCCCGGCTCGCATACGCGCTATAGCCAGTATGCGCATTCGGTCGCCGACACGCTGGTGACACCGATCAATGACAGTTTCATCGATTTCGACCTGCTCGCGCGGACGGACCCTGAAACCGGGGCGGTCCTTGCCCCGTCGATCTATTCCGAGATGGTCTGGAAAGCACGGCAGACCCGCGCGCAGGCCGGGCTGCGCCCGCTGGACTGGATAGTGCTGCGCAACCGCCTTGGCACCACGGCGATGCACAACAAGCGCAAGGTCGGCGACGCGCTGGAGGCGCTGTCGAAACGCATCGGCTTTCGAATCGCTCCCGGTTTCAGCGAGCGCGTGGTTTTTCGCGAATTGTTCCCCAAGGGCTTGACACTTCTCGACCTGCCTGACGTGGGCAATGAGAGCATGACACTCTCGCATATTGCCGCGCGTCAGGAATTGCGCGAGCTGATTGAGGCCCTTGGGGTGTCAGCCCTGCGGCTCAGTGCTTGAAGCAGCCCTTTGGAGGCAGGCGTTCGTCAAGATGCACGGAAAGCCCTTCCAGCCGTGCGTCGATGACCGGATTGATCTCTTCTTTTTTCCGGAGACCCAACATTTGGGCGATGCCCATGGCGTTCTTCGGCGCTGCAACAGATTCCGCGTCAGGTTTATTCTGAAACATGATCATCCTCTTGGTTCTACTCTACCCAAGATTGTTAAAGAGTGCTTAAGGCGGGAATATGACGAGAGATGGGCGCCTTTGAAGCACCACCGAAAAACCTGGCTCCCACTGAGTGGATGAACCGTCGGTCAGATCGCCACCAGAAATAGAGTAATCGCCGGAAACGCTACGAGAATGACGACGCGAATCAGATCGGATGCCACAAATGGCAGAACTGCCCGATAGGTGTCGGTAATCCGGGTTTTCGGGTCCATTGCGTTGATGACGAAGAGGTTCATTCCCACGGGTGGTGTGATCAAGCCGACCTCGACCACGATCAGCACCAGTATGCCGAACCAGATCGCAGTCATCTCGATATTCGCGCGTTGCAAGGCCAACTCATTCACGCGACGCAGACCCAGCGCCTGAATCTGTTCGCGCGTCAGTTCCGCGCCAGCGGCTATCGCGGCCTCGACGGATCGCAACATCTCGGGCGCGACTTCAACGCCAGCGCGAATCGCTTCGCGCGCGCGCGCGGCATGAAGATCGGCCATGGTGACGAAGTTGAAATCCAGCTCCATCATGATCGGCCAGAAGATCGGAATTGTCAGCAGGATCATCGACAGGCTGTCCATCACGCAGCCAAGGATCAGGTAGAAGCAAAGGATCAGAAGCAGCACCATAAGTGGACTGAAGCCGGACCCGCCGACCCATGCGGCGATGCTTTGCGGCACCTGTGTGAGCGCGAGAAATCCATTATAGAAAGCCGCGCCGAAAATGATGAAGAAGATCATCGCGGATGAGCGCGCGGTCACATAGAAACTTTCGGCCAACGTCTTGCGGGTGAGGCCCCCATTGACCCATGCAATCAGCCCCGTCCCGAGCGCCCCCACAGCGGCCCCTTCGGTGGGTGTGAACCAGCCCGCGTAAATTCCCCCCACGACAAGCCCGAAGACCACCATCACTGGCCAGACCTTTGCGAGTGCGCGGAAGCGCTCTCCATATGGGATGCGGGGGCGGGTTCCTGCGGACTCGGGGTTCACGCGCACATAGATCGCGATCACGATCAGATATCCGAGCGCGGCCATGATGCCCGGGACGAAGGCCGCCAGAAAGAGCTTTGCGATGTTCTGTTCGGTCAGAATGGCATAGATCACAAGAACCACGGATGGCGGGATCAGGATGCCCAGCGTCCCGCCTGCCGCGAGTGTTGCGGTCGAGAAGCCCCCCGCATAGCCGTAGCGCTTCAACTCCGGCAGAGCGACGCGGCTCATCGTGGCCGCCGTGGCGAGAGACGAGCCACAGATCGCGCCAAAGCCCGCGCTGGAGCCAATAGCGGCCATCGCGACGCCGCCCTTGCGGTGACCCAGCCAGCCCTCTGCGGCCTTGAACAGCGCCTGAGACATGCCGCCGAGTGTGGCGAAATGGCCCATCAGCAGGAACATGGGGATGATCGAGAGCGAGTAGCTTGCGAAAGTAGTGAAGGTCTCAGTCTGCAGACGCGACAAAGGGGTATTCGTGGTGCCGGTCACGACCACAAGCCCCACCAGCCCGGTCACGAACATCGCCAGACCGATGGGCACGCGCAGGAAGATGAGGGTCAGCAGGGCCGGAAAGGACCACAGGCCGATTGCCATAGCGCTCAATGTTCGCCCTCCGCGCCTTCACCGATGATGTCTTGCCCGCTGACTGCCTCCATCAGGCGCACCCAGACCATGTAAATGCCAACCAGCGCCGCGATGCTCGCGGCCACGAAACAGGCGGCATAGGGCCACCAGTAGGGGATTTCCAGCAGGAAGGTTGTCTGCCCCGTATTCACGCGGCGCATCATGCCGACCGACAGCCGCCACGCAATGAGGATAAGCGCAGCCGAAAACAGGATCTCGATCACAAGCCTCAGCCAGCGCTGTGTTCCAGCCTTGAGGAAGGAGGTAAAGATATCGACCCGCGCATGCCCCGCCGTGATCTGGCACAAGGGCAGGAAGCAGAAGATGGCAAAGGCCATGCCGAGTTCTGTCAGCTCAAAGTCGCCAAAGATCGGGCCAACACCCATTCCGAGCAGCGCTGCGGCAAGACCGGGCGCGATACTTTGAGCTAAGTCACTATGTAATAGAATGCTGAGTTGGCGACCCAAAATAGACAGGCATGTCATCAGGATCAGCGCGGCCAGCACGATCCCGCCAATCATGGCCAGTGCGCGGGACAGGCCCATCGCGATTGCGTGCATGTCAGCCTCTTGGGTCGCTTCCTTGGGAAAAAGACGGCCCCGTTTTACGGGACCGTCCGATCAGGCAAGGCCAAATCTGTATTAGTTCGCAGCCTCGTATTCGGCCATCAACTCGCGGGCGCGGTCAATCATGGCTTGACCATCGATGCCCCGACCTTCCATATCAGAAATCCAGCGCTCGTAGATTGGCATCGCGCGCTCGCGCCAGACTTGGGCGTCATCCTCCGAGATCGTGATGATGTTATTGCCCAACTCTTCGGCCATCTCGCGCCCGGGGGCGTCCCAATCCTGTTGGGTGCCTCCCGCAAAGATAGAGAACTCCAGCCCCGAGTTCGAGTCGATCACCGCCTTGAGATCATCGGGCAGCGCGTCATAGCTTGGTTGGTGCATCGCGAGGACAAACGTCACGGTATAGAGCATGTCGCCCTCGAACTCGGTGTGGTTTTCCACAAGCTCCGGAATACGCAGCGAGGGCGTGACTTCCCAAGGCATGATCGCGCCATTGATCACTCCGCGCGAGAGTGCCTCCGGGGATTGCGCAATCGGCATACCAACGGGCGTTGCGCCCAGTGCTTCCAACAGCTGCACGGTCAGCCGCGAGGGGCCGCGGATCTGCATCCCGCGCAGATCATCGGGGCTGGTGACCGGATCCTCTGTGTGGATCACACCGGGGCCATGCACCCAGGTCGCGAGGATCTTGGTTTCGGAGAATTCCTCCTGCATCGATTCCTCGAACATGTGCCAATAGGCATAAGAGGCTGAGCGTGCATCGGTGACCATGAAGGGCAACTCGAACACCTCGGTCGAGGGGAAGCGGCCTGGTGTCAGCCCGACCACGGTCCAGATCACGTCAGCCGTCCCAGAGACAGCCTGATCGTAAAGCTCCCCGGGAGTGCCGCCGAGCTGCATCGAGGGAAAGCGGTCGACATTGATCCGGCCATCGCTGTCTGCCTCGACCTGGTCTGCCCAGACATCAAGAATATGCGTCGGCACATTGGCTTGCGCCGCAAGAAAATGGTGTAGCCTGAGCGTGACTTCCTGTGCAGTTGCTGCAGATGCGCCCAACGACAATGCCAGCGCTGCTCCTCCCATCAGGCCCAGAATCGGTCTGCGTTTCATGTCTTACTCCTCCCATCGATAATGTTGCATCCGCAACGATCTTAGTGAAAGCACAAGTTTCGACCTCGCGCCACTGTTTTTTCGACCGAGCGGTTGATTTTGTGCCCGACACGCGCTCGTGCTTGCGTTAAAGCGCCCCCCTGGCGGATGTTTATGTATTGAGATTGACCTGTCTTGCTCTGAAAAATCAAGATTTGATTCGCCGCAGGCGTTGCGCGCCAGAGACTATCAGGGCAAGCTGGACGACCTACCGGGTTCGGATAGTGAAGATGGATGAACTGACCCATATGCGATGGCCCCAGACGGGACCGCTGCGCGCGGGCAGTTTCATTGTCACCCTGTTCGGCGACATTGTCGCGCCGCGCGGCGGTGAAGTTGGCATCCGTGATATCATCACATTTTGCGCGCCTCTGGGGCTAAGCGAGACATTGATCCGTACGGCCATGTCACGGCTTGTCGCTGCTGGACAGGTTCAGGGTCTGCGGCAGGGGCGGCGAAGTTTCTACGCGCTGACAGAGGCCGCACGTATCGAATATGCGCAAGCAGGTGATGTGATTTATGGTACGCCCTCAGTGTCAGAATGGCGGTTCCTCTGTTTTCCTGAAGGCGGTGCCACTCAGCAGGTTGCGGCGCTGGCAGAACCGGGATTTGTCGTGATCTCCGACATGTTCGCCCTTGGCCCGGCACGCGGCGCTTGCCCCGTGGGCGCTGTTGCCTTTCTGGCGCGGCCCGAGGGGTCTATCGAGGGGCTGCGCGCCATGGTTGCCAAACTTTGGCCGCTGGACGGGCTTGCCAAGTCTTATGAGGGGTTTCTTACCTTCTCTCGACAGATCGCGACAACGGATTACCCGAACCCCGCCGCAGCGCTGGCGCTGCGCGTCATTCTGGTCCACACCTACCGCGAAATCGCCTTGCGCGAACCGCAACTGGCGCCCGAGGCGCTCCCCGAGCACTGGCCCGGTCATGCGGCGCGCAAGGAATTTGCCCGCCTCTATCTGCATCTCAGCCCTGACGCTGATTCGGCTGTCGGTACGATGTTTGCCGCAGCATCTGGGCCGCTTGCCCGCGTCACGCCCCAGACCCGTGCCCGCTATGAGACATTGCGCAACTTGGTGAGTGCATGAAAACACAAGAGTTTTTTCGTCCGATCCAAAAGCATCACAAAATACCCATGTTTTTTCTTGGATGTGTGACGCTTTAGGGATATTGTTCGACCAACCGGTCGAGTTTTGGCAGTGCCAGCTTTGGGAGGAGCGCCTATGCCACACGCCTTCATCTGTGATGCCCAGCGCACGCCAGTTGGTCGCTACGGCGGTGCCTTAGCGTCAGTGAGGGCCGATGATCTGGCGGCAATCCCTCTCCGTGCGCTGATCGAGCGGCATCCTGGGCTGGACTGGGCGCAGGTCGAGGATGTGATCTATGGCTGCGCAAATCAGGCCGGCGAGGACAATCGCAACGTCGCGCGGATGGCGGCGCTGCTCGCTGGTCTGCCTGTCGAGGTGCCGGGCATCACCGTGAATCGTCTTTGTGCGTCGGGGCTTGATGCCGTTGGCATGGCCGCGCGTGCGATCCGCTCTGGCGACACGGGGCTCATGATGGCAGGCGGAGTTGAGAGCATGAGCCGCGCGCCCTTTGTCATGCCCAAGGCAGAGGCGGCGTTTTCGCGCGCGAATGCAGTATATGATACGACGATTGGGTGGCGCTTCGTGAATCCGAAGATGAAAGCGGAGTATGGCATCGACTCGATGCCCCAGACGGCGGACAATGTTGCAGCCGACTGGGGCGTGTCGCGGGCGGATCAGGATGCTTTCGCGCTACGCTCGCAACAGCGCTGGGCAGCTGCACAAGAAGCGGGTCGCTTTGTTGATGAGATTTGCCACGTCACGGTGCCGCGCCGCAAAGCCGAACCGCTGGTGATCGACATGGACGAGCACCCCCGCCCCGAGACCACGCCCGAGGCGCTGGCCAAGCTGCGCGGCATCAATGGGCCGGATCTGAGCGTGACAGCAGGCAATGCGTCAGGTGTGAATGATGGCGCGGCGGCCCTGCTGCTGGCCTCGGAGGAGGTCGTGCAGGCTCAAGGGCTGACACCACGCGCGCGCGTGGTGGCCTATACAGCTGCGGGCGTGGCGCCGCGGGTGATGGGTATTGGCCCGGTGCCCGCCGTGCGCAAGGTACTGGCGCTGGCAGGTCTCAAGATTGAGGATATCGACTTGATCGAACTCAACGAGGCGTTTGCTGCGCAGACGCTCGCCTCGCTGCGGGACCTGGGCATGTCGGATGACGCCGAACATGTGAACCCGAACGGCGGCGCGATTGCGATGGGTCATCCGCTGGGCGCTTCGGGCGCACGACTGGTCGCGGCAGCGACATGGGAATTGAGCCGTCGGGGCGGGCGCTATGCGCTTTGCACGATGTGCGTGGGCGTGGGGCAGGGGGCTGCCCTGATACTGGAACGAGTCTGAGGCTGGAGGTCTGGAAATGTATGCACAGATGGTGAAATCCGAAGCGACGAACGAAGACCCCGCAAAGCTCGCGGCGTTTCAGGCGCGCATCGATGCGGGCGAGAAGATCGAACCGAAGGAATGGATGCCCGAAGGCTACCGCAAGACATTGATCCGACAGATCGGCCAGCACGCGCATTCCGAGATTGTCGGCCAATTACCCGAGGGCAACTGGATCACTCGGGCCCCCACGCTGGAGCGCAAGGCGATCCTGCTGGCCAAGGTGCAGGATGAGGCCGGCCACGGCCTCTACCTATATTGCGCGGCCGAGACGCTGGGGGTGAGCCGGGATGAGCTGACCGAGGCGCTCTTGTCGGGCAAGATGAAATATTCCTCGATCTTCAACTACCCGACGCTGAACTGGGCGGATATCGGTGCGGTCGGCTGGCTGGTCGATGGCGCTGCGATCATGAATCAGGTGCCGCTGCAACGCACATCGTTCGGGCCGTATAGTCGCGCGATGATCCGCATCTGCAAGGAGGAGTCGTTCCACCAGCGGCAGGGCTATGACATCATGATGAAGATGGCGAAAGGAACGCCGGAACAGAAGGCCATGGCGCAGGATGCGCTCAACCGCTTCTGGTATCCCTCGCTGATGATGTTCGGCCCCTCGGACAAGGATTCGGTGCATTCGGCGCAGTCCATGGCGTGGAAGATCAAGATCAACACCAATGATGAGCTGCGCCAGAAATTCGTCGATCAGACCGTGCCGCAGGCCGAATACCTGGGGCTCACGATTCCCGACCCGGATCTGCGCTGGAACGAGGAGAAGGGCGGCTATGATTTCTCCGAGCCCGACTGGTCAGAATTCTTCGAGGTGATCAAGGGCAATGGCCCCTGCAATGCCGAGCGGATGGAAGCACGGCAGAAAGCCTGGGACGATGGCGCGTGGTTCCGAGAGGGGCTGATGGCGCATGCCCGCAAGCGGTCGGCGGCCAAGGTTGCGGCGGAATAGGGGGCTTTGCCACCTACCCCAGAGTATTTTTTGGCAAGATGAAAGGGCAAAGCGATGTCCAGTGAATGGCCTTTGTGGGAGATCTTCATTCGCGGCCAGCATGGGTTGAACCATCGGCATGTGGGCAGCCTGCATGCGCCTGATGCCGAGATGGCGGTCAAACATGCGCGCGATGTCTATACGCGGCGCAATGAGGGTGTGAGCATCTGGGTGGTGCCGTCTGCAGCGATCACCGCGTCGAGCCCGTCGGACAAGGGGCCGCTCTTTGAGCCATCGAACTCCAAGGTTTACCGCCACCCGACCTTTTTCGACATTCCCGAAGATGTGGGGAAGATGTGATGGACACGGTGGTTGATCTGGACACGGCCCTTTTCGAGGGTCTGTGCCGCATGGGCGATTCCACACTGGTGCTGGGGCATCGGGTGTCGGAATGGTGCGGCCATGCGCCGGTTCTGGAAGAGGATATAGCGCTCGCGAATATGGCGCTCGATCTCATCGGACAGACCCAGCTTTGGCTTGGGCTGGCGGGCGAGGTTGAGGGCAAGGGGCGGGATGCGGATGCGCTCGCCTTCCGCCGCGACGTCTGGGAGTTTCGCAACCTGCTGCTGGTCGAGCGCCCCAATGGCGATTTCGGCCAGACGCTGATGCGGCAATTCCTGTTCGATGCCTGGCACCAGCCGATGCTGAAGGCGCTGGAGGGCTCGAACGATGCGCGCATTGCGGAGATCGCCGCGAAGGCAGGGCGCGAAGTGGCTTATCATCTGGAGCGCTCAGCCGATCTGGTGATCCGGCTAGGCGACGGGACCGAGGAGAGCCACAAGCGGATGCAGACGGCGCTCGACAATCTCTGGCCCTATACTGGCGAGATGTTGACGAGTGATGAGACTGACCGCGCGCTGGCCGAGGCGGGCATCATGGCCGCGCCTGACAGCATCCGCCCGGCTTGGGAGTCGCTGGTGGGTGAAGTGCTGGGTGAGGCGACGCTGACGGCACCCGAAGGCGCCTATATGCACAAGGGCGGAAACCAAGGCACGCATTCGGAGCATCTGGGCCATATGCTGGCCACGATGCAATGGCTGCAGCGCGCCTATCCGGACGCGACATGGTAAGCGAGGCACAAGTCTGGGACTGGCTATCGGAAGTGCCGGACCCCGAGATCCCGGTGATCTCGGTCACTGATCTGGGCATCGTGCGCGATGTGTCGGTCGAGGGTGAAACTGTGGTGGTGACAGTGACGCCCACCTATTCCGGCTGCCCGGCGACCTCGGTGATCAATTTCGAGATCGAGAAGGCGCTGCGCGACCAGGGCGTGGCGGATGTGCGGCTGGAGCGTCAGCTGGACCCGCCTTGGACGACCGATTGGCTCAAGCCCGAAGCGCGCGAGAAGCTGCGCGCCTATGGGATCGCACCGCCGATTGACGGCACGCGCGCGGAAGGCGTGGTCGAAGGGCGGATCAAGCGGTTGACCGGAGCGGCGCTGGTGGTGCCCTGCCCGCATTGCGGGTCGGAGGATACGCAAAAGGTCAGCCAGTTCGGCTCTACACCCTGCAAGGCCGCCTATCAGTGCCGGTCCTGTCTGGAGCCGTTCGACTATTTCAAGTGTATCTGAGGGCCACGAGATGAGCCGGTTTCACCCTTTGAAAGTTACCGATGTGCTGCATGACACGCGCGATTCGGTCATCGTCACCCTGCAGGCACCCGAGGCCGAGGCGTTCCGCTTCATTCAGGGCCAGTATCTGACCTTCCGCCGCGATTTTGATGGGCAGGAGATCCGGCGTTCTTATTCCATTTGCTCGGGCCTCGATGACGGCAATCTGCGCGTGGGGATCAAACGGGTCGATGGGGGTGCGTTTTCGACTTGGGCGAATGAGAATCTCGCGCCTGGCGATATGCTGGAGGCGATGCCGCCTGCGGGGAATTTCCATGTGCCGCTCGCCCCAGATGAGGCGCGGCATTATCTGGGCTTCGCGGGCGGATCGGGGATCACGCCGGTGCTGTCGATCATCCGCACTGTGCTGGCGCGCGAGCCGAAAAGCCGCTTCACGCTCATTTATGCCAACCGTCAGATCAGTTCGATCATGTTCCGCGAGGAGTTGGAGGATCTGAAGAACCTCTATCTGGGGCGGCTGTCGGTGCTGCATGTGCTGGAGCGGGATGCACAGGAGATTGAGCTGTTTACCGGCCGTGTGGATGCCGAGAAGATGGCGGCGTTATTCACGCATTGGGTTGATCCGAAATCTGTAGATACAGCTTTCATCTGCGGGCCCGAGCCGATGATGCTGACCATTGCGGCTGCCTTGCGTGATCATGGGCTGGAGGACAGTCAGATCAAGTTCGAGCTGTTCGCCTCGAACCAGCCGGGGCGGCTCAAGCAGTCAGCGCGCGCACAGGTGCAGGCGGCGCAGGGCAAGTCCTGCGCGCTTACGGTCACGCTGGATGGCACGACGCGCAATCTGGACCTGCCGCTGGATGGCACCTCGGTGCTCGATGCTGCGCTGGGCGCTTCGCTCGATGCGCCCTTCGCCTGCAAGGCCGGGGTCTGCTCGACCTGTCGCGCCAAGGTGATCGAGGGCGAGGCCGAGATGGCCGTCAACCACGCGCTCGAGGATTACGAGGTAAGGCAGGGCTATGTGCTGACCTGCCAATGCCTGCCCCTCTCCGACAAATTGGTGATCAGCTATGACGAATGAGACCATGGCCATCGAAGACTATCTGGCGCAGGGCGGACGGCTGACTTCGCCCGGCAATGTGCCTCCGCGCTACCGGGGTGAGTTGCTGCGCATGATGGCCTCGTTCATCGACAGTGAAATGGCCGGTTCGGCGGGCTTTGCCGATGTGATCAACGACGCGCCAGGTATCACCTCGCGGATTGCTGCGGCGCGCATTGTGCTTGAAAAGGCCGACCACGCCGAACGCGTGCTCAAGATCATGGCCGAGTTCGGTGCGGATGTGTCGCGCTATGTGGGCACGCACCCATGGGCCGCACGGTTACCGCGCGAGGCTGATATCGGTGCCGTGCGGCAAGGGGGCGACATGCGGTTGGCGGTGTTTCATTACCCGCTGACCGGCTGGGTGGATTCTGTTGTGATGAATGTCTTGCAGGGGGCTGCCGCCGTGATTCAGCTGCGCGAGTTTTCGCAGGTGTCGTATCAGCCACTGGCCGAGTGCTTCCGCTCGATCCTGCCGCGAGAGGCGCGCCATGCAGAGCTTGGGAGGGCCGGGCTTCTGACGCTGGCGCATGACGCACCCGATCATGTCTACGATTCATTGGTGTACTGGTATCCGCGCGTGGCGCTGGGCTTTGGTGCGAAGGACTCGGAGCGTTTCGAACGCTTAAAGGCGCTTGGGCTTCGGCACCGCTCCAATGCCGAGATGCTCGCCGAGTGGGAGGCGACCGTGGCGGCCCAATTGTCCGAATGCGGGGTGAAAACCAATGCTTGACGGATGGCAGCCGCGGGCGCTCGAAAGCTATCTCTGTGGTGAGTGGCGCAAGGGGAAGGGGACGGCAAAACCGCTTCACGACGCGGCCACGGGTGATCTGGTGGCAGAGATTGACTCCACGGGCCTCGATTTCGCCGAGGCTTTGGCCCATGGGCGCGATGCAGGTGCCACGTTGCGCGCCATGACCGTGCATGAGCGCGCGCTGATGCTCAAGGCCTTGGGCCTCAAGCTCATGGAACAGAAGGACGATTTCCATGCGCTCTCGCTGGCCACCGGGGCCACGCGCAAGGATGGTTGGGTCGACATTGAGGGTGGCATCGGCACGCTGCTGAACTACGCCTCGAAAGCACGTCGCGAATTGCCCAACACGCGGGTGCTGACCGATGGCGGGGTCGAGCCGCTCTCGAAGGATTCCACCTTCTCGGCGCAGCATATCCTGACGCCGCTACGCGGGGTCGCGGTGCATATCAACGCTTTCAACTTCCCCATCTGGGGGATGCTCGAGAAACTCGCGCCCAATCTGCTCGCGGGCATGCCTGCGATCGTGAAACCGGCCAGCCAGACGGCGTATCTGACCGAACTGATGGTACGCCGGATCATCGCGACGGGGCTTCTGCCCGAGGGATCGCTGCAACTGATCTGCGGCGGGGTGGGCGATCTTCTGGATCATGTGACCGGGCAGGATGTCGTGACCTTCACCGGCTCTGCCAGCACGGGCCAAAAGCTGCGCGCCCATCCCGCGATTATTCGCGAGAGCACGCGTTTCACGATGGAGGCCGATAGTCTCAATGCCTGCATTCTTGGCCCTGATGCGACTCCGGAGAGCCCTGAGTTTGACCTCTTCATCCGAGAAGTCACGCGCGAGATGACCGCGAAAGCCGGGCAGAAATGCACGGCGATCCGTCGCGTAATCATTCCCCGCGCGCAGGCCGGGGCTGTGCGCGACGCGCTCGCTGCGAAACTCGCCGAGGTCGCTGTCGGCCTGCCCGCGGACCCGTCTACCCGCATGGGCGCGCTCGCAAGTCTGGACCAGCGCGCCGATGTGCGCGCTGCTATCGAGCAGCTTGCAAGCGAGGCCGAAATCGTTGGGGGCGACCCTGACACCGTGCGCGTGGCGACAGGTGACGCCGAAAAGGGCGCGTTCCTCAACCCTGTTCTGCTCTATGCTGACCAGCCAATGCGCGCAGAGGCCATTCACGCGGTTGAGGCTTTCGGTCCGGTTGCCACGCTTTTGCCCTATGACCATCTGGGTGAAGTCACCGAACTCGCAGCCAAGGGCAAGGGCTCGCTTGTCTCGTCGCTTTTCACCCACGCGCCCGAAGTCGCCGAAGAAGTGGTCCTTGGTCTCGCCCCCTTCCATGGCCGCGTGATGATCGGCAATCGCGACAGTGCGAAAACCGCCACTGGTCACGGCTCGCCGCTGCCGATGCTTGTGCACGGTGGCCCGGGGCGTGCGGGCGGGGGCGAGGAGCTGGGCGGGATGCGCGGGCTGCATCATTACATGCAGCGCACGGCCGTTCAGGGCGCACCGCGCCTCCTTGGCGCTGTCACAGGCCGCTGGCTGGATGGTGCAGAGGCGCGCCGCGACATCCATCCGTTCCGCAAGTCACTGGCTGAACTGCACATCGGCGACCAGCTTGTGACCGCTGCGCGCGAGATAACCCTCGCCGATATCGAGCATTTTGCCGAATTCACCGGCGACACGTTCTATGCGCATATGGACGAGGGGGCCGCCCGCGCCAATCCGTTCTTTGACGGGCGCGTGGCGCATGGCTATCTGATCGTGTCCTTCGCTGCAGGGCTCTTTGTGCAGCCCGATCCCGGCCCCGTGCTGGCAAATTATGGCATCGACAATCTGCGCTTCCTGACCCCGGTCTATCCGGGAGACACCCTGCAAGTGACCCTGACCTGCAAGGAGATCAACCCGCGTGCAGACGGCGACTATGGTGAGGTGCGTTGGGATTGTCAGGTCCGCAACCATAAGGGTGAGCTCGTCGCACTGTATGATGTCTTGACGATGGTCGCGAAAACCTTGGCGCCGTAAGCGCTAGCGCCGCCGACAGGCCCGCAACTGCTCGTCATACATTGCCGCGCGCGCAGCCACCCGGTCGGCAACGCCCAGAAGCCAGGGCTTGGAATTATAAGATCCGCGCCGAAACCCTGCATGACCTTCGTGATAGGCCAGATACTGGTTGCGCGCATCGCTCAGCGGAATATTGTTCCGCTCGCGCGTCTTGTTGGTGTACCAGCCGATGAAATCGGTCGCGTCCCGGATATTGGTGCGGGATGACCGGCGGCTGCCAACCTCCTGAACATATTCGTCCCATGTGCCATCCAGCGCTTGAGAATAGCCCAACGCAGAAGATTGCCGTCCCATCGGGATGACCCCAAGCGTGTAGCGCAGCGGGGTGCGCGCATCGCCGATGAACCGGCTTTCAGCATGGATGATCGCTGCCTGAACGGGCAGCGGAGTGCCCCAGCGCCGCTCGGTAGCACGCATCGCGGCGAAGTATTGCGGCCGCTCGCGCTCCAACTGGCAGGCATTTTCCAGATTGCGGGGCGCGGTGAAGCTTGGCGAACGCGAGCCACAACCTGCCAGCAGGGCAAGCAGCAATAATGCGAAAAGGAATCTGCTCATGATGTCCTCAGTTTTTTCCTTTATCATACCGGAATTGGCGCGGCATGTAATCCCCTTGGGAATGGATTCCGGCATTCGATCCGAACCTGAAGGCTACGCTGAAGCGATTGTGACCATGTTGGCGCAGAGCTGCTGGATTAACCGCTCGTTCAGACATGGGTGCTACCATGACTTCGGGTGAAAATATGGGTGGGTCATGCAACGTTCTGACAATGTCAGGCCGGTTATCATCAAGCGCAAAAAGAAAAATGCAGATTGTGGGCATCACGGGGGTGCCTGGAAGGTTGCTTATGCTGATTTCGTGACCGCGATGATGGCTTTCTTCCTGATGCTCTGGCTTCTCGGCTCTGTGACAGATGACAAGCGGCAGGGCATCGCGGACTATTTCTCCGAGACCTACGCGATTGAAAGCCATTCCTCGGGTTCCGATGGGGTCATGGGTGGCATGTCACTGTCGCAGGAAGCTTCACTGACCGACGTAATTGCAACGCGTGAACGATCCCTTTCGGAGGCATCCGCGTTGGAAAGTCTGGTAGGGGTACTCGAAACCATCGCGGCTCAGGACGCCGCATTGTCTGACGCGTTCAATCATGTTGCAATTCGGATGACTGACGAAGGTCTGGTTGTCGAATTGTTCGACCTTGAAGATGCGACGCTGTTCGACCGACAGACAGCCGAGGCTCGCCCTGTATTGCGGTTGCTGACTTCGGTCATCGCCGAGGTCTTCGCAACCGTGACCAATCAGATTGCCATCGGTGCGCATACCCGAAGTCTCCCCGCGGTGATACTCGACAATGAGGTTTGGCCGCTAACCGTCAGTCGGGCGCAGGCAGTCCACGTCATGCTGATGGAGGACGGGTTACCCGATGCGCGTTTTCGGCGGGTGACAGGCCATGCTGATCGTTCCCCGGTCGACCCCAGACCCACGGCTGCACGCAATTCGCGAGTCGAATTGGTCTTGCTGCGCAGTGATATCGCCCAGTGAGTTCGCGCTCATTATGTGGATCTTAACAAAGCGGGCGCAAGGTTTGCGCAAGAGAATCAGTAGTGGAATGGATCTGACATGAGTATTTCGTCGTCTATGAATGCGGGTGTGGCAGGGCTGCGGGCCAATGCCAACCGACTTGCGACCATCTCTGACAACATCTCGAATTCGGCGACCTATGGCTATCGCCGGTCGCAGACCAGTTTTCACTCCATGGTTGTCGGGTCAGGAATGGCGGGGCAGGCGAATTATTCTGCGGGCGGCGTCAGGACCACAAGCCAGCGCATCGTGGATCAGGGCGGTGGGCTGGTCGGAACGGACAATGCGACGGATATCGCATTGTCCGGTCGCGGTTTTCTGCCGGTGACAACCGAAATCGGCGCGACCTTGCAGGATGGCACCGCGCCGATGTTGCTCACAACGACCGGCTCCTTTCGTATGGATGCCAACGGTTATCTCCGCGATGCCGCCGGCTATACCTTGCTTGGCGTACCTGCTTCGCAGGATGGCACCATTCCACCCTTTCCGCGGGATAGCAATTCGGGCCTTCGGCCAGTCAGAATTGACACCAATCAACAGGCGTTCTCTGCGACAACCCGGATTGACCTCGGTGTAAATCTCCCCGCCTCGGCAACCTTGCCAACCGCGTCCGGAGATACGTCGTTCCTCTCAGTCGAGTTCTTCACCACCCTCGGATTGTCCAACACGATCGATGTCGAGTTCACTCCGGTTGCATTGAACACATGGGAGATGAGCCTTGTCCACGCCGATACTGGCGATGCCTTGGGTAGCTACACGCTTGTATTTGATGATGCGCCCGGAACGGCCGGCACATTGCTGTCGGTGTCTCCGGATCCTGATGCAACCAGCGATAACAAGGTGGTCACCATTAACATTGGTGGGCAGGATATCGAGCTTTCGCTAGGTGAGATCGGTGTTGGTGTTGGCATCGTCCAGCGCGGCGTGACTTTCTCCGGCGCGGGTGTCCAACAGGATGGCGTCGGCGCCGGGAATCTCATCGGCCTCATCATCGATGCCAGCGGGAACCTCGAGGCCGTTTACGATCAAGGTTTTCGTAGAACCCTGTATCGCATTCCGATTGTCGATGTGCCCAACCCGAATGGGCTGACAGCTCTCGACAGTCAGGCTTTCCGGGTGTCGCGCGATAGTGGCTCGTTTTATCTTTGGGACGCTGGAACCGGCCCTGTCGGAGATTTTGTAGGCTTCGCCCTCCAGGAATCCGCCACCGACATCGCCGCAGAGCTGACGAGCCTGATCCAGACCCAGCGTGCATATTCCTCGAATGCCAAGGTCATCCAGACAGTGGATGAAATGCTGCAGGAAACGACGAATATCAAACGCTGAATGCTCTACATGTCGGGATGACCCATGTCGCTTTCTCTCTCCTTCTCTTCAGCGCTTAGTGGATTGCATGTCGCGTCGCGTGGCACGCGACTTGTCGCTGACAATATCGCGAACGCCCAGACAAGGGGCTATGCACTCCGTTCTCTGGATCAATCTGCGCAGGTTCTAGGTGGCGCCGGCAATGGCGTGCGCGCGGTCGGAGTGCACAGAGATATCGATCAGGGCCTTCTGAACGAGCATCGTGATGCTGTATCATCTGCCGCGCAGCAAGGCAGCCTTACGCAATTCTGGCTCGAACTCGAGCGCAGCTTTGGCATGCCGGATGAGCAGGGCAGCCTTGTTCATCAGATTGGACGGCTGGAGGACGGATTATCTACGGCGGCTGCGAACCCGGAGTCGGATGTCAACCTGCAGGTTATCACCAATGTTGCAAATGATCTCACCCGGAACTTCAACTTTCTGGAGACCACACTGCTCAACCAGCGCGATGCTGCTGATGCTTCGATTGCCCGTGATGTCGCCGCGCTGAACACTGCGCTAGAGGAAGTAGCCCGGCTTAATCGTGAAATCCAGCGGCAGACTCTGTTGGGTGGCACTCCACAGGCTCTGATGGACCTTCGACAGGCGTTGATCGATGATGTTGCCGAAATCATCCCGGTGACTGAGATCCCGCGCGAGGATGGCCGCTCTCTGCTGCTCGCACAAGATGGGACAGTTCTTGCCGACCGAGGTGCCGCGGAATTCGGTTTCGACCGCACTACTTCGATCAGCCCTACTGATCTGGTTCAGACCGGCGCATTGTCGCAACTCAGGGTCAACGGGAAGACGGTAACATCAGATAGTGCCCTTTTGGCAGAGGGCCGTCTGGGTGCTACATTCGCGATCAGAGATGTGCTCGGTCCAAGCGCGCAGGATGAACTTGACACACTTGCTGCAGATCTGGTCACCAGATTTATGGCACCCGATGCCGATCCCACCCTTCCCACAGGAGCCTTCGGGCTCTTTGCGATTTCGGGTGAGAGCACTGTTCCAGCGACACTGACAGGGATTGCGGGACGGCTGGTGGTGAATGCCGCCGTCGACCCTGAAAAAGGCGGCGATTTCTGGCGGTTGCGTGCCGGGATTGACGCTCCGGGACCAGGCTTTGTCGCAGACAATTCGCAACTCTCACGCATGGCTGCTGCGCTAACACGTCCTCTTGCCCTTGGCGTTTCGGGCATCGTCTCACGCTCTGTGCATGGTCATGCGACAGACATGGTGTCCGGTCTCAGTGCGAAGCGTCTCGCAACAGAGGTAAATCAGAGCAGTGCAGACGCTCGGCTCGCTGCGGTTCAAGACACTTTGGGCGCACGCGGTGTCGATACTGACGCGGAGCTCAGCAAGTTGCTACGGCTTGAACAAGCCTATGCTGCAAATGCCCGCGTCCTCTCAACCGTGGATGCCATGCTGCGGAATCTGATGGAGATTTGATCAATGATTGAGACAGGCTTCGGAGATATGGCAAGGTATTCGGTCTTGCGACGCGCCGGGAGGATGCTCAAACAGGATGTAGCCCGTCTCTCTGGTGAACTATCTTCAGGCCAAGTGGCAGATAAGCCTCGGCATCTTTCCGGTGATCTCGCCCGATTGTCAGGGTTAAAACGCGCGGTTGAGCAGGCATCTGTGCACCAGCGCACCGCAGAGAGTGGGAGCCTTTTCCTCGGAGCTCAGCAGTCGGTCATTCATGATCTGCTGGAACTTTCCCAAAAGAGATTTCAGGATCTGATAGTGCTTGAGCAGTCCGGATTGGTGCCCGCAGTTCCTGTGTCTATCGACGCGATGGCGCAGGGCTTTTCCGAGATTGTTGGCAAGCTGAACATTTCAGTCGCTGGTCGCACGGTATTCGCTGGTGTCGCAAGCCATCAGCCGGCTCTTGCAGGTGCCGCGCAGATGCTGGATGCGCTCGTTTCAAGTCTTCCGCCTGGTTTGAACGCCACCGATCTCGCGAACTATGTTTCGGATTGGTTCTTGCCTAGCGGTGGCTTCGATACTGCGGGATATTCCGGCGGTCAGCCCATACCCGAGCAATTCGAGTTGGGGCAAGGTGTGGTCGGCAATCTGGGTGTAACCGCGCAGGAGCCGGCTATCCGAAAGACACTCTCGGCGTTTGCGACGGGTGCTGTCTTGTCGCGCGACGTGTTCGCGGGTGACCTTCAGTCGCAGCAGGAGGTTCTGGAAAAAGCAGGCCAGATGTTGGCCGATTCAAGTCTGCCGTTGACAGACCTTTCGGCCAGGATTGGCATCGAAGAGGAAAAACATGCCCGTGCCACCAGTCGGGCCATTGCAGAGAAAAGCGCGATGTCGATCGCCCTATCCGCCTTGCGCGAGGCCGACCCATACGAGACTGCGACGCGTCTGGAGCAGGCCATGATCCAGCTTGATACAGTGTATATGCTCACGGCACGGCTGTCGCGGCTGTCCTTGGTGGAGTATCTGCGATGAGCGTGTTGCCGCGACTTCTCGGGCTGTTCTGCTTGATGATTTGGGTGTCCGGTGGCGCAGACGCGACGGTCAGACTCAAGGATCTCGTTGAATTTGATGGTGTCCGAGGCAACGATCTTCTGGGTTACGGTCTTGTTGTCGGGTTAAATGGAACAGGTGACGGGATTCGCAATTCGCCTTTCACCGAAGACATGTTATCCAATATTCTTGAGCGTCTCGGTGTCAATGTGACGGGCGAACAGTTCCGCCCAAGGAACGTCGCCGCTGTGATTGTCACGGCCACATTGCCGCCTTTTGCACGCGCAGGTGGCCGGATCGACGTGACTGTCTCGGCGATCGGAGATGCATCGAGCCTTCTTGGTGGCACGCTGGTGATGACGCCCCTCAATGGCGCAGACGGAACGATCTATGCGGTTGCGCAAGGCACAATTGTGGCCGGTGGCGCTGCGGTGGAGGGGCAGGCGGCGCGCGAAGTTCGGGGCGTGCCTACATCCGGAACGATACCACTCGGGGCAAGGGTTGAGCGTGAGGTGGATTTCGAACTTTCCAGCCTGTCGCGGGTGCGACTGGCCTTGCGCATGCCAGATTTCTCCACGGCTGCGCAGATCGAAACTGGCATCAATCAGTCTTTTGAGAAGCGCGTCGCGGTGATGACAGATCCTGGAACTGTGATGCTCGATCTTGCCGCGACCGGCATGTCCTCGCCAGCACATGCGCTGGCACGGATCGAAAATATTCGAGTTGTGCCACAAACACGGGCGCGAGTGGTCGTTGACCAGAGATCTGGCACCATCGTGCTTGGGGAAGATGTCCGCATCAGCCGCGTCGCTGTGGCTCAGGGTGGCCTCACCTTGCGGGTCGAGGAGACGCCGCTTGTGTCGCAACCCAACCCATTCGCGGAGGGTGAGACAGTGGTGGTTCCGCGTAGTACTGTAACGCTGGAAGACGAAAATCAGGTTGGCCTCGCAGAATTGTATGGCGGAACGTCATTGTCCGAGATCGTTGCCGGTATGAATGCGCTGGGCGTGGCTCCGCGCGACATGATCGATATTCTTAACACGATCAATGCGGCGGGGGCGCTGCACGCCGAACTGATTGTCAGGTGACAGAAGCGGTTCGGTAAGCGCGCTGTACAGGTTAGCGTAAGGAACCCGCCATCAGACTGTAACGCAAGAGCTTCGAGAGCGAGCGGATGTGTTGCAGCCGCGACTGCGAAAACGCATTCCAAGCCGCAACCAATGGGGTGGTCCGACAGTCAAGGTCGCTTTTCAGCCGTCCAGTGTCGTGCGTGCGGAGTCGCTGGGATGCGAGATTTGCGAAGAGGGGGCTGCTGATCTGAGACGGAGCCGCGCTGATGAAAACCCATGTTCGAGCCCTGATTGTTGGCGGTGGCGCCGTCGGTGCGTCGATCGCTTATCACTTGGCGAAAGCAGGTTGGGAGACAATGCTGCTTGAGCGGGACGAGTTGACATCGGGTTCGACTTGGCACGCGGCAGGATTGCTGCCCTTGTTCAATATGAGCTATGCGACCAGCCACATCCATGATTACAGCGTTCGGTTCTACAAGACACTGGAGGCTGAGACCGGTCTCAATCCTGGGTTTTATGTCGTGGGAAATCTGCGGATGGCGCAGACGCAGGCGCGGATGGATGAGTATCGCCTCTATGCAAGCACCGCCGAGACTGTGGGCATCCCGTATGAGTGGATGACGCCGGCGCAGATGAAGGATCGCTGGCCGCTGCTGCGCACCGAAGACCTCGTCGGAGCGATTTATCACCCGACCGACGGATACATCAATCCGGCCGATGTGACGCAGGCCATGGCCAAGGGTGCGCGTCAGTTTGGCGCCAAAATTCAGCGTCGTGTACAGGTCGAGGGCTACCGCTGGACTGGCAGTGACTGGGTCGTGACTTGCGTCAGGATGGTCGAGAAAGGCGGAAATCTGGTTCCCTCTGACGAGCGGTTCGAGATTACGGCCGAGCATGTGGTCACCGCGACAGGTAACCATGCCCAGCGCACCGCGCGCCTTTTGGGGATCAAGATCCCCGCCATTCCTGTCGAACATCAGTATATCGTCACCGAGCCCGACCCGGCGCTGCAGTCTTACCGAAAGGAAAACCCCGAGCACCCCGTCCTGCGCGACGCCGACGCGAAATGGTACGTCCGCGAAGAGCGCGGTGGCTGGATCCTCGGTCCCTATGAGCGCAATGCGCCTGCGCGGTTCCTCTATGATGTGCCCGAGAACTTCCGCGCTGACCTCTTTCCGCTCGATCTGGAGCGGATCGAGGAGGAATACATGTCGATGATCCACAGGCTTCCATCTTCCGAAACGGTGGGGCTCAAGGACGACTATAACGGTCCGATCTGCTACACGCCCGATGGCAACCCGCTGGTCGGTCCGGCGCCGGGGCTGCGCAACATGTGGCTGGCCGAGGGGTTCAGTTTCGGGATCACAGCAGCAGGGGGCACCGGGTATTACCTCGCACAGATGATGACCGAGGGCGAGGCCGAGATCGACATGGCGAGCCTCGACCCCAAACGCTACGGCAACTGGATGACCACCGAATATGCCGCGCGCAAGAATGAGGAATGCTACGCGCATGTCTATATCCTCCATCACCCGGATGAGGAACGCGAGGCCTGCCGCCCGCTGCGCACGGCCCCTTGTTACGACCGGGTAAAGGCGCGCGGCGCGCAATTCGGGCATGTGAATGGCTGGGAACGGCCGAACTACTATGCGCCGCAAGGTTTTGACGACCATGGCGCGCGCAGTTTCCGGCGCGGCGGCTGGTGGCAATACGCGGTCGAGGAGGCGAAAGCCATCCGCGAAGGCGTCGGCATGATCGACGCGACGGCCTTTGCCAAGCATCTCGTGCGCGGCCCGGGGGCAACGGCGTTCCTGGACTGGTTCACCTGCAACAAGCTGCCGAAGGTCGGACGGATCAACCTGACCTATGCTTTGACCGATGCGGGCACAGTGCGCACCGAATACACCATCGTGCGGGTTGGCGAACATGAATACTATCTGATTTCGGCGGGGGCTTGGACGGCCTATGACGGGGATTTCCTGCGCAAGGCCGCCGAAGACAAGATGGCCGAATTCGGCTGGATCGACATCCATGATGTCACCACCCAATGGGGCGTGTTCGCCGTGGCAGGGCCGAAATCGCGCGATCTGCTGGGCAAGCTGGTCAAGGATGCCAACCCTGATACCGCGCTGTCGAACAAGCGCTTCCCATGGCTGTCGATGCGCAATATCGAGTTGGGCATGTGCCCGGTGCGGGCCGTGCGTGTTGCCTATACTGGAGAGCTTGGCTGGGAGTTGCACCACCCAATCGAGATGCAGAATTATCTCTTTGACCAGATCATGGCGGCTGGGGAGGATGTCGGGCTGAAACTGGTGGGTGCGCGTGCGCAGAACTGGTTGCGGCAGGAGAAGAGCTACCGTGCCTTTGGCAACGAGCTTGGCCGCGATGCCACGCCGCTTGAGGCAGACCTGCCGCGCTTTGTCGACATGTCGAAGGAGTTTCACGGGAAGGCCGAGATGGCTGCGACGGGCATCCGCTCGAAATGCTGCACGCTGCTGATCGACGGCCCCGAAGATGCCGACCCATGGGGGCGTGAGGCGCTCTATCACGGCGAGACACGGGTCGGGCGTCTGACATCGGGCGGCTATTCGGTCGCTTTCGGCAAGTCGATCGGTATGGGATATGTGCACCCCGATCTGGCGGTCGAGGGCACGAAACTGAAGGTCCGGATCATGGAGCAATTGTGGGACGCCATAGTGACCTGCGACAGCCCCTATGATCCACGCAATGAGACGCTGCGCAAGGATGGTTGAGCAAGGCACGGTCCCGCTTGCGCGGCGCCGTGCTTGGCATTGCCGCTGCAGTTGGTTCGATCTAGGTTTCAACGAAACCCAGATCGAGGTGCCCGATGACGAACCCGCTTCTTTCCGAATGGCAGACCGACTTCCAACTCCCGCCTTTTGCAGAAATCTGCGACAATGATTTTGGACCGGCGTTCGATGCGGCCATGGAGGCCGGGCGCGCGGCTTATACTGCGATTGCATCTAACCCCAAGGCGCCGAGCTTCGCTAACACCATCGAGGCCATGGAACAGGCCGATGACCTGCTCGACCGCGTTGCTGGCGTGTTCTTCAACCTTGCGGGAAGTGACTCAAACCCCGTGCGCGAGGCGCTGCAGCGCGATCTCTCACCGAAACTCTCGGCCTATTCCTCCGAGATCATCAACAACCGTGCCCTCTTCCGTAGGATCGAGACTCTCTGGGAAGAGCGTGACGAGCTTGGTCTCGATGCTGAGCAGATGCGGGTTCTGATGCTCTACCGGCGCATGTTTCTGCGGGCCGGGGCGGCGCTGGAAGGCGATGAGGCGACGCGGCTGACGGAGATAAAGGGACGGCTCGCGACACTTGGGACGCAGTTCACACAGAACCTTCTGGCGGATGAACGCGACTGGATGATGCCACTTGAGGACCTTGCGGGCTTACCCGATTTCGTGGTCGCAACTGCGCGGGCCGCGGCGGAAGAGCGGGGGCGCGAGGGCCATGTGATTACGCTCAACCGCTCGCTGATCGTGCCTTTCTTGCAATTCTCGACCCGTCGCGACTTGCGCGAGCGGGCCTATGAAGCGTGGGTCGCACGCGGGGCGAATGGGGGCGCGACCGACAATCGCGCGATTGCGGCTGAGATCCTTGCGCTAAGGTCCGAGCGCGCGGCGCTGCTGGGGTACGAGAATTTCGCCCGCTACAAGCTGGAAACCGAGATGGCGGGCAGCCCCGAGGCCGTCCGTGACCTTCTGATGCAGGTCTGGGCATCTGCCCTCGAAAAGGCGCTTGCCGATGCCGAAAAGCTTGAGGCGATGCTGCGGGCCGATGGATATGACGGTCCGCTCGAGCCATGGGACTGGCGTTTCTATGCCGAGAAGCTGCGCCGCGCGGAGCATGATCTCGATGAGGCGGCGCTGAAGCCGTATCTGGCGCTCGACAGCATGATCGCGGCGGCTTGCGATTGCGCGCAGCGACTGTTCGGGCTCGAGTTCCGGCCTCTGGAGGTGCCGCTCTATCACGCAGACGCGCGCGCCTGGGAGGTGACCCGCGACGGGCAGCACATGGCTGTATTCATTGGCGATTATTTCGCGCGCGAGTCAAAACGCTCGGGTGCATGGTGTTCCACCATGCGAAGCCAGCGCAAGCTGGGCGGCGAGGTGCGGCCCATCGTGGTCAATATCTGCAATTTCGCCAAGGGTGATCCGGCACTGCTTTCCTATGATGATGCCCGCACACTGTTTCACGAATTCGGCCATGCGCTGCATCAGATATTGTCGGATGTGACCTATGGCTTCATCTCGGGCACCTCGGTTGCGCGGGATTTTGTGGAGCTTCCAAGTCAGCTCTACGAACACTGGCTGGAGGTGCCCGAAGTGTTGTCGCATCACGCGCGCCATGTCGAGACAGGGGGGCCGATGCCGCAAGACCTGCTCGACCGACTTCTGGCGGCGCAGAATTTCGATCAGGGTTTCGCGACGGTCGAATACGTTGCCTCGGCGCTTGTGGATCTGGAGTTTCATGATGGCCCGCCCCCGGCCGACCCGTTGCAGAAACAGGCAAAAGTGCTCGAAACGCTGGGCATGCCCCGGTCCATCCGGATGCGTCATGCGACCCCGCATTTCGCGCATGTCTTCGCCGGGGACGGGTATTCGAGCGGGTATTACAGTTACATGTGGTCCGAGGTGATGGATGCCGACGCCTTTGAGGCGTTTCGCGAAACGGGCGACGCTTTCGATGCGCAAATGGCGGGGCGGCTCGAAAGACATATCCTGTCGGCGGGTGGACGTGACGAGGCCGAGGCGCTTTACACGGCGTTTCGAGGGCGCATGCCGGGTGTCGAGGCCCTGCTGAAAGGGCGGGGGCTCGCCACGGCTTGAGGGAATAGGGTGCCGCGCAATACTTACAGACGAAAGGGCCGGACCTGTGCTCCGGCCCTTTCGTTGCCAAGCTTCTGACCGATCAGATCGCGTAGCGGAGCACAGCGGCCAGTTCGGCCTGCTGAGGTATTTCATCACGACGCACGGCGATGACCTTGCCACCATGGCTGATCACCCGGCCTGCGATTTCGTCAATTACTCCATAACTGACCGCCGAGGCCTCCTTGTCAAACGTCACTTCGCCGCTGATCTCATCAACAAGGCCTGGTACGACCGAATCCATGTCCACCAGCAGAGTATCCACCGCACCAAAAGTCGCCGCGCGCGCTGTGCGTGCCACTTGGGTTGTCGCGCGGCCCTCGTTCTCACGCGCTGAATAAAGCGTGGCGAAGTCGGCCACCGAATCGGCGTTCAGGTTATCGACAATCGCTCGGGCCTGAGTGCCCAGCTCATGCGCCGGAATGCGCACGGGGCTTGTCTCGACCGCTTCCGCAGCAAGATGCGGGTAGGTGTTGATCGAGCGATACATTGACAGCAGCGGGTCGGTCGCGGCCAGGATCAAGGGTTCATGCCGCCCGCTCAGCAACCCGCGCAGCGCAGCGTCGATCTGCCGACAATAGGCGCGCAGATGATGTTTCTGCCCTTCGCCACTCCCCAGCCGCCCGGAATAGCTGCGCGAATTGACATTTGCCGTCCCGGCTACCGAGGCAGCGTCCTTTGGCAAATCGGCCACGCGCACTTCCTGCGCAGGCTGGTCGCCCAGCAACTCGATGACGCGCACCTCGTTTTCTGCCAGCGCAAGGATAAACGCATGTTGCGGCATCGAGACGGCCCGCAGCAGCGGCTTGAGATGAAAGCGGTCCGAGACCTGCACGGTCTCGGTCAGATGATTGGGCAGGCGATAGCTGCGCAAGCTGTCGGGCGTGACGAAGATCGCCAGCGAATTCGCCTGCACGCGCCAGAAATCGTCATCATCCATCAGGTCATGCAGATGTTCTTCGATCGGCCATATGGTGCGCTTGGCCACCCCGATACGTTCAAGCTGCGCGACGGCGTCTTGGGTCAATTGCTTGAGGCGCGTGCGGGACGCATCGATATGCTGGGTCTCGGGGGTGGTCTTGAGATAGATCGATATCATCGCTTCACCGCGCGCCGCGACCAGCGTACCGATCTCGGCAGCACTTGGGATATCAACATAAAGCATGGCAACAAAACTCCTTCAGGACAGATTTGGCCTGCTCATTGCATGTCGGATGCATCGTCGCAAGGCATCGATTTTTTGTTCATTGTGCGAAGAATCACAGAGCCGTGACGGTTGCAGCCCAACCGAGGCCTTCCTATATAGCCGTCAACGCGCCCCGCGAGGGGTATTCGACAG
Organism: Paracoccaceae bacterium; assembly: GCA_007694945.1. Classification (GTDB taxonomy): domain Bacteria; phylum Pseudomonadota; class Alphaproteobacteria; order Rhodobacterales; family Rhodobacteraceae; genus Roseinatronobacter. The sequence continues at coordinate 11,342 of REER01000075.1, read as the reverse complement.
ACCAGATGGGCCGGGGCCTGACAGGACCGCCCGACGCCACATCGCTTGAACAGAGGATGAATAGACATGGCTAAAGTCATCGGTATCGATCTTGGGACAACCAACTCCTGTGTTGCCATCATGGATGGCAGTCAACCGCGTGTCATCGAGAATGCCGAAGGCGCGCGCACGACCCCGTCGATCGTCGCCTTTGCCGAGAATGAGCGCCTTGTCGGCCAGCCTGCCAAGCGTCAGGCCGTGACCAACCCGACCAATACGATTTTTGCAGTCAAGCGCCTGATCGGACGTCGTCTGACCGATGCCGAGGTAGAGAAGGACAAAAAGCTCGTTCCCTATGCGATCATCGATGGCGGCAATGGCGATGCCTGGGTTGAGGCGCGCGGTGAGAAATATTCGCCTTCGCAGATTTCCGCCTTCATCCTGCAGAAGATGAAAGAGACCGCCGAGAGCTATCTTGGCGAGAAGGTCACGCAGGCCGTGATCACCGTGCCCGCCTATTTCAATGATGCCCAGCGTCAGGCCACCAAGGATGCGGGCAAGATTGCGGGCCTTGAAGTGCTGCGAATCATCAACGAACCGACAGCGGCTGCGCTGGCTTATGGGCTCGACAAGAAGGACAGCAAGACCATTGCTGTCTATGACCTTGGCGGCGGGACGTTCGATATCACCATTCTGGAGATTGATGACGGTCTGTTCGAGGTGAAGTCGACTAACGGGGACACTTTCCTCGGCGGCGAGGACTTCGACATGCGGATCGTTCACTACCTCGCGGACGAGTTCAAGAAAGAGCATGGCGTCGATCTGACGCTCGACAAGATGGCGCTGCAGCGTCTTAAAGAGGCTGCCGAGAAAGCCAAGATCGAGTTGAGCTCTTCCAGCCAGACCGAGATTAACCAGCCCTTCATCTCGATGGACAAGAGCACCGGGCAACCGCTTCACCTCGTGATGAAGCTGACCCGCGCGAAGCTGGAATCGCTGGTGGGCGATCTGATCAAGAACTCGCTCAAGCCTTGTGGTGCTGCGCTGAAGGACGCAGGCATGTCTAAAGGTGACATCGACGAAGTGATCCTTGTAGGTGGCATGACGCGTATGCCCAAGGTGATCGAGGAAGTGACCAGCTTCTTCGGCAAGGAGCCTCATAAAGGTGTGAACCCTGACGAAGTGGTGGCCATGGGGGCTGCGATCCAGGCGGGTGTGCTGCAAGGTGACGTCAAGGACGTCGTTTTGCTCGATGTCACGCCGCTCTCCCTCGGGATCGAGACTTTGGGCGGGGTCTTTACCAGGTTGATCGACCGCAATACGACAATTCCGACGAAGAAGAGCCAAGTCTTCTCGACCGCCGAAGACAATCAGAACGCCGTGACCATCCGCGTGTTCCAGGGGGAGCGCGAGATGGCAGCGGATAACAAGATACTCGGCCAGTTCAATCTTGAAGATATCCCGCCAGCGCCACGCGGCATGCCGCAGATCGAGGTTACGTTCGACATTGATGCCAATGGCATCGTCAACGTCTCTGCCAAGGACAAGGGAACCGGCAAGGAGCAAAAGATCACCATTCAGGCCTCGGGCGGTCTTTCAGACGAAGATATCGAGAAGATGGTGCAGGACGCCGAGGCCAATGCCGAGGCCGACAAGCAGCGCCGCGAACTGGTCGAAGCGAAGAACGAGGCCGAAAGCCTGATCCATTCGACCGAAAAGGCCGTGGAAGAGCACAAGGAAAAAGTGGACCCTACCACGATCGAGGCGATCGAACTCGCAATTGCTGCGCTCAAGGACACGCTCGAGGGCGAGGACTCCGGCAAGATCAAGTCCGGCATCCAGAATGTGCGCGAAGCGTCGATGAAGTTGGGCGAGGCGATCTATAAAGCACAGGCCGAGGAGGCAGAGAATGCCGCCGACACGGGGAGCGAAGAGCCGCGCAATGTGGACGACGATATTGTCGACGCTGATTTCGAAGACTTGGACGAAGACAAGCGCAAATGAACCTGCGACGCGTAACGGATAACCGGTCTGAGCCTCTCAGGCCGGTTGTCTTATTGGAAAGAGACCAACATGGCCAAACGTGATTTCTACGATGTTCTTGGCGTCAATCGTCAGGCGACCGCCGAGGAGATCAAGAAAGCCTATCGCAAGAAGGCCAAGGAACTTCACCCCGACCGTAACGCAGACAATCCGCAGGCCGAGGCTCAGTTCAAGGAAGTGAACGAGGCCTATGACGCGCTGAAGGATCCTGAAAAGAAAGCGGCCTACGACCGTTTCGGCCATGCCGCTTTCGACGGTGGCATGGGGGGCGGGGGACGTGGCGGCCATCCGGGCGGCTTTGGCGGCTCAGGCGATTTTGCAAGCGCGTTTTCTGACGTGTTCGAGGATCTGTTCGGCGATTTCATGGGCGGTGCGCGGGGTGGCGCTCGCGCTCGCGCCTCGCGTGGCTCGGATCTGCGCTATAACCTGCGTATCACGCTTGAAGAAGCCTTTACCGGAACCAGAAAGACTATCCGCGTGCCCCGTCTGTCGGTCTGTGAGGCGTGTAACGGCTCGGGCGCCGAGGGTGGGGCAGAGCCTGTGACTTGCCCGACCTGCTCGGGCATGGGCAAAGTGCGCGCTCAGCAGGGATTCTTCACGGTCGAGCGTACCTGTCCGACCTGTGGCGGCTCCGGGCAGATCGTGAAGAACCCGTGCAAGGCTTGTGGCGGTGCTGGACGCGTTGAAAAGGAAGCAAGCCTCTCGGTAAATATTCCGGCCGGTGTGGAGACCGGGACACGCATTCGCCTGTCGGGCGAGGGTGAGGCCGGTTTGCGCGGCGGGCCGCCCGGAGATCTGTATATTTTCGTCAATGTTGCCGACCATCCGATTTTCAAGCGCGATGATGTGACGCTATATTGCCGCGTTCCCGTCAGCATGGCGCGCGCAGCCCTTGGGGGCGAAGTCGAAGTGCCGACAATCGACGGCGGTCGTTCACGGGTCAAGGTCCCAGCCGGTAGCCAGTCAGGGCGGCAGATGCGCCTGCGGAGCAAGGGTATGCCTGCGCTGCGGGGTGGAGGTCAGGGCGACATGCTGATCGAACTGGCCGTCGAGACGCCGGTGAATCTGACCGCGAAACAGAAAGAACTTCTCGCAGAATTTGAGAACCTGAGCGCTGAAAACAACCCTGAGAGTTCCAGTTTCTTCGACAAGGTCAAAGGCTTCTGGGACGGGATGAAGGGCTGATCAGGTCCGGCACGCTTTTCGGGCGCGTGAATAGATCGTCTCGCGCTCGCGGACGAGCTTTGCGACATGGCGGTTCTCAGGCTTTGCTGCTGCCACTGTCCCGGCAGGAATGCAGTGTGCTTGAGAGCCTTCCATATTGCAGAGATAAGGCGCGTGTCCTTTGGAGGGCAATCGGACAGTGAAATGACCCGGAGCGCCTGTTCGGGCGCTTTCGATCTTGGAATCATGGACCCGCAGAGCGTGGCTTGACTGCTCACAAGCGCTGCGTGACGGAATATCATCGCTCACTGGCGACATGCAGCCGGCCAGCAAGCCCGCCGCTGCGAATAAGGGAAAGAACCGCACGATAGCCTCCTCGGGGCTTGCCTGTCGTTATGTATTTGCCTCAGTCTTTTTTTATAATTCTGGCATGCCACATGACATGGCATGCCAGATATTGTGCAGACTATCTCACGGACGCCGATTTCTGACAACACCCAACGCAATAATGCTGTCATCCGTGTATCAGCTCGGCACCAGAGATCAGTGGCCTTTGCGGCAAGGAGCCGGACGCATCACGTAGTGGCCCGGGCGCACGAGGTGCTTCTTCTCCTCGTAGATAGCCGGGTAGTGCATACGATAGACCTGCTCCACGCCTTTACCGTTGCGATATTCCAGCTTGGTCTTGGCCGCTTTCACCAGATGCTTGGTGACGTTGTATTGGGGCGGCACATAGACCTTGTCAAAGCATTCGACGACATGGCCTTTCCAGGCAGCGGCCGGTGTCGCGAAAAACGGAGCCAGAGCAAGCGCCAGCGCCGGGAGTACGAGCTTCTTCATTGTAGTCCTCCAAGTGATAAGATTTGGTTTATATTTTTTGACTGCTCAAATGCCCCAGCAAGTGCGCGGAATTCTGCCTGTTCACAGAAATATGCCACACTTGTGAAGATGCTAGCACCAAGCTTCTGGTCTGGCAACAAGTCTAATCACAAAAGCAGCCGGTTAATGCATTGTTATCATTTACTGTGTTAGGCTGTGGCATGCGTAGAACCCATACCGGAGTGGCCGAAGATGAAATGCCATTGTTTCAAAATGGCAATACGCCCTGCGCCGATCTTGTTGAAAAAGTGCAAAATCGCCCACCATCTTATCTGCGTGACCATCGTAAACGCCTGCGCGAGCGCTTTCTTGCTGGAGGTACCGAAGCCTGCGCCGACTATGAATTGCTAGAGTTGATTCTTTTTCGGGCCATTCCACGGCAAGATGTAAAACCGCTCGCCCGTCTTCTGATCGACACGTTCGGCGATCTGAGCAATGTCGTAGCAGCGCCTGCTGCGCGCTTGCGCGCGATTCCCGGTATAGGTGATTCGGTATTGACCGAACTCAAGCTTATCGAAGCCTGCGCGCAGCGTATGGCGCGGGCCCGGATAATGGATCGTCCGATTATCTCAGGCTGGCAGGCGCTTCTCGATTACTGCCACACGACCATGTCACATCGCGCGACTGAACAATTCCGCGTCCTGTTTCTTGATCGCAGGAATGTCTTGATTGCGGATGAGGCCCAGGGTGAAGGAACTGTCGATCACGTGCCGGTTTATCCGCGCGAAGTTCTCCGCAGGGCGCTGGAGCTCAATGCCTCGGCGCTGATCATGGTGCATAACCACCCGTCGGGTGACCCGTCACCTTCCGAAGCTGATATTGCGATGACAGAGACAATACGAACTGCCGCAGAAGTCTTGTCGATCACTCTGCACGACCACATCATTATCGGAAAGTCGCGAGAGTTGAGCTTCCGAAGTGCAGGCTATCTCTGACTGCGCTCAAGGTTGTGCGATATTTGCGTCGTCACCGCGTAGCAGAGCAGCATGTCGGGGCGGATCAAGCGGGATTGCCATAACAAGGCTACCGTCCTCTGAAGGGCATTCCGGCAAAGCAAATACGATCTCCTTTACCTCGGCATCTGCCCCCGGACCCGCCCGCAGCAGATAAGCCGCCTTGTCTTGTCCGCAGTCCGCCGACACATAACGCATTTCGATCTCGAGACGCGCCATGGCGGCCTGATCTGCCGGGATCGAATAGACTTCAGCGCGTAGCGGCTCGGGCCCATTGGCCGTGCCGAGTGTGATCAGGAAGGCTTCGTCAATCTCTGGGTCGAAAGGGCGCGAGGCGTGCAGATGACCATCATCGCCGAATTGCGCACCGTTATGATAGGCATGCAGCGCGAAATCGGCCTCACCTGACCATTGCAGGACAAAACGCAGGTGCTCTTCAACGCTTTGAACCGCAACTTCCGCTTGCAGAAACTGATCATCGGAGAGAAAGACATCGATCTTCGCATCCGAGGCCAGTGCTGGCAGATAGCTTCTGAAACGGCCTTCGTGAGTGGTGTAGCCACTGAAGGCAAGGTCGCCATGGCTGACGACGACGCGCTCGCTTTGGTGGCAGGGCGCGTTCAACTGAAGTTCGATAAGCGCATCGACGCTTGCTGCAGCTTCGAGGCGGGGTGTGCAATCCATCCCCTCATCAAGAGTTCCAGGCTCGGCGCGTGCGAGTTTCGGCGTGAATTCGTCACCGGCCTGTGCTTCCGGTTGCAACCTGTCATCCTGAAGCTCTGCCATTCGTTGGGCGTCGTCCTTGGCGGAACCCTCTGCGGACAGGCCTGCCTTGAGATCGGTCGGGCTGTCGGACAGCTTCGCCCCGGCGGTACGAGACTCTATGTCGCGTTTCCCGCTGCTGGCAACCAACCCCGCACCGAGAAGATGTTCAGGCTTGTCTGTTAGACCGGCATTGCTAACAGGCTTTTCGGCAGGTGATGTGGAGAGCATGTTCTGCGCAGCATAAGTGGATGCAGCGATACCAGCGATGACGATCGCAGCGCCTCGAATCAATGTCTGTTTTTCCATTTCTCTGCCCACCACTTCTTGCCACCAACATGATGGTGACAGAGAAATCGGGCTCGAATTGGGCCAAACAAAGGAAGTTCGGCCCGATTTTAGTCAAATCAGACCGGCCTCCCCTGTCAGAGAATTCGACCGTGGCAGTGCTTGAATTTCTTGCCCGAGCCACAGGGGCAAGGGTCGTTACGGCCGGGGTTGCCCCAGGTCGAGGGGTCGGTTTCGTCAAAGCCTTCGATCAGCGGGGTCGGCGCGATACCATCATTTTCTTCCGCTACCTGCAGGCTTTGCTGTTGCAGGGCGATTTGCTGCAACATGGCTTTCTGCTCGTCATCGCTCATCGGCCGAATACGCGAGAGGTAGCGCGAGACATCCTCGCGCAGCGAATTCAACATGGCCTCGAACAAAGTGAAGCCCTCGGTCTTGTACTCGTTCAGCGGGTCTCGCTGCGCATAACCGCGGAAACGGACCGCCGAGCGCAGATGGTCGAGCGTCAGCAGGTGTTCACGCCATTTGCGGTCGATTGTTTCGAGAAGGATCTGTTTCTCGATGCTGCGCAGGGTTTCATGGCCGAATTGTTCCTGTTTCTCGGCCATCAGCGAGTCGGAGAGATCGACAAGGCGCTCGCGCACCACATCCTGATCGACCCCGTCTTCCTCACCCCATTCCACCGCCGGAATATCGACTCCGAGCGTTTCAAGGACCTTGGTCCTGAGCCCCTCCATATCCCATTGTTCGGAATAGGAGCGCGCCGGCATGTGCACATCGATCAGATCGTCGATCACCTGGTGACGCATGTCGTCGACTACATCGGAAAGGTCCTCGGCTTCCATGATGTCGAGGCGTTGCTCGAACACCACGCGTCGCTGATCGTTCATCACGTTGTCATATTTCAACAATTCCTTGCGGATGTCGAAATTGCGCGCCTCGACTTTGGCCTGTGCCTTTTCGAGCGACTTGTTGACCCATGGGTGAACGATGGCCTCACCCTCCTGCATGCCAAGGGTCGCAAGCACCTTTTCCAGTCGCTCCGAGCCGAAAATCCGCATCAGGTCATCTTCCAGCGACAGGAAGAAGACCGAGCGCCCCGGGTCGCCCTGACGGCCCGACCTGCCCCGCAACTGGTTGTCGATGCGGCGGCTTTCGTGGCGTTCTGTGGCCAGCACGAAGAGCCCGCCGGCCTCGAGAACCTTCTTCTTCTCCTCAGCGACTTCGGCTTCGATCCGTGCACGGGTTTCGCCAGGGTCCGCATCGGGGTCGGCGTTAAGTGCCTGCATGACGCGCATTTCGACATTGCCGCCAAGCTGGATGTCAGTGCCGCGACCGGCCATGTTGGTGGCGATGGTCACTGCACCAAGGCGGCCCGCATCCGCCACGATCTGCGCTTCCTGCTCGTGCTGGCGGGCATTCAGCACATTATGCTTGATCCCGGCGTTGGTCAGCAGCTTTGACAGTTCTTCCGATTTCTCGATCGAGGTTGTGCCGACAAGGATGGGCTGCCCCTTGGCGTTGGCCTTGCGGATTTCCTCCAGCACACCCTCGAGCTTCTCTGCCGCAGTCCGGTAGACCTGATCATGCTCATCAAGACGCGCAATCGGCAGGTTGGTCGGGATCTCGACCACGCCGAGGCTGTAGATTTCCTGAAACTCCGCGGCCTCGGTCGAGGCGGTCCCGGTCATGCCGCCGAGTTTCTTATAGAGCCGGAAATAGTTCTGGAAGGTGACCGAGGCATAGGTGATGTTCTCGGGCTGGATCGGACAGCCTTCCTTTGCCTCGATGGCCTGGTGCAACCCTTCCGACAGGCGGCGGCCTACCATCATGCGGCCCGTGAACTCGTCAATCAGCACCACCTGTCCGTCACGAACGATGTAGTTCTGATCCTTGTGGAACAGCATGTGCGCGCGGAGGCTCTGATTGACATGGTGCACCAGCGACGTGGATTCCGGGTCGTAGAGAGACTGACCCTCTTGCAGCAACCCCGCCTCTAACAGCTTCTCCTCGATGAATTCGTTGCCTTCATCCGACAGCGTGGCGTTACGGATCTTCTCGTCGATCACATAGTGCTCGGGTGCCAGCGAGGGAATCAGCTTGTCCACCTTCACATAGAGGTCCGAGCGGTCCTGCGATGGCCCCGAGATGATCAGCGGTGTGCGCGCTTCGTCGATCAGGATCGAGTCCACCTCATCGACAATGGCGAAATTATGCCCGCGCTGCTTCATCTCGTCGATTCGCAGCCGCATGTTGTCGCGTAGATAGTCGAAGCCAAGCTCGTTATTGGTCGCATAGGTCACATCGGCGGCATAGGCTTCGGCCTTCTCGGTGTCGGGTTGCTGCGAATAGACAACCCCCGTGCGCATTCCCAGCTTGGCAAAGACCTTGCCCATCCATTCGGAGTCGCGCTTGGCGAGGTAGTCATTGACGGTGACGATATGAACGCCCTCGCCTGTTAGCGCGTTCAGATAGGCGGGTAAGGTGGCGACCAGCGTTTTGCCTTCACCCGTTTTCATCTCGGCAATATTGCCGCGATGCAGGAAGATACCGCCGATCAACTGAACGTCGAAAGCGCGCAGGCCCAGCGCGCGGCGCGCGCCCTCGCGGCAATTGGCGAAAGCTTCCGGCAGCACGGCGTCAAGGCTTTCGCCATTGGCAACACGTTTTCGCAACTCATCAGTCTTGGCGATCAGTCCTTCATCACTCAGGACCTCAAATTCGGGTTCAAGGGCATTGATCTTGGCGACAATAGGCCGAACGGATTTGACCTTGCGGTCATTAGCAGTGCCAAAGACCTTTTTCGAAATCGTCCCAAGACCCAGCATGCGCTCTTTGCCTCTTTTTGCCAAATGCAGCCCATCACCGAGCTACTAACCAAATCGTCATGCGCCCAGGCCCCAGAGCGGGGTTGTGGGTCCGCACAAGCTTCCATAGAAGGACAGGTAAACCGCGCGACCCCAGCCAAGCCAGACCTGCACGCGATGTAATGGGCGGTCAGAAGAGTGTCAACGAGGCGCACCCCAAGCGGCTGCGCAAGAGAGGTAGAGATGGTCAGATTTTCGCGATCCAGTGTTGTTCTTGCGGCAGTTCTCGCTGTGTCCACACCCGTAATGGCGCAGGAAGAGCCCAGCCGCGATACAGTTCTGGCAGTGGTGAACGGAACCGAGATCACGCTTGGCCATCTGCTGGCCGCGCGCGACACACTGCCCGAACAGTTCCGGGCGATGCCGCCTGATGCCCTGTTCCAGCCATTGGTCGAGCAACTTATCGAGCAAACGGCCATCATGCAGGAGGCCGAGGGAACGCTGTCCACGCGCGAGCAGATCGCGCTGGAGAACGAACAGCGCGCCTTCATTGCCAATGCCGCGCTGACCCGCGCTGCAGAGGCTGCATTGACCGACGAGAATATCGACGAGGCGTACGCGGCGTTTGTGACCGAATTCGATGGGCGCGAGCCGACCCAGGAGTTCAATGCCTCGCATATCATCGTCGATACCGAAGAAGAGGCGCAGGTGCTGCGTGAACAGCTTGATGGCGGTGCCGATTTTGCCGAACTCGCCCGGGAGCATTCTACTGACGGGGCGGCTGCATCGGGTGGTGATCTGGGTTGGTTCGGCCTCGGCGCAATGATTCCCGAATTCGAGGAAGCCGTGCTCGAAATGGAAGTCGGCAGCTTCGTGGGTCCGCTCGAGACCCGCTTCGGCTGGCATCTGGTATTGCTGAACGATACCCGCATGTCCTCTGCCCCGCCGCTAGACGAGGTGCGCGAGGCGCTGGAGGAAAACCTCCAGCGCGAGGCCGCACAATCGGAACTGACCCGCGCCACCGAAGCGGCAACCATCGAACGTCTGTATGAAGAGCTCGACCCGTCGGTTCTGGCACGTAGCGAGTTGCTGGACGACTGACAGCCCTGAGTGTATGCAGCGACCATGCCGGACCGGCGACGGTCTGGCGTGTCTGTATGGAGCACCGGGATGGGCAAGAACAAGAAGCTCAAGCGCAAGATCAAGTCTCTGAAAGGGAAATTGAAGGCGCAGAACGTGGCAAAACCTACGGTGTCGCCCCTCGCGCCCAAGTCTTTCCCTGACCTGCCCATTATCCGCGGTGCTCGTTTTGCAACGGCCGCAGCCGGGGTGCGCTACAAGGGGCGCACGGATGTCATGCTGGCGGAACTGGCTCCGGGGACCGTCATCGCAGGCACGTTCACCCGGTCGGCCACGCGTGCTGCGTCCGTGCTTGATGCGCAGGCCAAGATCGCTGGCGAGAGTGCCGAAGGGGCTGCGATTCTGGTGAATTCCGGGAATGCCAATGCTTTCACTGGTGCCGTCGGGGTCGACTCTGTCTCGACCATTTGCGCTGGTGTCGCCCAGGCGCTCGGCCTGCCTGTTTCGCGCATCTTCACGGCATCCACGGGCGTGATCGGTGAGCCGCTGCCGCATGACCGGATCACAACCGCGATTGGTGAACTGGTCGAGGGCCTGTCCGAAGACGCGCTGCCCGACGCGGCGCGCGCTATCATGACCACGGACACTTTCCCGAAGGGGGCCTCGGCGTCTGTCGAGATTGGTGGTGTGTCTGTTCAGATCGCGGGTATAGCCAAAGGGTCGGGCATGATCGCGCCGGATATGGCGACCATGCTGGTCTATATCTTCACTGACGCCTGCATCGCCAGGCCTGCGCTGCAGGCCATCGTGACGCGCCAGTGTGAAGCAAGTTTCAACTGCATCACGGTCGATAGCGATACCTCCACTTCGGACATGCTGCTTGTCGCGGCCACCGGGCAGAGCGAAGCGCCCCTGATGGACGAGGCTTCCAGCCCCGAAAGCAAGGCATTTGCCGAGGCGCTGGGCGCTGTAATGCTGGAGCTTGCGCATCAGGTGGTCAGGGACGGTGAAGGGGCAACCAAGTTCGTCGAAATCGCTGTTGCTGGTGCGCGCTCGGATGCCGATGCGCGGCGAGTGGCCTTCGCCATCGCCAACTCGCCTCTGGTCAAGACCGCTGTCGCGGGTGAGGATCCGAATTGGGGACGCATCGTGATGGCCGTCGGCAAATCCGGCGCCGAGGCTGACCGCGACCGCCTCTCGATCCGCTTCGGCCCGCATCTGGTCGCCTATCAGGGACAGGTGGCGCCTAGCTACAGTGAAGAGGTCGGTGCGGCCTATATGAAGAACGAAGAAATCGTGATCGGGGTCGATCTGCGTCTTGGCGTGGGCGCGGCGACGGTCTGGACCTGCGATCTGACCAACCGCTATATCGAGATCAACGCGGATT
>REER01000067.1 GCA_007694945.1 Paracoccaceae bacterium | reverse complement strand
TGGGTGGGTCAGTTCTCGGTGACAATGCCGGGTCAAATCTCAGTGGCAATCAACACTACGACATCAGCCGCGCCGTCGAGGACGGGGCGACAGTGCCGATCTACTACGAAAGCCGCCTCGCCCGGATCGAACTGCCCGAGGACGAGAAGCCGCGCGTCGACGCCGAGATCGAGGCGCTGACCGAAGACGAGGCGGCCAGCGAACAGGAGCGGCTGAAGCGGAAATGGTCGACGGTCGAGGCGCTGGTCGGCGCCGAGAAGCGGCTGCGGATGGTCGCCGAGGACCTGGTCGCCCATTTCGAGGCACGGGTGCAGGCGATGGACGGCAAGGCGATGGTCGTCTGCATGAGCCGCCGCATCTGCGTCGAGCTTTACGACCGGATCGCTGCCCTGCGCCCGGACTGGCACTCTGATGATGATAACGCGGGGCTGGTGAAGATCGTGATGACCGGCTCTGCCTCGGACCCGGAAGCCTGGCAACCCCATATCGGCGGAAAAGCCCGGCGCGACCTGCTGGCCAAACGCGCAAAGGACCCGAAGGACCCGCTGAAGCTCGTGATCGTGCGCGACATGTGGCTGACCGGCTTCGATGCGCCCTCGATGCACACAATGTATGTTGACAAGCCGATGCGCGGGCACGGGCTGATGCAGGCCATCGCCCGGGTGAACCGGGTGTTCCGTGACAAGCCTGCCGGGCTGATCGTTGATTACATCGGCATCGCGCAGAACTTGAAATCGGCGCTGGGCCAGTATTCGGCGGCGGATCAGCGCCAGGCCGGGATTGATGAGGCCGAGGCGGTGGCCGCGCTGCTGGAACGACTGGATGTGGTGCGCGCCATGTTCCATGGTTTCGACTACCAGTTGGGGATCACCGGCACTCCGCAGCAGCGCCTGGTGACATTGGCCGAGGCGTTGAACCTCATCCTCGCTCGGCAGGACGAGGCGGCGCAGCGCGAAACCGACAAGGAGGCGAAGAAGGCCGCCCATCGGCGGTTTCAGGATGCGGTTCTGGCCCTGTCGAAGGCTTTCGCGCTCAGTTCGGCCAGCGACGCCGCCCGCGAGGTGCGCGACGAGGTGGGGTTCTTCCAGACGGTCCGTGCCGCAATGGTCAAGGCCGCCGACACCAGCGGCAGGTCGGCCGCCGAGCGCGACCTGGCGATCCGGCAGATCGTCAACGACGCCGTCGCCTCGACCGAGATCGTCGACATACTCTCGGCCGCGGGTCTGTCGTCGCCGGATATCTCGATCCTGTCCGACGAGTTCCTGGCCGAGGTTGGGCAGATGGAGAAGAAGAACCTCGCCCTCGAGGCGTTGCGCAAGCTCCTGAACGATGAGATCAGGTCACGTAGCCGATCGAATGTCATCGAGACACGGAAGTTCTCAGAGCGCCTTGAGGAGGCCATCGCCCGTTACCACACAAATGCGATCAGCACGGTCGAGGTGCTGCAGGAGCTGATCGCCTTGGCGAAGGACGTTCGTGAGGCGAGGAACCGGGGCGAGGAAACCGGCCTTTCACCCGAGGAAGTGGCTTTCTTCGACGCACTTGCTGAAAACGAGAGTGCCGTCGAGGTTCTGGGCAACGATCAGCTCAAGGTAATTGCGCATGAACTGCTGAAAACGCTGCAAGCGAACGTGACTGTGGACTGGGCGCACCGCGACAGCGCACGCGCGCGTCTGCGAGTGCTAGTAAAACGAATCCTGCGTAGGTTTGGATACCCACCTGATTTACAAGACGAAGCTGTCCGCGGTGTGCTTGCACAGGCCGAGGCTATGCTTCGGGAAATTGCATGACTGTCAACTGCCAAGCGAAGAACGAATTGTATCCAAAACTGTATCTACGCCAAGGCGAAAATAAATAATTCTCAACCTAATCAATGGCTTGATAATGATTAATGGCGGAGACGATGGGATTCGAACCCACGAGACCCTTCCGGGCCTACTCCCTTAGCAGGGGAGCGCCTTCGACCACTCGGCCACGTCTCCACCGACCCGTTTAATGATCTGCCCCAAGCGCCGCAAGCCCTAAATCCCAAGGCGGCTGGTCACGGAACCAACAGACGTGCGATGTGCTCACGCAACAGCCTGGTGCAGGCCTGAACCTTGGGGCTGCGGTGCAGATCGACATGCGTGACCAGCCAAAGTGCCGATGCCCATTCGGGCTTCGGTGCGTGGATCTGGACCAGGCCGTCGGTATCAGGGCCCGGCAACAGGAAGCCCGCGCCGAGGCCACTGCGGATGGCGGCCAGGCGCGTCGCGTGGTCGTTGCTGCGGAAGGCTACACGGTGGCCGTTCTCGCGTAGCCAGATTTCCGCCGGGGCGCGGCTCGCTGCACCATCCGCTGCGACAAAGCCGAGCCGATCCATCGCGACCTCCTCTCCGGTCATCTGCGCAGCGACCAGTTCGGGGCTCGCGTAAAGTGCGATGGCGAGTTGCCCCATGGATTGAACCACATTGTCGGGCTCTTGTGGCTCGGTGCCTGCCCGCAATGCGACATGCGCCTCGCCATATTCCAGCCGCAACACGCGCTCTTCGGTACGCAGACAGGGCTCAAGCGCCGGATGGCGCTGGCAGAGTTCGGCCAGCGCGGGCAAGAGCGCCGCGCTGAGTTCGGGAATACAGGTCACGACCAGCGCGCCCGAGATCCCGCCCTGCAGGGTCTGCAACCGCGCCGCAAGCTGCTCGAAGCGCTGCTCGGTCTCCTGCGCGGCCTCGAAGAGCGCGCGCCCGGCCTCGGTCGGCGTGTAGCCCTTGGCATGGCGCTGGAAGAGCTTGATGCTGATGCGATCCTCCAGCGCATCGATGTGCCGGATCACTGTGGCGTGGTGCACGCCCATCGCGGCGGCCGCCCCGCTCACGGTGCCCGCGCGGGCGACATGCAGGGCCGTGCGGATTTCGTCCCAGGGCTCCAGGCTCATACCGACATCACCAGCTTCTGATAGGCATCCACCAGGGCAGCAAGATCGGTCTCCTGCGAGGCGGGGCGCATTGCCAAGGCGCGTTCGGAGCGCGCAGAGGCGTCACCCACCAGCACGGGGCATATCTCGGCAAGCGCCGTCATCTCGGCCAGATCGCCATTGCAATGGAGCACCAGATCGCAGCCCGCTGCGAGCGCTGCTCTCGCGCGCGCGGTCACCGGGCCGGACAGGGCTTGCATCGAGATGTCATCGGTCATCAGCAAACCTCCAAAGCCGATCTCGTCACGAATGAGACCGATCATGGGCTGTGATAGGGTCACGGGGCAGTCAGGGTCGATGGCGCAAAATACCAGATGCGCGGTCATCCCCAAAGGAAGGTCGGACAGCGCGGCAAAAGCCGCGAAATCCGTTTCCGACAACTCGGCGTGGGGCGACCCGACCACTGGCAGCGCCAGATGGGAGTCGAGCGTCGCGCGCCCGTGCCCGGGAATATGCTTGAGCACGGGCAGCACACCCCCGGCCAGCAAACCCTCGGCCATGGCGCGGGCATTGGCGACCACGGTTTCCACCGTCGTGCCGTAACAGCGGTTGCGCAGGATGGCGTGGGTCTCGGATCGGGCGATATCGGCGAGCGGCGCGCAGTTCACGTCGATGCCCAGCGCGCGCAATTCGCCTGCGATGATCTGACCGCGCAGCTGCATCGCCTGCGCAGGGGCGCGCGCGCACTGGTCAAGCGCGGGCAGCCAGTCGCGCCAATGCGGCGGGCGCAGGCGCTGGACACGCCCGCCCTCCTGATCGATCAGGATGGGCAGATCGCGCCCGGTGGCATCGCGAAACTCTGACGTCAGGGCCGCGACCTGCTCCGGGGTCTCGATATTGCGCGCGAACAGGATCGCGCCCCACGGTTGAGCGCGCGCGAACAGAGCACGCTCGGCATCGGTAAGGCGCAGCCCCGCGCATCCGAAGATCACCGCGCGGGCGCGGGCGCTCATCGCACCAGGACAGGAATGCAATCGATCTGCTGATCGACCAGCGCGGCGCAGAAACGCCTTGCGTCACGTTCATCGCTGAAACCATGCGCCCGCAGCCGATAGAAAACCGATCCGCCGCTATGCGCCGCCTCAATCACGCGGCCCCGGTCATCGAGCAACGGCGCAAAACGGCGGGCAAGCTGATCCCAGGCGGCGCGGGCTGTCTCGACATCGTCATAGGCGCCCAGTTGCACCAGCCGCGTGCCAGGACCGATCGAGGCTGGGTCGACATCGATATCGCGCACGGAACTCAGCCCGGCAGCAACATTACTCGCAAGCGCAGCGGCCAGCTCGTCATCAGAAAGGGTGCCTCCAGACGGCGCCGGGCGCGCGGACGCGCGGGCAGTCTCCACAGTTGCCGCGTCTCTCGCGGGGGGACGCGGCGAATTGGCGACCGCGCGGCGCGAGGGGTTACGCATCCCCAGCGCCGAGGCTTCTGGCCGATCCGCAAGCTCCTGTGTCAAGGCAACGGGGATTGGCTCACTCCCATCGTCAGCCTCGTCACGCGGACGCAACTCTTCTGGCGGCTGGATCGTTTCCATATCCTCAGCGGGCAAGTCCAACGGTGCTGGTGCGAGCACAATCTGCTCTCGCGGTGCCTCTTCCTGCCCCGCCGCAAGCTCATTGACGGAAAGCCCCTGATGCGCCGCCTGGCGTCCTCCGGGATTGTCGGGCACGACCCGCACAGGACCTTCCAGCGCGCGCACCACCGGCACTCCGGCGACATCGCGCTGCATCATCTGCCACGCCCATCCGAGGCCGCCGACGATCAGCGCGACCGAGAGCACGGCACCGAGCGCATGCCCTACACCGGCCAGCGAGATCGGCGCTGCAGTCTGGGCGCCCGCCTGCATGTGCGGCCGTGGCTTCTGATATGGGTGCGGCGCATGACACGCCTGCGGCTGGCTCGGATAGGGCGGCGGATAAGGCCCCTGACCCGGCCGGGGCGAATAAGCCGCCTCGCCATGGCCCGGATACGCTCCATATCCGTCATAATCGCCATAGCCATCATAGACCGGCGGCTGCGGATAGTGTGGGTCCGGGCGATAGCTGGCAGGATCATAGGTCGGATAAGCGCCCTCGCCCTGTCTGCGCGCTGTCGATGGACCAGGTTCCTGATAATACCTATTTCTACTCATGCCTGCCTCACCGAGGCACCGCGTGCGTCCACACGGTCACCCCTTGCTCAAGTCTCAGCGGCAAGATGTCTGCCCGACATTGCCCGAATTGACGCGATTTTGCGTCCGCTTTTTTTGGGGTCGCGCGCGTGCAACCACGCCCGCTACCTGAAATTCGCCCGACAAGCTGCGGATTTTTACCGCATTTCCTCGACAGGCGTGACTCCCAAGATAGCAAGACCTGCAGAAATCACAACGCTTGTCGCACGGGCAAGGGCAATTTTTGCTGTCGTTGTTGCGGGATCGCCCTCCTGCACGAAGCGCAGAGACGGCAGATCATTGCCCCGGTTCCACAAACCGTGAAACTCGGCCGCAACCTCCGAGAGATATCCCGCCACGCGATGCGGCTCCTGCGTGCGCGCGGCCAACTCGACAATCCGCGGCCATTCGCCAAGCTTGCGCATCAGCGCCAGTTCGGCCTCATGATCGAGACGCGCAAGATCGGCGCCGCCCAGCGCGGCCTCGGAGACATCTATCCCCGCCTCCGATGCCTTGCGCAGCACCGAATGCACGCGGGCATTGGCGTATTGCACATAGAACACCGGGTTGTCCTTGGACTGCTCCAGCACCTTGTCGAAGTCGAAATCGAGCGTGGCGTCATTCTTGCGCGTCAGCATCACGAAGCGGGTGACATCCGCACCCACCATCTCGACCACATCGCGCAGCGTGACGAACGTGCCCGCCCTCTTCGACATCTTGAACGGCTCACCGTTCTTGTAGAGTTTCACAAGCTGAACCAGCTTGATATCGAGCGGCACGCGCCCGTTCGACAGCGCTGAGACCGCCGCCTTCATCCGCTTGACATACCCACCGTGATCCGCGCCGAATATGTCGATCAACATATCATAGTCGCGGGCGATCTTGTTGTAGTGATAGGCAATATCGGGCGCGAAATAGGTCCAGCTTCCATCCGACTTCATGATCGGGCGGTCCACGTCATCACCATGCGCAGTCGAGCGGAAGAGCGTCTGCTCGCGCGGCTCCCAATCCTCGGGCGTCTTGCCCTTTGGCGGCTCCAGCGTGCCCGTGTAGATCAGCCCCTGCGCGCGCAGCCGCTCAATGGCGGTCTCGATCTCGCCTGTGCCGTAGAGCGCCTTCTCGCTGGAATAGACATCCATCGTCACGCCCAGCGCGGCCAGATCCGCGCGGATCATCGCCATCATCCGCCCGGTGGCGAAATCGCGCACTGTCTCGAGCCAGACCGCTTCCGGCTGATCCAGAAACTGCTCGCCAAACTCGGCCTTCAGCGCCTCTCCGACCTCGATCAGATACTCGCCCGGATAGAGCCCCTCGGCAATCTCGGGGCTCAGCCCATGCGCCTCGCGGTAGCGCTCGTAGGCCGAGCGTGCCAACACATCGACCTGCGCGCCGCCATCATTGATGTAATACTCGCGGGTGACGTCATAGCCTGCAAAGGCCAGCAGATTGCACAACGCATCACCCACCACAGCCCCGCGCGTATGCCCGACATGCATCGGCCCGGTCGGGTTGGCCGAGACGAACTCGACATTGACCTTGAGCCCCTGCCCCATCACTGAGCGTCCGAAAGCCGTGCCCGCGCCAAGCGCCGCCTGCACCACACCCTGCCAGACGGCAGGCGTCATCCGCAGGTTCAGAAACCCCGGCCCCGCTACCTCGGCGCTGGCAACCCGCTCATCCGCCATCAACCTCTCCGCCAGCGCTTCGGCAATCGCGCGCGGGGGCATGCCAGCGGGTTTGGCCAGCACCATCGCGGCATTTGTGGCCATATCCCCATGCGCCGGGTCACGCGGCGGCTCGACAGCGACAGCGCCGAATTCCAGCCCCGGTGGCAAGGCGCCCTCGCGGCTCATCGCGTCTAGGTTCAAAATCACCAGATCGCGGATCTCGGAAAACAGGTTCATGGCTCGGTCCTCTCTAACGCCCCTGCACTACGCTGCACCTGTCAGAGCGTCAATGGCCTGCCCCGTCTTGTCCATAGGGCAGAGGCAGATAAGGTTAGCGCCAACGACGACAGGAGGGCAGACCGCATGAAATGGGGAATCCTTGGCGCAGCAAAAATCGCGCGAACCGGCCTCGCCCCCGCCATGCAAGTGGCGCGCGAGACTGAACTTGTCGCGCTCGCCACGCGTGACCCGACCCGCGCGGCGCCGTTCGAAGCACTGGTCCCCGGCCTGCGCGTCCATTCCAGCTATGAGGCGCTGCTAGATGATCCAGAGATCGAAGCCGTCTACATCCCCCTTCCCAATCACCTGCATCTGGACTGGTCGATCCGCGCCGCCGAGACAGGCAAGCATGTGCTCTGCGAAAAGCCCATTGCACTCGATGCCCGCGATTTCGATGCGCTGATCTCCACGCGCGACACCACGGGCAAGCTCATCACTGAGGCTTTCATGGTGGCGCATCATCCGCAATGGGTACTGGTGCGCGACCTGCTGGCCGAGGGTGTCATCGGCCCGCTGGAACATGTCGAGGGCGTGTTCACCTATACCAACCGTGACAGGGTCAATATCCGCCACAGCGCCGAGATGGGCGGGGGCGGTCTGCGCGATGTGGGGGTCTATCCCTGCATCACGACACGGCTGGCGACGGGGGCCGAGCCCGAGCGGTTGCGCGCCGATATCCGCTGGCAGAACGGGGTCGATAGTTTCGCCCGGGTCTGGGCGGATTTCCCCGCCTTCACGCTCTCCTTCTATTGCGGCATGATGCAGGCCCGCCGCCAGCACATGCTGTTTCACGGCCAGGATGGCTGGATCGCGCTTTCGGCTCCGTTCAGCGGCGTCGTATATGGCGACTGCCGGGTGGAGTGGCAGCAGAATGGCGACACGCGGAGCCGCAGCTTCAACACCGCCAACCAATATGCGCTGATGCTGGAAAACTTCGCCCGAAGCGCGCGCGACAACACGCCCTTCCCCTGCCCGCTAGAATTCTCACGTGGCAATCAGGCCATGATCGACGCTATCTTCGCAAGCGCCGATCCCTGAGGTTTCATCTTGCTAAAAAAACTCACGGGGATTTTCAAGGGGCGGTAAGCCCCTTGAAGCAGGGAGCTTGAGGGGCGGCAGCCCTTCAAACCACCTTCTCAAAGCCGCACACCCTCGCGGCCAGCCAGATCGGTGAAGAACTGCCACGCCACCCGCCCTGAGCGCCCGCCACGCGTCGCCTGCCACTCGATGGCCTCGGCGCGCAACCGCGCAGGGTCGATCTCCAGCCCATAGGCCGCGCAATAGCCCTCGATCATGGCGAGGTATTCATCCTGACCGCAGGGGTGGAAGCCCAACCACAGCCCGAAACGATCCGAGAGCGAGACCTTTTCCTCCACCGCCTCCGAGGGCGAAATCGCCGAGGAGCGCTCGTTCTCGATCATGTCACGCGGCATCAGATGGCGGCGGTTCGAGGTCGCGTAGAGCACCACATTCGCTGGCCGCCCCTCGATCCCGCCATCGAGCACTGCCTTGAGCGATTTGTAATGCTGATCGTCATGGCTGAACGACAGGTCATCGCAGAACAGGATCACCCGCGCCGCCGCAGCGCGCAGATGCCCCATCAGCCGCCCGATCGAGGGCAGATCCTCGCGCTGGATCTCGACCAGTTTCAGCCCAGCCTCAGGCGCCTCTGCGGAGACCTGCGCATGCACCGCCTTGACCAGCGAGGACTTCCCCATCCCGCGCGCGCCCCACAAAAGCGCATTATTGGCAGGCAGTCCGCGCGCAAACTGGCGGGTATTGGCCAGCAACGTGTCGCGCGCGCGGTCGATATCACGCAGCAGGTCAAGTGCCACGCGGTTGACGTCCGCCACGGGTTGCAGCCGGTCGGGCGCGACATGCCAGACAAAGGCCTCGGCCCTGCTCAGGTCAGGCGTGGGTGCAGGTGCGGGCGCGATGCGCTCAAGCGCATCGGCGATCCGACGCAGGCTCTCGGCCGAGAGCGTCGACCAATCCGGCGGCTGGGTCATTTCTCGCCTTCCAGCTCATCCTCGAAAATCTCGTCATCCTCATCGAGCAACCCCTTGCGGCGCAACTCCTCGTTGCGCTTGCGCTCGACATGACCCACCAGCCGGATAGAGATTTCGTAGAGCCCATAGACCACCACGAAAAGGATGATCTGGGTGATGACATCGGGCGGAGTGACCAGGGCCGCCATGGTCAGGATGCCGACGATCGCCCATTTCCGCCCCGAGCGAAGCCCGCGCTCGGACACGAGCCCTGCCTTGCCCATCAGCGTCAGCAGGACGGGTAACTGAAAGCAAAGGCCAAAGGCGACGATGAACTTGATCGTTAGATTCAGGTAGGCTTGGGCCGAACCCTGAAACACCACCGAGAGCGGCGCGCCTCCGGGCACATCTTCCAGCACCTCGCCGCCTGCGCCAAATTGCTGGAAGCCGAGGAAGAAATTATAGGCCAGCGGCGTGACGACATAGAAGGCGAAGGCCGCACCCAGCAGGAACATGAAGGGCGAGGCGACCAGGAAGGGCAGAAAGGCGTTCTTTTCCGACCGGTAGAGCCCTGGCGCCACAAAGCGCCACATCTGACCCGCGATCACCGGGAAGGCCAGCATGAACCCGCCCAGAAGCGATACCTTGATGGCCACGAAAAAGCCTTCCTGCGGGCTGATGAAGATCAGGTCGCAATCCTGCCCGCGTGTCGCAAGCGCGTCGCAGAGCGGTGCTGTCAGGAAATTGAAGATCGGCGTAGCGACGGTGAAACAGATCACCATGCCCACCAGAAAGGCCAGCACCGATTTGATCAGCCGCGAGCGCAACTCGGCCAGATGCTCGATTAGTGGCGCGCTCTTGTCTTCAATCTCATCGGGGCGGGTCATGCGTTTTTCGTGTCCGAGGCGTCAGATGCCGGCTGCGCCGGCGGTTCAGCGGGGGCGTCTTTGGCCGAACCCGGCGCTGCAGGCGCCGGGCTCTCGCTGGACGCTTCGGTTTTGGCGGCTTTTGCCTTGGCGGCACTGGCCTTGGCTTGGGCGCGTTCGCGGCGGAGGTTTTCCATCTCGGCTTCGACCCGGTCCAGTTCGGCCTCGCCATCGGCCTCGGACGCGGGTTTCTCCTTGCCCTTGACTTTGCCCTTTGGCTTGGCGTCGTGTTGGTCGTCGCGCAGCGGGTCCCAATTCTTCATCTTGTTCAGTTCGTCGAACCCCATGCCCTGCGGGTTGGTCGCCTTTTTCAGGTCCTGCGCGACATCTTTCACACCGGAGGCGTCGGCTGCATCATCCATGGCGCGCTGGAATTCGCGCGCCATGGCGCGCGCCTTGGCCATGAACTGGCCCAGTGTGCGGAACATCTTGGGCAGGTCTTTCGGACCCACCACGATCAGCGCCACGATGCCGACCACCAGAAGCTCGGTCCAGCCGAGATCAAGCATGACAACCCCCTAAAGACAGACCCGGCGTTGCGAGACTGCCCGCGCTCAGACGCTGCAAGCGCGTCAAGCCTTGTCCTTGTCCGCCTCTGGCGTCACGTCGCGCGCCGTCTTGACGGATTCGTCATCGGCTTTCTCGATCTCGTTGGTCTCATCCTTGAGACCTTTCTTGAACGAGGTGATCCCCTTGCCCACCTCACCCATCAGGCTCGCCACCTTGCCACGCCCGAAAAGCACAAGCACGACGATAGCGATCAGGATCAGACCGGCAGGGCCAATATTGTTCAGCATAGGTATCTCCCTCTGGCGCGCGCTGACATTTTGCGCGCGACCTCGTGTCCTCCCCATTTATGGATTATCAACGCGCATTCAAAGCCCAAATTTGAATTTGGGGCAGAATCCCGCAGGGAGAAGAGCTAGGAAGAGGCGCGTCTAACTCAGCATAGGGGTATGGCTCGGGTACGCGAGGGCCCGGTGCAGAGCTTGTCGCGACCCGTGCGTTTGGCAGAATAGAGCCGCTGATCGGCTACCGACATAAGCGCTGTAGCCGATTGAATCTCGATATCGCATCCCGCCACGCCAAGGCTGGCGGTGACGCGGATCTCCTCGAACCCGTCCACGACCGCAGCCGCGATGGCCTGACGCAACCGTTCACCAATCTCGGTCGCAGTTTCGATACTCGCCGCGATCAATACGCCGAACTCCTCGCCGCCTAACCGTCCGAACCGGTCTTCCGCGCGCAATTCGCGCTTAACCAGACGACCGACTGTGCGCAGAACGGCGTCCCCGGCCTGATGGCCATAGGTGTCATTGATCTTCTTGAAGTGGTCGAGATCGAACATGATCAGGCTGCATGCGACACCGCTGCGCCGATAGGTCGACACCAGTCGTTCCATATCATCTGCAAACGCGCGGCGGGTCAGCGCGCCAGTCAGTGCATCGACATATGCCTGCGCCGACAGATCATTCTGCTCGACGATCAGCGCCGCGAATTCCTGCATTAGGCTCTCGACTTCGGGCGTGAACGCTGTCCCGAAGCAGCGCAGTGCACCGATGCGCTTACCGCGCCGCATCAGCGGGACCTCCAGGCATTCCCGACCGAGACGAATGGGCTGTGGTATATCACCCTCGAACTGGACCATTACCGATTCGGCGCCTGTCGTCCGGCGGATCAGCCGGATCAATGTGTCGAGTTGACCGAGAGCTTCGCAAACTGGCGTGGGCTCGGCAGCAGACTTGTCAACACCAGCGAGGATGGACCGGACAACAATCGGGTTGTGGTAGCTCATAACGATCTCCCGTGAGCGGCTATACATCCTATAGTTGCTGTTAACCATGTTCACGCTTGGGAGAAATCTGGCCAAAATCACGATCAATTCAGGCGAAACCGGGCGTACTGCCTCAACTCTGCCATAATGGTTAACGCGGAGTCGCAACGTTGCCCCGTGCGCCGTGTGGATCAGCCAGCAGCACGCAGCACGTCGAACTGTCGTTTCTGACGGTCAGTCCAGAGCACATGCAGGCGAAACCCTGACTCGCCCTGCTCTTCCTTCTGAACCTGAACATTGTCATAGAGCCAGGCGCGCGCGCGCCCCTCGCTGAAATCGAGCATCACTTCACCGGCATGGCGGGTGTCATCCAGCAATTCGGTGATCGCAGCGAAGAAGCCCTCCAGCCCGGCGCCGGTCACGGCCGAGCCAAGGAACACATCCGGACGCGCCTCGGCGCGCTGAACGAGGGCCGTGTGTTGCGCTTCGGGTAACAGATCGGCCTTGTTCCAGAGTTCGATCAGGGCCGTCTCGGGGCCGACCCCCAGATCGGTCAGGATATCGCGCACATTGCGCGCCTGTTCTTCGGTCTCGGGATGGGCGATGTCGCGGACATGCACGATCAGATCCGCCTCGAGCACTTCTTCCAGCGTGGCGCGAAAGGCCGCGACCAATTGCGTCGGCAGGTCCGAGATGAAGCCCACTGTGTCGGACAGGATCACCTCCTTGCCCGTCGGCAGGCGCACCGCTCGCATGGTCGGGTCGAGCGTGGCAAAAAGCATGTCCTTGGCCAGCACCTCGGCCCCGGTCAGGCGGTTGAACAGGGTCGATTTACCGGCATTGGTGTAACCCACCAGCGCCACCACCGGGAACGGCACCTTGCGCCGCGCGGCGCGGTGCAATTCGCGCGTCTTCGAGACCTTCTCCAGCTGGCGGCGCAGGCGCACCATTTGCGTGTCGATGGCGCGGCGGTCGGCCTCGATCTGCGTTTCGCCGGGACCGCCAACAAAGCCCAGCCCCCCGCGTTGACGCTCAAGGTGGGTCCAGGCACGCACCAGCCGCGTGCGCTGATAGCTGAGCGCCGCGAGCTCCACCTGCAGGACACCTTCGCGCGTGCGGGCCCGATCCGCGAAGATCTCGAGGATCAGTCCGGTGCGGTCGAGCAGTTTCACATCCCACTCACGCTCCAGATTGCGCTGCTGCACAGGCGTCACCGGGCCATCAACCAGCACCAGCTCGATCTCTGCGGCCTTGATGGCCTCACCCAGTTCCGCCACCTTGCCCGAGCCGAACAGCATCCCGGCCTGCGCTTTGGGCAACCGCACGATCTGCGCGTCGACAACCTCCAGCCCCGGCAGCGCCTGCGCGAGCGCCACGGCCTCGGCCAGCGCGTTCTCGGGCGCACGGGTGGATTGTGCTGTCCGGATGTCCGGATGAAGCACGAGAGCGCGGGTCACCGACCCGGCACCTGCCTGATGATCTGCTACGCCGGTGATACTCAGCCGTCGCCCTCGTAGAGTGAAATCGGCTGACCGGGCATGATGGTGGAAATGGCGTGTTTGTAGACAAGCTGGCTCTGGCCATCGCGGCGCAGGAGCACACAGAAATTGTCAAACCAGGTGATCACGCCTTGGAGCTTGACACCATTGATCAGGAATACCGTAACCGGAACCTTGTTCTTGCGAACATGGTTGAGAAATGCGTCTTGCAGGTTCTGTTTATCATTGGCCATGCGCTTGCCTTTTTGTTGGGCGTGTTTGGTGTACGCAAGGAGCCTTGTCTCCCTATAACATAACTATGGAACGGGATTTCCGAAACTTCCAGCCCTGAAAACCGGAAAACGAAAAGGCCGCGCAATTTTGTTGCGCTGAACAAAGTTGATAGCTGCGCTCAGCGCCGCCAGAACACAGAAAGTAGCAACAGCATCTCGAGCCGTCCAAGCACCATTCCAAATGCAAGAATCACCTTGGCCGTGTCACTGAGGGCCGCCCATGCGATCAGCGTGCTTCCGGCTATCTGAGCAAGCGGGCCCGTCGTGGTCAGGGCCGCGACGGCAAGGATGATGGCATCTTCCAGACCTTCGCCGATCACGGTGAGCGCGGCGGTCATCGCTGTCAGCGTAAAGATAAAGATCATCACGAAGAGCCAGGCTGCAAGTGCCCCATCGGTGCGCAGCCCCCGCAGACGCGGGCCATCGCCGCCGACGCTTTCGGGATAGACCAGCTTCGAGACCTCGAAACGCGCCTGCCAGTAGAGCGAAAAGACCCGAAGCAGCTTCAGGCCACCCGCCGTCGTCGCCACACCACCCCCGAAGAGCGCCAGACCCAGTAGCGCAATCCCGGCGGGACCGGCAAACACACCGCCGTCGGCCGGAAGCGCGCCGCTGATGAAGCCGGTAGTGGTCAGAAAGGACAGGCTGGTGAACGCCACACCCCAAAGCTCGGCCAGATAGGGCCATAGCCCGCCATCAGTGCCCCGTGCGACCAGCAGGATGGCCATGACGAAGATAAGGACCGACAGCACCGCGAAACCAGTCCGCAACTCCAGATCCTGCAGCCGTGGTCCCGCACCCATGCCCGGCGCGCCGGGCCAGAGACTGCGCGACACTGCCAGCAGCAGCAGCAACGCAATCAGGCCCTCCGAGACACCGCCTGAAAGAACCGGATCCGTTGCGATGCCCGACGTCGCGAGGGTCGACATGGCCATCATCAGCGCCACGAGGGGCGGGTTGCCGGCAATCGACAGCCCGACCCAGAGCACGAGGGTCAGCCCGAAATAGACCGGGGTAATCAGTTGGAATTGGTGACGCAATCGCTCAAGGTTCTTGTCGCTATAGGCAGAGTCGATCCGAGACGAGGCCTGCGCTCCAGACCTGTCCGGGGAGTCGCGCGCGGCTTGCGAGCGTGCCCGGATCAGTTCGAACCCGCCCAGATTGAGCGGCGCCAGCAGAGCCATTACTGTCACCAGCACGAACAGCCCCCCGCCCCAGCCGACCAGTGCCCGCCACAGGTGCAGGCTGAGCGTTCCCTCGCCCTCGATCACGCTGGCGCCCGTCGTGGTGAAGGCCGAGACCATCTCGAACCAGGCATCGAGATAACGCAAACCCGGCACGGCCTCGACCATGGGAATGGCCATCAGCGCGGGCAAGATCAGGTAGGCGAGCGTCAGATAGTAAAACGGGTGCGACAGCACCCAGCCACGGCTGGGCGCATTGCGGATGGCCAGATAAACAAGGCCGGCGATGCTGGTCAGCAATGCCGCCGAATATAGAAAGGCGCGCGCGAGCATATGCTCACGAAGCGTGAAGCCCACTGCAGCCGGCAAAAGCATCGCCAGCGCCGTCAGCCCGATCAGGGCCACCATGATGCGCGTGCCATGTGATCTGCGTTCCATGCGTCTATCCGTGCTATGGCGCGCGATCAGAAGAACTCGACCGCGACCTGCAGCAATTCATCCACCTTGGGCACATCGGCGGTCAGTGAAAAGATCACGACCAGATCATTCTCGCGCAAGACCATGTCGCCAATCGGACGCAGGAACTCACCCTGCCGCGAGACCCCGATCAGCAGAGCGCCCTCGGGAAAGTCGATGTCGCGCACGCGCGCATTGCAGAGCGCCGAGGTGGCCAGAACCTGTGCCTCAATCACCTCGGCTTCGCGATCGCCAATCAGATAGACCGATCGTACCCGCCCATGGCGGACATGGCGCAGGATCGAAGAGACCGTCAGAGCGCGCGGGTTGATCTGCGCATCGATGCCCGTGATATCGGCGAGTGGCACAAGGCCGGGATCATTGATCAAGGCGATGGCAAGCCGGGCGCCCATGGATTTCGCGCGCACAGCGGCAAGCAGATTGGTACGGTCATCATCGGTCAGCAAGAGCACAGCGCCGATCTTTTCTATTCCTGCCTCCTCCAGCAGATCCGCGTCCATCCCGTCACCATGCAGCACGATCGACCGCTCCAGCGCATCGGCGGCCCGCTCGGCGCGGGCGCGGTCACGTTCGATCACCTTCACCCGCACACGTTGGGGCTGGTTCTCGAGGGTCCGTGCCACGCTCAGTCCGACATTCCCCCCGCCAACAATCAGGACGCGTGCCTGCTGTTGCGGCGCCTTGCCAAAGACCTCGAAAGTCCTCGGTACGTCGCGGGCATCCGTCAGCAGATAGACCTGATCTCCATCGTAAAGCTGGTCTTCCGGTTCGGGCGCGAACAACCGCTTGCCGCGCCGGACCCCCGCCACCATGATGCGCAGGCTTGGGAACAACTCGGACAACTCGCGCAGCGAGGTGTTGAGGACTGGGCAATCCGCGTCAAGCTGCAACCCTATGAACAGCGCCTTGCCCTGAAAATACTCATGCACATCGAAAGCCGCCGGATAGGCAATGCGCTTGAGCGCGGCCTGGCTGACCTCACGCTCGGGGCTGATGATGACATCGATGGGCATGTGTTCGCGGCGGAACAGGTCGGAATAGAGCGGGTCGAGATAGGATTGCTCGCGCAGGCGAGCGATCTTGCGGGTCACGCCAAAGACCGAATGCGCCACCTGACAGGTGACCATGTTGACCTCGTCGGAATAGGTCGCGGCGATGACCATATCGGCATCGCGCGCACCAGCCTCTTCCAGCACCTTGGGATAGCTCGCATAGCCCACAACGCCCTGCACATCGAGCGCATCGGTGGCCCGGCGTACAAGTTCGGGCTTGCTGTCAACGATGGTGACATCATTGCGCTCGCCCGAGAGATGGCGTGCGATCTGCCAACCGACCTGCCCGGCCCCGCAGACGATCACCTTCATGGCTTTCTAGACCCCTGTTGCACGCGCCCTGCCCCTGTCGTGTCAGAACCACCGCTCCGACGCAAGCCATCACCACCTCGCGCTGCGCGCGCCGCCAAGCTGAGCCTGTCGCTCGCCGGGGCAGCGCTTCCATAGTGCGCGCCGCCCGCTAGCCCTTCATCTCCGAGAGCTTCGGCGCACTCACCCCAAGCGATTTCAGCTTGCGGTGTAGCGCCGAACGCTCCATGCCGACAAAACTCGCGGTGCGACTTATATTGCCACCGAAGCGCTGAATCTGCGAGAGCAGATACTCACGCTCGAACAATTCGCGCGCCTCGCGCAAAGGCAGCGTCGTCAGGCTTCCCGACAGCACGACCTTCGCCCCGTCTGAAACCTCGGATACCGGCGTTTCGGTCTGCAGGTCCCGGATCTCGATCGGGCTGCCCGTCTCGCCAAGGATCATCGCCCGCTCGATCACATTGCGCAATTGCCGGATATTGCCCGGCCAGCGCATGGTCTGCAAATGCGCCCGCGCCGCGTCGGAAAGCGGGCGTTTCGCAAGCCCCTGCATGCGGTGCAATTCTTCGATGAAATAATCTGCCAGATGCGGGATGTCCTCGCAGCGTTCCTCAAGCCCCGGCACGCGTATTGGAACAACGCTCAGCCGGTCGAACAATTCCTGCCGGAACAACCCCTCGCGGACCCGTGCCGCGAGGTCTTGCGTGGTGGCCGACATCACGCGCAGATCGACCCGCACCTTGTCCACTCCACCAACGCGGGTAAATTGCTGCTCGACCAGCACGCGCAGGATCTTGGACTGCGTGCCCATCGGCATATCGGCCACCTCGTCAAGATAGACGACCCCGCCATGCGCCTGCTCCAGCAAACCCGGCTCGATCCCGCGCTCGGGGCTTTCGCGACCGAACAGCACTTCTTCCATGCGGTCGGGCTCTATCGTGGCCGAGGATACGCAGACAAACGGCCCCGAGGCGCGCTCGGAATGCTCGAAAACATAGCGCGCCGCGGCCTCCTTGCCGCTGCCGGCGGGGCCTGTGAACATGACACGCGCATTCGATTGCGTGACCTTCTCGAGCTGCGTCATCAGATTTCGGAAAACATGGCTCTCGCCCAGCATCTGCGCCGCATTCGTCTCGCGCCGCCGTAAGGCCTGATTCTCGCGGCGCAGTTTCGAGGTCTCCATCGCGCGGCTGACCACCACCATCAGCTTGTCGATATTGAAGGGTTTCTCGATGAAATCATAAGCCCCCTGCTTGATAGCAGCTACGGCGATCTCGACATTGCCATGTCCCGAGATGATCACGATCGGAATGTCGGGGTTCGAGCGCTTGACCGTCATCAGAATGTCGATCCCGTCCATCTTGCTGTCCTTGAGCCAGATGTCGAGAATCAGAAGCGCGGGCGGGTTGGCGTTGATCTCGGCCATCGCCTGGTCGGAGTCGGCCGCGAGCCGTGTCGAAAACCCCTCATCCTGCAGGATATCGGCAATCAACGCCCGAATATCGCGCTCGTCATCGACAATCAGAATATCGCTCATGCGTCCTGCTCCCCCAATTTGAGCATCAAATCTGCTCCTTGCTCGTCAGTGACAAGGCGCGGCAGGCGGATCACCGCCATCGCGCCAAAATGCGTATTACCCGAGAACAAGGGCGCATCCTCCAGTCGCAGGCTGCCGCCATGTTCCTCAATGATCTTGCGTACAATCGACAGCCCCAGCCCCGTGCCCTCGGCACGCGTGGTGACATAAGGCTCGAACAGCCGCGCGCGGTCCTCGGGCAGCCCAACGCCGTTATCTGCGATGGTGATGCGCAGATCGCTCTCACCCGCCTCGAAACTCACACGGATCTCCGGTATGAAATCCTCGGCGGCATCTGTGTTGCGTTTGCTTTCAATGGCTTCACCAGCGTTCTTGATCAGATTTGTGAAGGCCTGCGCCATCATCGTCTCATCCACCTCGACCACAATGGGCGCTTCGGGCAGCGACAGTTCAAACTGCACCTCAGGCTGTCCGCTTTCCTGCAAAAGCACGCTATCGCGCAGGATCGCAGTCAGATCATGCGCGCGACGGTCGGGCTCGGGCATGCGGGCAAAGCGCGAGAATTCATCGACAATGCGGCGCAGGTCATTTGTCTGGCGGACGATCACCGAAGTCAGCTGCGACAGGCTATCGGCATCTTCCGCGCTCAGTTTGCGAACGAATTTGCGCTCGATCCGCTCGGAGGAGAGCTGGATCGGCGTCAGCGGGTTCTTTATCTCATGTGCAATCCGACGGGCGACATCGCCCCAGGCGGCCATGCGCTGGGCCGAGACCAACTCGCTCACATCGTCAAAGGCCACCACATAGCCCTCGAGCCGCCCGTCATTACGGCGGCGTTCGGCGAGGCGCACCAGCAATGTCTCCAGCCGCCCCTCGCGTGCGAGCTTCAACTCTTCCTGCACCCGACCCGCCAGCGCCGGGCTGGCCTGCAGACGCTCCAGCAGCGGGCCGAATTCCGGCACCGCCTGCAACAACGGCGCGCCCAGCATCGCGGCGCCATCGACTGCGAGCATGCTCTCGGCTGCGCGGTTTATGAATTCGAGCCGGCCCTCGGCATCGAGCCCGATCACCCCCGCTGTCACTGACCCCAACACCGAATCGAACAGACGCCGCCGCGCCTCGATCTGGCGGTTGTTTTCCAGCAGAGCCTCGCGCTGGCCCTTGAGCTGGCGGGTCATCTGATCGAACACCCGGCCCAGCAGCGCGATTTCATCATCCGCACGGGTGTTGCCCACCCGGACATCCAGATCCCCCTTGCCGACACGTTCGGCCGCCTCGGCCAACCGCCCGACGGGTCGTGCAAGGCGCTCGGCAAAACTCAACCCCAGCCAGACCGAGCCCAGAATCAGGATCAACGCGAAGCCTAGATAAATGGCGCCGAACTGAAACAGAAGCTGGCCACGTTCGCGCTCGAGTTGCTGATAGAAGCGCACCGTGTCGCGGGTTTCGTCCAGCAGACTGAGGATCTCGCCATCGACCTCGCGGGCGACATAAAGATAGCGATCGAAAAAACCATCCAGCACCTGAAGCGCGCGGAACTCATTATTGGGCCAGTCGCGGATGATCACCACACCATCGCGCGCCTGTTCAATCTGCTCGATCGTTGGGGGGGTGAAATTGAAACGATAGGACCGCTCGCCCCGCGCGCGGATCTCACCCGCACCGTCGATGATGAAAGCCACGCGCAACCCGCGCTGCACTTGCGCCTGTGCTTCGGACAAAAGGTTACGCAACTCGCCTTCCTCGATCAGCGGAAAGACCCGGCGCACGGTTTCCAGATAACCGGCAAGCTGTTCGGTATCGATCCGCAGGTCGCGTTCCTGTTCGAACTCATAGGCTTCGGCGGCGGCCAGTGAGTTGCCAAGCACGCCCTGCACCCG
The DNA here is from genome assembly GCA_007694945.1 of Paracoccaceae bacterium. Classification (GTDB taxonomy): domain Bacteria; phylum Pseudomonadota; class Alphaproteobacteria; order Rhodobacterales; family Rhodobacteraceae; genus Roseinatronobacter. The sequence continues at coordinate 31,280 of REER01000067.1, read as the reverse complement.
GTCCGAAAACCAGCCTTCGAGCCCGACATTCAACGTGACGGTGGCGAAAACCGCGACCGTGACCGTGGGCACCAGCGCAATGGTGGCAAAGAGCGTTGAGAGGCGCAGGTGCAGCTTGGAGCCCGCAGACTCCGAGCGTCGCGCCGCGAGCAATCTTGCAACCCGGATCGCCACCAGCGCCGCGATGATGAGCACATAAACCAGATCGGCCAGCAGAACGAGCAGCAGGCCGCGCGAGTCGAACAGCTCATCGAGCGGCCCAAGCGCGAGCAGCGTAAGCAGCACCAGGAGCGGGCCCAGCAGGACCAGCACAAGATTGGTGCGGTTGGACAGGCCCCGGTCGAAGCTGCCGCCGCGCGCCCAGTCCCAGATTGACGTCCTGCTGAGTGGCAGCCCTGTCACAAATCCCTCACTGCCTGCAGATCAGGCGCTTACCCATACCGTTACGCGGCAAGACTGCCACAGGATATGTGGTAATTCTACATCAAATCGTAGCGAGCAAGTCAGGTCAGTTTGCGCCGCCGCGTTACGGCGATGTCCAGCTCGGTGATCTTCTTGCGCAGCGTGTTGCGGTTGATGCCCAAGAGATCGGCGCAGCGCGCCTGATTGCCGCCCGTGGCATCAAGCGCGATCTCGATCAGCGGGATTTCCATCTCGCGCAGGATACGCCCATAAAGACCGGGGGGCGGCAGGTCCTGCCCATGCAGGTCGAAATACCGCCGCAAGTGCCGCCCAACCGATTCCGACAACGTCTCATCGGTGAAACGCTCGCCCACAGCCACGGCGCTCGGCTGGCTTTGCAGCGCGGCTTCCATCTCGGTGCGCGAGATCATCGGCACCGAACTGGTAAGCCCCAGCCTGCGCAGCGTGTTCTGCAACTGGCGCACATTGCCGGGCCAGGAATAGCTGCGCACCAGTTCCATCGCCTCGGGCGAGAGCTTGCGCAGCGTCGCACCCTCATCGGCCGCCTGCGACAGGAAATGCTCGGCTAGCGGCTCCAGATCGTCGATGCGTTCGCGCAGCGCGGGCACGTTCAGCACCACCCCGCCCAGCCGGTAATACAAATCCTCGCGCAGCGCGCCTTCTGCCAGCGCGCGGGTAAGGTTGCCCTGTGCGGTCGCCATGATCCGCGGGCCGTCCTCGGGCAACCCGTCAAGCAGGCGCGCTGCGCGCAACTGTGCGTCGGTGTCATAGGCGGTCAGTTCATCGAACAGCAGCGTGCCCCCGCGCACCCGTGACAGCAACGCCTGCGCGCCATCCGAGGAATGCAGATCCTCCGATGAGGCGGTGACAAACGGCTGCGTGCGCCGGTCCGACAGGTCATGCAGCGTGCGCGCGATCAGCGACTTGCCAGTGCCCGATTCGCCGATGATCAGCACCGGCATGGTCGAATTGATCACCCGCGCGATCAGGCGATACAGCTCCTGCATGACCGGGGTGCGCCCGACCAGCGGCATCGATTCCATGCTCAGCATGTCGCCGCGCGGGGCCGTCGCCGGGCGCGGGGGCGCTTCGCTGGCCGCCACAAGGCGACGGTTCTTCATCGCCGTGCCCGCGCGCTTCAGCAATTCGGGCAGATCGAATGGCTTGGGCAGGTAATCATGCGCCTCGACTTCATTGGCCTGAATCGCGGTCATGATCGTGTTCTGAGCCGAAATCACGATTACCGGCAGATCCGGGCGCTCCTGGCTGATCTTGGGGATCATCTCGATGCCGTTGCCATCGGGCATCATGACATCGGTGATGACCAGATCGCCGCGTCCCTCCTCGACCCAGCGCATCAGTGTGGTCAGGCTCGAGGTCGCATGCACCTTGCAGCCTGCCCGCGTGAAAGCCTGAGTCAGGACCGTGCGGATCGTGCGGTCGTCATCTGCCACCAGTATCGTGCCATCCATCCGGCCTCTCCTTGCTCTTGCTCCTGCCCTCAGCCCGCTTCTGGCGCGCGTGGCAGAGAAATCCGAAATAATGTGCGCCCCGGCTTGCTCTCGACCGTGATCCAACCGTCATGGGCCGCGATGATTTTCGAGACCAGCGCCAGCCCCAGCCCGGTGCCATTCTCGCGCCCCGAAACGAAAGGGTCGAAAATCTCATCCGCAATCTCGGGCGGGATGCCGGGGCCGCTGTCGATGATCTCGATATGAATCGGCAGCGCCACATCCTTGCCGCTCGCCCCGCGCAGGCGCAGCGATTGCTCGAAAAAGGTGCGGATCCGGATCTGCCCGCCCGAAGGCTGGACCTGGGCTGCGTTCTTCAAGAGGTTGAGGAACACCTGCAACAACTGATCACTATCGGCCCAGACCGGGGGCAACGATGGGTCATAGGCGTCCGAGATGCGCAGATGCGCGGCGAACCCCACCTCGGCCGAGCGGCGCGCGCGTTCGAGCACATCGTGAATATTGACCGCGCGGCATTCGGGCGGGCGCTGGTTGCCGAATTGCTCGACCTGATCGAGCAGTTTGACGATGCGCTGCGTCTCGGCCACGATCAGATCGGTGAGCGCACGGTCCTCGCCGCTCAGCGCCATCGAGAGAAGCTGCGCCGCGCCGGTGATCCCGGCGAGCGGGTTCTTGATCTCATGCGCGAGCATCTGCGACATGCCGATGGCCGAGCGCGCGGCATGGCGGATGACATCGGCCTTGCCCAGCTTGCCCGCGATCTCACGCGGGTTGAGCAGCATCAGCACCAGATCGCGCCGGTCGCCCAGAAGCGCGAGTTGCACCGAGCACAGCCCCGCCGAGCGCTCGCCCAGCATGACCTCGACATCATTGATGAAGACGGGCGCGCGATTCTCGCGGCAGCGCGCGAGGGCCTTGTCGATAGGCGCCTCGATCTGAACCACTTGCAAAAGCTCCCGGTCCTTGACCGACCGACGCGAGAGGCCGAAGAACTGTTCGGCCGCCGGGTTGCAATCGACAATGCTCTCGGCCCGATCGACCCGCGCGACCATCAGCGCGGGCACAGGCAGCGCGGCCCAGATCGTGCCCGTTGCCGGCGGCGTCATGCGGCCTGTTCCATGGCGGGGGCGGGGGTCAGCGCATCGGGCAAAAGGCGCAGCACCTCTGCGGGGGCAGTTGCCGTGAGCACAGGCTTGCGCAGCACCGCTGCACCGCCCGCAGCCTCGGAATAGGCAGCGAGATGCTTGCGCGCGACCTTCATACCGAGGGGCACTCCGTAGAAGGACAGCATCGCCTCGTAATGCGCGCTCACCAGATCGACCAGCGCCGCGCCTTCGGGTGAAGCGGGTATGTCCTGCCCCATCAGCCCCGCCGCGATCTGCGTCAGAAGCCATGGCCGCCCCTGCGCACCGCGCCCGACCATGACGCCTGCGGTACCCGATTGCGCCAGCGCCTGCTTTGCCGTCGCAAGGTCAATGATATCGCCATTCGCAATGACCGGCACCGGACAGGCGCGCACGACCTCACCTATCGCGGCCCAATCGGCGCGGCCCTTGTAAAACTGGCAGCGCGTGCGGCCATGGATGGTGACCATCTGCACCCCGGCCCCGGCCGCGCGCCTCGCCAGATGCGGCGCGTTCAGGCAATGGTCATCCCAACCCAGCCGCGTCTTGAGCGTGACCGGCACCGAGACGGCCCCCACAACGGCCTCGATCAGGCGCAGCGCATGATCCGGGTCGCGCATCAGCGCCGAGCCGGAGAGCCCGCCCACGACCTTTTTCGCCGGGCAGCCCATATTGATGTCGATCACCTGCGCGCCACCCGCCTCGACCATCCGCGCCGCCTCAGCCATCCAATGCGCCTCGCGACCGGCAAGCTGGACGGACGTGTGCGCCTCGCCAAAGCCCAGTTCGGCCCGCGCGCGCACCGAGGGTTTGGCCTGCACCATCTCCTGGCTGGCCACCATCTCGGACACCACCAGCCCCGCGCCGAAACCCGCCACGACCTGCCGAAAGGGCAGATCGGTAATCCCCGCCAGCGGGGCAAGCAGCACCGGCGGCGTGATCTCGACTTGGCCCGACGCGCTGCTCAGAGTAATGGCAGCAGGCAGGCGAGACATAAGTGGCTGTGTGTCAGTGGTCATGCGCTCTGCCTACAACCCAGACGGACCAGAGGCAAATCACGGCTTGCGAAAAATGACGCGCATTTCATCATTCGATGAAAAATTGTGCAAATTGTTTGAGCAAACGCGCGGATTGTCAGCAGGCCCTGCTTCGGCCTATAGCTACGCCGAGATTTTGGGGGAGTGGCATGGGTGACATAGCTGCGATCATTGTCGCCGCCGGGCGGGGCACGCGCGCAGGCGCGGGCCTACCCAAGCAGTGGCGTCCGCTCGCGGGGCGGCCCGTGCTGGCGCATACGCTCGATGCGTTTCGCCGCGCCGGGCTCGACCGCTTGGCTCTGGTGCTGCATCCTGACGACATGGCCCGCGCCGAAGCTCTCGATCTGGCCGGTGTGACCTGCGTCGCGGGCGGGGAGAGTCGCACCGCCTCAGTCCGCGCAGCGCTTGAGGCACTGTCCGCAAGCCCGCCCAAGCTGGTGTTGATCCATGATGGCGCCCGCCCGCTCGTCAGCGGCCCGGTGATCACTGGCGTGATCACGGCACTGGCGCAAGCGCAGGCCGCCGCCCCTGCCATTCCAGTAGTTGATTCGCTCTGGCGCGGGACAGAGGGCACGGTCACAGATACTGTGCCACGCGAGGGACTCCAGCGCGCGCAGACCCCGCAGGGTTTCGATTTTGAAGCCATCCTTGCAGCGCACCGCGTCCATCAGGGCGCGGCCTCCGACGATGTCGAAATCGCCCGCGCTGCCGGGCTGGCGGTTGCCATCACCGAAGGGAGCGAGGACAATCTCAAACTTACCCACCCGGGGGATTTCGCGCGTGCGGAGAGACTCCTCGCCGCGCGACAGGAGGGCGCCATGAATATCCGAATTGGCAATGGCTATGATGTGCACCGGTTCGGCCCCGGCGAGGGCTGTTGGCTTTGTGGGGTGCTGGTGCCGCATGAGCTTGCGCTGATGGGGCATTCGGATGCCGATGTCGGCATGCACGCGCTAACCGATGCCATCTATGGGGCGCTGGCCGAGGGCGATATCGGGCGCCACTTCCCGCCTAGTGATCCGCAATGGAAAGGAGCCGCGAGCCATATCTTCCTGCGCCATGCAGTGGGCCTCGCCCGCGCGCGGGGATACAACATCGGCAATTGCGATGTGACCCTGGTCTGCGAGCGCCCCAAGATCGGCCCGCATGCCGCGGCCATGCATGAGGCGCTGGCCGGGATCATGGAGTGCGAGGCGGGGCGCGTGAGCGTCAAGGCCACGACATCGGAGCAAATGGGCTTCACAGGCCGGGAGGAAGGGATCGCCGCGCTGGCGACAGTGTGTCTGATCAGGGTTTGAGCGCTCGCTCTTGGTCATCTCCCGAGATACTGCGCGCGATGACGGCCGGGTGTCGAGCCATGTATGGGCACGACAGTCGTTGGCGCGAGGACCGCACATCAGCTGAGCAATCGATCATGGGGATCGAGTTTTGGATGGTGTTTTCGACGACAGAAGGGCTACCGTGGCAGGCGATGCCAGGATAATCGTGACTGCGCCTGACGGAAGATGCGCATAATGGTGCTCGGATGGCCGCTTCGAGGGGTATCGAGAGCCAGGACGACCATGAACAAGACCTACAAAGTATCGGTGCAATCAGCGCCCGATTGCGATGAAGTTTACGCAGAAGTAGAATTTCCTCGAGGTGTAGCATTTCTGGTTTCACTGGAAGATGGTGACACCGAATACAAGGTGTTAGGCGCCACGAGAGATCCAGAGGCATGGGCGGCGCTGATCGAGGCGCGCAACCTTGAAAAACATCGGCTAAAGCTTGATGATGTTATAACCGCCTCAAGTGAAGCAAAAGTGAGACGGCGCGCGATGCCGAAGCGGCGTTTGTGATGAACTGCGGACAGATTTTCCGCAGTTGCATCGAACGGCAGGAAGGTCCGGCGGGGCTACCCCCTCCGGCATAATCGCAGGCGGCGAGAAGCGCCTCTATCAAACCCGGGAAACTACCCCGCCAGCAACGCCAGCGCCTCGGCATGCAAGTCGCGGGTCGCTGCCGCCAGAACCTGCCGCGTTTCTCCCACAGGCCCGCCCGACCAATCGGTCATCACGCCGCCTGCGGCCTCGATCACGGCCTGCGGAGCGGCGATGTCATAGGGGTGCAGCCCGGCCTCGATCACCAGATCGATCTGACCTGCGGCAAGAAGCGCATAGGCATAGCCATCCATCCCGTAGCGGGTCAGACGCACTTTTGATGCCACGCGCTCGAAGGCCACGCGTTCTGCAGGGGTGCCAATTTCGGGAAACGTGGTGGAGAGCAACGCGTCCGGGAGTGCCGCTGTCGCGCGCGCTCCGAGTAGGTGGCGCCCGAGCGGCCCGTCGTACCAGGCCTCACCCAGCCCCCCCAGAAAGCGCTCGCCGATATAGGGCTGGTCGATCACCCCCAGAAACGCGCCCTCGGCATCAGCCAGCGCAATGAGAATCGTCCAGCACGGCGTTCCGGCGAGAAAGCCGCGCGTGCCGTCGATCGGGTCGATGATCCAGGTCAGTCCCGAATGGCTGTCTCGCGCGCCATGCTCCTCGCCGAGGATGCCGTCCTTAGAGCGCCGACGCGCCAGATGCGCGCGGATGGCCGCTTCGGCGGCGCGATCGGCTTCTGTCACTGGATCAAATCCGCCGGCCAGCTTGTTCTGGGTCAACAGCGATGGCTGACGAAACCAGCGCAATGTCTCGGCGCGGGCGATATCGGCAAGTTCTTGCGCGACGCTCAGCAGTTCGGCGCGCGCTGTCGCGTCCAGATTGCCGCGGTCAAGTGACATGCTTGCCCCTCTGGCCAGTCATTAGCCCGAGGGGATACAGCAATTGGACCCGCGTGCAAGCGCAGCGATGTCTCAGGCGGCTTGACCCAACGCGCGAGCGAGTTCGAACAGACGACGGCGCTGGTCTTCGGGAATGGAGTAGTATGTGCGCAGCAACTCCAGCGTTTCTTTCTTTTCCAGAAGATCTCCCGCTTCGGTCTCTGGCTGGCCGGTGCCGTCGAGGCCTTCGAAGAAAAAGCTCGGCGCGACATCCAGCGCCCGGGAGATATCCCACAGGCGGGAAGCCGAGACACGATTGGTGCCGGTTTCATATTTCTGAATTTGCTGGAATTTGATTCCGACGGCTTCAGCAAGTTGCTGCTGCGTGATTCCGACCAGCCACCTGCGATGCCGGATTCGCTGGCCTACATGCTTGTCCACCTGATGTACCATTTAACACCCCTTGCTCCAATTACGCATCACGCTCTAATCAGCGCGACTCGCACCAATCAACTTGTGCGTCGCCGCCAGACGACCGGCAATCACACAGCCTCACCATAATGACGCATAAATCGGCCTATTTCCCGGCGCGAATTGGGCGTCAACGCAACTCAGGCGAGAGCAGTCTTTGACCATCCTCACCTAAGCGCGTAGCAAACCTACTTCAAGTTGCGCCAGAGATATCGCAATCATACGGAAATCGTGGTGCATATTCGCAAATTGCAATGCAATTTGCAACGGGGTCCGATCTGCCCGCGGCTGCCTCGATTGCACTGACATAAACCGGTCGCGTAGAGAAGGCTTGCGCAGCCATCTCTTGCAGGCCAGTTTGCGCGCCAGATGGAGAGGAGAATCCATGCGTGCCATTCAGCTACGCGCACAGGGCGCCGAACCCGAGGTCACCGAGATCGACCGGCCCAAACCTGGCCACGGCGAAATCGCCATCAAGGTCGCGGCCTGCGGGTTGAATTTCGCGGACCTGCTGATGACGCGCGGGGAGTATCAGGACACGCCCCCCCTCCCTTTCACCATGGGAATGGAGATTGCCGGGACCGTTGACGAACTCGGTCCCGGAGTCACGGGCTTTGTGCCCGGCCAGCGGGTCGCGGCCTTCACCGGCCAGGGTGGCCTTGCGCAAGTGGCTGTCTGCGGCGTCGAGCGCTGCGTGCCCCTGCCTGATTTCATGCCGCTCACAGAGGCCGCCGGGTTTATGGTCGCCTATGGCACCTCGCATCTGGCACTTGCGCACCGCGCGGGACTTCGGGAAGGCGAATCGCTGCTGGTGCTCGGCGCTGCCGGCGGAGTCGGACTGACAGCCGTCGAGATCGGCGCAGCGATGGGCGCGCGGGTGATCGCGGTCGCACGCGGGCCCGAGAAGCTGGAGGTCGCGCGCGCGACCGGAGCAGCCGAGGTCATCGATTCGGCTGATCCCGAGCTGGACCTGCGCACGGCGCTGAAGGCCGCCGGCGGGGTCGATGTGGTTTATGACGCCATCGGAGAGCCGCTCGCAACACCCAGCCTGCGCGCACTCAGGCCCGAAGGGCGTTTCCTCGCCATTGGCTTCGCGGGCGGCAAAGTGCCGCAATTCCCCGCCAATATCCTGTTGGTGAAGAACCTGACCGTGATCGGGCTCTACTGGGGTGGCTATCTGAGTTTTGCTCCCGATACCCTGACCGCCAGTCTGCGCACTCTGCTAAATTGGTACGAGGCCGGGCGTATCCGCCCGCATGTCAGCCATGTGCTGCCCTTCGAGCGCTTTCACGAGGGGTTGGAGTTGCTGCGCAGCCGGAAATCGACTGGCAAGGTGGTGATCGAGATCGCAGCCGACGACTAGCAATCTGCTCCGGCGCAACTGATGGAGGATGCGCAGCCTGTCAGCGTTTTTGGGCACTCGGATCAAATCCTGTCCATTTTCGTCATGAAATGCTTGAAACATGCATGCATCTTGCCGATATTATGCGTAAGTTGGGTGTGTGGAAGCGCGCCCTACGATATTTTCGGAGGTAGACATGGCAGAATTCAACACGATGCGCACGCAGCGCGTCAGCGGAGCACGCGCACAACAGATTGATGCGGGCCTTCGCGCCCACATGAACAAGGTCTATGGCACCATGTCGGTGGGCATGCTGATCACAGCCGCCGCCGCCTGGGCCATTGCAGGTCTTGCAACAACGACTGATCCGAACATGGCCGTGGCGCAACTGCCCAACGGCACCATGCTCAATCAGCTTGGCGGTGCGATTTACCTCTCGCCGCTGCGCTGGGTGATCATGTTCGCGCCGCTGGCCTTCGTGCTCTTTGGCTGGGGCGCGCTGATGCGCCGGGCTTCGGCAGCGGGTGTGCAATTGGGCTTTTTCATCTTCGCGACGGCGATTGGCCTCTCGCTCAGCTCAATCTTCCTGGTCTTCACCAGCTACTCGATCACACAAACTTTCTTCATCACCGCGATTGCCTTCGCGGGCCTCAGCCTCTGGGGCTACACGACGAAGAAAGACCTGTCGGGAATGGGCACCTTCCTGATCATGGGCGTTATCGGCCTGATTGTGGCTATGATCGTCAACCTGTTCCTGCAAAGCCCGGCGATGATGTTCGCAATCTCGTCGATTGGTATCCTGATCTTCGCAGGACTGACGGCGTTCTACACGCAGCACATCAAGAGCGAGTATGTTGCCCACGCCGCTGCAGGCGACCAGGAATGGCTGGACAAGGCCGCAATTGATGGGGCGCTTTCGCTCTACATCAGCTTCCTGAACATGTTCCAGTTCCTGCTGATGTTCCTCGGTCAGCAAGAATAACGACTGCATGATACAAGAGTTCCTCGGGCGCACCTCAGGGTGCGCCCTTTTCGTTGCGACATGGATCGATGCGCGCCTGCCGAACGGGCGGCCTCTCAACCCGACCGTGACCACTTTCGCGGCAGAGTGCATTTCCGCCCCTTGCAGCCCCTCAGGCGCAGCACTAAGATTCCTTAAACATCTACCCAGTATCAACAGACCGACGCTTCGGTCGCATAACGAAGGCAGGCCTATGACAGACCCGATAGAAACCTACATGAACCTCGTCCCGATGGTGGTCGAGCAGACCAGCCGGGGAGAGCGGGCCTATGATATTTTCTCGCGGCTGCTCAAAGAGCGCATCATCTTCGTCAATGGCCCCGTGCATGACGGCATGTCGAGCCTGGTCGTGGCGCAGCTTCTGCATCTGGAAGCGGAAAACCCGACCAAGGAAATCAGCATGTATATCAACTCACCCGGTGGCGTGGTGACTGCAGGCATGTCGATTTACGACACAATGCAGTATATCAAACCGGCCGTCTCGACGCTGGTCTGCGGGCTGGCAGCGTCAATGGGCTCGGTGATTTCCATCGGCGGCGAAAAGGGCATGCGCTTTGCACTCCCGCATTCTGAATTCCTCGTCCACCAGCCCTCCGGCGGGGCGCGCGGCACGGCCTCGGACATCCTGATCTCGGCCAAGTCGATCGAGGCCACGCGTGAGCGGCTCTACAAGCTCTACATGAACCACACGGGCCGTGACTATGACACCATCCAACGTGCGCTGGACCGTGACACCTGGATGACGCCCGAAGACGCGAAAGAGTGGGGACATATTGACGATATCGTGACTTCGCGCGCCGAAATTAAGCTTTCATGAGGTTTGCATCGGGAACAGACCGGGAATTCCAGAGTTGCGATGCAGTTAGGCATTGTCCCGGTCTGAACTCTGACCTACGTTTAACAGCAAGAAGGTGGCCAATCACCCGTTGCCAAGACCCTATCGCTGCAAAGACCACAGAGGTTCCTGATGCCCGCCGATTCCGACAGTAAAAACACCCTGTATTGCTCCTTCTGTGGTAAGTCTCAGCACGAAGTTCGCAAGCTGATCGCTGGTCCGACCGTTTTCATCTGCGATGAATGCGTCGAGCTATGCATGGATATTATCCGCGAAGAGACAAAATCGGGCGGGTTGAAATCCACCGACGGAGTGCCCACCCCGAGTGAGATCTGCCAAGTACTCGACGATTATGTCATTGGGCAGGAGCAGGCGAAACGCGTGCTGTCGGTCGCCGTGCATAACCACTACAAGCGGCTCAACCACACCGGCAAGGCCGGTGACGTCGAGCTTTCGAAATCCAACATCCTTTTGATCGGCCCCACGGGCTGCGGCAAAACCCTGCTGGCGCAAACGCTGGCGCGCATCCTCGACGTTCCCTTCACCATGGCCGATGCGACCACGCTGACTGAGGCCGGCTATGTCGGTGAGGATGTCGAGAACATCATCCTCAAGCTCCTGCAGGCGTCCGAGTACAATGTCGAGCGCGCCCAGCGCGGTATCGTCTATATCGATGAGGTCGACAAGATCACGCGGAAGTCCGACAACCCCTCGATTACCCGTGATGTCTCGGGCGAAGGGGTGCAGCAGGCGCTGCTGAAGCTGATGGAAGGCACAGTCGCGAGCGTGCCGCCACAAGGCGGGCGCAAGCATCCGCAGCAGGAATTCCTGCAAGTCGACACGACCAATATCCTCTTCATCTGCGGCGGCGCATTTGCCGGTCTCGACCGAATCATCAACCAGCGCGGCAAGGGCTCGGCCATCGGTTTTGGCGCCGATGTGAAGGACGAGAAAACCATCACAATCGGCGAATCGCTCAAGTCGCTTGAACCCGAGGACTTGCTGAAATTCGGTCTGATTCCCGAATTTGTCGGTCGTCTCCCGGTTGTTGCCACGCTGATGGATCTGGATGAAGATGCGCTGGTCACGATCCTGACCGAGCCCAAGAACGCTCTGGTCCGGCAGTATCAGAAACTCTTCGATATCGAAGGCGCAGAACTGTCCTTCACCGACGAGGCGCTGCGCGCCATCGCCAGACGCGCGATTGCACGCAAGACTGGCGCGCGCGGGTTGCGCTCGATCATGGAAGATATCCTGCTCGATACCATGTTCGACCTGCCCGGCCTCGAGAATGTCACTGAAGTGGTTGTCAATGAAGAAGCCGTGACTTCAGACGCGGCGCCGCTGATTATCTACGCGGATGCGAAGAAAACCGCAGCGAGCGCCGGATGACATGACGATGTGCGCAGCCTTCAGGGAAGGGCTGCGCCATGATTTCTGGGAAAGTGACGTGCCATATCGTGAAGGGCCACGATGAGCACCGCCCTCGAATTTTTTGGGCTCTTTATAACCCAACTCCAGAAACCGACACTTGCGTTCCTGATTGGCGGCATGTTGCTGGCGGCGCTCGGCAGCCGGTTGGAAATCCCTGATCCAATCTACCAGTTCATTGTGCTGTTGCTGCTGCTCAAGATCGGCATGGGCGCAGGTTTGGCGCTCCGCGCCGCCGACCCAGTCGAATTGCTGCTGCCTGCGCTTGCCGCCACGGGCCTTGGTCTGGTGATTGTGCTGCTAGGGCGCATCACGCTTTGCCTTATCCCAGGTGTGCCGAAAGAAGACGGCATCGCCACAGCAGGGCTGTTCGGCGCGGTGTCGGTCTCGACCCTCGCAGCCGCGATGGTGATCATGGAAGAGGACGGAATTGCCTATGAAGCCTGGGCGCCTGCGCTCTACCCGTTCATGGATATCCCTGCATTGCTGGCCGCAATCGTGCTCGCGAAGATGGCGCGCAGGGGCAAGGGCTCCCGTCCCCGCACGCGCTTGCGCAGCCTGATCCTGGACAGCCTGCGCGGCTCTGCGCTCTCGGCGCTGCTGCTGGGCATCGCACTCGGGCTGCTCACGCGCCCGGACCCGGTGTTCGAGAGCTTCTACGAGCCGCTCTTTCGCGGGCTGTTGTCGCTTCTGATGCTGGTGATGGGGATGGAAGCCTATGCACGGCTGGCAGAGTTACGCCGCGTGGCGCATGTCTATGCCGCCTATGGCCTGCTTGCGCCCCTCCTGCATGGCGCGCTCGGCTTCTCGCTGGGCTGGGCGATCCATCTCGCCACCGGCTTCTCGGCCGGTGGCGTGGTCATGCTCGCGGTGATGGCCGCATCAAGTTCGGATGTGTCCGGCCCCCCGACATTGCGGGTGGCCATTCCCTCGGCAAATCCTGCCGTCTATATTGGGACATCGACCAGTGTCGGCACCCCTGTCGCGTTGCTGTCGATCCCGCTCTGGATGACCCTCGCCGAAATGCTGTTGCAGCCATGACAACGCCCGCCGTGAAACTGACCATCATCGTTGAACGCCTGCTCAAACCGCAGGTCGAGGCACTGATGCAAGAGGCCGGGCTCGCCGGCTGGTCCATCTTCCCCGGTGGCGGGCGCGGCACGCATGGTGTGCATCGGGCGCAGGCGGCCCAACTGGTGCGCGAATTCGCCATCGTCAAGTTCGAAGTGGTGCTGCGCGACCGCGCCAAGGCTGACGCCCTGGCGCAGCGCCTCACGCAAGAGGTGATGGCCGAACAACCCGGTGTTGTCTGGATCGAAAGCGTCGAAGTCTTGCGCAGCACCAAGTTCTGAGCGCAGATCAGCCCCGCACGCGCCTGCCACCCCGGCGCCCGCCAGTGCGTGCGCCTGCCTCCATGGCAGCGCGCGAAGCTTCGGCGAAGCTCGCGCCGCTTTCCTTCATCGCGTCGAGCACCTTCGACAGCCCGATCCACGCACCACCATTGGGGTCGTGATTGAGTAGCAGATTGGCAGCGCGGATGGCCTCCATCTCGACCGAGCGCACCGGGTTCATGATGGCGCTGGTCATACCCGCGCCGATCGCCATCGGCAGGAAGGCCGCATTCACCCCGTGCCGGTTGGGCAGGCCGAAACTGATATTCGAGGCGCCACAGGTCGTGTTGACACCAAGCTCCTCACGCAGACGACGGACAAGGGCAAAGACCTGATGCCCGGCCGTCGCCATCGCGCCGATCGGCATGACCAGAGGGTCGACGACGATATCATGCGCCGGAATGCCATAATCCGCAGCACGCTCAACGATCTTCTTGGCAACGGCGAAACGCACCTCCGGGTCCTCGGAAATCCCGGTATCGTCATTGGAAATCGCCACCACCGGCACATTGTATTGCTTCACCAGCGGCAGGATCGCCTCCAGTCGTTCCTCCTCGCCCGTGACCGAGTTCAGCAACGGACGACCCGATGTCGCCTCGAGCCCCGCCTTGAGCGCCTCGGGCACAGACGAATCGATGCAGAGCGGCACATCAACCTGCGCCTGCACCCGCATGCACAGCTCGCGCATCAGCGGCGGCTCGACAAAGTTGTTGTCGGCATAACGCGGGTCCTCGGCCATCTTGTTCGAGAACACCGCGCCGGAATTGATATCCAGCACCATTGCACCACAGGCCACCTGTTCGAGCGCATCGCGCTCGACCGTCGAGAAATCACCCGCTTCCAGTTCGGCGGCGAGTTTCTTGCGCCCAGTCGGATTGATGCGCTCGCCAATGACGCAAAAGGGCTCATCAAAGCCGATGACCACTGTTTTCGTGGCCGATTCGATGACAGTGCGGGTCATGTATGCTCCGGTTGTTCGATGGCAGGGCGTGCCGCAACTCCGCCATGGGCGCGGGTCCAGGTTGCATTGGCCTTGATCCCGCCCAGCGGGAAGAAATGCAGTCGCTCGACCGCGAAATCCGGGTGCGCCTCTTTGTGCTTGGCCAGATCGCGCACCAGATCGGTCGGCTCGAACGGCAGCAGCAGCTTCGAGACATCGCGCGCGCGTTTCTGGAGCACGCGCAGCGACGGCCCGACTCCGCAAGCGATGGCGAATTTGATCAGCGTCTGCAGCTTTGCGGGTCCGGCAATGCCGAGGTGCACCGGCAGTTCCACCCCTTCGCGGCGCAGCGAGCGCGTCCAGTCGATGATCGGCGCGGCCTCGAAGGCGAATTGCGTGACGATTGCCATCTCGATGCCATGAGCGCGGGCGAATTCTTCCTTGGCGCGCAGTGCCGCCATCAGCGCGTCCTGTCCGCCCAAGGGTTCGATATCGCGGTTGCCTTCGGGGTGGCCCGCCACATGCAGCCGCCGAAAACCGTCAAACAGCCCCGTTTCCAGCAATTGCACGGAATTGTCATAAGCCCCCTTGGGGGTGCTCACCCCACCGCCCAGCATCAGTGCCTCGCGCACATCGGCCTCACCCTGGTAGCGCGCCACCCAGTCGGCCAATTCGCGCTTGTCGGCGATGATCCGCGCCGGGAAATGTGGCATCGGCTCCATGCCCTCGGCCCGCAGCCGCGCGGCGGTCGCGACCATATCCGCGATTGGTGTGCCGTCGATATGCGCGATATAGATGCGTGTGCCCTCGGGCAGCAGCGCGCGGAAATCGGCGATCTTCTCTGCGGTGCGCGGCATCACCTCCATCGAGAAACCCTGCATCAGCGCGACAACCTCGGGGATTGCGGCAGGCAGATCGGATGCGGGCGCAGCGGATCGGCGGAAGTTCAAAAGCGCCATCAGGGCCTCCAGGAATCGCAGTCGGGTCACAGGTCAGCGTCCGTCACGCCCAGCCATCATTGGCGATAAGAGCGCGCAGTCTGTCAGCGTCATACGCCGCTTCCAGATCGCGCGCGGTGGCTTTCGCGACATCTTCATCGCTGCCAGCGACCTCGACGGGCGCGGCCTTGCGCCATTCGGCCAGATAGGCATCGGCGTCCTTCGCTCCGACCTTCATCGCGCAACGGTCAATCGCCTGCTCGAAGCGCTCGGCAAGCTGGATCTTCTGCGCGCGGCGCCCCTTGCCGACAATCACCTGCGCCGGAATATCGCGCCAATAGACGACCACCACCTGCGCCATGTCGCTGCCCCCTGTTACCTGTCATCTGCCTCTCCATACCTGAGCAGGCTGGCGCGCACAGCACAGCGCGCGACGTTTCGCACGCGCTCACCGACCCCTGCAGACGCACCAGCCGCGCCCCCTTGGGGGCGCGGCCAATAAAACAGGCAAAGGCTCGGCTCAGAACCTGATATTGAGCCCCACGCGCGCCACGGTGACCGAGATCTTGTCAATCCCGCATCCGGGCGCCGTGCAGGCTGCGGACTGCACGCGATGCGGACCACAGGGCAACGTATGCAGCACTTCCGCCTTGATACTCATCCGGTCGGTGAAGGCATGTTCCACCCCCAGACCCGCGACCGGCGCCAGCGTCCAGAACTTGCCCTGTGGGGCCGCACCATCGACACCCCCCTTGCCCGCGACCCGAGACGCACCTGCCGTACCATAGAACAGGGTCCGGCCCTGGGCATAGCCCAGCCGTGCACGCAGTGTTGTCATGCTGCTGATATCCGTCCGGCAGCCGCTGCCTGTCCCGCAATCGAATGAGGCGGTCGTATTGGCAGAACCGTTCATCCGCGCGGTGGAATGGTCGAACTCGACCCCATAGACCCAGTTGCCCCGCTGAAAGTTATAGCCGAGTGTCAGACCGCCCATCAGCCCGTTCGAATTGGGCTTGGGGAAATTCGGGCCGCCAAGGGCACAATTCGGCCCTTCGCAATGTCGGCTGGAGCCCAGACCATAGCCCAGCACGACCCCGCCATAGGCGCCCTGCCATGAAAAAACAGGCGCTGGGGCATGGGTGGCGGGCGGAACGACTTCGGGCTCCGAGATCGCCCCCATCTTTCCGGATGCCAATGCCGTGGTCGTGGATATGGCCAGCGCCATACCCGTCGTCAGTAGTAGCTTCATTCCATTGTCCCTCTGTCGCAATACCCGTTTGACGGCACCCATCGGTGCACGACTCAGCCATAGCGCGAGAAACCTTATGTTAAGGTTAATGGCCTACTAATTCCTGCACGATCCAGAGAACCTGAGCATGACGCGATCCCGCCACATTCAGACTGACGCAAGCAAAAGCTTGCCTAGAGCCCTGCTGTTGGCTAGTCTGAGGTCAACTTGAATTCGGAGGGCGAGCCATGACGCCCGAGCGTCCCGCCGGCGCGGGCGCTTCCTTGACCAAGACGCCCGGTCCGGCGCTGACCGCCGTGACCTCGACACCGGTGCAGGCCCCGCGCCACCCCAGAGCCAGACCGCCCGAGCTGTATGCGGCGCTGGATCTGGGGACGAACAGTTGCAGAATGCTTATTGCGCGCCCCAAGGGGCCGCAATTTGAGGTCGTGGACAGCTTTTCCAAAGCAGTCGAACTCGGTACGGGGCTGAAAACCTCGGGGTTGCTGTCCTACAAACCGATGCAGCGCACGCTGCAAGCCCTGCGCATCTGCCGCTCTAAACTCGAACAGCATGGCGTGCGTAACATGCGTCTTGTCGCGACCGAGGCATGTCGGCGCGCGCGCAACAGCCATGAACTCATTCGCCGCGCCCAGCGAGAGACCGGGCTGCGGCTCGATATCATTTCCGCCGAAGAGGAAGCGCGGCTCGCCGTTGTCTCCTGCGCGTCGCTGGTTGCGCCCGAGACGGAGCAGCTTCTGGTCATCGATATCGGCGGCGGCTCGACCGAACTGGTCTGGATCGACCTGTCGCGCGTTGACCCTGACCAGCGGCGCGCGGCGATCCTCGGCATGCATGCGGGCGCCTTCCTGCGCGAGGCCCTCCCGGGCCAGCCGCATGTGGTGGACTGGATCAGCGTGCCGCTCGGTGTTGCCACGCTCAAGGATTACTTCCGCGAGGTCGATGACGATGCCGCGCGCTTTGCGCTGATGAGCTGGTATTTCGAGGAACAACTCGAAGCCTTCGCCCCCTATCGCGACGAGACTGCACACAAGGGTTTCCAGATCATCGGCACCTCGGGCACGATCACCACAGTCGCGGCCTCGTATCTGCGGCTCAAGCGCTATGATCGGAACAAGGTCGACGGGCTGGTGATGAATTCTGAACAGGTCGATGCCGTGATCCGCGAATACCTCGCACTAGGCCCCATCGGGCGTCGGCAGGATCCGCGGATCGGGCGGGACAGGCATACGCAGATCATGTCCGGCGCTGCAATCCTGACCGCGCTGATGCGGATCTGGCCGACCGAACGCATGTCGGTTGCAGATCGGGGCTTACGCGAAGGGTTGCTCTATGCCCAGATGAGCCGCGATGGCGCGCTCGCGCTCGATGCCTGAAGAAAGCCTCACAAGACCATGAAGCCAAAGAATACATCCGGGCGCGGGCAGCGTGACCTCAAGGTCAAGGTCAAGACCGCGCGCGGACGCAAACTCTCCTCCACCCGCTGGCTGGAGCGGCAGCTCAATGACCCCTATGTCGCGGCGGCGCGGCGCGAGGGGTATCGTGGTCGTGCGGCCTACAAACTTCTGGAGCTCGACGACAAATATCGCTTCCTCGTGCCAGGCGCGCGGGTGGTCGATCTGGGCTGCGCACCTGGCGGCTGGTTGCAGGTGGCCGTCAAGCGCGTGAACGCGCTGGGTGAGAAGCAGGGCAAACGCGTGGGGTTCGTGCTGGGCGTGGACCTGCAAGAGGTCGAACCGCTCGCCGGGGCTGAGACCCATGCGCTGGATTTTCTCGAAGATGGTGCCGAAGACAAAGTCAAGGCCTGGCTTGGCGGGCGCGCCGATGTGGTGATGTCGGATATGGCGGCGGCCTCTTCAGGGCACAAGCAGACCGACCACCTGCGAATCATGGCGCTCTGCGAGGCTGCCGCCTATTTCGCTTTCGACGTGCTCGACGAGGGCGGGACCTTCGTTGCAAAGGTCCTCGCTGGCGGCGCGGAGGGCGAATTGCAGCAATTGCTCAAGCAGAATTTCAACAAGGTGGCGAATGTGAAGCCACCTGCCAGCCGAGCGGATAGTTCAGAAAAATATGTTGTAGCGCAATGCTTTCGTGGGCGTTCTGAGAGGGGCTCAGATGACTGAACCACGATCCGGTGAGCAGATTCTCAACATTCCGCTCCAGATGCAGGCTGAGATCTGTTTCATCGGGCATATCGAGAGTCCATGGCAAAGCCGGTCCGACTGCCCGCGCAACTTGCGCGATGCCCGCGAGCGCGGACAAGGCGCTGTGCTGCATGTTGCGCCACCCTTTCGCCCTGCGCTTGACGGCATAAAGACCGGTGATCTGCTGGTCGCACTCTACTGGATGCAAGAGGCAAGACGCGACCTGTTACGTCAGGTGCCCGCGCATCGTCCAGAGGGGGCGGGTACCTTCGCCTTGCGATCGCCTGCTCGCCCCAACCCAATCGGCATGGGTGTGGTGGAAGTGGTGGAGATCGACCCAGCCTCAGGCCGCATTACCATCGACGCGATTGATGCGCTCGACGGCACACCGCTGATCGACATCAAACCCCATATGGCGCTGGCCGATCGCGACGGCGGCTGATGGAGACACTGCTCAAGGCCCTCTTATTCGTCGCTGCCCTCTGGGCCGCGCTTGTCGGGTTGATGGCGCTCCTGCAGACGCCGATGCTCTTTCCGCGCAGCCTCGTGGCCCCGGCGCCCGCCCTGCCCGATACCACCGAACGGCTGCGCCTGACGCGCGAGGGAGGTATCGTGCTCGAAGGCGTGCGGATCGCAGGTCGCGACCCGGAACCCCCGCTGCTGCTGGGCTTCGGCGGCAATGCCTGGAATGCCGAGGATGTTGCCCTCTTCCTGCACCGGATCGCGCCCGAGCATCCCGTCGCGGCCTTCCATTATCGTGGTTACGGACCCAGCACGGGCCGCCCCTCCAGCGCGGCCCTTATCGAGGACGCAAATGCCATCCACGACCTGCTCGCGCCTGAAGCCCCGCAGGGCATAATCGCGGTCGGCTTCAGCATCGGCAGCGGTATCGCGGCCCATCTGGCAGCGGAACGGCCTTTGTCCGCTCTCGTCCTCGTCACCCCGTTCGAGAGATTGAGCGAAGTGGCGCGCGCTAGCTTCCCATGGGCGCCGGTGCGCCTGCTCTTCCGGCATGAGATGGACGCATTGGGCGCCTTGCGCGAAAGCCCATATGCCCCCGTCGCGCTGATCGTGGCGGGCCGTGATACCATAATTCCACCGTCCCGCGCCGATGCCCTGGCGACCGAACTGGAGGCCGCCGGGCGCCCGGCCCGGAGCATGGTCACACTTGATGCCGGACATAATGACATCTATGGCCATCCCGATTTCGCGCGGCACCTGCGCGACGCCCTCGCGACTGTCATGGACTGACAGAGCAACCCCGAAGGCCGTCAGCGTCACGTTACTCGCAGCCTATCCACGATTTCATCTTGCCAAATATACTCGAATTCCATGGCTCCGGAGGAAACCGCCCGTCGCGCCAGGTGACCCGCGGATCACGCGCGCGCGCGTTTTTCCAGATCGTCGGCCAGAGACTCGGCACGCGCCGCAAGCTCAGACAGCGAATCGGTGAGCGTATCGGGCACCACCGGCACCTCCACCTCGCGTGGGGCGGGTTCGGGGCGGGAATGCAGCCGCGAGATCTCGTCGCGCAGCCCGGCCACCTCTGCCTGCGCCGCGCGCAGGCGGTCCTCGCTTTCGGCCGTCTTGTCGGCCAGCATCAGCCCGGCCATCAACAGCATCCGCTCTGCCGGCACGCGCCCAATCTGGTTCAGGAGCGTGCGCGCTTCGGCATCGAGCATCTCGGCGGCGGCGCGCAGATACTCTTCCTCGCCGGGCTGGCAGGCGACAGTGAATTCCTTGTGGCCGATGGTGATGGTCTGATCAGCCATTACGCTCTCCCGCCGTGATCATGGGTTTCAACTCGCCCAGCACATCTTCCATCTCGGCCACTTCCGCTGCCCGCTCGGCGCGAAGGGCTTCAAGCTCGGCTGCCATCGAGCGGTTGATGGTGCTGGGTTCGATCACCATCGCCTCGGAGCCCTCGCGCAACTGGCGATTAGCCTCGATCAGCTTGGTATTGGCCTTTTTCAGACGCAGCATCTCGAGGCTCTGCAGATCTAGCTGCTCGGTCATCCGCGCAAGCCGTCGCTCCAGCGTGGCGAAAGAGCTTTCCTGACGGTGGCGCACAGCATTGACCCGCTCGGAGAGCTGCGCATTACGCGCGCGCTCGGCTTCGAGTTGACTGCGCAAGGTCTCTACCTCACTCGCATCGACCGGCACCTCTCGCGCCCGGCCCAGCGCCTCGGCGCTGCGTGCGATCCTGTCCAATGCCCGCCCGAGCCTCTGTTCCACATCTGATATCGTGCTCATGCCTGTGTCGCTTTCTGCTACAAAGCTCTGCTTCTCGTTCGAGACGAATCGCCCAACCGCGCGCAGGGCGGGAAGACACGTCGGAAATCTATCCGCAAAGCGCGCATATTCCAACATACCGGCACAGTATGCAGGGGCAAGCGCTGAAAAAGCGCCCAGCATGCATTGGCTCATAGCAAATGGGCCGTGCCGACACACCGGGGCGCGGTACGAATCAGAGTCCTTGGCCTGTACCAGACATCGCTTTCAAGCCGGCCGGGCGCGCGTGAAAGGCGCGCCCGCTTTCGAAAAGGCTTGCAAATCCCGACCCTTGCAGGTCAGAAAGAGCGAACCGTGCCGGCCCGCGCCAGAGAGGAGCCATGCTGCCCAAACTCGCCTTCCTCGCTGGTGATGCGCCCGAGCCGCAATCGGCCTTGACAGAGTTGACCGCCCACTACCCCTGCGTGCCCGTTGGCGAGGCCGATATCATCATCGCGCTTGGGGGCGACGGATTCATGTTGCAGACGCTGCATGCGACGCAGCACCTGGACACGCCAGTCTATGGCATGAATCGCGGCACAGTGGGCTTTCTGATGAACGGCTATGGTGTCGAGGGGCTGATGGAGCGGTTGCGCGTTGCCGAACTGGCGGTGCTCAACCCGTTGCGCATGCGCGCCACCCGC
This sequence comes from Paracoccaceae bacterium, assembly GCA_007694945.1. Classification (GTDB taxonomy): domain Bacteria; phylum Pseudomonadota; class Alphaproteobacteria; order Rhodobacterales; family Rhodobacteraceae; genus Roseinatronobacter. The sequence continues at coordinate 9,804 of REER01000067.1, read as the reverse complement.
AGCGACGGCACGGTTGCCGAGGCGCTGGCGATAAATGAGGTTTCGCTGCTGCGGCAGGGCGCGCAGGCGGCCAAGTTGCGGATCATTGTTGATGGCAAAGAACGGCTCCACGAGTTGGTCTGCGATGGCACTATGCTCAGTACGCCTGCGGGCTCGACCGCCTATAACTATTCGGCGCATGGGCCGATCCTGCCGATCAACTGCGACGTGCTGGCACTGACGCCGGTCGCAGCCTTTCGCCCGCGGCGCTGGCGCGGCGCGCTCTTGCCCAAGTCGTCGCATGTGCGCTTTGAGGTGCTCTCGCCCGAGCGTAGACCTGTCATGGCTGACGCTGACAGCAGGTCCGTCCGCAATGTGGTGCGGGTGGACATCACCTCGGCGCAGGATATCGCGCATAAGCTGATGTTCGACCCAGGACACGGGCTGGAAGAAAGGCTGCTGCGCGAGCAATTTGTCTGAACTGCCGCTTTCTCTCGTCGCCAGCGCGTTGCGGAGATTTTCCGATTGGCTCAGCCCGTACGCGCCTCTCGCCGTTTGTGCAGCCAATAGAGCAGCGGTGCTGCAACGCGGTTGTAGCCAAACTCGGCAAACTGACGCAGCACAGGGCGGTCGAGCAGGCGCGCGAGCCAGCGCATACGGGGCAGTTCGCGCCACAGGATCAGGAAGGCCGGGAAACCCGACAGGATTTTCCCGTCACGCCGCACATGAAAGCGCCGTGTCGCCTGTTCCGGTGTCAGGCCCCAATCAGCCGTATCGGTCTGGTGCAGGTCGATGAAGCGCAACGGTGCATCCGCATCCTCGGCCTGCCTGCGATAGGCCGCAATCTCGGCGGAACAGATCGGGCACCGCCCGTTATAAAGGATTTCGATGTCTGTCATCCCTTTTCATTTAGCGCCATGTGCACAGCGTCAAGAGGCCCCACGCGGCAGTGGGGTGGCGTGGTTGGTGTAGTCGGTCCAATCCTCGATATCGGGGTAGAATTGCCGCCGCCAGGCGCGCACCTTGGGGTTCATGTAACGCCGGAAGAGCGGCGGGCACATCGCCAGCGTCGTCAGCGCCGGGTAGCCGAAGGGCAGTTGCGGCGCTTCGGTCTCGTCATAGGTCTGGAGCAGCGGAAAACGCCGGTCGGGCTTGTAATGGTGGTCGGAATGGCGCTGGAGGTTGATCATCAGCCAGTTGGACGCCTTGTGCGACGCGTTCCAGCTGTGATGCGGGCGGACGGGTTCATATTTGCCATCGCCCAGATAGCGCCGCGTCAGCCCGTAATGCTCTATGTAATTGGTGAGTTCCAGATGCCAGAACGCCACCGCGGCCTGCCAGACGAACAGCACCAGCCCCCACCAGCCGCCAATCGCCAGCGCGAGCGCGAGGCAGGCGAGTTGCAGCGCCGCGAAGCGCCAGAACGGGTTGGAGCGGTGCCACCAGGGCAGGCCCTTGCGCTTGAGCATCGCAGCTTCAGCGCGGAAGGCCGAGGGCGGGCAATCGCGCAGCACGCGGCAGAAATAGCTGATGAAGCCTTCGTTGTAGCGCGCGGTCACCGGGTCGCGCGGGGTGCCGACATAGCGGTGATGGACCTGCAAATGTTCGGAGCGGAAGTGGGAATAAAGCACGGTTGCCAGCAGCAGATCGGCGAGCCAGCGCTCATGCGCGGGCTTCTGGTGCATCAATTCATGCGCATAGACAATCCCGATCACGCCGGTCATCACGCCCAGCCCGAAAGCGACGCCCAGATCCTCATACCATGTATGGCCCGCGGCCTGCGTCAGATACCAGAGCACGCCGAAAATGGTGACGAACTGTATCGGTAACCAGATCAGCGTGATCAGCCGATACCAGAAGAGCGCCGTCACCGGGGTTTCGATTTCGGGGTTATCCGTGTCCAGCCCGGTCACGAAATCGATCAGCGTAAAGGCCCACCAACCATAGGCCACCGCCAGCATGAACCACCAGCCGCCCCAGAGCGCCGCGAGCCAGACCATCGGCACAAAGCCGAGTGAGACCCAGAAGGGCACGGCAGAGGAAAACCGAAGTAACTGCTCTGGGGTCATGGCGGGCGCTCTTTCTGGCGTTCACATAAGAGTATAGCCCAAAAGCCGCGCCCTGACAGCCCTACCCGCCTGCGACAGATCAGACCTTGTTTTGCCCGACCAGCCCCTCCATCAGCGAGGGCTGCACCACTTCGATCCAATAGCCATCCGGATCGAGTATGAAGGCGATCTCCTTCATACCGCCCTCGCCAAGCTTTTTCTGGAAGCGCACGCCCATCGCCTCGAACCGCGCGCAGGCGGCTTCGATATCGGGCACCGCGATGCAGATATGGCCAAAGCCCTTGGGCTCGGAGTTGCCCGAATGCATGGTGCTCTCATCGTCCTCCGCGCCCCAGTTATGGGTCAACTCCAAAAGCCCCGCACGGCTGAAGGTCTGCACCAGCGAACCATCGGCGCAGTCAGCATGGCCACGCGGTTGCAGGAAATATAGCGAAAACCGGGCCTGATCAAAATCAAGCTGCGTGACAAGGCGGAAGCCCAGCACATTCTGGTAGAAGTCAAGCGAGCGCTTGGGGTCCTTGATGCGCAGCATGGTATGGGTGAGCACAAAATCATTGGTCGCAGTCAGGTCGTTTTCCATGAAGGCTCCTTATAGCGGGGTGAAGTGATCGGCCGCCAGCGCATGCGCCTTGCGCATCAGCGTCGGTAATTGGGCGGGGTCGAACTCCTCCGCCGCGATGAAATGCCCCTCGGTGGCTTGCGGCAGGCGGGCGACGCGCAAGCTCAGGCGCAGGTGGAAATGGGTGAAGGTATGGCGCACTTCTGCGCCCGCATCCCGCCAGTCGGCGGGCACCGGCGGGGCCTCAACCGGGATCGCTTCGCGCCAATCGGTCCCGGGCCAGCCCAGCGTTCCGCCCAGAAGTCCCCGGTCAGGCCGACGCTCCATCAGCCAGGCGCCGTCAGCGCGCTGGCCGATATAAGCGATGCCGAAGCGCAGGGGCTTGGCGACCTTGCGCATTTTCTGGGGCAGGCGCGCGGCCGTGCCGGCCGCGCGCGCAGCGCAAGACGCGCGCAGCGGGCAGATACCGCAGGCCGGGTTGCGCGGCGTGCAGATCGTGGCGCCAAGGTCCATCACTGCCTGCGCGTAATCACCGGGGCGCGCTTGGGGCGTCAGCCGCGCAGCGTGTCCGGTAAGCATCGGCTTGGCAGCCGGTAGGGGCGTGTGCTCGTCAAAGAGCCGCGCCATGACGCGCTCGACATTGCCATCGACCACTGTCTCGGGCGCGTCAAAGGCGATCGCGGCAATGGCCGATGCCGTGTAGGGGCCAATGCCGGGCAGTTCCAGCAGCTCCGCGCGGGTCTTGGGAAAACCGCCCAAAGCCGCCACGGCCCGCGCACAGCGCAGCAAGTTCCGCGCGCGGGCATAATAGCCAAGCCCGGCCCATTCAGCCATCACTTTCGCATCATCCGCTGCCGCCAGCGCCTCGACACTCGGCCAGCGCGTGATGAAGCGCTCGAAATACCCCTTCACAGCGGCCACGGTCGTCTGTTGCAGCATCACTTCCGAGAGCCACACGCGATACGGGTCCGCGTGCGCCCCGCCATGCGGCGGCACCCGCCACGGCAGCACCCGCGCGTGACGGTCATACCAGTCGAGCAGCAGGGGCGCGATCTCGGCAGGGGCAACAGTGTCACGCATGATTTATCCTGTGACCTTTCGAAACATCAACCACGCCTCTGGCGCTCTGTGCATGAGAGGGTAAACTGCTGATCGATACCTGCAAGAGATGATCGGCATGTCGCGCAAATCCCAATTACCCGAGGCCCCGACCCGCCGCACACGCGGTTTCGAGGGGGCGGGCAAGCTCGTCTCGGGCCAGATTCGCAAGGCAGGCGAGGCGCGTGGCTTTGCTGTCTCGCGCGTATTGACGCATTGGCCCGAGATTGCAGGCCATGAGATTGCCGCGCAATGCCGCCCGGTCCGGATCAGCTATGGCAAGGGCGGCATGGGGGCCACTCTTACGCTTCTGACCACGGGAGCAGCGGGTCCGATGCTGCAGATGCAACTCCCGGCGCTGCGCGAAAAGGTCAACGCCTGTTACGGCTATAACGCGATTGCGCGCATTACCTTGACACAGACCGCGCCCATGGGCTTTGCCGAGGGGCAGGCACAATTCGCACCTGCCCCTCGTACCAAACGTCCCAAGGCCCCCGCGCCCGAAATCCGCCAGCGCGCACAGTGCGTGACACGCGGCATAGAGGATGACAGCTTGCGGGCGGCTCTTGAACGTCTGGCCGGGAATGTCCTAACCAAGGCGCAGAATTCGAAAGGAACGCCCACATGAACAGATTTCTTCTGCCCGCCATCGCTCTTGTCGCGGCACTCGGGGCGGCAGGATGGTGGTTCACCAGCCAGCAGGGCGACACACCTGCCACTGTGGCCACAGTCACGGCGGATGGGGCGCTCCATACCCCTCAACCGCTAGACTTTCCGCTGGGCAACTTGGATGCGCCGGTGACAGTCATCGAATACTCCTCGCTGACCTGTCCGCATTGCGCGACTTTCAATCAGGGTGTTTTCCGGCAGATCGAGGACGAGTTCATCGACACCGGGCGCATCCTCTATATCAAGCGCGAAGTCTATTTCGACCGGCCCGGCCTCTGGGCCTCGATGGTGGCCCGGTGCGGTGGTGGCGAGCGCTATCATGGCATGCTGGACCTGATCTACCAGACCCAGGACCATTGGGCCGGGACGAATGACCCGGCCGAGATCGCCAACCGCCTGCGCCGTCTGGGCCGTCAGGCCGGAATGAGCGACGAGCAGGTTAACGCTTGCCTCGAGGATGGCGAGAAAGCGCTGGAGCTGACCGAGTTCTATCAGATCAATGCCGAAGCCGATAATATAAGATCAACGCCGAGTTTCTTGATCAATGGCACGCTCTATTCGAACATGTCCTTTGCGGATTTCTCACGCATCCTGAATGAAAAACTGGAAAGCTGAGCAAGATGAAAGGCCCGCTTGACGGCTTGCGCGTGGTCGAACTCGCGCGCATTCTGGCCGGCCCATGGGCCGGGCAGGTCCTTGCTGATCTTGGCGCCGAGGTGATCAAGGTCGAATCGCCCGAGGGCGACGACACCCGCCGTTGGGGACCGCCTTTCATCGACCGCGAAGGCACGCCGGAGGCCGCCTATTTCCACGCCACCAATCGCGGCAAATCCTCGGTCACCGCCGATTTTCGCACTGATGCGGGGCTCGCGAAAACCCGCGCGCTGATCGCGGATGCAGATATCGTGATCGAGAATTTCAAGCTCGGGGGGCTTGCGAAATTCGGCCTCGACTATGCCAGCCTTGCCCCTGATCACCCGAAGCTCATCTATTGCTCGATCACAGGCTTTGGTCAGACTGGGCCCTATGCCCATCGGGCCGGGTATGACTATATCATACAGGGCATGTCGGGACTGATGTCGGTGACGGGACCTGCCGATGGCATGCCGCACAAGGTCGGTGTGGCGGTGACGGATATCATCACCGGCATCTATGCGAGCACAGCCATTCTGGCAGCCCTTCAGGCGCGGCATGTGACCGGGCGCGGGCAGCATATCGACATGGCGCTGATGGATTGCGCCGTCGCGATCATGGCCAATCAGGCGATGAACTATCTCGCGACCGGGGCCGTCCCGGGGCGGCTGGGCAATTTCCACCCCAATCTCGCCCCCTATCAAGTCGTGCCCTGTGCGGATGGGCATATCATCATCGCCACTGGAAATGACGGGCAGTATCAGCGGCTTTGCGGCGTGCTGGGCTGTTACGAGCTGGCCCGCCACCCCGATTACCTGACCAATGCTGCTCGGGTGGCCAATCGCAGCGCCTTGTCGGATCTCATCTGCGCGCGCACCGCCGATTGGGACATGGCCGCACTGCTGGCCGCCTGCGAGGCTGCAGGCGTGCCTGCCGGGCCGATCAATGACATGGCGCAGGTGTTTGCCGATCCTCAGGTGGTTGCGCGCGGGCTCGAATTGCAGATGGGCGGGCTCAAGGGCGTGCGCTCGCCGTTCAACTTCTCCGAACCCTACCCCCGGCCCGACCACGCCGCCCCGAAGCTCGGCCAGAACGATCCAAGCTGACCCCCACCGCCCGCGGCACAGCCCGCGGGCCGCAGGTCCCGCGCGGGCCGCGGGGGCTCGATGCCCCCAAGGCCCGCCCCCGCTCACGCAGAACGCGCGTCGAGAATTTCGCGCAGCTTGTCTTCAACACGCTCCGGCTGCGAAAACTCCAGCCGCACAGGCAGGGTCAACACCTTGGCCCGGAACCGCGCGGGCAGGCGCACGGCATCCTTCTCGGTCGTCACCAATTGCGCACCCAACGCCTTGGCCTCGAATTCGAGCCGCGCCATGAGTGCATCGGTCAGCGGCTGGTGATCGCTCAGCGCCTCAGCACGCAGCAAATCCACCCCCTCGGCGCGCAGCGTCGCAAAGAATTTCTCCGGCCTCCCGATCCCGGCAAAGGCCAGCACTCTCAGCCCGCGCCAGTTCATCCCCATGGCCAGCGGTTGTAACGCGCCCTCGATCAGCAGCACGCCACCCAAGTCCCAGCGCGCGCGGAATCCCGCCCGCTGCGCCGCACTGCCGATGCTCAGCACCATATCCGCCCGCGCCAGCCCGCTTGCGACTGGCTCGCGCAACGGCCCGGCAGGCAGGCAGTGGCCATTGCCGAAACCCACCCCGGCATCGACCACGATAATCGACAGGTCCCGCATCAGTGCCGGGCTCTGAAAACCGTCATCCATCACGAGCACATCCGCCCCCGCCGCAACCGCGGCCCGCGCGCCCTCGGCCCTGTCGCGCGCCACCCAGACCTGGGCAAAGGCGGCCATCAGCAGCGGCTCATCGCCTACATCATCCGCCCCATGCGCCCGCTCTTGCACCTGAACTGGCCCTGCCAGCCGCCCACCGTAGCCACGCGAGAGAACATGCGGGCGCGCGCCCAGCGCCTGCAGCATCTGCACGAGTGCGATCACCGTCGGCGTCTTGCCTGTGCCCCCGGCATTGAGATTGCCCACGCAGATTACTGGCACCGACGCCTGCCAGCCCCCGCCGCGTGCCACCCGCCGTGCTGTTACCGCAGCATAGAGCGCGCCCAGAGGCGATAGCACCCGCGCGGCCAGCGCGGGTGCGTCGGGCGGTGTGAACCAGAAGCCGGGCGCGCGCATCAGCCTGCAGCCTGCGGCTTGCAGGCAGTCAGAAGGGTGGACAAAACAGCTTCGGTCGCCTCGGCCCCTTCGGCGATTACCTGCCAGCCGCGATTGGCCATATCCGCCGCCTGCTCAGGTCGGAGCGCACCGCCGATGGCCGGACCCAGCGCCTCGGGCCCCTGCACCATCCGCGTGGCGCGCGCCTGCCGCAGCAGATCGAACGCCTCGGCATGGCGTCCGAACATACGGCCATGAACAATTGCACAGCCGAGCCCTGCCGCTTCCATCGGGCTGACCAGCGCCCCATCGCCCCCCAGCGAGCCGCCGATATAGCCAGCCACGGCCAGCCGATACCACAGCCCGCGCTCGCTTTCGGTGTCGACGATATAGACCTGCGTCTCTGGCGTCACCAGATCATCCTCCGACCGCAAAGCCGTGCTGAACCGGGATTGCAAGGCCGCCTTCAACGCCACGCCGCGCTGCAAATCGGCAGGATGCAGCAGCAGCACCAATCGGTGCGAATCGCGCAGTGCCTCGCCATGTGCGGCGATCACCATCTCCTCCTCGCGCTCGGGGACATGGGTGGCGAACCACATCGTCCGGTGGCGAAACGCCTCGGCCAGTGCCTCGCGCTCGGCCTCATTGCAGCCAAGTGCGGCCGGGGTGACCGAAAGCCTTCCCGCGCGCATCAGAACCTCCTCGCGCATCCCGTAACCCGACCAGTCTGACTGTACGGCATCATGGGGCAGGAACACGTGGTCAACCCGCCCCATCACAGACCGCCGATGACCCGGCAAGCGCCCCCAACCTGAGGCCAATCGCGGGACCGCCATATCGGCCAGACAGATGACAGTGCCACAGGAGGATGAGAGTGCCGAAATCATGCCGCCCGGGATACGCCGCGCAGTGGAGAGGAAAGCCGCTGGCGGAAGCTGCGCAGCAAGCGCATGCGCAAACCCCGCATCATCGGGCTCGAGCGCAAGTTCGATGCGCCCCGGCAAGTCTGGCAGGGGCTCCATCCCGGCCGGGTGCGAGACCAGCACCGACAGTCCTTCTCCCTCCTGCAACAGGATCTCCGACAGCGCAGCAAGGCGTTGGGTCCCGCGCGCATTGTCGCAATGCAGCCAGATCAGCGGGCTGCGCAGCGCCCCACAGGCCGGCGGCAGCGCCGCGCGACCTCCCCTCGCCAACATCTGAAGCCGCCTGGTCAGACCCTGCACGACACCTCCCCCAGCACCCTGGGCGCGCGCCAGCGCTTCCGGCCCGGCAGAGTTGCACCGGAACAGGCCAAGGCATTGGCGCAGCATGTCATCTGATCACCTCCAGGTCCCTGCACTTGTGTTACGCAAATTGCGCAAGCGATGAAACTGCTTTCGACGCATCTCCCCGGCGCCTCGCGAATCACAAGACAAGCGGCAAACTAAGCGTCAGTTGAAAGCACCCATGCAAAACTGCCTTTTGGGTGGCGGGTGCCAATGCGTCACGGGCAGGTTCATCCGCCCTTTGCGACGTGCGCGCCTACCCGCCGCCGCATCAATTCCGCGTGCATCACAGGTCCCGCGGCGATCACCCCGGCGCTGCGTGGCTCGGGGGTATCGAAGCGCAACGCGGCGCCAGACCCGTCGCTCACCACCCCGCCCGCCTCGGCGATCAGCAGAGTACCCGCGACGCTGTCCCAGTGCCAGGTCGGGCGCAGGGTCAGCATTGCATCAAACTGCCCCTCGGCCACCAGCGCCATCCGCCAGGCCAGCGAGGGTCGGAAATGACGTGTGACATTCGGCACGCCGCCAGGCCAGTATTCCGGCGCGAGTTGCGGGCGCGCGACCAACAGGTCGGCTCCGGTCACCTGCGCGCGCTGGCTGACCGATATCACCTCGTCGTTGCGAAAGGCTCCGGCGCCACGCGCCGCCGTGTAGCACAGATCACGCAGCGGCAGGTAAATGACCGCCGCCACGGGCATGCCCTGCTCGACCACGGCCAGCGCATGAGCGAACCCTGACTGCCCATCGAGATACGCCCGGGTGCCATCAATCGGGTCGATGATGAACCGCCGCCCGCCTGTGCCCTGGGCCTCGGCACTTTCCTCCGACAGCCAGCCATATTCGGGCCGGGCGCGGCGTAGCCTCTCGCGCAGCATCTCGTCGATTTCGAGATCGGCCTGCGAGACTGGCCCCTGCCCCTGCCCTTTGTCCCAGACCCGCGGTTCCCTGCCGAAATGCCGTTTCGCGATCCCCCCCGCAGCCTCGGCAGCAGCCACCAGCAGCGCCAGATCGTCACTCTCCGGCAAGCGTCATCCCCTCTACCAGCAGCGAGGGCACGACCGAGGTCAGATGGTCGCGCGCATCATTGGCCGGGATGATCCGGCCCAGCATCTCGCGCAGATTGCCAGCGATGGTGCATTCATTGACCGGATAGGCCAGTTCTCCATTCTCGACCCAGAACCCGCTTGCCCCGCGCGAATAATCGCCCGTGGTGGAATTGATGGTCGAACCGATCAGCGAGGTCACCAGAAGCCCTGTCCCCATCTCTGACAGCAGATCCTCGCGCGAGCGCGTGCCCTGTGTCAGGGTCACATTCGAGGTCGAGGGCGATGGCGGCGCCGAAGGGCCGCGCACGGCATTGCC
>REER01000003.1 GCA_007694945.1 Paracoccaceae bacterium | reverse complement strand
GGTCGGGGTAGAATTCGGCCACCTGTTCGGCCAGCATCATGCCCTTGTAGATGATGCTGCGGCAGGACAGCGAGCAGATATAGAAGCCTGCGATGCCCGCTGACATGACAGCTTTCTCGATGCGGCGGCGGATGACATACAACTCGCGCTCGAACGTCTCTTCATCCGTGCCTTTGGCATTGCGGATCAGGATCTGCTCGATCTCGGGGCGGGTGGCGTTGGCCTTCTCACCCAGTACCGACGTGTCCACCGGCACATGCCGCCAGCCATAGATCGAATGACCCATGCGCAGCACCTCGGTCTCGACGATGGTGCGCGAGCGTTCCTGCGCCGCGAAATCGGTGCGTGGCAGGAAGACCTGCCCCACGGCCATCAACGCATCCATCTGTGGCTCATGGCCGGTGCGGCGGATCTTGTCGTAGAAGAACTGCACAGGGATCTGGACATGAATGCCCGCGCCGTCACCCGTCTTGCCATCCGCATCGACTGCACCGCGGTGCCAGATGGCTTTCAACGCGTCGATCCCGTTCTGAACCACCTGCCGCGAGGGCTGGCCATCCAGCGCCACGACTAGCCCCACCCCGCAGGAGGAATGCTCGTCTTCCGACTTGTAGAGCCCATGCTCGGCCACATAGGCGCGGTTGGCTTCCTCGCGGGCGGCCCATGCGGCATCATATTTCGTCATGTCATCATTCCCCATCTTGCAGGACGCCATCACTCGGCTGCGATACGCGCAGGCGCCGTAAGGTATTTCAGAATCGAATCCGCCGCCTCGCGCCCGTCACGAATTGCCCAGACCACGAGGCTCGCGCCACGCACGATGTCACCGACCGCCCAGACACCGGGCAATTCGGTCTCATGCGTGTTGAACTTCGCCTTGATGGTGCCCCAGCGCGTGACGGCCAGTTCTGGCACATCCCACAGCGCCGGCAGGTCCTCAGCCTCGAAGCCCAGCGCCATGATCGCCATCTCGGCCTCTTCGGTATAGTCGGCCCCCTCGATCACTTCGGGTGCACGGCGACCTGTTGCATCTGGGTGGCCAAGGCGCATCTTCTGCACTCGCACACCCGAAAGCGCGCCGCTGTCATCGGTCAGAAAGCCCGAGGGCGCCGAGAGCCAGACGAATTCGACGCCTTCCTCTTCGGCATTCTGGGTCTCGCGGCGCGATCCCGGCATGTTGTCACGATCGCGCCGATAGAGGCAGCGCACCGATTTCGCGCCTTGCCGCACGGCGGTGCGCACGCAATCCATCGCCGTGTCACCGCCACCGATTACTACCACCCGCTTGCCGCGCGCATCCAGTTCGCCCGAGTCGAACTCTGGTACATCGTCACCGAAGCTCTTGCGGTTCGAGGCCGTCAGGAAATCCAGCGCCTTGACCACACCCGGCGCACTGGCATTGGGTGCCTCGATATCGCGCGCATTGTAGACGCCAGTGGCGATCAGCACTGCGTCATGCTTGCCGCGGATGGCGTCGAAGGTGATGTCCTCGCCCACTGTGCAGTTCAGCACGAATTCGACGCCGCCCTGTTCGAGCTGTTCGATCCGGCGCAGCACAACGGGTTTTTCCAGTTTGAAGCCGGGGATGCCATAGGTCATCAGCCCGCCCGCGCGGTCATAGCGGTCATAGACAGTGACCTGGACGCCTGCGCGGCGCAACACATCCGCCGCTGCAAGCCCGCCCGGACCGGCACCGATGATGGCCACTGATTCGCCGCGTTCGGCGGCAGGGGCGATGGGCTGGACCCAGCCCTTTTCCCATGCGGTATCCGTGATGTATTTCTCGACCGAGCCGATGGTGACCGTGCCGTGTCCGGCCTGCTCGATCACGCAATTTCCTTCACATAGCCGGTCCTGCGGGCAGATACGGCCGCAGATCTCGGGGAAGGTATTGGTCGCCTGGCTGAGTTCATAGGCTTCCTGCAGGCGGCCCTGCGCGGTCAGCATCAGCCAGTCGGGAATATTGTTGTGCAGCGGGCAATGCGTCTGGCAATAGGGCACCCCGCACTGACTGCACCGGCCCGCCTGTTCGGCAGCCTTGTCATCCGAATACTCACCGTAGATCTCGTCGAAATCCTCTGCGCGCAGATCGGGCGGACGCTTGTCAGGCATCGCCTTGTCGATCTTCACAAAACGGAGCATTTGCTGCTTGACCATGGCGTGTCCTCCAATTTGAGATTTGCTCTTACAAGGTGTCATTCTTGAATAAAAGTCATAATGCATGACCTAAATTCGTTTTTTATGCTACCGGCTGAAAATTTATCACTTCGGGCAGACCAAAAAAAGTCAGCAAGGCTGACATAAAAACCCGCTTCCAGCGCGCCGCCAGTGCGATAGGATGCTGCAAGCACCAATATCCCTTCTTGCGCCCGAGGATCTCATGCCGCTTTTCCACCTCTTTCTGCTGGCCATCATTCAGGGTGTCACCGAGTTTCTGCCCGTTTCATCATCAGGGCACCTGATCCTGCTGCCTGCGCTCACGTCACTTGATGATCAGGGCCTGGTGATTGATGTGGCTGTCCATGTCGGAACGTTGTTTGCCGTGTGCTGGTATTTTCGCTCTGATGTGGCGCTGGCAGCGCGGGGAATTCCCGAACTGATGCGTTTCCGGATCGAATCGCGTGCAGGCTTTCTGGCGTTCTGTCTGCTGGTGGCCACGATCCCGGTTGTCATTGTCGGTCTGATCTTCAAGCTACTGGGTGTGATGGAGATGCTGCGATCCATCGCCGTCATCGGCTGGATGATGATCATTTTCGGTATCGTTCTCTACATTACAGACCGGGTCGGGCCGCAAACGCGCACCT
>REER01000079.1 GCA_007694945.1 Paracoccaceae bacterium | reverse complement strand
AGCGCCCTTGCATCCGTTTACAAACGGTCGTTTATTAGCGGAAAATGAAACTGCAAACGGCCTGTTTTGATGCCCCTGATCGGCTACGCGCGCGTCTCGACCGAAGATCAGACCCCCCTGCCCCAGTCGCAGGCCCTGAAATCTGCGGGCTGCGCCGAAATCCATGAGGAACAAGCATCGGGCGGAAACCGCGCGCGACCCGTGCTGGGCCGCGTTCTGGAGCGGATCGGCAAGGGTGACACGCTGGTCGTGGTGCGCATCGACCGCCTGGCGCGGTCTCTGTCGCACCTGCTGGAGGTAATCGAGCGGCTGGAGGCCAAAGGCGCCTTCTTCCGCTCGCTGACCGATCCGATCGATACGGCTTCGCCGCAGGGCAAGTTCACGCTGCAGGTGCTGGGCGCGGCGGCCGAGTTCGAACGCGCGCTGATCCGGGAGCGCACCAAGGCCGGCCTGGCCAGTGCACGAAGCAAGGGTCGCGTTGGCGGCAATCCGGGACTGCGCGCGCGTGACCCGGCCGCCCTGCGCAAGGTCCGGCTGGCGCGGCAGGACGGCTTCATGGAGCGCCTGCACCGGACGGCCGGGGACTGGGTCCCCCATGTGCGGCGCCTGCGCCCCGATCTGGCCTGGCAAGACGTGCTGAGCGTCATCAACGGCCCCCTGCCCGAGGCGCGCCGCTGGACGCAAGGCCGTCTGCTGCGCGCCGTCAGGGCCTATGTTCGCGACGGCTTCCTGCCCGAAACGGTGCTTGACCGGGCAGGCATGCGAACGCGCGATGACCGCCTGCCCGCGCTGGTGGCCGCGATACGGGGCGCCGATCCCTCGATCACGCTGCAGGCGATCTGCGCGCGGCTGGAGGCGATGCGCGAGCCCACCCCGCGCGGGCGGTCGCGCTGGCAGCCCTCATCGGTGAAGATGCTGCTGGACCGGGCCGAGAGGCTGGGGTTGATGGGGTAGACAGAGGTTGTCCGAGGCTGAAGCGCTATGGCTCGCAGGCGCGGCGGGCAGGCGCGCGGCCAGCGAATTGCCCTATCTTGCCACCTGCATCGCCGCCTTCATCCATGGATATCCGCCTTGAGGTATTCATCATCACCCCCTGCCCCGCCAAGAGACATCCTGGCGGCGCTCTTGTGGTGCCTTGCTCCGCCACCACGAAATATGGAAAAACACTTGCGCGAATCTCTTTGCTCGGGCAATAGTCTCGGAAAATAACGCGCGGATCGATAAAAACCGCGCCCACGAATCGGGCCGTCACGAGAGCAGACGCGTCAGGGGCAGGACTGGCATGAGCGACACGCAGCATAACAACGAGGCCGAGCAGGCGCTGGATTTCGCCATCTCCCGCTATGCCGAGCTTCTGGCGACGAATCTGCACGCGCAGCGCGCGGCGCATTTCCCGCCCGATGCCCGCAAGACCATGCGCAGTCTGACCAGCGGTGAGGCGGCCGAACTTCTGGGCGTCGATCACACCTATCTTCGCAAACTGCACCGCGAAGGCAGGATCCATGAGGTCGAAACCACCGCCGGCAGCCATCGGCGTTACACGCTCGATGACCTCTGGCAGATTCGCCAGACGCTTGAGAAGACGGCCAAGAAACCCGGCAGCTACCTGCCCGGCCGACGCGAGGGCGATGAGCTGCAGGTGATCTCGGTGGTCAATTTCAAGGGCGGCTCGGGCAAAACCACCACCGCCGCGCATCTGGCGCAACGGCTGGCGCTGCGCGGTTATCGCGTGCTGGCGATCGACCTTGACCCGCAGGCCTCGCTGTCGGCGCTGCACGGCATCCAGCCCGAGATCGACCTGATGGAGGGCGGCACGCTCTATGACGCGGTCCGCTATGACGATCCGGTGCCCATCCGGCAGGTGATCCGGCACAGCTATATCCGCGGGCTGGACCTGATCCCCGGCAATCTGGAGCTGATGGAGTTCGAGCACGAAACCCCCGCCGCCATCCAGCGCGGCGGCGCACGCGCCTTCTTCGCCCGCGTGCGCGACGCCCTTGCCGAGGTCGAAGACGATTATGACGTGGTCATCATCGACTGCCCGCCGCAGCTTGGCTTTCTGACCATGTCGGCGCTCTCGGCCTCCTCCGGCGTGCTGGTGACGGTGCATCCGCAGATGCTCGATCTGATGTCGATGTCGCAATTCCTGCGCATGACCGCCGACCTCCTGGGCGTGATCCGCGATGCCGGGGCCAATCTGCGCTTTGACTGGCTGCGCTTCCTGCCCACCCGCTACAAGGTCGGCGATGCGCCCCAGACCGAGGTCATCGCCTTCATCCGCGGGCTTTTCGGGCGCTCGGTGCTGACCAATCACATGGTCGAATCGACGGCAATCTCTGACGCCGGGTTAACCAAGCAGACGCTCTACGAGGCCGATCGTAAGGATTTCACGCGACAAACCTTCGATCGTGCCATGGAGTCGATGAATGCCGTCAATGATGAAATCGCCGAACTCATCCAGCAGACATGGGGGCGTCATGGCGAGAAAGCCTAAGCTCGGCCTGCCGCTGCAAACGCTGCGCAACGCCCCCGACGCGCTGGAAGGCCGCCGGTTGCGCGGCGGTATCCTGGAAGTGGACCCCGCGCAGGTGGAAACCGAGGGTCGGCTCGATGACCGGCTGGAAATGGACCTCGACGGGCTGATGGCCTCGATCGAACGCCACGGCCAGCGCGTGCCGATCCTCTTGCGCCCGCTGGGCCCTGAGCGTTACCGCCTGATCTATGGCCACCGGCGGCTGGAAGCCTGCCGCTTGCTGGGGATCAAGGCGCGCGCCATCGTCACCGAGATCGAGGGCGAACAGGCGCTGCGCGATCA
>REER01000004.1 GCA_007694945.1 Paracoccaceae bacterium | reverse complement strand
GGACGATTCGGTTCTTCAACTCCATCTGGCGCAGGCGGAAGGGCTGGAACATCGGGCGGCGGCCCTTCTGGCCTTGCGCGGCCTCGGCGAACCAGTCTTCGGCTTCGCGCAGCCACGCCGGGTCGCGCAGGCGCAGGTTTTCATGGCTGATGCGCTGCGACCGGGTGAGCAGCGAATAGGCGAACTGGGTGGGATGCATGTCAAGGAAACGCTCGACCTCCTCGAACCACTCCAATGAGTTTCGCGCCGCCGACTGCGTGCGCAGCACCTCAAGCCGGCGCTCTTCCTGATAGCGCGCGAAGGCCTGCACCATCGTCGGTTCGCTGTGCAGATACTCGGCCAGGGCGATGGCCGAATCAAAAGCGAGCCGGCTGCCCGAGCCGATCGAAAAATGCCCCGTCGCCGCCGAATCACCCATCAGCACCACGTTTTCATGATACCAGCGTTCGCAGATCACGCGCGGGAACTGCATCCACACCGCCGAGCCGCGCAGATGGGCGGCGTTCGACATCAGCTCATGCCCGTCGAGATGGTTCTCGAAGATCTTGCGGCAGGTCTCGACCGTTTCCTCCTTCGACATCTGCTCGAAACCCCAGCGATCCCAGGTTTCGGGCAGGCATTCGACGATGAAGGTCGCGGTCGTGTCGTCGAACTGGTAGACATGCGCCCAGACCCAGCCATGCTCGGTCTTCTCGAAGATGAAGGTGAAGGCATCATCGAATTTCTGATGCGTGCCCAGCCAGACGAACTTGCATTTGCGCGTGTCGATATCGGGCTTGAAGACATGCTCGTATTCCTTGCGCACGAGGGAATTGATCCCGTCCGTGGCGACGACCAGATCGTAATCCTTGCGGTATTCCTCGGCCGATTTGAACTCGGTCTGGAATTGCAGGTCCACACCCAGCTCGCGCGCGCGCGCCTGCAGGAGGATCAGCATCTGCTTGCGTCCGATGCCGGCAAAGCCATGCCCGCCCGAGACCGTGCGCACCCCGTCATGGACCACCGCGATATCATCCCAGTAGGCGAAGTGATCGCGGATCGCATCGGTCGATTGCGGGTCATTCACCTGCATCTTGGACAGCGCATCATCCGAAAGCACGACACCCCAGCCGAAAGTGTCATTGGCGCGGTTGCGCTCCAGCACGGTGACCTCATGCGCGGGGTCGCGCAGCTTCATCGAAATGGCGAAGTAAAGGCCGGCCGGTCCGCCGCCGAGGCAGAGAATCTTCATCACAGGTCTCCCATGTCATTGGGCAGAGGAAAGCATTTCGAGTTCTAAATTTCAAGCTTGAAATTTATTCCCGCCGTGTTGACGAGGGGGCAGGGTGACGCGGCGGTGCCGGGCTTGTTCATGGGGGGCTTTGCCCCCCGTCCGCTCTGCGGACTCCCCCCAGAGTATTTCTGGCAAAATGAAGGAGGGATGGTCGCCCGCGGCCGCCCCGGCATGCCAATCGGGCGCGCGGGGTGGCTGGGTGGGCGCGGACCCGAGTGGGATGCCGGGGCAGGGGGCATGCGGTCAGAAGAGCGGCGGCAGGCTGCCCAGAATCACCGGGCCCAGCATGATATCGCCATTTTGCACCACGACTGGCGCGCGCAGCCGGTCCGGGTCTTCGGGGTCGACCATGCCGCTCAGCGCCAACTCGATCAGCAGCGCGTGCTCGGCGGGCATCAGATCGGCCGCGGCGGCGCGGCGCATCAGGGCGCGCCAGTTGCGGACATCCAGCGTGATCTCACCATCCAGCCGCCCCTGCGCATCGGTGCTCAATCGGCCTTGCGCCGCGATATCGGTCTGCACCGCGTCCTCGGTCCAGATCACGCGCGCCCCGGTCATCATCAGGTCGGCAAGCGCGGGCATGCCGCCGGACAGGCTGGCGCGGTCGAGCGGGCGTTCGAAACGCGCCTCGCCCTCGATGCGCAGCACATCGAAGCGCCTTGGCCAATGCGCGCCCGGGTCGAGCGCGTTCATCAGCGTGACATCGGGAAAGACGGTTTCGATCTGCGCGGTGAAATGATGATGTTCGGGCGTTATCGCCTCACTGCCCAGGCGCAGGAGCTCGGCGCGGTGGGTCTGCCCTTCCAGCCTCGCCTCGGGCGCTTTCAAGACCAGCACCAGCCGTTCGAGCGGCAGCGACAGGCCGGGCTCCATCACCAGAGAGGCGCGCGCGTCCTGGCTATGCAGTGACAGCGCGATGTCCGCGATCCGAAAGTGCTGGTCAGCGGGAAACACCGTGATCACATGATGCGGCCGGTAGCTCAGCGCGAAGATCTGAACGAAGGCGGCCTGCCAGGACAACGCCGGCAAGTTCAGCCGCGGTGCGTCGATGGTCAGATCGAAGCGGTTTGGAAAGCCGCGCACCCGGTGGCCCTGCGCCTGCAACTGAGCGTTCGAGGCGAGCACGCCGCTGACCGCGCGGTCGAGCCCGCGCGCGCCGACGAACCAGTAGCCGCCCCATGCGAGGGTTGCCAGCACGGCGAGCGACAGCATGAAGAGGATGGCCCGCATCGCCGGCCCCCGGTTGTTTCCGTCCCCTTGCGTGTTTACATGCGCTCACCGGTCTGGGCCAGCCCGATTGTGCGCGCGAGCGGGTCCGGGCTGCGGGCTTCCGAAGCGCGTGCTGCGTGGCCTCGCGCCTGTGGAAATCGGCCAGCAGACGGGCCAGGAGATGAGAATGGCGCCGCTTTGGGTATTCGGCTATGGCTCTTTGCTCTGGGATCCGGGCTTTGCCTGGAGCACGCGCCACAAGGCGCGGCTGCACGGGTTTCGCCGCAGCTTCTGCATGCGCTCGATCCATCATCGCGGCACCGAGGCCGAGCCCGGGCTGGTGCTGGCGCTCGATGCGCATGAGGGC
>REER01000050.1 GCA_007694945.1 Paracoccaceae bacterium | reverse complement strand
GGACTGGCAGGGGCAGAGGGACTCGAACCCCCGACCCTCGGTTTTGGAGACCGATGCTCTACCAACTGAGCTATACCCCTAGTCCGTGGCGCAGGCTTAGGTCAGCACGGGTGCAAGATCAAGAGGAAATCGGGCGTCGCGTATCGGCTGGACGCATCGCTTTCCCTTGCCACAGGGCAAACGCCTAGCCCCTGCCCACCTCGCGCGCCGCAGCCTCGAGCGCGGCCAGATCAGCATTGCAGATCGCTGCCTCGTGCGCGCAGATCGCGTCAATGGGCCAGTCCCACCAACATATCTCCTGCAACCGCACCACCACGTCAGGCCCAAAACGCCACCGTACTACCCGCCCCGGATTGCCAACCACCAGCGCATAGGCCGGCACCTCGCCGCCCACCACGGCGCCCGCGCCCACGATCACGCCGTTGCCAAGCCGCGCCCCGGGCAGGATGCGCGCGCCCTGCCCGATCCAGACATCATGGCCGATCACCATATCGCGCCCCGGCCCCGGGATTGAGGGCGCGCCCTCGAACTGGCGGTGAAAGATCGCGAACGGATAGGTCGAGAACCCGTCACGACGGTGATTGGCCGAAGCGGTGATGAACTTAACCGAATCCGCTATCTGGCAGAACTTGCCGATCACAAGTCGATCGGGCGAGAACTCATACAGATAGGGCGCCAGCGCATGCGCCCAATCCTGGGGCGGGTTTTCGGAACTGGCATAACTATAGTCTCCTATCTCCCAGCGCGGATGGTCGATCACGGCACGCAGAAAGACCGTGTCACGATGGGGCTGGCCATTCGGCAGGATGATCGGATGAGGCGTGTCAGGGGTCGGGAAGTCAGGCATTCGGGGCTCCGACGCGGGGAGCGAAGTCTTGCACATTACTCCTGCATCAGGAACCCCCCTGATTGCCGCGCCCAGAGCCGCGCATAGAGCCCACCCTCGCCGAGCAGATCCGCGTGCCTGCCCTGCTCGATGATCCGGCCCTGATCCATCACCACCAGCCGGTCCATCGCCGCGATAGTCGAGAGCCGATGCGCAATCGCGATCACGGTCTTGCCCTCCATCAGCCGCGTCAGTTGCGCCTGAATCGCGGCCTCGACCTCTGAATCCAGCGCCGAGGTCGCCTCGTCAAGGATCAGAATCGGCGCATTCTTCAGCGCCACGCGCGCAATCGCGATCCGCTGGCGCTGCCCACCTGAGAGCTTCACCCCGCGCTCGCCGACATGCGCCTCGAGCCCCCTCCGCCCTTGGGCATCGACCAGATCATTGATGAAATCGCGCGCCTCGGCCAGATCGGCCGCAGCCCAGATCTCGGCCTCGCTCGCATCGGGGCGCCCATAGGCGATATTGTCGCGCACCGAGCGGTGCAAGAGCGCGGTGTCCTGCGTGACCATGCCGATGGCGGCGCGCAATGAATCCTGCGTGACGCGGCTGATATCCTGCCCGTCGATCAGGATGCGCCCGCAGTCGAGGTCATAGAAGCGCAACAGCAGGTTCACCAGCGTCGACT
The DNA here is from genome assembly GCA_007694945.1 of Paracoccaceae bacterium. GTDB lineage: Bacteria > Pseudomonadota > Alphaproteobacteria > Rhodobacterales > Rhodobacteraceae > Roseinatronobacter. The sequence goes on along the minus strand of REER01000050.1, from coordinate 1,366 downwards.
TGCCCGCACCCGAACGGCCCACCAGCCCCACCTTCTCGCCCGGAGCAATGTCGAGCGACAGGTCTTCCAGAACAGCCGGTTTCCGCGCCCCGCCACCCTCATAGCGAAAGGTCACATGCTCGAAGCGCACGGCGCCCTCGCGCGCTTGCAAGGCGCGCGCGCCGGGCGCATCCGAGATCGCCTTGTGCTGCGAGAGGGTCGTCACCCCGTCGCGCACCGTGCCGATATTCTCGAAAAGCTGGGCGAATTCCCACATGATCCAATGCGACATGTTCCCCAGCCGCAGTGCCAGTGGGATCGCCACTGCCAGCGCGCCAAGATCAATCCGACCATTCAGCCACAGCCAGAGCCCCAGCCCGGTCACACCTGCTGTGAGCAACGCATTGATGACATTGACGCCCACATCCTGCCAGGCCACCAGCCGCATCTGCCGATAGACCGTCTGCAGGAACCCGTCGAGCCCTTCTCGCGCGTAAGCCTCTTCGCGGTCGGAATGGCTGAAGAGTTTCACTGTGGCAATGTTGGTGTAGCTGTCGACGATCCGCCCGGTCATCATGGCCCGCGCATCAGCCTGCTCCTGGCTGACCCGTCCCAGCCGCGGCACGATCACCCACAGAAGGCCGCCATAGCCAAGCGACCACAGCAGGAACGGCAGCGCCAGCCAGCCATCCTGCGTCGCCGCGAGCCACAGCGTGCCGAGGAAATAGGCGCCGATATAGACCGCCACATCCATCAGCTTCATGACCACCTCGCGCACCGAAAGCGCAGTCTGCATCAGCCGCGTCGCGATGCGGCCTGCGAATTCGTCCTGAAAATAGCCCATCGACTGGCCCAGCAGCCAGCGATGCGCCTGCCAGCGGATGCGCTGGGGGAAATTGCCCATGATGACCTGATACATCACCAGCGCGCCGAGCACCGAGATGATGGGTAGCACGATCAGTTGCAGCCCCGCCATGCCGAACAGGCGCGTCGACTCTTCGGTCATGAAACGCTCGGGGCCAAGTTCGGTCATCCGGTTCACCAGCGTGCCCAGATAGCCGATCAGGATGATCTCGATGATGGCGAACAGCGCCGAAAGCCCCGACATCGCCAGCAGCCAGGGCAGGATCGGGCGTGCGAAATGCAGCGTGAAGCCCCAGAGGGTTGCGGGCGGGCGCGTGGGCGCCTCGGTCGGGTAGGCCTCGATCCGGGCCTCGAAAGACGAAAAAACCTGCTTCATGCTGCCTTGGTCCATAACAAAGGGGCGTGCGGCCTGCACGCCCCTTAAAGATCAAGGCGTAGCGGCTTGATTACTCGATGATTTTCGCCACGACGCCGGCGCCGACGGTGCGGCCGCCTTCGCGGATGGCGAAGCGCAGTTTCTCTT
>REER01000085.1 GCA_007694945.1 Paracoccaceae bacterium | reverse complement strand
ACCCGTCGCAGCGGCGCATGATGATGGAAACCTACCGCCATGCGCTTGGCGGCTATACCTATTACGAACATGAGGAGCATGAGCATGGCTAACAAGGATGTTCTGGTCATCGGCGCGGGCGGCGTGGCCTCGGTCACGCTGCACAAGATGGCGATGAATCGCGAGCTGTTTCCGGGCCGTATCGCCGTGGCCAGCCGCACGCTCGCGAAATGCGAGGCGATTGCCGCCGAGGTGAAATCCCGCACCGGCGTCGAGATCGAAACCTATGAGGTTGACGCCAATGACGTCGATCAGACCGTCGCGCTGATCGAGGCCGTGCAGCCCGCGCTTCTGGTCAATCTGGCCCTGCCCTATCAGGATCTTGACCTGATGGAAGCCTGCCTGCGCGCGGGCGTGCATTATCTGGACACCGCCAATTACGAGCCGCCAGAGGAAGCCAAATTCGAATATTCCCACCAGTGGAAACTGCATGACCAGTTTGTGCAGGCCGGGCTGATGGCCACGCTTGGGGTGGGCTTCGACCCCGGCGTGACCAGCATTTTCGCGGCCTATGTGCGCAAGCATTACCTGTCGGGTATCCGCCTGATCGACATTCTGGACTGCAATGGCGGCGATCACGGCCATCCCTTCGCCACGAATTTCAACCCGGAAATCAATATCCGCGAAGTGACGGCCGAGGTGCGCCACTGGGAAAACGGCGGCTGGGTAACCTCGCCCGCCATGTCGACGAGGGTGCCCTTCACGTTCGAGCAGGTGGGCGAGAAGAACATGTATCTAATGTATCACGAGGAGCTGGAATCCCTCGTGACGCATTTCCCCGAGATCAAACGCGCGCGCTTCTGGATGACCTTCGGCGATGCCTATATCAACCACGTGCAGGTCCTGCAGAATGTGGGCATGACCTCGATCGATCCCGTGGAGTATGAAGGCCGCCAGATCATCCCGCTGCAATTCCTGAAGGCCGTGCTGCCCAACCCCGGCGATCTTGGCGAACGCACCAAGGGCAAGACCAATATCGGCGATATCATCACCGGCCCCGCGCAAGACGGGTCGGGCGAGAAGACCTACTACATCAACAATATCTGCGACCACGAGGAATGCTACCGCGAGGTCGGCAGCCAGGCTGTCAGCTACACGACCGGCGTTCCGGCCTTCATCGGGGCTGCGCTGATGCTGAACGGCAAATGGTCCGGCGCGGGCGTGTTCAACACCGAACAGCTCGACCCTGACCCGTTCATGGAGATGCTGAACAAGCACGGCCTGCCCTGGCAGATTGTCGAACTCTCGGCCCCGGTTGATTTCTGATGGCGATGCAGACCCATGCGGGCGATCCGGGCGCTTTTGCCCGGTTCGACCTCTCGCGCGTGCCTTCGCCCTGTTTCGTGGTGGATGAGGCGCGGCTTGAGGCAAACCTGAAGTCTCTCGCCGATATTCAGGAACGGTCCGGCGCGACCGTGCTCTGCGCGTTGAAAGCCTTTTCCATGTGGGAACTAGCTCCGCTGGTAAGCCGCTATCTCTCGGGCGTCTGCGCCTCTGGACTGTGGGAGGCAAGGCTGGGGCATGAGCATTATGGCGGGATCATCGAGACGTTTTCGGCGGGCTACAAACCCGATGAGATGAGCGAGATCATCCGCCTGTCGGATCATATCGTGTTCAACACACCCGCCGCCAAGGACCGTTTCCTGCCCATGATCCGCGAGTGCGGCAAGGAGGTTCATGTCGGCCTGCGCTTCAACCCCGGTCTGCCGATGGGGGAGGATACGAAATATGACCCCGCGGCACCGGGTTCACGCCTTGGCACACCACTGGAGCAGATTGATGCGACAGCGCTGGAGGGCGTCGACGGGCTGCACATGCACACGCTCTGCGAACAGGACCTTGGCCCCCTGCTGGCGATCTGGAACCATATCGCACCGCGTATTCGCGAACTTGCCCATGACTTGCAATGGATCAATTTCGGCGGCGGCCATCATATCACGCGGGCCGATTACGACCGCGAGGGGCTGATTGATTTTCTCAATCGGGTAACCGCAGAAACCGGGTTGCACTGTTATCTCGAACCCGGCGAGGCGGTTGCACTGGATGCGGGCATCCTTGTCGGTGAAGTCCTCGATGTGGTGGAAAATGACGGACCGAACGCCATCCTCGATATCTCGGCAACCTGCCACATGCCCGATGTGATCGAGGCCCCCTATCGCCCCGCCCTGCTGGGCGAGGGCGGCGCGGTGCAAGTGCGGCTGGGCGGCCCCTCCTGCCTCGCGGGTGACGTGATCGGGCGCTATGCCTTCACGCAGACGCCAGAGATTGGCAGCCGCGTGGCCTTCCTCGATCAGGCGCATTACTCGATGGTCAAGACGACGACCTTCAACGGCGTCCGCCTGCCCGCGCTCGCAGTTTGGAACAGCGATACGGACGCGCTGCGCGTGATCCGGCAATTCGACTATCAGGATTTCAAGGGGCGGCTGTCGTGATCTTTCTCAATTCCGAACTCACCCTCGATGAACGCGCACCCGACGCGCGCTTTCATGTCGTCCCGATGCCGCTGGAAAAGACCGTCTCCTATGGCTCCGGCACAGCGGACGGCCCGGCCGCGCTGATCGCGGCCTCGGACCAGCTCGAGCGGCTCTGGCAAGGTTTTGAGCCCTGCGCCGACGGCATCTGCACCTCTCCACCGATTGATTGTGCGCAACCACTCGAAGACGCGCTCAACGCGCTTTCCACCCGCGTCGAGGGGATCGTGCTGGCGGGCAAGACACCTGTCACGCTCGGCGGGGAACACAGCCTTACATGGGGCGCGGTCACAGGGGTGCAGCGCGCGCTGGGGCGTCCCGTCGGGATCATTCAGATCGACGCCCATGCCGATCTGCGCCGCGCCTATCAGGGGTTTCGGCACAGCCATGCGTCGGTCATGCAGCTTCTGGTCGAGGAAGAGGGCGCGCATCTGGCGCAATACGGCGTGCGCGCGCTCAGCACCGAGGAAGCCGAGTGCCGCGCGCGCAACGATGTCGTCTTCATCGATGCTGAGGAACTGGTGACCGGCGGCATCTTCGAGGTCAGCCTGCCGGAAGATTTCCCCGAGGATGTCTACATCAGCTTCGATGTCGATGGGCTGGATGCCGCGATCATGCCCGCGACCGGCACGCCTGTGCCGGGTGGGCTGGGCTATTATCAGGCGCTCTCCATTGTGCGCTCCGCTCTGCGCGAGCGGCGCTGCGTGGGCCTCGATGTGGTCGAACTCGCCCCGATCGAAGACTGGGAGGTCTGGGATTTCACCGCTGCGCAACTCACCTACGCGCTGATGGGCATCGTGCTGGAGAATGAGCGGGGCTGACCCTGCGGCACAGACGCGCCTGCATGGCCCGAATTAGCCTCGAATTCCGGCCAGAGACGTCAAAACCCAGAGTGCAGTGATAGGGGTTCCACACGCCCCCAAATATTGTGTCTGGGACGTGACAATCCTGCTGGAAATGCCTATAAGTGCAGCAGTCTAACGAGGGTATCTCCTGCATGTCTGCCGAAGCTGCGAAGCGCGAAGAATATGGTGCTGATTCCATCAAGGTTCTCAAGGGCTTGGATGCCGTTCGCAAACGCCCCGGCATGTATATCGGCGACACGGATGACGGCTCGGGCCTGCATCACATGGTCTATGAGGTGGTCGATAACGGCATAGACGAGGCACTGGCCGGTCACGCGGATTTCGTGAGCGTCATCATCCATGCCGATAATTCTGTGTCAGTCATGGATAACGGCCGCGGCATCCCGACGGACATCCATGCCGAAGAGGGGGTTTCGGCCGCCGAAGTCATCATGACCCAGTTGCACGCGGGCGGCAAATTCGACCAGAACAGCTACAAGGTCTCGGGTGGATTGCACGGGGTTGGCGTGTCGGTCGTCAACGCGCTGTCTGACTGGCTGGAGTTGCGGATATGGCGCAACGGCAAGGAACATATCGCGCGCTTCGAGCGGGGCGATACGGTGCGCCATCTGGAAGTGCTGGGCGACGCGCAAGATAAATCCGGCACCGAGGTCCGGTTTCTGGCCTCGACCGACACGTTCTCGAATCTCGATTACAGCTTCAAGACGCTGGAAAACCGTTTGCGGGAACTGGCGTTTCTGAATTCCGGCGTGCGGATCATCCTCGAAGACCACCGCCCCGCCGAAATGCTGTGCTCGGAGTTGTTTTACGAAGGCGGTGTGCGCGAATTCGTGCGCCATCTGGACCGCTCCAAGACGCCCGTGATGGCCGAGCCGATCTACATGAATGGCGAGCGCGACGGGATCGGGGTCGAAATCGCGATGTGGTGGAATGACAGCTATCATGAGACGGTGCTGCCTTTTACCAACAACATCCCGCAGCGCGACGGCGGCACACACATGGCCGGGTTTCGCGGCGCACTGACGCGCACGATCAACGCCTATGCGCAGTCGAGCGGGATCGCGAAGAAAGAGAAGGTCAACTTCACCGGCGATGACGCGCGCGAGGGGCTGACCTGCGTGCTCTCGGTCAAGGTACCGGACCCGAAATTCTCCAGCCAGACCAAGGACAAGCTTGTGTCATCCGAAGTGCGTCCGGCGGTGGAATCACTAGTCAATGAGAAGCTGGCCGAATGGTTCGAGGAGAACCCACTTCACGCGAAAAGCATTGTCGGCAAGATCATAGAGGCGGCACTGGCGCGCGAGGCCGCGCGCAAGGCACGCGAACTCACGCGGCGAAAGACAGCGCTGGATGTGGCCTCTCTGCCCGGGAAACTGGCCGATTGTCAGGAACGCGACCCGGCCAAATCTGAGTTATTCCTTGTCGAGGGTGACTCAGCGGGCGGGTCGGCGAAGCAGGGGCGCTCGCGCCAGAATCAGGCGGTGCTGCCATTGAAAGGCAAGATCCTGAACGTAGAACGCGCGCGCTTTGACCGGATGCTGAGCAGTCAGGAGATCGGCACGCTGATCACGGCGCTGGGCACTGGAATCGGGCGTGACGAGTTCGATATGTCCAAACTGCGCTACCACAAGATCATCATCATGACCGACGCCGATGTGGACGGCGCGCATATACGAACGCTCTTGCTGACCTTCTTCTTCCGACAGATGCCGGAACTGATCGAGGCAGGGCATCTCTATATAGCGGAACCGCCCCTCTACAAAGTGTCACGCGGCAAATCCGAGGTCTATCTCAAGGACAAGCCCGCGCTGGAGGACTATCTCATCGCGCAGGGGGTCGAGGGCGCGGTGCTGCGTCTTGCGACAGGTGAGGAAATTGTCGGGACCGATCTGGCGCGTGTGGTCACCGAGGCGCGCGCCGTCCGGCGCTCTCTGCAATCCTTTCCGACGCACTACCCCCAGCACATCCTCGAGCAGGCAGCCATCGCCGGTGCGTTGCTGCCCGAGGCGCTGACCGCACATCCGCAGGAACTGGCGGATTCCGTTGCGCAGAGGCTGGACCTTGTCGCAGTCGAATATGAGCGTGGATGGCAGGGGCGACCGACACAGGATGGCGGATTGCGACTGAGCCGCGTGCTGCGCGGAGTCGAGGAGGTGCGGCGTCTGGACGGCGGTGTATTACGTTCGGGCGAGGCGCGCAGGCTTGCTGCGCATACAAACAGCCTGCAGGATGTCTACAGCCAGCCTGCAGAACTCGTCCGTCGTGACCGCAAGCAGAAGATTTACGGTCCGGTTGACCTGCTCGAAGCGATCCTTGCCGAGGGTGAGAAGGGGCTGAACTTGCAGCGCTACAAGGGTCTGGGCGAGATGAACCCCGATCAGCTCTGGGAAACGACGCTTGACCCCGAAGCGCGGACATTGCTGCAGGTGAAGATCGATGATCTGGCCGAAGCCGACGATATCTTCACCAAGCTGATGGGCGATGTGGTCGAGCCGCGGCGCGACTTCATCCAGCGCAATGCGTTGAGTGTGGAAAACCTTGACGCCTGAGCGACACGACTCTGCATTCTGCCAAAATACTTGACTCCCGTCTCCGCGGTGTCGCGCATTTTGTGCAGCACAAATGCAAGTTCCTAAGCGATCCACATTTCCCTTGCTCGAATAAGCAAAATCTCTAACACTTGAGAAACCCGCCTCAACGCGGGTCAATAACATAAGCCCAGGGGGGGTGCATGCCGTCGAACGGCCAAGCTGTCTTGCGTGTGCAAGACCTCAAGACAGTATTCTCCACTCGCGCGGGAGATATTCACGCTGTCAACTCGGTGAGTTTCGCCCTCGAGCCAGGCGAACTGCTTGGGGTTGTTGGCGAATCCGGCTCCGGCAAATCAGTCACCATGATGTCGCTTATCGGCCTCTTGCCCTCGCCCCCGGCGGAAGTGCGTGCGGGCAGTGTCGAGTTCGGGGGACGGGATATCCTGAAACTTGGCAAGAAAGACCTTCAAGCCCTGCGCGGACGTGACATCGGTTTCGTATTCCAAGATCCGATGACCTCGCTGAACCCGGTCTTTACCGTGGGCTTTCAAATCATGGAGCCCTTGCGCAGACACATGGGTATGGACAAGGCCGCCGCGCGCAAGCGTGCAAAGGAATTGCTCGAGCTTGTCGGAATCCCGGATGCGGAGCGGCGGTTGCGTGATTTCCCGCACCAGTTCTCGGGCGGGATGCGCCAGCGCGTGATGATCGCGATCGCGCTGGCCTGCGACCCCAAGGTGCTGATTGCGGATGAGCCGACCACGGCACTCGACGTGACGATCCAGGCGCAAATCCTCGAATTGGTCAAGGAGTTGCGCCAGAAACTGGGAATGGCGATCATCTGGATCACCCATGATCTTGGCGTGATCGCGGGCATCGCCGACAAGGTGATGGTCATGTATGGCGGGCAGGTGGTCGAATACGGCTCAGTGCGCGAGGTCTTCGCGAACCCGGCCCATCCTTACACGCGGGCCTTGATGACCACAGTGCCCTCCGTGCGGGGGGACCGTGCGCCAAAACTCAACGTCATCGAGGGTCAGCCGCCCATGCTTGCTCAGCACCCGACGGCCTGCCCATTCCGGGCCCGCTGCCCCGAGGCGTTCGACCGGTGCTCGCGCGCGAACCCACCACGCTACACGGTCGCACAAGGCCATGATGCCGCCTGTTTCTGGGACCATCGAACCGGAGCGCCACGCAATGACTGAGCGCAAGAAGCTGGTCGAAGTGCGCGACCTCAAGATGTATTTCCCAATAAACACCGGTATCTTGCGCCGCCACACAGGCGATGTGAAGGCGGTGGACGGCGTCAGCTTCGATATTTATGAGGGCGAGACGCTGGGTGTGGTCGGTGAATCCGGCTGTGGCAAATCCACCTGCGGGCGCGCGGTCCTGCGGCTCTATGATATCACTTCGGGCAGCATCAAGATCGACGGGGTCGAGATCGGCGCACGCAGCCAGCATGGGCTGCGCAAGATGCGCCCCACCATGCAGATGGTGTTTCAGGACCCCCAAGCCTGCCTCAACCCGCGCATGACGGTTGCCGGCATCATCGGTGAACCTCTCGACGAACACACGAACTGGTCGAAGAAGAAGAAGCTCGAGCGAATATATGAGTTGATGGATGCCGTGGGGCTGAACCGCAGTTTCGCCAATCGCTATCCGCATGCCTTTTCCGGCGGGCAGCGCCAGCGCATCGGGATAGCCCGGGCGCTAGCGCTGAATCCGAAGTTCATCATCTGCGACGAGCCAATCGCGGCGCTCGATGTCTCGATTCAGGCGCAGGTTGTAAACCTGCTTGAGGAATTGCAGGATGAATTCGGTCTGACCTACATGTTCATCAGCCATGATCTGTCGATGGTGCGCCATATCGCTGATCGCGTGGCGGTGATGTATCTGGGCAAGATCATCGAACTCGCTCGACGTGACGCACTCTATAACAATCCCCGCCACCCTTATACCGAGGCGCTGCTCTCAGCAGTGCCGGACCCCGATCCCGCGGTAGAGAAGCGAGTCGAGCGGATTATCCTGAAAGGGGACGTGCCTTCGCCCTCGAACCCGCCCAAAGGGTGCAATTTCTGCACGCGCTGCCCGAAAGTGATGGATATCTGCCGCGAGATCGACCCTGAATTCCGCGAACTTTCGCCGGGCCATTTCGTGGCCTGCCACCTTCATAACACAGCCGGGGCAACCGGCGACCCGAGGAGCGAGCATAACCAACAAGGAGAAGACGCATGAGAACCAGAATAGCCCTACTGGGCACTGCCGCCGCCATCGTGCTGGCGCCAGCCGCAGCGATGGCCGAGCGCGAGCGCGGATCGTCGGGCCACCTGAATGTCATCTACTGGCAGGCCGTATCTACCATGAACCCGTTCCTGTCGGGCGGCACCAAGGAGATGAACGCCGCCTCTGTCGTGCTGGAGCCGTTGGCGCGCTTCGACAATGAGGGTGAGCTGGCGCCCTGGCTTGTGGACGAGATCCCGACGCTGGACAATGGCGGTGTGTCCGAGGATCTGAAAAGCATCACATGGCGCCTGAGCGAGGGGTTGCTGTGGTCCGACGGGTCCGATGTCACCTCTGATGATGTGATATTCACCTATGAATACTGCACCCACCCCGAGGGGGGCTGTTCCTATCGTGACCGTTTCGCCGGGATCGAGAGTGTCGAGGCCGAGGACGAGCTGACCATCAAGATCACTTTCGAGGATGCGACGCCCAATCCCTATCTGCCCTTTGTCGGCGCGGGCTCTCCCATCTTCCAGAAAGCGCAGTTCGAGGATTGCATGGGCGCGCGCGCCCCCGAATGCACCGAGCAGAACTTTGCGCCCATCGGAACCGGCCCCTATGTGGTCACGGATTTCCGTCCCAATGACGTGATCCAGTTCGAAGCGAACCCGAACTATCGCGTGCCCACCCAGCCCTATTTCCAGACGATCACCTGGGCTGGTGGCGGCGATGCGACGGGCGCGGCGCGTGCCGTGTTCCAGACTGGCGAGATGGATTACGCCTGGAACCTGCAACTGTCGCCCGAAGTGATCGAGCAGATGGAAGCGGGCGGGCAAGGCGAATTGCTGGTCGATTTCGGCCCGCTGATGGAGCGGATCGAGATCAACTTTACCGACCCCTCGCCCGATCTGCCCGAAGGTGAGCGCGCGACCCGGATGCACCCGCACCCGATCCTGTCGGATATCCGCGTACGCGAGGCGCTGAGCCTGGCCATCGACCGCGAATTGCTGACCGAGATCGGCTTTGGCCCCATGGGCATGCCGACCTGTAACTTCATCGTCGCCCCGCCCGCCATGGCCTCGACCAACAATGATGGCTGTCTGGTGCAGGATATCGACCGCGCCAATGAACTGCTGGATGAGGCCGGCTGGGAAATGGGCGGTGACGGCGTCCGCACCAGGGATGGCGAGCGGCTGGAACTGCTGTTCCAGACCTCGACCAATGCAGTTCGGCAGGACTTTCAGGCGCTGATCCAGTCATGGTGGAACGAAATCGGTGTGGAGACGCGCCTGCGCAACGTGGATGCGGGCGTGTTCTTTGGCTCGGACCCGGGCAGCCCCGACACCTATCTGAAATTCTATGCCGATGTGCAGATGTATGCCTCGCTGTTCGAGGGGACAGACCCGACCCCGCATCTGGAGCAGCGTCGCTGCGGACGTGAACCGCAGCCTGACACCCAGTGGCAGGGCCAGAACATCAACCGCTACTGCAACGAAGAGTACGACGCGCTCTGGGCCGAACTGAACCGCGAGCCCGACCCGGATCGGCGTGTCGAACTGGTGATCGCGCTGAACGACATGTTCGTGCAGGACTTCGCGCATATTCCGCTGGTAGCCCGTGGCCGGGTTTCTGCAGCAGCGAATACGGTCGGCGGCATCATCCTGAACGTCTGGGATTCCGAGCACTGGAACCAGGCCGAATGGTACCGCATCGAGGAGTGATCCTCAGCTGACACTGCTTTGTCCCGCCAATGCGGGGCAGAGCGCCCTCCCGACCAGAGGCAAACCCCATGCTCTCCTACACGCTCCGCCGTCTGGCCTTCGCTGTGCCGACCGTGCTCGTCATCAGCTTGCTCGTGTTCCTGATGCTCGACATGGCGCCCGGAGACCCCACCGCGAGTCTGCCGCTGACCATCCCGCTGGAAGTGCGCGAACAGATCCGCATTTCACTGGGGCTGGGTGAACCAGTGCTGGTGCGGTATTTCAAATGGCTGCAGATGACGCTGGTGACAGAGCCTCTGCATATTCTGGCGGGTTTGACAGGCTGGGACATTGCGCCCGACGGCCCGCGCATCCTGTCATGGCAGACCCGCTCTCCTGTGGGAGACATCATCGTTCAGCGGGTGCCGCAGACACTTTGGGTCGTCGGCATGGGCTACCTCTTCGGCATCCTGATAGCGCTGCCCATTGGTGTCATCTCGGCCTATCGCCAGTATAGCTGGTTCGATCAGGTCGGCACCTTCGTGTCGATGGTCGGTTTCTCGGTGCCAACCTTTTTCACCGGCGTCGTCTTCATCCTCGTTTTCTCCGTCTGGCTGGGCTGGTTCCCCTCGATGTATGACACCACCCATGTCGTGCGCGACTGGGAGACTTTCTGGTTTCAAGTCAGGCAGATTGCTATGCCCGTGGCTGTGCTGGCGCTGTTCAATGCCAGCCAGATCAGCCGCTTCATGCGCGCCTCAATGCTGGATAATCTCAATCAGGACTATGTCCGCACGGCCCGCGCCAAAGGACTTGGAGAGCAAACGGTTGTGCTGATCCACGTGCTGCGCAACTCCATGATCCCGGTGGTGACCGTCATCGCCATTGGCATTCCAACTGTGTTCACGGGCGCCATCATCACCGAACAGATTTTCCGGGTGAATGGCTTGGGCGATGCGCTGATCCGGGCGATTTATGTCAGCGACTGGCCCATGGTGCAGACCATCACCTTCATCTTTGCCATCCTGATCGTCTTATTCAATCTGATCGCCGATGTCCTGTATGGCATCCTTGACCCGAGGATCCGCTATGACTGACGCCGCAAAACCCTTCTCCCCCGACGAAGCCTTCCGTCCGCCGCGGAATCAGTGGTGGGACGTCTGGGACCAGTTCAAGACCCATCGCGGCGCGCTTGCCGGGCTGGCCGTGTTTGTGACCATCGTTCTATTTGTCGTGGTCGGGCCGTGGGTCTGGCACGTAGACCCCGGTCAGATCAATATCCGGATGCGCAATCAGGGTTCGAGCTGGGCGCACCCGCTCGGCACCGACCAGCTTGGCCGCGATCTGCTGGCGCGGCTGATGTATGGCGGGCGAATTTCGGTGGCGGTGGGGTTAACCGCGATGTTTCTGGGCCTCGTTATCGGCACGCTGATCGGCGTTCTGGCAGGTTATTTCAAACTGCTCGACGCCCCTTTGATGCGCACTACCGATTTGTTCCTTGCGCTCCCATTGCTGCCGCTTTTGCTGATCCTCGTGACGCTGTTCCGCGACACATTGGCCAAAACCTTTGGCGAAGGGATGGGTGTGTTCCTGCTTATCTGCTTTGCCATTGCCATCACCAGTTGGATGCAGACTGCGCGCATTGTGCGCGGCGATGTGCTCGCGCTGAAGGAGCGCGAATTTGTCCTCGCTGCCCGCTCAATCGGCACACCTTCAACGCGGATCAATACGCGACATATCCTGCCGAATGTCCTGTCACCGATCATGGTCTCGGCGACACTCGGGATCGCCAGTGCAATCATCACCGAATCCGCACTCTCATTCCTCGGCCTTGGCTTTCCACCCGATTTCCCGACCTGGGGCCGCATCCTGTTTGATGGCCGAGACTGGATCGAGCAATTCCCGGCGCGCGTGGTCTGGCCCGGTGTCATGATCTCGCTCACTGTGCTGAGCGTGAATTATATCGGCGATGGTCTGCGCGATGCGCTTGACCCGCGCATTCGTGGCCGCTGATTAACGACACATCTTTTGATAACGTGTAGCAGCAGGGTGCCTGGCACTCTGCTGTTTGCCCATCAAACACGGAGCGCAGATGCGCCTGAGATCAGAAACCGAACTCGTCAGCCTGCGCCACCGGCTGCATGCCGCCCCCGAATTGTCCGGCACCGAAGAGAACACCGCGCGCATGTTGCGCGACACGCTGCAAGCGACCGCGCCGGATCGGATTGTCGAAGGGCTCGGCGGCCATGGTTTGGCATTGGTCTATGACAGCGGCGCCCCCGGTCCCAGCGTCCTGTTCCGCGCCGAACTCGATGCTTTGCCGATTGCGGAAGAAAGCCACGCGCCCCATGCCTCAACCCGACCGGGCATCGGCCATTTGTGTGGGCATGACGGGCACATGGCCATTCTGTCCGGCCTGGCGCATTTTCTGGGGCTGGAGCGCCCGAAGCACGGGCGCGTCATCCTGTTGTTCCAACCGGCCGAAGAAACCGGCGCGGGTGCCCGAGCGGTGCTCGCTGACCCGCGTTTCGAAACGCTGCGCCCAGACTGGGCCTTCGCGCTCCACAACATGCCTGGGCTTGCGTTTGGACAGATCGCAGTGGCTCCGGGGCCTGCGAGTTGCGCCTCGGTCGGGCTACATCTCCGTTGGCAGGGGCGTGAGGCCCATGCTGGTAGCCCCGAAAGCGGCATCTCGCCTGCCCCGGCGCTGGCATCCCTCATGGCAAGGCTTGCGCCTTTCACAACCCCCGCGCCCATAACCGAAAAGTTTCGCCTCGCGACGCTGTGCCATCTGTCAATGGGTGCGCGCGCCTTCGGCATCGCGCCCGGTCAGGCGGAGGCCTTCGTCACGTTGCGCGCTGTAACTGATGCCCAACTCACCGCTTTTGAAAGTGAGGTCGTGCAACACCTTCACACCGATGCGGGTGCGCTGCATCTCGAGATCACCCGGCACGACCATTTCAACGCCACCATCAACGCATCCGAAGCCAGCGTGCTTGTCTCTCGGGCCGCGCAAACGCTGGGTGTCACCGAAGGTAGCTTTGCGCTGCCAATGCGTGCCTCTGAGGATTTCGGTGCCTTCAGCGCCGGAACACGCTGTGCTCTGTTTTTCCTCGGTGCCGGAGAGCGCCACCCGTCGCTGCATGACCCGACATATGACTTTCCCGATGCGCTGATTGCACCCGGCGTCGCGCTCTTTCGCCAGATATTGGCTGAGGCAATGGCAGGCTGAGCAACACCTGTCAGACGCACAACTCGGTTTACGCGCGCTAACCATCTGTAAAGAATCCACTTTATGAAAGGCAGCCGCTATGTATCCTGTGCGGTAACAAGCTGAACGGCGCCTGTAGCGTACCCGGCTCCCGCAGAATGCGCAGTCATTGCGAGCAGGTCTTTTTTGACCCTTGCCCAGCCGCTGCAGCCTTTCTCTGGAGTTTTCGTTGTGACGAACCCGAACGATCCACTTTTCGCGCAACAATGGCATTTTGGGCTGATCGGAGCCATCACCGCTGTCTGGGAAGACTATACAGGCAAGGGCGTCACAGTCGGGGTTTATGATGACGGCATCGCATATGACCATCCCGACATAGCCGCGAACTACCGCAGCGACCTGCATTTCACTTGGGGGGGTACCACCTACGACCCCTACCCACTTTCATCTCTCGACAGTCACGGGACAGCCGTTGCCGGGCTGATCGGCATGGTGGGCAGCAATGGTATAGGCGGCACAGGCGTTGCGCCGGAGGTAAGCCTGACCGGGGTGAATTTTCTGGAGGATATCCAGCATCGAGGGTTGTCCACGCTACTGGGATCTATCCAGCATGCGGGCAGCTTTGACATCAAGAACAATAGCTGGGGTGTGAGCCCAGAATATCAGATCTGGCAGTCCCCGGTCTCGCCTTTCAACAGTCAGTTCCTGATTGCTGAGCTCTTTGAAGAAATTTCGGGCAACGGGCGCGATGGGCTTGGTACGCTGATCGTTCAGGCCTCGGGAAATGATACGCTCAACGCGCAGGGCGATGCGCTCAACGTTGCGCGGCACACCATCTCGATTGCCGCCGCGGGACCGAGCGGCGCGCCGGCCTGGTACTCCAATTTTGGTTCGAACATCCTGATCACCGCGCCCGCAGGCAGTGTCACCACCATCCTGCCGGGCACGGGCAATGGCTATACCAACAGCTTTGGCGGAACTTCGGCCGCGGCTCCCGTCACCTCCGGTGTCATCGCGCTGATTCTCGAGGCCAATCCTGATCTGGGCTGGCGCGATGTGCATCAGATCCTCGCGCTCTCGGCCAGTCACACGGGCTCTGACTTCGGCGCCGCGCCCGGTGCGCATGAGCAAGGGACGTGGATGCGCAACGGCGCCGAGAACTGGAACGGTGGTGGGCTCAGCTATCATCTTTCGCATGGCTTCGGCATGGTCGATGCTCATGCCAGTGTCCGCATGGCCGAAGCCTGGGCCGTGCTGATGCCGGAAACACAGACCAGCGACAATGAAACCAGCCTCTCGCTCGAGTATTCAGGACCAGCGCTTGCCATACCTGATGCGACCGTGACAGGTCCCATCGCGACCACCATTTCCTTCGAGGTCAGTGAAAGCTTGCGCCTCGACACGGTAGAGGTCGCGATCAGCCTCACCCATGCCCGCGCCGAGGATCTGAGTATCCATATCGAAGACCCCCACGGCAACCGCTTCATGCTGATGTCCCGCGAAGGGGGCGGGACGCTGATGTCGAACGGGTTCGATTGGCTGTTCACAATTGTCGGCGTGAAGGGCACAAATGCCCAAGGGGTCTGGCAGCTTGTGATCGAGGACGAAACCCCCGGTGCCACAGGCAGCTTGACGGCGGCAGAACTGACCCTGCATGGCACGACAAATCCGGTCAATGTGCATCACATCACGGATGAGCTTACGCGGATAGTTTCCACATCCGGCACTGTCGCCGGGCTTGCCGCGCAGGCGCCCGGCGAATGGCTGAACCTTGCAGCGGTCACAGGCGATGTCGAGCTGAGTCTCGCGATCGGAGGCAGTTTTGAGATCGACGGGCTGCATCTGGCCGAGCTGCAAACCCCCTTCCACCGGCTCTATCTCGGTGACGGGAATAACATGGTCACAGGCACGGCCGGGCGTGACACGATCCATGGCGGGCGCGGCGACAACTACATCGACGGCGGGGCCGGGAATGATCTTATCCATGGCGGGCCGGGCAATGACTCATTGCTGGGTGGACCGGGTCACGACACCATATTTGGTGGAGATGGTGATGACCTGATCTATGGCGGTCCCGGAAATGACCGGCTCTGGGGCGGCGAAGGCAATGACACGATTTACGGCGATATGGGTAATAACCGCATCGGCGGCGGGCCGGGTGATGATCTGCTGGTCGGCGGGCCGGGCCATGACACGATCTATGGTGGTCTGGGAGATGACACGATCCATGGGACAGCGGGCGACAATGCACTCTGGGGCATGGATGGGGACGACATCATCTATGGTGGCTCGGGCGATGACCGGATCGGCGGCGGACGCGGCAATGACACGATCTATGGCGGTGGCGGTAATAACACCCTCTACGGCGGCATGGGCGAGGATGTGCTCTATGGCGGGCCGGGCGATGATGTGCTCTGGGGCATGGACGGGAATGACACGCTCTTCGGCGGTGCGGGGAATGATTACCTCCATGGCGGGCCGGGCGATGACGTGCTGCATGGTGGCCCCGGCGATGACACCATGTTCGGTGGGAGCGGCGCGGATATCTTCATCTTCATGGCCGGAGACGAGACCGCACTGATCCTTGATTTCACTTTCAGCGACGATGACCGGCTGCAGCTAGATCAAAATCTCTGGAGCGGGGTCTTGAGCGAAACGCAGGTCGTCGATTCCTATTCGTCGCCCGCAGGCGCTGATACGGTCCTTGCTTTCGAAACCGGCGACACGCTCACGCTCGCCGGGATCAATGACCTCCACGTCCTTGTTAATCATATCGACATTGTCTGAATAGGCTTCCGACGCGGTCTCAGATGATGCCCTAAGGACCTATTTCTGAACATGTTTTGTTGCAAAGCCGCAGCGAAAAGATATACGCTGGTGACATGAAACCCTGCTTGACACCAGCAAGTGGCGGCCGCGAAGTTACAGCAGAATTTCGCTCTTGACCCAGATGATACGCGGGCATGATAAATCAGGTGAGAACGATCAGGCAGCTTCGCAGGCCTGCCAAATTGACCCAGCCTCTAATCTGAACGCAGCCAGTTATGTTGTCGAGCCTCTGACAATAGGCATGCAATACCCTGACATCATGCCGTCGGACAAATTGGCAATGCTGCACGGACGGGTTTTGCGGCCTGCGAGGGCCGCGCGCCAAGTGAAGCAAGAATCACCTCGCAGCTTTCCCAGACGGGCCGATCGGCCTTGATGATATACGCCGGGTATGGCGGAGAAGAGGCTTTCGTATTCCGCCGCAACGCAGACCGATAACCGGGTGACCCCTTGCGATGCGAAGGCGACCCGCGTTTCTCGAGCCGACGTGCGATTACATCGGTCGGCGCTGTGAGATGAAAGACCTTGTCAAACCTATGGATATAGGGCGCGACGGCCTGCCCGAAGCCCCCGATGACGAAAACCACGCGCTCAAAATCTCCGAAGGCTCCACAGGTCACCTCAAACCTTGCACACGGCCAGAGCCAGCGCAGTCCCGTTTCGATCTCGGGACGACCGCGGCTGAGATCGTGGCGCAGGATCGCCCAGCGATGACCGTCACAAAAAGCCGCGATGTCGATATCCGCATCTATCGTGTGAAATCCCAAAGCCTGCAGGAAATGCCCCAGCGTTGTCTTGCCGGTCCCATTATTTCCCGTCACTAGATAGAGCCCAGGTACAAGAGCAGCGCGACTTGAGACAGGGTTGCGCAGAAGCTCTACTGCGTGCTTGGATAACTGTGCTTCAAGGGCGGTAGCGCAAGCCGCGATCTGGCACTGCGCCGCGTCTTCCCTATCCATCTGTCTCAGACAGGCTACCTTGCGCAAAACAGGATAAGACCCGGCCATCCCGTCCTCACTGATCAGCCGCTGCCAGAGTTCACCGGCCGCTTCGAATGCCTTGGCAAGCATCGCGAGTTCTGCTTGAGCACGGAGCAGGTCAACCCGACCAGGCCAGCGCGCATCTGCTTCGCGCAAAAGTGCGAGGCCTTGCGCAAAGTCGTGGCACTGGCGATCCAGCGCCGCAAGCTCTAGCGCACTCTCGGGGCTGGGTTGCAGGTGGTGCAACGCCTCAAGATAGACCCGCGCCACCCGAATATCTCCAAGCGCTTGCCGCTTCCGCACGCGCCGACGCAAACGCTTGGACGGTAGCAGAGCAGCCTGGTCACGATGCCAGCTCAGATCAGGTAAGGGCGCTTCAATAATGTGCGACTGCGATTTTCCGTCCTCCTCAGGTTCGGCGACCTACGCGCTCTGACCTCTTCTTAGCTCATAGGCTCTAAGGAATTGCTAATGCGCCTTCGGGGGTAATCGAAAGAGTTTCTTAAGCAAAAGCTGCGAGTCTGGACGTATCGGGGTCGAACAAATCAGACTCCGAAGACGTAGGCGGTGTGAGTGCGCAGTCGCGTCGGGATCAATGACAATAACCAAAGGGGCACTTCATGTCCGAGTTTCGACACCCTGTTGAGGGATACGTCTTTGTCGTCACCTACGGTCGATCAGGCTCGACACTGTTGCAGAACGTGATCAATGCCCTGCCCGGCTGCCTTCTGCGCGGTGAGAATAACAACGCATTGTTTCCACTGTATAAAAGTTGGCGTGCGCTGGTGCGCAGCCCTGATATCTGTCGCATGGTCGCCGCAGGCGAAGTCTCTGACCCCACTCATCCGTGGTTCGGGGCCGAGGCGATTGATCCTCATGCCTACGCCTCAAGCCTTTGCGCAAACTTTGCCCGTCACGTGCTGCGGTCACCACCCGATATCCGTATCTGTGGGTTCAAGGAAATCAGAACAATCGCACGGGAAGACACATTCCTCGACTATCTCGAGTTCATTCACGGTCATTTTCCCAATGCGCGCTTTGTCTTCAATACGCGCAATCATGCTGCCGTCGTCAAGTCGTCCTGGTGGCGGCAGCATGACCCTGCCGAGGTGGAAAAGATGATGCATTCTGCGGAATCTGTTTTTGCGCAATTTGCCAAAGCGCATCAGGACTGCTCGGTGAGGCTTCATTATGACACCTATACCGCAGACCAGAGCGCCCTCGAACCGCTTTTCGACCTTCTGGGAAGAAGCCCTTCTCGCGAGCGGCTGCATGATGTGATGCGGACGCGACTCACCCACGCCACCTGAAGATGGGAGCACCGCAATTGAACCAAGAGCGTAGCGAGCGAGGTCCATGGACAACGTAACCCAACATGATGATCCGAACGCCGAATGGCTCTGCGCGTCCCACGGGGCAATATTGTGCCTTGAGATCGACCTGCGCGCGCAGGCTTTCATCAATATCGATCTCATGGAAAGTTGCCAAAGCTGGATACCCTTGCACTTGTCGCTGCGGCGCGACACCGGGATCCTGATTGCCAATCAATTCGGTCCAAATGGATGGCGTCGCGAATTGGTGCTTGCAACCGGACTGCTGTCTCGAAACTACAGCTTGCATATCGGGTTCGAGGATGACCTGCTTGGGAAAGCCTCTGCCTCGATTTGGCTCGACGGGCGTCATTTGGCACGGCTGGACAGCTATCCTCGGTTCGATCCGGGGAGCCCGAAGGGTATACGACGTGGGTTTCCGCATCTGAAGCAGATCGCGTCTGTAAACTGGCCTGCGGGAGTTTGCAGCATGCGCTATTTCAGGCCTGAAATGCTGAGGGAACCTCTGCTGACGGAGCGGCTCGAGCTACTCTGGCGCGCACCGAAAGACCACGCTGTTCTGGAACTCGAAGATGAAGATGAGCCTCTTGAATTACTGCCGCTGTCCTCAGCAGAACCGCCACATCTGGAAGGCTTGCAGTATATATTGCTGCCCGGTCGGATCTGGAAAGAGGCTCAAGATGGGGTAACAGGTGTCACAGTCCGAGCGGGAACAACGCACCTACCGGTCAAATTGCACAAGAGCACACTGCTGGATCGGCTTTCCAGTCCGCAAGCGCTACTGCAGATGCAGCACGACCGATTGATCCGTATGCACATGATCGAGCATGCGCATCACGCCGCGATTTGGGACCGTCTTCCCGACCCTGTCCGGAACGTGCTTACCTCCGAAGCGAGGCAGATTGGCATCACTGTTGCGCCCGAATGCCGTCGTACTGCGGTGGCGCCTCCTCCTGAAAGAGGTCAAACGACCGCAGCCGAGGTCTGCGACCTTTTACATGAAAAGATGGCGCTCTCACCGTCCACCGACGCCATTTCGCTTCTGGATGACCTCATCAAGCAGCATGGTCTCGACTACGAACGAGTGCGCCAACTCGCCCTCATGCTGAGCGAGTGGTTCTGCCTTTATCATGACCCGCTCGAACTAGAAGCGCTGGCCGCACGGCATGGCGCGCAGGGCTGGGACGACCGTGCGAATCCGTGGGCGTCCATCGCAGGCCTGCCTATGCTCTGGGCACAGGGCAAGTGGCCTGCAATCGAAGCGGCCCTTCGTGCCTATCCGCGCAATTCAACGGGCTGGTTGGTAACGCCATCACTGGGCTGGCTTGGCTCTGCGCTTGCGGAGAATTGGCCGGATAGACTTGGTCGGCATGTAGCGGCTGATCAACGCCTCAGGCTGATGAGCGGTCTGCTGGAGTTGATCGCCGCACTCGCACCATCCTATTGGGCCCAGACACCGTGCCGCCGCCTGATTTCGGGCGTTTTGGATGTTCTGGCCGAGTTGCCCTATCTGCCCGACTGGTGTTCGAACTGGTATGTCGAACTGGTAGTTCAGGCCTACGGGCTGTGTCCGGACTTCTGGGACGAAATGCGCAGCCGGAACCTGTTGCAACTTCATCCGGTCTTTGCGAAATGCGCCGGGTCCTTCATAGCTCTGCAGAACGCGCTGGAGCATGACAAGGGCGCCTTTCTCTGGGAGGCCGCGCGTCCCTTTCTGCTGCGCAAATGCGCGGGCCACGAGATGCTGCGCCGTGTGATACTCTCGGCATCTTCCACGCCAGGGGCGTTTTCAGGGCGCCCTGATCTGACGAATCTGTCCCCTGTCCTCACGCAGATCGAGGTCGAGGAGACTGCGCTGCGCTGGCTGACCTTCCCGCGCAGTGATGCAGCACGTGAGGCGATTGCACTGCGCGCTTCCGAACCTCTTCACAAAGCCGCGTGCCGGGGATTGCGCAAGGCCGCTTGCGACGTTGCCCGTCCCGCCATGACCCAGACATCAACGCGTCTTGCGGCTGATGTGCATGACGCACTCCGTCAACTGAATAAAGAGGGCACCGTCACCCCAACCAATGCGGCGCAACTCACACGCCTTGCCCTTGCCACGACAAGGCCAGAGGCAGGTTTTATCGGCATTTCTGCACTGACCGCGCTTGCGGAAACTGCCGCGCGCAACGGCGCGTGGGACCTGGCCGAGAGATGGATTGCCGCGCTTGCAAAGCATCTCGATCAGATCGACGCAAAATTGGCTCTTCGCGCCCATGCACCTGCGCGAGCACTCGAACGCTTCGTTTCTTCTTGTCCAGACCCAGCACTTCGCGAACCTCTCTCGCGCTATGTCGAGGAGTTTCCCACACCAAGAGTATTGGCAGATGAAGACCCTGAAGCCGCACGATTGCACAATATGGCCAACCCGTTCGCCGATACACTGGTCGCACTCATTTCCTGCCGAAAAAACCTCGAGACCCGGGCGCGCGTGTGCCGCGACACCTGGGGCTCGGCACTTGCGAAGCTCAGCATCCCGCTGATCACCGTCGTCGGAAAAGGGGAAGGAGACCCAGTCCAATGCAGTCCAAGATTTGATGGCGGATTGCTCGAACTCGATGCCCCCGACAGCTATGAAGGCCTGCCACAGAAGACCCTCGCACTGGCCCAATGGGTTTTGGAACGCACCCACTTCTCGCGGATTCTCAAGATTGACGACGACTGCCTGCTCGATCCCAAAGCCTATTTCAACGATCCGGTCTTTCTGACCCTGCCATATTACGGTCGGCCCCTCTATCGCGCGCATGGTAGCATGGATCGCGGCTGGCATATGTCGCGCTCGAAAACAGCCCGGGGGCGCATGGAGTTCGACAAATCGCCTGAACCCTCGCGCTACGCCGATGGCAGCACGGGCTATCTTCTCTCCAGACCTGCGCTTAAAGCCCTAGCCGAGGTCCGAAAGTCACCGCCAGGTCGCCGCTTGGAGCAGGTCTCTTTCATGGAGGACAAGCTGGTCGGTGATCTGCTGGCAAAAGCCGGAATTGCTGTAGCAGGCCCGAATTATGATGTTTCGATTTTCAGGAGGACGGTGAAAGGACTGCCGCCGCTCTCTCAATACGAAAGCAGCTTCCTTCCGTTTGTTGGATCACCTGTCAAGCTGGCGCATCTGGATGCGGGCGGCAACGTCATGCGACAGGCCAACACGGCGCGTAGTACAGTCTGGCCGAGCCCGATGAAAGTCTGGCCCAGCATGCTGCCGGCCCAGACTGGCTGGGCAAAGAACGCACTCGACCTGATCAGCCCTGCGGAACGGCTGGAGCAGGCCCGCGCGGCAGAGGTCGCTGTCATCGCCGTCATGCGCAATGAACGCTTCATGCTGCCCCACTTCCTCGCGCATTATCGACGCCTTGGAGTCGGCGCCTTCCTGATTGTGGATAATGGCTCCGAAGATGGCACGCTGGAGCAGTTGTTGGTCGAGCCGGATGTCTCGGTTTTCGCCACCGACACGCCCTACAGGCTCTCGACTTATGGCGTGCAGTGGCAAGAAACGCTGATGGCGCAGTTCCGACTGGGGCGCTGGTCTCTGCTCGCCGATGCCGATGAACTGGCATTCTGGCAACTCCCCCAGCAGAACGGTCACGTTCTGGGCAATCTGCCGGAACTGCTTAGCGCGCCAGACTTCGCCAAGGCAACCGCCGTGCGGCTCCTGATGCTTGATCTTTATCCCAGAGGTCCACTGGCCGAGGCGCGTTTCGATCACTCTCCTTTCCTCGAGGCAGACCATATCGACCGCCACCCGCTCTGCGCCACTTGGCAGGGACGTGGTCCCTGGTCAAATGGCGAGACACTGACCAGCGCCCTGCGTCATCGCCTGATGGCGGAACTGGGAACACCGGCGAGAGCCAATCTCTTTGTGGCGCAGAAATACGCGCTGCTGAAATATCAACCACTCATGCGCCTCTCTGCGGGCCTGCACTACGTCTCGGGCGCCAAGGTCGCCACGCGTGAGCTGGCCTTTGCGCATTTCAAATACCATGCAGCCTTTCTGGCCAAGGCCGAGGAAGAAGTCGCGCGGGGAGAGCATTTCAACAACGCCGAGGAATATCGCGCCTATCTTGCGCTAAGGGCCGAAGCCCGCGAAACCCTTTTCCATCCCGGTTTTTCTGTACCACTCGCGCAGTGCACGAAGGTGCAGGCACTCTGTGCATCCTACATGGCCTCGAGCCTGAACTCTTCGGGAATGATATCGCCGCCCTCCAGGACCAGTTCCGCCATGAGCGGCGCCAGTGCCGGCGCCATTGCGAAGCCGATCTTGAACCCGCCGTTGAACACATAATGCCCCACGCGCCCCGGCCACGACCCCAATAATGGAGCGCGACTCTTGGCCCGCGGGCGCACCCCTGCCCAGCGCGCAATCACCGGCGCACCTTGAAGTGCAGGGCATATTTCAAGGGCACGAGCATGCAGCGCTTCGCATTGCCCATCAATGCTGTCGGGGCTGGTGAAATCACGCTCGCTGGTCGAGCCGATGGCCACAGTGCCATCGGCATGTGGCACGATATGCAAGCCATCTGCGAAGAGTTGTGGCATCTCCGGCGCTGCATATTTCAACAGAAGTGCCTGCCCCTTCACGCCGCCACCCACGTTTCGGCCCAAGACTGCAGAGAGTGCCTCGAGCCCCTCATAGCCAGTTGCCCACACAACGCGCCCGGAAGGCGCACTATCTCCGATAACGAGATGCCCGCCCAGTTGCTCAATCGCCGCAGCGAGCGCTTCGCCGGCGCGCCGCGGATGGAGCCGCGCGCTTAGCGTATCGTGAATCACCCATCCCGATGGCGCGACCAGCGGCAAGCCCGGTGCCTCTTCGACCCGAACGACGTGCCATTGCGCGACCCCTTGCCAGAGACTGCGCGCCTGTCCCGCGCGCGCCTCTGCGCGCACCAGCCCACCCTCGGGCACAGGCTGGACCCTTCCGCGCCGTGCATATCCTGGATCCATTCCGGAAAGCAAAGCTACTCGCGCCCAATAGTCTTCGGCCAAGCACAGGGCGTCGAATTGCAGCGCCTTCTTGGTGTTCCAGTTCTCGGGCACATGCGGCGCCAATGCACCGACAACCCCGCCACTTGACCCCGCGCCAAGGCTGCGCTTTTCAATCACCTGCACCCGCGCGCCTCGCTCGAGACAGGCGAGCGCCAGCGTCAGGCCGAACACCCCGGCCCCCATGATCGTCACATCCGGCATTGTCATTTCGCGAGCGCCTCTGCATGAGTGATGCGAGGCAGCAATAACGTAGAGCGGCATGAACGACCAGCACACGCAACTCGACTGGAAAGACGGGCGCACACCTGTCTCGACCCGTTTCGACGACCCGTATTACTCGCTTGAAAGCGGGCTGGAGGAGGCGTGTCATGTGTTTCTGCAGGGCAATGACCTGCCGGCCCGCGCACGCGCAGGGTTTCACATTGCCGAATTGGGCTTCGGAACCGGGCTTAATCTTCTGGCGACGTTTGACGCCCTGCGCGACCATTCCGGCCCATTCTTCTACACCAGTTTTGAAGCTTTCCTGATGACGCGGGATGAGATGGCGCGCGCCTTGCGGGCCTTCCCATCGCTGGACCCGGCACCTTTGCTCGATTACTGGGGGGCCGAGCGCTTCGCGCTCGGCCCCTTCACTGTCCGGCTGATATTCGGTGATGCCCGCGAGACCTTGCCATCTTGGGAGGGGCAAGCGGATGCCTGGTATCTGGACGGGTTTTCACCCGCCAAGAACCCGGAATTATGGACACCTGAACTGATGGCTGCAGTGGCGGCGCATACCGCGACTGGGGGCACATTCGCGACCTATACCGCCGCGGGCCATGTCCGGCGCGCGCTGGCGGCAGCTGGTTTCGAAGTAAGCCGTATTCCAGGCTATGGGCGCAAGCGCCACATGTGTCGCGGGCACCTGCCATGAGCCCGCAAAACAACACGCTGGGCATCTGGCTGATGACAGCGACTGCCTTTGTCTTTGCGATGCAGGACGGGCTCTCGCAGCATCTCGCGCGCGAATACAATGTCTTCATGATCATCATGATCCGCTACTGGTTTTTCGCCAGTTTCGTGATCGTGGTCGCCGCCCGCAAAGCGGGCGGCCTGCGCGCAGCAGTCGCTACGAAACAACTGCCTTTGCAGGTATTCCGGGGCGTTCTGCTTGCGGCGGAGGTCTGTGTGATGGTGACGGCTTTTGTCATCCTCGGGCTGGTCGAGAGCCACGCGGTCTTTGCAGCCTATCCGCTGCTGATCGCAGCCCTGTCCGGCCCAATCCTTGGCGAACAGGTCGGATGGCGGCGCTGGGTGGCGATCGCGATCGGGTTTATCGGCGTTCTGATTATCCTGCAGCCGGGGTTTGGGGTATTTCAGCCGGCCGCGCTGATCCCGCTATTGGCCGCCTTCATGTTTGCGCTGTATGGCCTGCTAACACGCTACGTCGCGCGGCAGGACAGTGCTGCAGTCAGTTTTTTCTGGACAGGTGTTTCAGGCGCGGTCGCAATGACAGCGGTCGGCATCTGGTTCTGGGAGCCCATGGCGCAGGGGGACTGGATCTGGATGGCGTTGCTATGCGCAACCTCGGCGTTCAGTCATTTCCTGCTGATCCGCGCCTATGAGGTGGCCGAGGCCAGCGCTGTCCAGCCCTTTGCTTATCTGCAACTGCCGTTCGCCGCGGCGCTCGGGGTGTTGGTCTTTGCCGAGGCGCTTCGCGCCAATGTCATGCTCGGGGCCGCTGTGGTTGTCGGGGCCGGGCTGTTCACGCTCTGGCGCGCGCGGGTCGCACCGCGATGAGCGCTTCTCGTTTTCGAATTACGCTATCTGCAGCAACAGATTGAGTTGCAGCAAGGACCGCTCAGATGTTTAGTCTTGGCGCTTCGCCAAGCTATCGGATTGGTTCCCGTTGAGGTGTTCAGGCTTGCCGGAACGCTGGCTCGGGCCATGTTATTCCCTATCGAAGTCAAGACGTGAAAAACATGGTCAACGCACCGAATATCCCCACCGGGCAGGCCTACGATCTGTTGCTCGCCGGTTGGCAGGCGCAGACCGAAGGCGGGCTTTGCGCAAGCTGGATGCTGCATGGCCGCCCCGGCATTGGCAAGACCGAGATCGTGCAGGCGCTGGCCGACCGGATCGGGGCGCGGCTGTATGACCTGCGCCTGACCACGATCGAGCCACAGGACCTGCGCGGTCTGCCCTTTTTCGACATGGAGGCGCAGCGCACCATCTGGTTCCGCCCCGAAGACCTGCCCGACGACCCGGCCACGCCCTCGGTGCTCTTTCTTGACGAGCTGACCGCAGCCCCGCCACAGCTGCAGCCCACGGTCTATGGCCTGTTGCAGGAACGCCGCGTCGGGCGCCACCGGCTGCCTGCAAGCTGTTTCGTCGTCGCGGCGGGCAATATGGTCGAGGATGGGGCCATCGCCTATGAGATGGGCACTGCGCTCTCAGACCGGCTGATCCATCTGCGGCTTTCGGCAAACGCCGAGGACTGGTTGAAAAACTATGCCTTGCCCCATGCGCTCGACCCTGCCGTGATCGCCTTCATCCGCACACGGCCCGAGGCCCTCGACACCACGGAAGAGGCATTGCGGCGCGGTGAGATGATTGCCTGCACGCCACGCTCTTGGGCGCGGGTGTCTCAGATCATGACTGCGATACCGAATCGTGAGTTACGCAACCTCGCGATCGCTGGTGTGCTCGGTGAAGCTGTCGCGGCGGAGTTCCGGCTGATCTCGGAAGAGATTGCAGCAACTGTTCAGGTCGAAGCCATGCTTGAGGCGCAGTCAGGGAACAGACTGTCGCTCTACCCTGCATCGCTGCATGGCATGACTGCGCTGGTCTTTGCACTGATCACACGCGCCGAGGCCGAGACTCTGCCTGCGATTATCGAGATCATGGCTGAATTCCGTGATCTTGGCGCAAAGCGCGGCGCGCCCTTCAACGCCATGCCGCTGGCCGAGCTTGGCACGCATGGGTTCGAGTTATTGCTGGCCAAGGCGCTGGAACAAGGCTGGGAAGAGGTGTTTCTGAACTCACCGACCTATGCAGAATATGCCGCCGAGCGCGAGGCAGCGGGCCTTGGCTGATCAACGCCACTCCACGCGCGCGAGCCCGGCGCTACAGGCGCTGACCGAATGCGACCCGGCGCTGGCGACGCTTTCGCTCTGGTGTCACCATCGCGATTCAAAGACCACGACATTGGCCGAAACGCAGGGCAGCGAAATCCGCTATGGCGCGGATTTCGCTGCCCTGCCCTTGCATCTGCAAATCGGGGTCTCAGGGCATCACATCCTGCATGTCGCGCTGCAGCATTCGCGCAGGATGGAAGCTATGGCCGAGCGGTTGGGACCGGATTTTGAGCCTGACCTCTGGCAAATGGCCTGCGATGCCATCGTGAACGAGGCAGTATTGCGCGCAGGCCATGCTCTGCCTCGGCCTGCGCTGACGCTCTCGGGCCTGCTGGGCGCGCTTGGGCAACCGGCCCCACCAGAGCAGGTTCTCGCTGCATGGGATTCCGAGCGGCTCTATCACCAGTTGCAACGCTGCGAGAGCAGCGGGGGCCGGGGCAGGCGCCCTGGAGCCGTGCGCGAGCACGCGCATGGGCAGGGCTTCGCGCCAGACCTTTCGCCAGAGCAAGGCGACACCGAGCAAGCAGGCGCACCCGATGGGTTCGACACGGGCGATTGGCAGGCGCATATGGCACGTGCCATGGCGGCAGGGCGGACCGCTGGCGTGGGGCTCGGGGCGCTCGGGGCGTCGCTGGGCGATCTGCCCAAACCCCAGGTCCCATGGGAGCTCATCCTGCGGCGCCTTCTGTTGCAGGCAGCACTCCCGCGACCCACAGCCAATCCCGCGCGCCCGTCGGCCCGCTGGATGGCGCAGGCCGGCGCCGCCCAGGCGGCGGCGGAGTCCCTGCCGCCATGGCAACCGCGCCAATGTGCACCCGTGGCGCAACCGCGCCTTGTGGTCGCGCTCGATTGTTCAGGCTCCATAGCGCCGGTGACGCTGAGGCTGTTCATGGCCGAGATCATCGGGATTACGCGGCGAATGCAGGCGGAACTCAGGCTGCTTATTTTTGACGAGGGCATCCGCGACGAAATGGTGCTCTCATCCGACCGCGCTCGCGCTGCCCTCGAAACACTTACCTTGCCGGAAGGCGGTGGCACCGATTTTCGCCCGGTCATCGCCCGTGCTGCGGAGCTTACCCCCTCGGCGCTTGTTGTGCTGAGCGATCTCGACGGCCCCTTCGGTCCTACCCCGCGGCGGCTCAAGACAATCTGGGCCAGCCCCGCGCCCGAACCACCCTCTCCGCCCTTCGGGCACATCCTGTCACTGGCGCGCTGAGCGTTCGGCCATGAGCGCCGCCATCCGTGCATGGGCAGAGACTGTGGCAGGGTCAAAGGTCAGATCATGAACCTCGATCCGCTTTGCCATACCGATATGCTGCAAGGCACGTTCAGTCATAGGCGGGGCGAAGAGCTCATCGTGCAGCATCGCCCGTTCGGCCGCGTCAAGCGCCAGCAATTCCGGACCCTCGTCGGACTGAACCGAAACCATCGTCAACGGTGGCACCCGCAATAGGTCCGACTGTTCGATCACCAGATGCAACCTGCCCGAGCTTAGCCCGCGCCCGGCTGCGATTCGCCCGAGCAGGCGCCGCGCGCGGGCGCGCAGCGTATCCAACCCAGCCTCGGCTTCGACATCCGAGACAAGAGCGCCACGCCGATCAGGATTGACGCGAAGGACTCGCGACTCGACCAGATAGATTACAATCAACATCGGGATCGGCGCTTGTGCGATAGCAACGGCGTAGTCTCGCCAGATTAACGCAGCAACGACGAAGGGCAGCAGCGTCAACGAATAGCGCAGCACCTCGCGCTCGAAGATCACCCGCAACCAGAGCCGCCAGCCACCGCCGCGCGGCCAGAGCGTAACCAGCCGCATGTATTTGCGCGGCACCCAGCGGATCTGGAGCGCATCACGGTTGAGCACTGTCTCGGGGCTCAGGATAAACATTCCTGAGAAATGGCGCATTTACCTACCGCATCAAGCGGGAACCGCCTTAACGCCGGCGGGACTCCGTTTCTGCCGTGATGTTGAACAGCCGCGCTGACAAATCGCCGCCAAATTGCATGTTACCAAGGATCACTGTCGTCTCGGCGCCGGTGTCATCGCGGATTACCCATTGGCGCAATTCGGTCGGATTCGCCGAAAAGATCAGCCGGATTGAGCCGTATTGCGGGTTCTCGGGGTCCTGGGCGACCACAGTGGTAGTGGTGCCATCACTCGAATGTCCGACCACCATACGGCGATTGGCAAAATCGACATTGCGCTCCAGAATGAGGTTCAGCGGCGTCTGGCGTAGTGGATACTGGTTCGGCCCCTGATTGGAACGCTGGTCAAAAATGGCAACTTGTCCGCCACCTGCCATCACCAGCGACCGCTCCGGCGGGTCATATTCGAACCGGACACGACCGGGACGGCGAATGAAGATGCGCCCTGTCGAGAGGCTGCCATCCGGGTTGATCTGGGTAAACTCTCCTTCTGCGGTGGTGAAACTGTTGAAGTATCGTGAAATCTCGGACAGCGGTATCGCCTCGGCAAAACCGGGGCGGGCCAACAGCAGAGCGGGAATAGCAAAGACCAGGGTTCGTCGTGATATCATCATAAGTGCTAAATAACGCATTTCGCAGAGTGCGGAAGCACAGATCTGATCACGCTGGCAACACAAGGCAGAGAGTCGCCTATGATTCGACCTCGTCCTAACGAGCCGCCAATACATGCGAACGTTCAAGGAAAGAGGCCGCTGCGTTATTCGCGCCGTTCTGTGGGCCCCGTCGGTCTGCGGACGGCCGCATTGAACCACCTGCACTGCAAGTCGAAAACGCGTGTGTTGGGGTCAGGGAATACCCCGGGCGTGGCGTCTATCCGCTCGTAGTACAGAGGTCTTTTTGACGGGCCGCTTGTCTGTCAGAAAGGTGGCCAGGGCACCCTATTCTGTGAAAAGCACCCCTCGATAGTAGCGTGGCTCGGTCGAAGAAGGGGTTTGTGGAGTGTCGAATTCGAACAATGCGCCCGAAACATCATCGGCGAATTCTTCTCTCCCGGCCCAAGTGGTCAACTCCCACTTCAGGGCGTCAAGAAGGTCCGCGCCGCGCGCCTGGGCGAGCTTGTGCAAGGCGGCTTCCAGCCGATCTTCGCCAAATTCCTCACCCGCTACATTGGCGCATTCCGTGATGCCGTCTGTGTAGAGGAACAGCCTGTCTCCTGGCTGGAGCCTCGCCTCTATCGTGACGTAAGCTGCATTGGGTACGAGCCCGATCGGCAGGCCCCCGCTCCCAAGAAACTCCACTCGACCATCCTTGCGCTGGATCAGTGGATGCGGGTGGCCTGCCTGCACCAGCCGCACCATGCCGGAATGCAGGTCAATATCAGCGTAGCCAATGGTGAGATAGGACTCCGTGTCGATTTCTTCGAACATGAGATCATTCATTCGCAGAGCCACTTCATGCGGTGCACAAGCTGATACACGGCCCGTCGCCGGGTCGCGAGAGAGCGCGATGTTCTGATTATGCTCGACACCCGCGAACAGCCCCACGATCCGCGCGCCCAGCATTGCAGCAGCCACGCCATGTCCGGCGACATCGATGGAATAGACCCCAATCCGCGTTGCCGAGATGGTGAATGTCCCCACCATGTCACCCCCGACATGGCCCGAGGATTGCAGCAATAGCGACAGATGGGCGCCTTCGAACGCATGCACGCGTTTTCGAAGCAATGATTGCTGCAGACGGCGCGCTTCCATCAGATCTCGGTCCAACGCGTCATAAAGGCTCTGCAATTCAGCCAATGTTGTGCGCAATTTCTCATTCTTCTGAAGTGCGCGCGCTTCGGCCCTGCGCGCGCTCTCTCGTGCCTCGTGCAACTCGGTCACATCCACGCGCAAGCCGACCCGCCCTCCGTCCGCAGTCTCGCGGTCGACAATCTGGAGTACGCGCCCATCAGGGAGCACTTGGCGCACAGGTTTGCTTGCATGATGCGCGGTCAACCGCTCCTGCAACCAGTCTTCTTCACGACCAGCGGCATCGGGAAACTGACCACGTTTCAGACCGACACGGAGCAAATCGGCAAAACGGGCGCCTTCAATGATTTCCGGTGCCACCTCGGAATACAGTTCGCGATAGCGGCTGTTGGCAAGCACAAGACGGTCTTCGGCGTCGAAATAGACAAACCCGTCGTCCAGCGCCTCGACTGCCGCCACGAGTCGACCGCGTGCAATCCGGACCTCGCGTTCCTTCGCCAGAAGCCGCTCACCCGCAGTGATACGCGCGCGCAATTCCGGCGTGGACACGGGCTTGGAGAGGAAATCGTCTGCTCCGACGTCAAGCCCTTCTGCCACGGCATTCTTGTCATTCTTCGCTGTGAGCAGAATGAAGTAACTGTAATCTTCCCGCTCCAACGCTCGAAAGGCGCGGCAGAACTCAAGCCCGTTCATCTCGGGCATGATCCAATCCGAGAGGATGAGGTCGAAATAGGCCGTCTCGCAGGCCTCAAGCGCCTCAAGGCCTGAACTAGCCTCGGTCGTGTGATAGCCCCACTTGCTGAGATGACGCGCAAAGACCATTCGCTGGCTCTGGCTATCGTCCACAATCAGGGCGCATTTTCTTACGCTACGCGCCGCTTCCGTCTGTCTAAATTCCTGTTGCAAATGCCCTTCCCACCTGCTCGAAATAACATGTCTGACTGCACTGTTTTCATGCCTCCAATAATGACATTCTTCCGTTAAGCTCTCGTGAAAACATAAAATTTTCAGTGGTTTCGAGATTGTGATAAGCACTGTTTAAGAAGATGCATCTATTGTGAGTAATGTTGAGTTTTAGGGGTCGGCATGATCAACTGGTCACGCGTTGAAGAGTTGCGGGATGACTTTGGTGAGGATGGCTTTGCTGAAGTCATCGAAGTGTTTCTGGAAGAAGTCGTGACCGGGCAGGACCGTCTGGCGGCCGCCACGACGCCCGAGGCCATGCGCGCCGAATTTCACTTTCTCAAGGGTGCGGCGTTGAATATGGGGCTGGAAGAAATCGCTGCAATCTGCTCCCGCGGTGAGGTGCTGTCAGAGCAGGGGCATTGGGCACAGGCCGAACGCGACACTCTTCTGGAGTTGCTACCGAAGGACTGCGCCGAATTCAGCCGCGACTGGCGGAGCAAGCTGGGGATGGAGGTTTAATAGTAGCCCAAACTTAACGCGCTCAGATCACAAAACCCGCAATGACCTCGTCATCAGTGATGTCGGTAAAGGTGAAGCCGCGTGCGGCCATCCGTTTAAAGAGCCCGTCGAAATTGGCAGGGTCTTCCGTCTCGATCCCAATCAGCACAGTGCCGAAATTCCGCGCCGTTTTCTTCAGGTATTCGAATCGTGCAATATCATCAGCCGGACCGAGAACGTCCAGAAAATCGCGCAAAGCACCTGGCCGCTGCGGCAGACGCAGCATCAGGTATTTCTTTGTACCTTGATAGCGCATCGCACGTTCCTTGACCTCCGGCAGGCGTTCAAAATCAAAATTTCCTCCTGAGGTGACGCAGACCACAGTCTTGCCCCGGATCTCTTCTTCCAGTTGGGGCAGCACATCCAATGCAAGCGCTCCAGCAGGCTCCAGCACCATCCCCTCGACATTCAGCATCTCAAGGATCGTTATGCAAATCCGGTTCTCCGGGGCGAGCAGCACATGCGCAGGTGGTGTCCTGTACAACTGCGCGAAGGTGCGCTCACCAATCCGCGCGACGGACGCACCGTCTACAAAACTGTCAAGCTCGCTGAGCGTAACCGGCTCTCCTGCCGCGAGTGCTGCCACCAGGCTCGCCCCACCGCACGGTTCGACATAGCGCAGCTTTGTCGCGACTTCGGCCTCCCTCAGATATCGCGTCATCCCTGCCCCGAGACCACCACCGCCCACGGGCAACACCACCATGTCGGGCTCGTGTTCAAGTTGCGCCAGCATCTCCACGGCGACGCTTGCCTGCCCCTCGATCACGTCATCATCGTCGAAGGGCGCGAGGAAGTGCGCGCGAGCCTCTTTGCAATAGGCTTGCGCCGCAGCCAGCGAATGATCAAAGATATCCCCCACCAGTCGGATCTCGATCTGCCCGCCACCGAAAGTGCGGGTCTTCATGATCTTTTGTTGCGGGGTTGTCACCGGCATGAAGACCGTGCCCTGAACGCCGAAATGCCGACAGGCGAAGGCCACGCCCTGCGCATGATTGCCCGCACTTGCGCAGACGAAATGCCGCTGGTCAGGCGCCGTATCCAGCCGTTTGCGCATGGCGGTGAAAGCGCCGCGTATCTTGTAGCTGCGCACGGGACTGAGGTCTTCGCGCTTGAGCCAGATATCCGCTCCGAACCGCTCGGACAGGTGATCGTTGCGCATCAAGGGTGTCGGTGGAAAAACCGCGCGCATGGCCGCGCAAGAGGCACGCGCGGCGCGCGCGAACTCACTCATCCGACACTAGTCCTGTTTCGAGTTTCGCTCGCAGGGCATCGGGCATGGGCGCCGAGCGGCGTGTTTCGGGATCGAAGAACACTTCGACCGCATCATAGGTCGCGTGCACAATGCCGATATCGGCATTCAGCATGCGCAAATGAAACACGCAGGACTTCGTCCCGATCCGCGACACTACCCCATCAATCACGATCAGATCGCCTGCCTTCAATTCGCGCAGGAACCGCGTCTTACCCTCGGCCGTGACCGTATGCACCCCATGCTCGGACTGCATCCGCGCATAGCCCAGACCCAGCCGCGTCCACATATGATAGCAGGCATCATCGAAGAAGGGCGCGTAATGGCGCACATTCATATGCCCGAAATGATCATGGTGCCATGGGTGGACCACACCTCTCAAAAGCTCCATCCGGCCTGCCACAACTGTCCTCCGCGTAACGCTTGCGCATTTCTGCACGCCGCGCGCAGCAGTGCAACCCTTGCAGGCGCCCCCAAGAGCCAATAGACGGAGGTCAACTTCCCGTATCGCTTCGGAGACCCTATGTCCGCGCAGAGATTGAAACCCCGCAAAGTCGTTCTGGCCTATTCCGGGGGGCTGGATACCTCGATCATTTTGAAATGGCTCAAAACCGAGTATGACTGCGAGGTGCTGACCTTCACCGCCGATCTCGGTCAGGGCGAGGAACTGGAACCCGCGCGCGAAAAAGCGCTCCTGCTCGGCATCAAACCCGAGAATATCTATATCGAGGATCTGCGCGAGGAATTCGTGCGCGATTTCGTCTTCCCGATGTTCCGCGCCAACGCGGTCTATGAAGGACTCTACCTGCTTGGCACCTCCATCGCGCGCCCGCTCATCTCCAAACGCCTGATAGAGATCGCCGCCGAGACGGGCGCCGATGCGGTCGCCCATGGTGCGACTGGCAAGGGCAATGATCAGGTGCGGTTCGAACTTTCCGCCTATGCGCTCAACCCCGAGATCAAGGTCATCGCACCTTGGCGCGAATGGGATCTCACCTCGCGCACCAGACTTATCGAATTCGCCGAGGCGCATCAGATCCCCATCGCCAAGGACAAACGCGGCGAAGCTCCCTTCTCGGTCGACGCAAATCTCCTGCACACCTCCTCCGAGGGCAAGGTGCTCGAAGACCCGGCCGAGGAAGCCCCCGATTACGTCTATCAGCGCAGCGTCCACCCCGAGGACGCGCCAGACACGCCCGAGACCATCGAGATCAGCTTCGAGAAGGGCGACGCCGTGGCCATAAATGGCGAGGCGCTCTCCCCGGCCACGATCCTCACGCGCCTTAACGAGTATGGTCGTAAACATGGCATCGGACGGCTCGATTTTGTCGAAAACCGCTTCGTCGGCATGAAATCGCGCGGCATCTACGAGACGCCGGGCGGCACCATCCTGCTCGAGGCGCATCGCGGGATCGAACAGATCACGCTCGATTCAGGCGCGGGCCATCTCAAGGACAGCCTGATGCCGCGCTATGCCGAGCTGATCTATAACGGTTTCTGGTTCTCGCCCGAACGCGAAATGCTCCAGGCCCTGATCGACAAGAGCCAGGAGCATGTGACCGGCACCGTGCGGCTCAAACTCTACAAGGGTCATGTGCGCACCATCGGGCGCTGGTCGGATCACAGTCTCTACTCCGAAGCCCATGTCACCTTCGAGGAAGACGCCGGCGCCTATGACCAGACCGATGCCGCAGGCTTCATCCAGCTCAACGCGCTGCGCCTTAAACTGCTGGCCGCACGGAATCGTCGGTTGAAATCCTGACGCGCAGGTATTTTCTTGCCGTATATACTCCCGCCGGAGGCGCAGGCCGCCTCTGGCACCCCGCCTCAGGAGGTGCCCGTCATGACCCGACCTATCGTTCTGTGCATCCTTGATGGTTGGGGCTTGAACGCGGCAAGCAAGGCCAACGCAGTCGCCCAGGCCCATACGCCCCATTTCGACCAGGTGATGCGCGACTGCCCCCATGCCACGCTCATTACGCATGGCCCTGATGTCGGCCTGCCCTCGGGGCAGATGGGCAATTCCGAGGTTGGGCACACCAATATCGGCGCAGGCCGTGTGGTCGCGATGGATCTGGGCCAGATCGACCTCGCCATCGAGGATGGCAGCTTTGACACCCGCCCGGCGCTGACGGATTTCATCTACGCCTTGCAACAGACGGGTGGCGACGCGCATCTCTTCGCGGTCGTCTCGGATGGAGGTGTGCATGGCCATATCGACCACTTGCGCCACGCGACAGGGTTGCTGACCAAGGCCAGGATCAAGGTCTTCATCCATGCCATTACCGACGGGCGCGATGTGGCACCGAAATGTGCCGATGGGTTTCTCAGCGATCTCGAGACCAGTCTTCCCGAGGGTGCGCGCATCGCCACGGTGATCGGGCGCTACTGGGCGATGGACCGGGACAATCGCTGGGACCGGGTGGAACGCGCTTACCGCGCGATTGTCGAGGGGCGCGGCAAAGCCGCGCCCCTCGCTTCCGATGCCGTCGAACACGCGTATTCGCGCGGTGAAAGCGATGAATTCATCGCCCCCACCATCATCGAGGGCTATTCCGGCGCGCGCCCGGGGGACGGGTTCTTTTGCCTCAACTTCCGCGCCGACCGCGCCCGCGAAATCCTCGCTGCCCTCGGCGCGGCCAGTTTCTCGGGCTTCGACCGTGCCACGCCGCCCGCATGGGCGGCGCTCCTCGGCATGGTCGAGTATTCCGACGCGCATAATGCTTTCATGACCACAGTCTTTCCCAAACGCGAGATCACCAACACGCTCGGCACTTGGGTGGCTGCCCATGGGTTGCGCCAGTTCCGCCTTGCGGAGACCGAGAAATACCCGCATGTCACATTTTTCTTCAATGGTGGCAAAGAAGAGGCCGAGGAGGGTGAGGACCGCCACATGCCGGCTAGCCCCAAAGTTTCCACTTATGACCGTCAGCCAGAGATGGCCGCGCCCGAGGTCAGCGCGGCGCTCGTACAGGCGATAGGTCAGGGTTATGACCTGATCGTCGTCAATTTCGCCAATCCCGACATGGTCGGCCATACGGGCAGCCTCGAAGCGGCCAAGGCCGCGTGCGAGGCGGTGGACAGAGGGTTGGGGGCGGCGCTAGAAGCACTCGCTGCGGTTGGCGGTGCCATGCTGCTGACCGCCGATCACGGCAATTGCGAGATGATGATTGACCCCGAGACGGGTGGGCCACATACGGCGCACACGCTCAACCCTGTGCCTGTCGCACTGATCGGCGGACCTGAAGGCGCGACGTTACGCGACGGCCGGCTTGCCGATGTCGCGCCCACAATACTTGCCCTGATGGGCCTGCCAGCACCGCCTGAAATGACTGGCCAGAGCCTGATCGTGGCATGATGCGGTCCGCGCTCGCTTTGCTTTTGTTTTTGGCCTCGGCGCAAACCAGCGGAGCGGGCCCGGCGGAGCGGGCAATTGAAGCCGCCCGCGCCCTTGACGCCGCGGCCGAACGCATGGCCGAAGCAAGCGCAGGGCGCGACCGGATCACGGCGCTCAGCGAGACAATCCAGGCTTACGAGGACGGGCTGGTTGCCTTGCGCGAAGGGTTGCGCGAGGCGCAATTGCGCGAGGCCGCGCTGTCGCGGCGGTTTTCGGCCGCAGGTGAGGATCTCTCGCGCCTGCTCAGTGTCTTGATTGCTACAGACCGCGTCGACCCCGATCTTGCCCTGCTTCACCCTGATGGCGCGCTGGAGACAGCACGCGCCGCCATGCTGCTGGGCGAGGTCTCGCCGGTACTGGCGCGCGAAGTGGCCAGCCTGCGCGAGGATCTGGAAGACCTGCGCGCGTTGCGTCGGGCGCGGCAATTCGGGTTGCTGTCACTCGAACAGGGGCTGGAGACCGCGCAAGGCGCACGGGTTGCCCTGTCACAGGCCATCGCCGATCGAGGCCCTTTGCCGCAACGTCTGGTCGACACGCCCGACTATCTCGAGGCGCTCGCGCGCGACAGCGCGTCATTACAAGACTTCGCTGACGACCTGGCCCAGCGCACTGCGCTCGGAGGCAGCACGCCGGTCGCAAGTTTCGCGGCTGCGCAGGGTACGCTCAATCTGCCCGTTCGAGCGGTGTTGCTGCACCGTTTCGGCCAGCCCGACGCCGCCGGGATTGCGCGTGACGGGCTTGTTCTGGCGACAGCACCCGAAGCGCTGGTCACTGCGCCCTGGTCGGCGACAGTGCGCTATTCGGGCCCGCTTTCCGGTCACGGTCAGGTGATCATTCTCGAACCCGCCGAGTCCATATTGATGGTGCTCTCTGGTCTGGGTGAGACCCTTGTTCGCACTGGAGAAATCATTCCCATAAGCACGCCCCTGGGCAGCATGCCCGCGACTCAGAGGGCCGACGCGGGTGCTGGCAGTCGGAGCGAAACACTCTATTTTGAAATGCGGCAAGACGGTAATCCCATTGACCCTGAGCCTTGGTTCGCTTTCAGTGGGACGCAAGAGTAAACTCCGGTAAGTGCCCAAGGGCGCGGGAGAGGACGAGAAGATGAAAAAATTCGTGATGGCCACCATCGCCGGTGTTCTGGGTGGGGCGCTGCTGGCAACACAGGTCGCAGCACCCCTGCTGGCACAAGAGCGCATGCGGTCGAATTCGGTCTATGAGCAACTTGACCTATTCGGTGACGTGTTCGAACGCATCCGCAACCAGTATGTGGACGAACCTGATACTGCGAAGCTCATCGAGGCCGCGATCAACGGTATGCTGATGTCGCTTGACCCGCATTCGGGCTATATGCCGCCCGATGATTTCGATGACATGCGGACACAGACGCGCGGCTCTTTCGGGGGGCTGGGCATCGAGGTGACGCAGGAAGAGGGCTTCATCAAGGTCGTTACCCCAATGGATGGCACACCCGCCGATAAGGCCGGGGTCGAGCCGGGCGATCTGATTACCCATGTAGATGGCGAGTCGGTGATGGGACTGACCCTGTCACAGGCGGTCGACATGATGCGCGGTCCGGTGGGGTCCGAAATCATCATCACTGTCGTGCGCGAAGGCGTGTCCGAACCGTTTGACCTGTCGATCATCCGCGACACCATTCGCCTGCAAGCCGTGCGCGTACGCACCGAGGGCGATAATGTCATCCTGCGCGTTACCACGTTCAACGAACAGACCTTCCCCAACCTGCGCGATGGCCTGGAAGAGGCCATCGAGGAGCTTGGCGGTATCGACAATCTGGGCGGTGTGGTTCTGGACATGCGCAACAATCCCGGTGGATTGCTGACCCAGGCGATCCGCGTTTCGGACGCGTTTCTGGATCAGGGCGAGATCGTCTCGACCCGTGGACGTGAGGAAGGCGCGGGCGAGCGCTTCAATGCCCAGCCTGGTGATCTGATCGACGGGCGCCCGCTGGTCGTTCTGATCAATGCCGGCTCCGCCTCAGCATCCGAGATTGTCGCCGGCGCCTTGCAGGACCATCGTCGCGCCATCGTCGTTGGCACGCGCAGCTTCGGCAAGGGTTCTGTTCAGACCGTCATGCCGCTGCGCGGAGATGGCGCCATCCGGCTGACCACATCGCTTTACTACACGCCTTCGGGGCGGTCGATCCAGGCGCTGGGAGTTTCCCCTGATATCGTGGTCGAGCAACCGCGTCGTCAACCGATCTCCGAGGATGGGGACGAAGCAACTCCACCACTTCGCTCCGAAGCCGATCTGCGCGGGCGGCTGGACAACCGGGACATGAGCGAGGATGAACGTCGTCTGATGGAAGAGGAACGCGAAAAGGCCGAGAGCGTCGCCAAGTTGCGCGAAGAGGATTATCAGCTTGCCTATGCGCTGGATATCCTCCGTGGCCTGACAGCCCTGAACGGGCGGCAATGAGCCCCGAGCAGATCGCTGCGCTGCCCTATCGGCCTTGCGTGGGTGTGATGATGATCAATGACGCCGGGCTGATCTTTGCAGCCCGGCGGATTGATTCGGAGCTGCCCGCCTGGCAGATGCCGCAGGGCGGCATCGACAAGGGCGAAAACCCTGGTGTCGCCGCGTTGCGCGAGTTGCAGGAAGAGATCAGCGTCCCCCCGGACAAGGTGGTGCAGCTTGCCGAAACGCGCGAGTGGCTGGCCTATGACATCCCGCCCGAGATGGTGCCGCATATCTGGGGCGGCAAATATCGCGGCCAGAAACAGCGCTGGTTCCTGATGCGCTTTGCCGGGCAGGACAGCGATATCGACCTTGCGACCGACCACCCCGAATTCAGCGACTGGCGCTGGATCACGGCAGATGAGATGCTCGACGCCATCGTGCCCTTCAAGCGCGAAATCTATGCGCAAGTGATCGAGGAGTTTCGCGACTGGCTGGCCTGAGCAGCGGCGAGTCTGTCAGCCCTCTTCCAACTGCCGCGGCACGATGAAATCCCGCAGGGCCCCGCTACGCCACGCGAGCGCGCTCCATCTGGGTACCTCGAATTCAGCCACCATGGTCGCGCAGGTTGGATAGCGGATAAAACTCTCCTGTTCGGGACGCTCGCGCAAAAGCTGCCCAGCGAGGGCCGCGATGCCCGGATTGTGCCCGATCAGGATGACGGTATCCGCCTCGGCGGTGCCCAGCACGTCAAGCATCACATCCGGATTGCCATGCGCCTGATAGATCGCAGGAACAAAACGAACCTTCACCTTATGCTGAAACTGAGCACTGATCAGATCCCATGTCTCGCGCGTGCGCACCGCATCAGAAACCAGCGCCTGCTGTGGCAGATAGTCATTTTCCACCAGCCAGCGCCCAATACGCGGGGCCGCTCTGCGCCCCCGCGAGTTCAGCGGGCGTTCGTGGTCGGACAGGAGCGGATTGTCCCAGTCGGATTTGGCGTGGCGGGTCAGGATCAGGCGCAATGTCATGGATGAAAATACCCCATATGATGTGCGGATTGCGCCGCATCGCGTCCATACGCGCGCGAGACCGGACAAGCCGCGCGCACCGCGCAGCCATTCGAATAACACCCTGCCCCCTCGGGCCGGTCAAGAAAGCCGTGGCACGCATCAAGGTCATAGCCCGCCTGTGTCAATGCGTCTACGGGGCAAGCGCTCAGGCAGGGTTTGGAGCAGTCGGTGCAGGGATGCACGGCAGCGGGCTCTGGGGCCAGTGGCTCGGTCAGACCCAACGCCCCGCGATACGAGACCCAGAGCCCCGCCTTGTCATGCACCAGCAGATGCACCGGAGAGGCGAAGGCCCGCCCCGAGGCCAAAGCCCAGGTGACGAAGGGGTGTGGCGGTGTCGCGCCGAACGGAAATAGCGCCCTCGCGCCAAAAGCCTCTGCCATCTGGCCTATGACACGCGTCGACCATCGGTCCAGCGGGTCGGGCGCGTTGTCCAGATATTCCGGTGAGCCGGTGAATTGCGGCCAGAAGCCGGGGCCGTCCGGGCCAAGCAGGACGATTGTTCGCAGGCCGTCGGGAAGCGATGCGGCACTCTCTGGCACCAGCCCCATGATGGCCAGTGCATGATCCACAGCCACTTGCTCGATCTGCGCCAGCACCCCCACCGGCTCAGCCCAGCGGTCTGATCTGCGGTTCACTGTCGCGGATGATGCTGCCCGCGCCATGATCGGTGAACAACTCCAGCAGGCAGGCATTGGGTGCCCGCCCGTCGAGGATGACCACCGCGCGAACGCCCCCTTCGATTGCGGCAAGCGCCGTGTCGGTCTTCGGGATCATGCCACCTGCAATGACCCCCGCCTCGGTCAGTTCGCGCACATGAGCCGGAGAAAGCTGGGTCACCACATCACCATTGGCATCTTTCACGCCCGAGACATCGGTCAGCAACAACAGCCGGTCGGCTTTCAGCGCCGCCGCAATGGCACCTGCAGCAGTGTCGCCATTGATATTATAGGTCTCGCCCTCGCGACCCATGCCGAGCGGAGCGATAACCGGGATAAACCCGCCCGTGAACAAATGGTTGAGAAGTGCGGGGTTCACCTCGACCGGTCGACCCACCAGCCCAAGGTCCGGGTCATCGGGCTCGCAAGTAACCATACCGCCATCCTTGCCCGAGAGCCCCACCGCCTTGCCACCCTCGTCCTGAATCGCCTGCACGATGCGCTTGTTCACGGCGCCTGAGAGCACCATCTCGACCACGTCCATCGTAGCGGCATCGGTAACCCGCTTGCCGCGCACGAATTCGGACTGGATGTTCAGCCGCCCAAGAAGGTCATTGATCATCGGTCCGCCGCCATGGA
This sequence comes from Paracoccaceae bacterium, assembly GCA_007694945.1. Lineage (GTDB taxonomy): Bacteria > Pseudomonadota > Alphaproteobacteria > Rhodobacterales > Rhodobacteraceae > Roseinatronobacter. The sequence continues at coordinate 11,195 of REER01000085.1, read as the reverse complement.
CGATGACCGGGTTCACACCGACCTGCCGCATCAGCACCACATCGCGCGCGAAACTCGCCATTTCCTCGGCATTGCCCATAGCGTGCCCGCCGAACTTGATGACAACAATCGCGCCCGCATAGCGCTGCAGATAGGGGAGCGCCTCGGAGAGGGTCCGGGCGGTGGCAAACCAGTCCTGGGTCATGGGGCGTTGCTTCTTCATGTCATGCCAATCCGGAGATAATGGCGCGCAGGGTCGGAATACCGACCCCCTTCTCGGAAGAGGTGACGACCAGTTCCGGATAGGCCGCCGGGTGCTTGGCCAAGGCCCCGCGCACCTGCGCCAGCGTCCGCGCCTGTTCTGCGGCGCCAATCTTGTCGGCCTTGGTCAGCACCACTTGAAAGGTCACTGCGGATTGGTCGAGCAGTTTCATGATCTCGTGGTCCACATCCTTGACCCCATGCCGCATGTCGATCAGCACAAAGGCGCGGCGCAGCATCGCGCGCCCTGCGAGGTAAGATTTCAGCAACCGCTGCCATTTCTCGACCACGGGCACCGGCGCTTTCGCGAAACCATAGCCGGGCAGATCGACCAGATAACGGCTCTCGCCCACAGTGAAGAAATTGATCTCCTGCGTGCGACCCGGCGTGTTCGACGTGCGCGCAAGCGCACGGCGCCCGGTCAGCGCATTAATCAGGCTCGACTTGCCGACATTCGAGCGGCCAGCGAAACAGACCTCGAGCCGGTCGGCAGGCGGCATCCCGTCCATCGCAACCACGCCTTTGAGGAAATCCACCTGCCCAGTCAGAAGTTTGCGGCCTGCTTCCTCGGCATAGGTATCCGGCGCGGGCGCCTCTGGAAAAGCGAGCGTGCTCATGTGGCGAGTGCCACGCTGTCGCCGCAGGCGATAGCGCCCCCGGAAACCACCTCGGCATAGACCCCGAAATCGGTATGGCCATAGCCTTCTTCCAGCGCGTCGAGCGTGTCCACATCGATCCGGCCTGTCACGCAATCCACCATGGTCGCACGGCACCGCCCGATCCGTTCGACCACTTTCAGCCGAGCGCCACCGATCACCAGTTCTTTCCCGATCAGGTCGAATTCCTCCCACGGTGCCAGCCCGTCAAGCCACAGATTCGCCCGCCAGCGGTCCAGACCCAGGTCGCGACCGATGCGCTGGCCAAGGGCCCGATTAGACGACAGGTTCAGGATCGAGACAGACTCAAACGGCGTGTCCGTCATTCCCCGGCCGGCCTTCACCAGACGGGCGGGCTGCGCCCGGCCGCCGGCCATGAGCGGCGCAACCCAGTTCAGAAAGGCTTCCTGCCCCTCGGGCGTATCGGGATTGAAACGCAGCGTCTCGCATAACGGATGGATCAGGGCCATCTCGCCTGACCCCTCATCATATTCAGCCATGATCGCTTGCAATGCGGGCGTCTTGGCCCCGCGGGTGAAGTTCATGCAGGCATTCCAGCCCGGCATCAGTTGCGCTGCTTCATGCGCGACAGCCCAGTGCCGGTCGAAGGGGAGGCAATGGCCCGTATCAAGCAGAGCGCGAGGCAAAGCCTCGCGCCCATGCGCCTTGATCGGGTGGCGGAAAATATGCGCAAGCCGCCATCCCAAGCCGCTATCCCTTCTTTTTCTTCACGCCGATATTCCCAAGCAAATCAGGTCGCGAGCCGTTCATCGCCATGATCGAATACTGCTGTGCAAAGGTGATCACGTTGTTTGCGATCCAGTAGAGCACCAGACCCGAGGCGAACCAGCCCAGCATGAACATGAAGATCCATGGCATCCAGGTCATCACCGCCTGCTGAATCGGCTCGGTCGGTGTCGGGTTCAGCTTCATCTGCAGCCACATCGACACGCCAAGACATATCGGCAGGATGCCGATGAAGATCAGTGACAGGAAGCTCTCGGGGTGCGGCGCGGCCCATGGCAGCAGCCCGAAGAGGTTCATGATCGAGGTTGGATCGGGCGCAGAGAGGTCATTGAACACCCCGAACCACTCGGCATGGCGCAGGTCGATGGTGACGAAGATCACCTTGTAGAGCGAGAAGAAGATCGGGATCTGCAACAGGATGGGAAGACAACCCGCTGCCGGGTTCACCTTCTTCTCCTTGTAGAGCTTCATCATCTCCTGCTGCATCTTCTGCCTGTCGTCACCCGCGCGCTCCTTGATGGCCAGCATCTCGGGCTGAAGCTCTTTCATCTTGGCCATCGACACATAGGATTTCCACGCCAGCGGCAGCAGGATGGCCTTGATCAGCAAGGTCAACGTGATGATAGACCAGCCCATATTCCCGATGATGCCGTTGATGAAATACAGCGTCGCGAAGATCGGCTTGGTCAGGAAAAAGAACCAGCCCCAGTCGATCGCGTCGATGAAGCGGTCGATGCCCAGTTCTCGCTCGTAGTTGCGGATGACACTCCATTCCTTCGCCCCGGCAAACAGCATGGTCTGCACCTCGTCGCGCTCCCCCGGGCCGACCGTGATCGTGGGCAGGTCGGCACGGGTCTGGAACACATCGCGCGCGGGAATGTAGCGAGACACGGCAGTGAAGCTCTGCCCCGGTTGGGGTGCGAGGACGGCCATCCAGTATTTATCAGTGATCCCGAGCCAGCCATTCTCGGCCACCTCAGTCACCCGGGCATTGGTGCGCTCCTGGTCGTGGACGCTGAAATTCCGGACATTGCGATAGCTGTCCTCATCGAGCCGCCCGTCAGCGATCTGAATGAAGCCCTCATGGCTGATAAAGAAGTTTTCCAGGTCTGACGGCTCGCCATGGCGCGAGATCAGGCCGTAGGGAGCCATGCGCGCGGTCGTGTCACCCGTGTTCTCGACCGACTGGGTCACACTGAATATGAAGTTCTCGTCAATCTCGAAACGCTGTGTAAAGACCACACCCGCGTCATTGGTCCAGCCCAATGTGACCGGACTGCCAACAGCCAGCCGCTCGCCTTGAATCAACTCCCATGGTGTATTCGCGCCGGGCACGTCATCCCATGTCATGTCGCGGCCTGGGCGCCAGCCATAAAGCGCGTAGAATGCTTCGCGCTCGCCCTCGGGGATCAGCAGTTGCACGATATCCGAGTCAGGGTCGGTGGTGCGGAAGTAATCGCGCAGCAGCAATTCGTCGATGCGCCCGCCCAGCAGGTTGATCGACCCGGTAAGGCGCGGTGTGTCGATCTCGATCCGGGGAAGTTCTTCGGCTTCGGGCGCTTCGGCCTCGGCCATGGTCTGCGCGTCACCGTCTTCGGCAACCGGCAATTCGGTGATCTCGGCTTCATCGCTTGGTAGCGGCTCGGGCGGCGGGAACATCCACATCCAGCCCACAAGCACCAGAAGGCTCAGGGCGAAGGCCAGCAGCAGATTTCTGTTCTGATCATCCATATGGAAGCGTCTTCCTGTCACAACGCGCGTCGCGCCCGGTTCAACAGAAGCCCCGCCCAAAGGTCAAGCAGTTTTCCCCGCAATCCGGCGCACAGCGGATCACATCTGATCGGTCTTCCTATCGGCGACACCTGTGGCCAACGCCATGAAGTCGAACAGCGCCGGGTCGGGCAGATGCGAGGCGCGGACATTCATCAGCGCCCGGAACATGACATTCCGTCGCCCCGGGCTGCGCTTTTCCCATTCATCCAGCAGCGCCTTGACCTGCATCCGCTGGAGCCCGTCCTGCGAGCCGCAGAGATCGCAGGGTATGATTGGATAGTTCATCGCGCGGGCGAAACGGGCGCAATCCTCCTCAGCGACAAAGGCCAGCGGACGATAGACGAACAGATCCCCCTCCTCATTCACCAGCTTGGGCGGCATGGTCGCCAGCCGCCCACCGTGGAAGAGATTCATGAAAAAGGTTTCCAGCAGATCATCGCGATGGTGGCCAAGCACCACTGCGCTGCACCCTTCCTCTCGGGCGATGCGGTAGAGGTTGCCGCGCCGCAACCGAGAACAGAGCGCGCAATAGGTCCGCCCCTGCGGCACCTTGTCCATCACGATGGAATAGGTGTCCTGATACTCAATCCGATGGGTCACCTGCATCCGGGTCAGGAACTCGGGCAGAACGGTCGCCGGAAACCCGGGCTGGCCCTGATCAAGATTGCAAGCCAGAAGATCAACCGGCAACAGCCCACGCCATTTCAGCTCGATCAGCGCGGCCAGCAGTGTGTAGCTGTCCTTGCCACCCGACAGGCAGACGAGCCAGCGCGCACCGGACTCGACCATGCCATATTGCTCTATCGCTGCCCGCGTCTCACGGATGATGCGTTTGCGCAGCTTGCGAAATTCGGTCGTGTCCGGCGCACCGCGCAGGATCAGCGGCAGGTCTGTATCATCCAGCATTGCGCTTCTCCCTTGCGTCATGCTCCGGGTCTGCCCCCGGCACCGGATCATAGCCCGAATGCCCCCAAGGATGACACCGCCCGATCCGCCGCATCGCCAGCCATGACCCCTTGACCGCGCCATGCCGCTCCAAGGCTTCGAGCGCATACGCCGAGCATGTTGGCTGATAGCGGCAGTTGAACCCGACCCACGGGCTGAAAACCACCCGGTAGAACCTCACCGGCAGCGAGATGACCCAAGCAAGCGGCGTCATAAGGCGCGCTCGTGGAGACGGTGCAAAGCGCGGCGCAGATCGTCGCACATCGCGGCGAAATCATACGAAACCGTCGTCTCAGGCCGCCCGACCAGCACATAATCCCAGCCTGCATGCCCATGCTCGGGCAGGACCATTCGCGCCACCTCGCGCAGGCGGCGCTTGGCGCGATTGCGTGTGACGGCATTGCCGAGCTTCTTCGAGCAGGTGAAACCGACCCGCATCCCGTCGGCTGGCTCTTCGGGTGCGCGGCGGCGCGCCTGCAACAGAAAAGCGGGTGTCGGTCGGCGTACCGCCTTGGCGGCGCGCAGGAAATCGGCGCGCTTTTTCAGCGTCTCGGGCAGCGTACAAGCGAACACCGCCGTGGCGCCAGTGGCCCCGGCGTCTTGCCTTGCCACAATTTCCATCGGCGGTGTCATGCTCATGCTGTCCTGCCCGCGCGTGGCGCAGGCAAGCGCTCTCAGGCCGAAAGTTTCTTGCGACCCATGCGGCGGCGCGCGTTCAGGATCTTGCGACCAGCCTTGGTGGCCATGCGTGCGCGAAACCCGTGCCGCCGCTTGCGGACCAGATTGCTGGGCTGATAGGTGCGTTTCATCGCTCCGTTCCTTCATTCAAGGCAAGCACAATCCCGGCGGATTCGACTGCCCAAACCTGTTCAAGCCCGCCGCTTACCTGCCTCCAGAGCCCAAGTCAATTCGCAAAACCCCCGAAAAGACGCCGAAGACGGCACACCGCGGGAAAAACACCGCCCTTCGCTCTCGCGAGATCAAGCCCGCGTGATATGTCGCTGATCACCTGAAACACCTTTGCACCCGGTCCGTATAATGCCAAGACTGCGCACAGATAGGACAGGGACAAATGGCAGAACTTCCACCACCCCGCCCAGGCTGGCTCCAGCGCTTGCCGCTAATCGTGATCGCAGTGGTGGCTGTCTTCGGCGCTCTCACCTTGCGTGATTACCTCAGCTTCGAGGCTCTCCGCGACAACCGCGCCGCATTGCTGGCATTTCGCGATGCGCATTACCTGCTTACTGCCTCGGCCTTCATTGCGGCCTATATCGCCATTGTTGCCTTTTCACTACCCGGCGCTACGGCCGCCACATTGACCGGCGGGTTCCTGTTCGGACTGTTTCCCGGCGCGTTCTTCAACCTGACTGCTGCAACCATTGGTGCCGTGTTGATCTTTCTCGCCGTGCGGGCAGGTTTTGGGCGGGTGCTCGCGGCGCGGATCGACGCTGGTGAAGGCCGGGTCAAGCAGATCACCGCGGCAATCCGTGCCAATGAGTTGCCGGTTCTGCTGTCGCTGCGACTGATGCCTGTGCTGCCCTTCTTCGTTATGAATGTGATCCCGGCACTGATCGGTGTCCGCCTCAGCGTCTTTGCCGCGACGACCTTTTTCGGCATCATGCCTGGCGGGTTTATATACACTTGGGTCGGGGCAGGTCTGGGCGAAGTTTTCGCCCGTGACGAGACGCCGGATATGGGCATCATCTTCGAGCCCCATATCCTCGGGCCGCTGCTGGGGCTGGCCGCTCTGTCGCTGTTGCCGGTTGTGGTCAGGGCCTATCGCAGTCGTGAAGGGGTAGAATGAGCATCATCAAAACCGATATCTGCGTCATCGGCGCAGGCTCCGGCGGGCTTTCTGTTGCGGCTGGGGCCGTGCAGATGGGCGCGCGCGTGGTTCTGATCGAGGGCCACAAGATGGGTGGCGACTGCCTCAATTATGGCTGCGTGCCCTCCAAGGCTCTTCTGGCGAGAGCCAAGGCGGCCAAGGCCGGGGCTTCAGTCGAGTTTACCGATGCGATGGCGCATGTGCAGACCACGATCGACGCCATCGCCCCGCATGACTCGGTCGAACGTTTCGAGGGACTTGGTGTGCAGGTCATCCGAGGCTGGGCTCGCTTCGCCGACCGCGACACAGTACAGGTTGATGGCCAGCAGATCCGCGCGCGCCGTTTCGTCATCGCGACCGGTTCGCGGGCGGCTATCCCGCCCATCCCGGGGCTCGATAGTGTGCCTTACATGACCAATGAGGCAGCTTTCGCGCAGACCGCCTGCCCCGGCCATCTGCTTATTATCGGTGGCGGGCCCATCGGGATGGAAATGGCGCAGGCGCATCGTCGTCTTGGGGCGCGTGTCACGGTGATCGAGGGCGCGCAGGCGCTGGGTCGCGATGACCCCGAAGCGGCGGCGCTGGTAGTCGAGGCGCTGCGCCGCGAAGGGGTTGAGATTGTCGAGGGTGTGGAAGTCGAACAGGTCTCGGGGCACACAGGTGCCATCGAGATACAGGTCAAGGGCGGCACGATCTTTTCCGGCACGCAACTGCTGGTCGCGGCGGGACGCGCGCCCAATATCGAGCGGCTGGACCTGGAGCGCGCCGGCATCCGCCATACGCGCGCAGGGATCACAGTCGATTCTCGGCTGCGCACGACGAACCGGCGCGTCCACGCCATAGGCGACGTTGCGGGTCTGGGACAATTCACCCATCTGGCTGGGTATCATGCCGGGGTGGTCATCCGCTCGATGCTCTTCGGTCTGCCCGCAAAGGCACGTAATGACCACATCCCGCATGTCACATATACTGATCCCGAACTGGCGCAGATCGGCCCGACCGAGGCCGAGGCGCGCAAGCGTTTCGGCGCGCGACTGTCGGTTCACAAGGTCGCGTATGACCTGAACGACCGCGCACAGGCGGAAGGGCGCACCGAAGGGTTCATGAAGCTCATGGTCGCTGGCGGGCGACCCGTCGGAGTGACGTGCGTTGGCGCACAGGCAGGCGAAATCATCGCGCCCTATGCATTAGCCATCAGCAATCGGCTCAAGCTCACAGCAATGGCCGGGACCGTGCTGCCTTATCCAACATTGGCGGAAATCAGCAAACGCGCAGCAGGGGCCTATTTCTCACCCAAACTCTTTGATAACATAAACGTGAAGCGCGTGGTGGGGGCCGTTCAACGTTGGCTACCCTGAACCATGTGCGCAGGGTCTAGGGTATGTTTTCAAACAGTTTGTCATCGCGATTTCTCTGGCTGGTGGTCATCTTCGTGCTTTTGGCCGAAGTGCTGATCTTCGTGCCTGCCGTAACGCGGTTCCGCGAAGACTACCTGCTGGCCCGGCTTGAGCGGGCACAGATCGCGTCATTGGCACTCCTTGCCTCGGACGGCTCGATCGCCGGCGAGTTGGCCGGTGAGTTGCTCGAAAATGCCGGCGTCTTCAACGTCGTGTTGCGCCGTGACGCCGTGCGAGAACTGATCCTCTCTTCGCCTATCCCGGCGCCGATTGACGCTACATATGACCTGCGCGGTGCCAATGCCTTCACACTCATGCGCGATGCACTAGACGAGATGCGCCGCTCCGAGCCGCGAATCATACGGGTCATCGGCGACCCAGTTCGGCAGGGTGGCCTTCTGATCGAGATCACGCTCGATACCTCGACCCTGCAAGCCGAGATATGGGACTACGGCAAGAACATCCTGCTGCTGACCCTCGGTCTGTCCGCCTTCGTGGCCTTGCTGCTCTATATCTCGATTCGGGCTTTCGTGGTCGCACCCATGCAGCGCGTCATCCGCTCGATGTCGGACTATGCCGAGAACCCGCAGGATGCGAACCGGATCATTACACCGAAATCGACTATCCAGGAACTACGGGCTGCGGAGGAAGCGCTGAACAAGATGCAAACCGACCTGACAGGGTTGCTGCGTCAGAAAGACCGGCTGGCGCAGCTTGGTGGCTCCGTCGCCCGGATCAGCCACGACCTGCGCAACATGCTCACCACGGCTTCGATGCTGGCCGACCGGATGGAAATGAGCAAGGATCCAAGCGTACAGCGCGCAGCGCCGAAACTCGTGAACTCTATCTCGCGAGCGATCAATCTGTGCGAATCGACGCTGACTTTCGGCAAGGCGGAAGAACCTCCGCCCAAACTGGCCCCGTTGCGCGTGGCCGCACTGGTCGAAGATGTCGTCGATAACGAGAAGCTGGCCCTCGCGGACGGGGCGGATGTAACTTTCCTGACCGATGTGCCACCCAAACTGAGCCTGCGCGCCGATGGCGAGCAGATCTTTCGGGTTCTGAGCAATCTTGTCCGCAATGCCCGTCAGGCCATCGAGGCCACGAAACAGCCAGGCGTGATCGAAATTCTGGCCAAGCTCTCCGAGCAGGACGGCAAACCGGGCGTCGCGATCCGCATCGGTGATACTGGCCCAGGCCTGCCTGCGAAGGCGCGCGAGCATCTGTTCGAGGCGTTCCAAGGGGGCGCGCGCAAAGGTGGTGTAGGGCTGGGCTTGGCGATCGCCGCTGAACTCGTGCGCGGGCATGGTGGCCATCTCGAGTTGATCCGCTCAGATAGCGATGGGACCGAATTCCGCATCTGGCTCCCCGCTGCGAATTGAACTTCGAACAAACCTGAGGTGACGGTAAATAGCCGACACCCTCTTGCAAAGCCGGAACAGGGGCGATATGCCGCCTCCAACGCGCCCGTAGCTCAGCTGGATAGAGCACCAGACTACGAATCTGGGGGTCGGGAGTTCGAATCTTCCCGGGCGCGCCATTCGCTCATTCTTTTGGTTACAAGGCATCGGTAGTGTTCTTCTGTGAATGCTCTGGCGTCACGGAATTTCCTCAGACCGAACCTGAGCATTCAGCAGCTGCTCATCATCACTCTTGAGCCAAGGTGTGCGCGGACGGGTTGCAGTGGCTGGGTTCGGTGGTCATCAATCGCGGTCCCTGTAAAGAAAACTTCAGAGCGTTTTCCGTCTCTATCGAAAATGGCGGCCTGTTTCAGCGGTTTTCCCAAACGACACCGACACACGCAATTAGCGGAACGCCGATCCCTTCCTGACCTGCCGAAAAAGCACAGTCTGACCTGTATCAAAGACGGGTCGCGGTTTCTGCATCAGGCTATCTTCCAATCGACAGACTGGCTTGGGGTGAGATCACACAATACGAATCGCAGACGCGCTTGCACGATTGGGGGAGACTTGGGGGAGACAATGGCAAGGACACGCATTTCAAAACACCACCGGGACAGTGATCCGGCACCGCTTCTGACAGGTTGGGAGGCCGCGCGGCGTCGGCTTGAGGGGCTGCCCGGGGGTGGGCTTAACGTCGCGCATGAGGCGCTGGACCGCCATCTTGCGGCGGGCCATGGCGATCAGCCGGCGCTGATCTGGCTAGGCAAGGAAGGCGCGCGGCAGGTGCTCAGCTATGCTGACCTCGCCGGTGAAGCCGCGCGCTTTGCCAATGTGCTGCGCGCCAATGGCATCGAACGCGGAGAACGGCTGTTCCTGCTGTCGGGCCGGGTTACGGCGCTCTATGCTGCCACGCTGGGGGCCCTGAAGGCCGGTGTGGTGGTCAGTCCGCTCTTCGCCGCCTTTGGCCCCGAGCCCGTGCGCGCGCGCATGGTGATCGGTGAGGCCAGCGTACTGGTTACCACTGCACCGCACTACAAGCGCAAGGTAGCACCTTGGCGCGATCAGATGCCGGGGCTGAAGCTGGTGCTTATTGTCGGTGATGATGCCCCCGAGGGCTGCTTGGCGCTGGGCCCAGCCATGGCAGATGCCTCGGACAGTTTCGAAACCGAAGCCACCGATGCTGAGGATATGGCGCTTCTGCACTTCACTTCGGGCACCACCGGCTTGCCCAAGGGTGTGGTGCATGTGCACGAAGCGGTGGTGTCGCATTCCGAGACGGGGCGGGTGGCGCTCGACCTTCACCCCGGCGACATCTACTGGTGCACCGCCGATCCCGGCTGGGTGACAGGTATGAGCTATGGCATCATTTCGCCCTTGTGCAACCGCGTGACCATGGTGGTGGACGAGGCCGAGTTCGACCTCGACCGCTGGTATTCGATCCTGGAAAACGAGCGGGTGCAGGTCTGGTACACCGCGCCCACCGCCATCCGCATGATGATGCGCGCGGGCGTGGAGGCCGCGAATGGCCATGATTTCAGCGCACTGCGCTTTCTCGCTTCGGTCGGCGAGCCGCTCAACGCCGAATGCGTGCTCTGGGGTCAGCAGGTCTTTGGCTTACCCTTCCATGACAACTGGTGGCAGTCGGAAACTGGCGGCATCATGATCGCCAACACTGCTGCCATGGACATCAAGCCTGGTGCCATGGGCAAGCCGCTGCCCGGGATCGAGGCCGGGATCGTGCAGGCCGAGGGCGAGACCGTCACCGAACTGCCCGATGGCGAGATCGGCGAACTGGCGCTGCGCCCCGGTTGGCCGTCGATGATGCGCGCCTATCTGGGTCAGCCGGAACGCTACGCCAAAGTGTTCAAGGATGGCTGGTATCTGACGGGCGATCTGGCAATGCGCGATACCGACGGGTATTTCTGGTTCGTGGGCCGCGCCGATGACCTTATCAAATCAGCAGGCCATCTGATTGGCCCGTTCGAGGTGGAGAGCGCGCTGATCGAGCACGAAGCCGTGGCCGAGGCAGCCGTGATCGGCGTGCCGGACGAAACCGCAGGCGAGCTGGTCAAGGCCTTCGTCACGCTCAAAGCCGGGTTCGAAGCCGATGACGCGCTGGAGCGCGCCTTGCGCGGCCACGCGCGCAAGCGGCTTGGCCCCGCCGTTGCCCCGCGCGAGATCGTGTTCCGCGACAGCCTGCCGCGCACAC
>REER01000005.1 GCA_007694945.1 Paracoccaceae bacterium | reverse complement strand
CTGCGATCTCTTCACCGACGAGGAGTGCTACAACTTCTTCAAGGCTGCTGGATATAAAGCTGATCGAGCGCAGCACGCTTTAGCCCTCACCCCGCCGTATCCAGCCAGATCGTCACGGGCCCGTCATTGACCAGATGCACCTCCATCTCGGCCCCGAACTGCCCGGTCTCGACCGCCACCCCCAGATCGCGCAGGCGCTCGGCGAAATGCAGATAGAGCCGTTCGCCTTCATCCGGCGGCGCGGCAGAGGAAAAACCGGGGCGATTGCCATTGCGCGTCTCGGCGGCCAGCGTGAACTGGCTGACCACCAGCGCGCCGCCGCCCGTATCCTTCAGCGCGCGGTTCATCTTGCCTGCATCGTCGCGGAAGATGCGCAGCTTGTGGATCCTGGCGGCCAGCGCTTCGGCCTCGGCCACGCCATCGCCCTGCATGGCGCAGACAAGGATCACGAGCCCAGGCCCGCATTGGCCCACCACCGCGCCCGCGACCTCGACCCGCGCTTCCTTCACCCGTTGCAACAGCGCGCGCATCAGATCTCCCCCGCCCATGGCGGGTTGGCCCCTGCGCGTGAGACTGTCACCGCCGCCGCTCGCACCCCGAACGCCAGCGCCTGATCCAGCACCTCCGGCGTCAGCCCGGCGATGCCCGGTTTGCTCAGCGCCCCGGCGCGCGCGAGCCCTGCCATGAAGCCTGCATTGAACGTATCGCCCGCGCCGACCGTATCGACCACCTGCACAGCGCTTGCCGCCTGCTGCGCTACACCGCCCGGCCAGAAGGCCCGCGCGCCCCTCGCTCCTTCGGTCACGACCACCACCGCAGGCCCCTCCGCCCGCAGCGCCTGCGCGTGGTCGTCGATATCGCCCGCGCCCAACAGCCAGTTCAGGTCCTCATCCGAGAGCTTGACGATATCCGCCTGCGCCATCATCGCGCCCAGCCGCGCGCGATAGGCGGCCTCGTCGCGGATGAAGCCGGGGCGGATATTGGGGTCGATCATCACCGCGCGCCCGTCCGCCTGCGCGCAGAGCGCTGCAAAAGCCGCGCCACAGGGCTCGCCCACCAGCGAGATCCCACCCAGAAACAGCGCCTCGACATGCTCAGGCAGGGCGGGCAGTTCCGCCTCGGTCAACTCCCGCAACGCCGTGCCGGTGTCGTAGAAGGCATAGCGCGCCTGCCCCTCAATCGACGTGACAAAGGCCAGTGTGCAGGGTCGGTCCACGGCGGGGCAGAGGGTATGATCCACCCCCGACTCCTCCAGCGCCGCATGCAAATGCGCGCCGAAGAGGTCCGCCGAGAGCGGACAGAAAAACCCCACCTCGGCCCCGAGCCGCCCCAGCGCCACCGCCGTGTTGAAAACGGCGCCACCCGGATAGGGCGCGAAACAGGGCTCGCCCGCTGCACTCTCGCGCGGCAGCATGTCGATCAGCGCTTCGCCCGCACAGAGGATCATCACAGCCCCCCCAGTTCGGCAATGTAGAAGGCGATCACGAGGAATACGATCCCCGCCAGCACGGCGCCTGCAATCTTGGCGATGGACCAGGGTCGCTCGCCCTGCACCCGCCCGGTCTGGCCATTGACGATGAAGCGATAGCTTTTCCCGCGATAGCGATAGGCGGCCATCCAGATCGGTAGCAACAGATGCTTGAAGCGCTCATCGCTATAGTCTGTCAAGACAGAGGAAATCCGCTGATCGTCACCACCGATTCTACGCCGGATATCGGCGCGAATCTGCTCGTCCATTCGTTCCTTGGCGATCTCGAAGCCTTCGGGCAATTCGACCGTATAGGCTTCGGCCCGGAACCCCGAGAGATAGTCCGCGCTATAGGGCTGCAGATCGGCCATGGTCCAGGGCTCCAGCTGCCGGATATTGGGCCGTGGCAGCGATTGCGAGGCCATCACCAGCAGATCGAGAAACTGCCGCTGAACCTGGCCCGAGACATTCTGCCACCGCGTGCGCTGCACGCGCCGCCGGTTCTTGCCGGCGCCGACTGTGACGTAATAATGCGTCCCGCGCTGCCCCTTGTATTGCGTGCGTGACGCGACATCGAACGCCCAATAAGGCACGTAAAGCCCACTCAGCCGCCCTGTGCTGCGCGCATATTTTGACAATGCCGATGGCGCGAACCACAGCCCCTTGAGCCATTTGCGCATCCGCGCCTGCGCGTCGCTCTCGCTGAGTTTGAATGGCAACAGCGCATGCGGCTTTATATGCCGGTTTGCGCCCGTATCCGTCACCACTGGCGAGGCGCAGAACGGGCATTCAGCAGAATGGACATTGGCCTCGAACTCGACCTGCGCCCCGCAGGTATTGCAGGAGATAACGCGCGTTTCCTCCATCGCCGCAGGGGGCAGGGCATTGGCAACCGCCTCGTGATAGTCGAGCGATTGCAACTCGGTGACGCGGGTCGCGTCATCCATCTGCGGGATCGGCTGCTCATGGCCGCAATATTCACAGCTCAACCGCGCCTGCCCGGGCGCAAAACGCAGCGAGGCGCCGCATTGCGCGCAGGGAAAACGATGTTCCGTCTCTATCAGTCCCATGCCCTGCCCGATCCCTCACGCCGACGGCCCCTTCCCGAAACCGCCCTGTTTTCATCTTGCCAAAAATACTCAAATCAAAGCTGGCGCGCCTCACCCGGCAGGCGGCGGTGGGGGGGGCGGTTGAGGCGCGAAAAGTCCGGTCAGTGCAGGCACCTCACCCGCCTTGAGCCAGCCCGACTGCCCCTCGGTCCAGACCAGCGTGTCGCGGCTGATCTGCGCGGCAAGCTGGGATTGCGGGATCGGCCCGCGAGTCTGGCCGTTCTCGGCGATATGCCACATCGGCTCGCTTGCCGGTGGGGGCGGGGGGGGGGGCGCCCCCCCCCCCCCCCCCCCCCCCGAAAAGGCCCCCCTGGCCCAATACAAGGGCCAAGCCCAACCCCAACCCCAA